>CAJUIL010000007.1 GCA_910586225.1 uncultured Eubacterium sp. | reverse complement strand
GCACCTGACTCTTAATCAGGGTGTCCAGGGTTCGAACCCCTGGTGGCGCATTAAAGTATCGGTTTCAAGTGAAAGACTTGGGGTCGGTGCTTTTTTTTCTTATTTTAATATTTTTTTGATATCTAATAAAGAAGAGCGGATTGCAGAAATTTTTTTAAATATTTTAGGGTGATGGTAGGTTAAGAGAACAGCTTTCCTTTTAAAGTTAAGAGACATATTATACCTCCTGATTTATTTATTCTATTATTTATTTCAAATTTGCCTATATTGATTGGAGAAGTATTTGGAATTCTGTGATAGCGCAAGTAAGCAGAACGGTCACAGTTTCTTAGATGGTTTATATATATTATGCGTAAGCATTGTTTTGGTGACTATTTAAAGATGATTTATCCGTATAGGTAGGTCTGCGCTTTCGTGCACAGACCATAAGAAAGTAATTTCAGAGTGCATCGAAAAGTGATGTCTAATGCATTTTCATGTAGCAGAGAGGGTAACTTACTGAAATCAGCGTATACATGATGTTATCAGTTTATAAATAGGATTGCCAATCGATGAAAATTTTTCTTCGTATTCTGTCATAATGTTTGCTTGATTCATTTCTGGGTCATGATGCAGGTCATATGTGCAGGCATTTAGGTGCCAATGTGCTTCTGGAAGCTCTCCCAAGGAAAATTCAAAAAGCATACGGTTATCTGTCTTAAATTCAAGTGTTCCATTTTTTTTAAGAATCTTTTCATAACGATTTAGAAAATATCTGGATGTCAGGCGGCGTCTTTCATGTCTTTTTTTCGGCCATGGATCTGAAAAATTTAGAAATATTTTATCAATTTCTTCGGGAGCAAAGATATCCGGCAGATTTTCTGCGTCAATACAAAGAAAACGCAGATTGTAAGGCTTCTGGGAATCTTCCATTTTTTCTAGCTTTTGAATGGCCCTAAGCAGTACGCTTGTATATTTTTCGATGCCAATAAAGTTGATTTCTGGATATCTTTGCGCAAGCTGAAGGAGAAAGCGTCCTTTTCCCATACCGATTTCTATTTGAATTGGATTTTGGTTGTGAAAAAAGCTTTGCCAGCTGCCTCGGTGTTCCTCTGGTGTCTGGATACAAAGTGGGTGAACAGCAATTTCGTGATCTGCGCCCGGAATATTTCTTAATCTCATATTTATCTCCTTATGATATCATTGAAGTTGTTGTATATTATAGCATGATTGAAAAGAATTGGCAAAAAAATAAAAAAAGTGTTGCTTCTCACTATTATCCACACTATAATGAAAATGGGAGATTTTAGTAAAAGAACGGACGCATTGTTAAGAGGATATAAATATGAAAATTAAGACAAATATGATTCGAAGATTCATTTGTGCGGTATTACTGGCTGCGATCGTACTGCCAGTCATGCCGGTGCAGGCAAAGAAGAGTAAAAACTACTGGCCAAAGCTGTCAGAGGAGATAACAGCTGGAGCAGCTCTTTTGATGGATGTAGATACTGGAACAATTTTATATAAGAAGAATATTGATCAGGCATATTACCCAGCAAGTATAACAAAAATATTGACTACGCTTCTTGCGGTTGAAAATAGTAAAATGGATGAGGTTGTAACCTTCTCACAGGATTCTATTTATAAGACCGAAGGATCCAGCATTTGGCGCGATATTGGTGAAGTAATGACGATGGAACAATGTTTGTATGCAGTTATGCTTGAATCGGCAAACGAGTGCGCTTATGCGGTTGCTGAGCATATCAGCGGTTCTGTAGAGAAGTTTGTCAAGATGATGAATGAGAAGGCAAAGGAATTAGGCTGTAAATCATCCAAATTCCGGAATCCGCACGGTCTACCGGATGATAAGCATTATCTGACTGCGTATGATATGGCTTTGATAGCGCGGGCGGCTTATGAAAATGAAACCTTTCGTTTAATATGCGGCACGAAGCGTTATACCATACCGCCTACAAATAAGCACAGCGATCCGACCTATTTGGTAAATCATCATAAAATGCTCTATCCAAGGGAAACCGCTGCCTATTTATATGATTACTGCACAGGCGGAAAGACAGGATATACAAATGCAGCAGGCAATACGCTTGTAACATATGCACAGAAGGATGGCATGACATTACTGTCTGTTATTTTAAACGGATCATCTCCGCAGTATTGGAAAGAAACAAGAGCATTATTTGAGTTTGGGTTTGAAAATTTTAATCTTTGTAATGTCTCTGAAAACTTCGAAGCAGATGAAAACTATGATGAAAAGAAATATGATACATTAAATACAAATGATCCCTATGCGCAGATTGACACGCAGGCAAAGATCATACTTCCTAAGACAGTAAATTTCAGCAAAGCATCTATGGAAATCAGCTATGAGGATTTACCAGAGGATGTTTTGGCACAGCTTAATTATACGTATGGAAAACGCAAGGTTGGTACTGCTAATATTGTGCGTACACATACGTTGATTGATAAAAACGATACTTCTGCAGCGATAACGGCAGATGATCAGACAACGGACACCAGTCAGACAGAAGCCGCGACAAACGAAAACAGTACGGTAAATACATCTGATACAGAAAGTAAGACAAACTTTGATCAGGATGAGGCAAAAAAGTTGGGTGAAGAGTCTAAGAATAGTAAGAATAGTGAAGGCTTGATGGACAAGCTTAAAAATCTGGATATAGTAGCGAAGATCAAAGAATTTGATTTTCGAGAGTTTGTTTCAAATATTGTGAATTGGTTTAAAAATCTGAAGTTTGAATTTTCCTTACAGAGTGTGATTATAATTGGCGGTATTTTGCTTGGGATCGTTTTGATTATTCTATTTAAAGTACTTTATGAGAGGTCTTATTTGATCAGACAAAAGCTCGCAAATTACCGAAACCGTAAGCGTGCGCAAAAGCAATATACGATCATTCGAGATACTCGCAGGACAAGGCGCGGAAGGCGATGGAGACGTTAAGTAATGTAAATGTATAAATGATATTTAAAATTCTAAAATGTAAAAGACAATTATAATACTTGAAATTATGACGTAAAAAGCGAAAACGACAATTTTTAATTCTAAAAATTGTCGTTTTTGATATTTAAGACATTGTGAAATAATGATTAAATTTTCAGATTATTTATAAAAGTTCCCTTTAGACTGGGTTTTATGCATAAAATATAATCAAAGTTCTAATTTACAGCATCTATTTTTAAAAATTCTGAGAAGAAAGAAAGTAGTTCTTCAGGTTTTTTCGTGTATAGCAATACCCCATTGTCAGCTTTGGCCAGCGTGACATAAAGTTGCTGTAGTTCCGGCGCTGATTTTATCAAGTGTATGATATGGTCTTGTTTCCATGGTTCGGCGTGTATCAGGATTGGCGTGCAGTCTGATAGATTGACGAGGCCGGAGGCTTGGAGCAAATGGGAAAGCTCTTGCTCCGCCTTGTATTCTTCTACTGTTTTGTTGATCATGAAATAGCCGTTTTCATCACGGGGAAGATCCAAAGCGTTTACCGCGCGCTGTACCTGCTTTGTCAGACCCGGTGAAGCTGGATGCAGGGATTCAAAATAGATCATAAAATCGGACGCCTGTTTAAAATGATGATTTTCCCCATATTCTTCAAATTCTCTGGTTAGTATTTTTTTGATTGTCTGCTCGCATGATTTTCTTGATGGGTTTTTATGCGAGGAGCTTAAATAAGAAGATGGCATATGCGGCAAGTCCTTTCTGACTGGATTTTTATCTCTTCGCTGAAGGCGATTTTCTATATTATAATAGTATAATTGTATGGTATTATGCAAGTAATAAAAGCAAAACAAAAAATAAAGGATTGATTTGACATCTATAGATAAAAAGGAATATAATGTTTTCAAATACTCGGATTATATTTATGGAGCGGAAAAAACAGTATGAGTGAGCATAAAATGACAAGACAGGAAAAAAGGGAGAAGCAGGCGGAAGAAATTCAGCAGTTGATGGAGCAGCATGGCGGTATCGTAAAAACGTCACAGCTTTATACGCTCGGTATGGATTATCGCAGGATTCAGACGTTTGTGGAAGATGGGCTGATCGAAAGAGTAAAGAACGGATATTATTCTATGAACTACCGTAAAAAGCGGGAAGAGGATATTATTACAGCGATGTTTTCTGATTGTGTTTTGAGCATGGAGAGCGCATTGTACTGTTATCATTACTTGAAAAGCAGACCGTTTAAGTGGACGCTTGCGGTTGATAAAAATACGTCGAAATCCCGGTTTAAAATGGATTATCCGCTGGTGCAGCCATATTATACCGAACCTGAAGTATTGCAGATAGGGACGAAGAGTATTGTGCTTGGCAATTCTGAAATGATGATTTACGAAAAGGAGCGTTTAGTCTGTGATATCTTAAAGTATGAAAATAGAATGGATCGGAATGATCTGCAGCAGGCGTTGCGGGCGTTTTTGTCGGATAAGGAAAAGGATATTGCAAAGCTTTTGGAATATGCGAGGGAAAGAAAGGTATTGGCTAAGGTAAGGAATCAAATAGGGGTGTGGTTATAATGGAAAACCGTCTTCTGAATGAACAATTTATCAGACAAAGGAGCGAGGAGCTGCAGATACCGTTTGAAAACCTGCTGGTAGCGTCTGTTTTAGAAGAAATCGTGCTGCGGATTGCCGGGTCGGAAAATGGAGAAAGCTTTTGGATGAAAAACAGTGGGATTTTGAGTTTGGAAAGCTACAGAAAGAAGGTAGATTTCAGTCTGCATTTTTTTATTAGGGAATCAGAAAGATTTCATTATAAAAAAAGTGATATCAGCGAACTTTTTGCGGTTTTACTCCGTAATTATAAAAAGGATGCGATCCATTGGAAGTATCAGGTATGGATGGACTGGGGAAATATTTACGTGGATGTATGTGCAGAGCTTTCATCTGTAAAGATTCCGATAAAAATAAAGCTGGAGCGTGTATCAGAAGAAAATCTGAAACCGTATGTCAAGGATGTGCATTTATTCTCCAATAATAACCGGACAATACAAATTAATTGTTATCCGAGCGAATATGTGATCACGGAAAAATATCTGGAAATTTTGGAGAAGCTGGAGCTTTTGAACGATATGTCTTGTTACTTGGACGCATATGAGATTTTACGCAAGGATATTTTGTCAGGCCGGAAGGTCTGGGAGCTTTTGTTTGATGGATGTAAGGAGCGAAAAATACCAGTAGAGGAAAAAAGATGGACGTTGTGGGCCTCTTATCGTGACAGCCGATATATGGAAAAGAAATGGAAAGCGTATCTTCGTCGTGCGAAAAGAAAACAGCCGGAGTGGGAAGCTGTGATGGAACTGAACGGACGGTTTTTACAGGTAATCTGGGAGCATATGTGTAGAAATATAGTTTATCTCGGCGACTGGATGCCGGAGCTTGGAAGATGTATCGACTAAATGGAAAAGATTAAGGAAAATATGGAAAAACAATTAACAGACTATAGAGAGTATGAAGAATTATATGAGCGTCTGGCAGCGTATGCAAGGTCAGATTATTATCCGTTTCATATGCCGGCACACAAGCGGGCGGGGCTTACGTTTACCAATCCGTATCAGATTGATATCACGGAAATCGAAGGCTTTGATAATCTGTATCATGCGCAAGACATATTGTTAAATGCACAGCAGCGATTGGCACAAATTTTTCAAAGTAAAAGATCTTGGTTTTTAATTAATGGAAGTACCGGAGGGATTTTAAGTGCGATCGGAGCGCTTGTAAAACGCGGCGATCATGTATTAATCGCGCGAAATTGTCATAAATCCGTTTATCATGCGATCAAGCTATTTCAACTAAAGGCAGATTATGTTTATCCGGAACTAATGGAATGTGGGATTCAGGGAAACATTAAGCCGGATGCGGTGGAGGAGGCATTGAAGCATCAAGCGCAGACGCGTTTGGTTGTGATTACGTCGCCGACCTATGATGGCATTGTATCAGATATTAGGGAAATAGCGGAAATTGCTCATAAATATGGCGCAAATGTTATGGTGGATGAGGCGCATGGAGCACATTTGGCACTAAGTACGTATTTTCCTGATTCTGCCCTCAGCCAAGGTGCGGATCTTGTGGTTCACAGTTTGCATAAGACATTGCCGGGCTTTACGCAGACGGCAGCGCTGCACATAGTAAATGAGCGTGTAGATTGCGGAAAGCTGGAGGAAACGCTGCGCATATTTCAGAGCAGTTCTCCGTCATATTTGTTGATGGCGAGTATTGACCGTTGCGTTGGACTGTTGGAGAGATCTGGAAAGCAGCTCTTTGAAACATATCAAAAGCGTCTGCTCCGTTTTTATGAAGCAGCACAAAAATTAAAGCATCTTCACGTTTTAACCGAAAAAGATTATAAGACGTATGCGGCTTGGACTGTCGACCATGGAAAAATATTGATCAGTACCCGTGGTACAAGGATTAATGGTGTGAAATTATACGATCTGTTGTTGGAGCGGTATCGTTTGCAGATGGAATTGTATTCGGCTGAGTATGTACTGGCGATGACAAGTATCATGGATACGCAGGAAGGCTTCGACCGTCTGTTTTGGGCACTTTTGGAAATCGACCGTGAACTGGATAATACGGAAGAGATGTTGGAGGATAACAGAACGGAACAGCTTTTGCAGAAAGTTTACGCGCCAAGAGAAAAAGTGATGGAAATTTCGGATACGGATGATTATAATGTAGAAGAAACACGTATCGAAAACAGCATCGGAAAAGTATGTGCAGAATATATTTATCTATATCCCCCTGGAATCCCGATGATCGTGCCGGGCGAGGTCATGACGCAGGAACTGGCTGATATATTGGAATCATGCAGAAAGCTGGGACTTCAGGTACAGGGAACGAGAGATAAGCAGTATAAGAAAATTCTTACAGTTGCATACAATGAATAGGATCAGGTATAGTAGACAGGGTAGTTAGATAAGGCGGGAAGTATGGATATTAAAGTAAATCAGGCGGCGCCTGTAATGCCGACGGAAAGCGCAGCTCCAGTAGAAAATGCAGGCGATGGATTTAAGTTTGCGTTGACAAGCGCGATTGGGGATGAAGAGCTTCAAAAGCAGCTGGAAGCGATGCTCAAGGATATTACAAAACAGGGCGAGCTGATCGCGCGCCATATGGATATCCGCGATATGAAAAAGTATCGCGGGCAGATCAAGGATTTTCTGAACGAGGTGGTAAACCGCTCTCATAAGTTTTCCAGAGAAAATTTTTTGGACCGGAGAGGAAGGCACCGTGTTTATGGAATTATCCGGTTGGTAGACAGCAATCTGGATGAGCTTGCACAGGAGTTGTGTGAGGAAGAAAAAGATCATATCAAGATATTAAGTAAGATTGGCGAGATTGCAGGGCTGCTGCTGGATATTTTTACTTAATGTCATAACGATAAGAAAATGAATGAAAGGGGTGTTATTATGGCTGGATTTAGAGACATCATAGGTCATGAACAGATTATTGAGCACTTTCAGAACGCAATCGGGATGGATAAGGTATCTCATTCCTATATTTTAAATGGTCCAAGGCTGTCTGGAAAAAAGATGCTGGCAGAAGCATTTGCTATGGCCTTACAGTGTGAGAAGCAGGGAACAGAGGGTTGTATGGAATGCCGTTCCTGTAAGCAGGCAGTCAGTCATAATCATCCGGATATTATATATCTCGTACATGAAAAGCCAAATACGATATCGGTAGACGATATCCGCAGGCAGATCAATCAGGACGTTGCCGTAAAGCCATATGCGAGTCCTTATAAAATTTATATTGTAGATGAAGCAGAAAAGATGAACCTGCAGGCGCAGAACGCTTTGCTGAAAACGATTGAAGAACCGCCTGCCTATGTAGTGATTCTTCTTTTGACGACGAACGCGGATATTTTTTTGCCGACAATCTTATCACGCTGTATCAGGCTCAATTTAAAGCCAGCTGCAAATGAGAAAATACGCAGTTATTTAATGAAAAATTTACAGATACCGGATTATCAGGCAGATATCAGTACTGCGTTTGCGCAAGGAAATGTAGGCAAGGCAATCCAGCTGGCTAGCTCTGAACATTTTAATGAGTTAAAGGAATCAGCAATACAATTAATGAAGCGGTTAAAGGACATCGATGTTTACGAGATGGGGGAAGCTGTTAAGCAGATCAGTGAATATAAAATGTCTGTAAATGATTACTTTGATATTATGCTTGTATGGTATCGGGATGTGCTGATGTATAAGGCGACGATGGATATTAACGGGCTGATTTTTAAAGAACAGGTTTACGATATAAAAAAGCAGGCAAGCCACAGCTCTTATCATGGTATTCAGGAAATCTTAAAAGCTTTGGATAAGGCGAAAACGAGATTAAATGCAAATGTAAATTTTGATATAGTAATTGAATTATTATTGCTGACAATGAAGGAGAACTAAGATATATGATAAAGATCGTAGGAGTCAGATTTCGGAACGCAGGTAAGATCTATTATTTTGATCCTGCGGATATGGAAATGGAAACTGGGACTCACGTCATTGTAGAAACTGCGCGCGGCGTGGAATTTGGAACGGTTATGATACCATCGAAAGAGGTTGAAGATGAAAAAGTCACACAGCCGTTAAAGCCAGTGATACGTATCGCGACAGATGAGGATGAGAAGCAGCAGCAAAAAAATAAAGAGAAGCAGGAAGGCGCTTATAAAATCTGTCAGGAGAAAATTGCGAAGCATGGGCTGGAGATGAAACTGGTACAGGCTGAGTATACGTTTGATAATAACAAGCTTTTGTTTTATTTTACCGCAGATGGCAGAATTGATTTCCGGGAGCTGGTTAAGGATCTGGCTTCAGTGTTCCGCACAAGGATCGAGCTTCGTCAGATTGGTGTGCGGGATGAGACAAAAATTCTTGGGGGAATCGGAATTTGTGGGAGGCAGCTGTGTTGTTCTTCCTATTTATCGGAATTTGTTCCGGTTTCGATTAAGATGGCGAAAGAACAGAATCTTTCTTTAAATCCCACTAAGATATCTGGAGTCTGTGGGAGACTAATGTGTTGTTTAAAAAATGAACAGGAAACGTATGAATATTTGAATAGTACTTTGCCAGAGATCAACGAACACGTTACGACAAAAGATGGTTTGCGGGGAGAAGTGCAGAGTGTCAGCGTGCTCCGTCAGCTGGTCAAGGTAAAGGTTGATGTGAACGGTGAAAAGGAGCTGCGGGAATATAAGGTTAAGGAATTACGGTTCAGGCAAAAGAAGCATAAAGTAAAAGTATCTGCTGAAGAAATTAAGAAGCTTTCTGTGCTTGAGGACAGGGAAGGAAAATCAAAGTTAGATGATACAAAATAAGCTTCGTGAAGGGGAACGCATTGATGAATTGCAGCGAAACGGTTATATGATCATCCAGCATCCGAAGCGGTTTTGCTTTGGTATGGATGCGGTTCTGCTGTCAGGCTTTGTAAATGTAAAAGCGGGAGAACGAGCGCTGGATCTGGGAACGGGGACTGGAATTATTCCAATCTTACTGGAAGCAAAGACACAGGGCGAGCACTTTACAGGGCTGGAAATTCAGCCGGAAAGCGCGGATATGGCGCAAAGGAGTGTCAGACTGAATGGGCTGGAATCGAAAATAGATATTGTAACCGGAGATATAAAGGATGCTTCAATACGGTTTGGAGCATCTTCTTTTGATGTAGTGACAACGAATCCGCCGTATATGATCGGAAAGCATGGATTACAGAATATGCAGGATGCCAAAACGATTGCCCGGCATGAGGTGTTGTGTACGCTGGAGGATATTTTGCGGGAAACCGCGAGGCTGCTGCCTCCGAAGGGGCGCTTTTATATGGTGCATCGTCCGTTCCGGCTGTCGGAGATCATGTGCCGCATGACGGCGTATGGGATTGAACCAAAGCGGATGAAGCTCGTGTATCCGTATGCAGACCGGGAACCGAATATGGTGCTGCTGGAAGGACTGAGGGGCGGACGGCCAAGGCTGACAGTAGAAAAGCCGTTGATTGTTTACCGGGAAGATGGTAAGTATACCGATGAGATATATGAGATTTATGGATATTAGGTGGGAGTATGTTTATGGCTGGTAAATTGTATTTGTGTGCAACGCCGATCGGCAATCTGGAGGATATTACGCTGCGGGTGCTTCGTACATTAAAAGAGGTGGATCTGATCGCGGCTGAGGATACACGAAATTCGATCAAGCTGCTGAATCATTTTGAGATAAAAACACCTCTGACAAGCTATCATGAGTTTAATAAAATAGAAAAAGCATATCAGCTGATAGAAAAGCTGCGGGCAGGTAAAAATCTTGCTTTGATCACCGATGCTGGTACGCCGGGCATTTCAGATCCAGGTGAGGAGCTGGTCAGGATTTGCTGTGAGGAAGGGATTGAAATAGTTTCCTTGCCGGGAGCTGCGGCGTGTATTACAGCGCTTACCGTATCTGGATTAAGTACAAGAAGATTTGCATTTGAAGCATTTTTGCCGCGTGATAAGAAAAAACGCGGAATTGTATTGGAAGAATTAAAATCAGAAACGCGTACGATCATCCTTTATGAGGCGCCTCATCATCTTGTCCATACATTGGAAGAGCTGCATCAAGCGCTGGGAGAACGAAACATAGCTGTGTGCCGGGAGCTTACAAAAAAGCATGAAGAGGTTATGCGAGCTTCCCTTGTGGAAGTGCTTCGATATTATGAGGAGCACGAACCGCGTGGTGAGTATGTGCTGGTTATTGAAGGAAAATCTTATGCGGATATTGAAAAGGAAGAAATTGCGGAATGGATGCAGATGGATCTGACGGAGCATATGAGGATTTATGAAGAGAAGGGACTGTCTAATAAAGAAGCTATGCGTATGGTAGCAAAAGACAGGGGAATTTCAAAGCGTGAGGTATATCAAATGCTGTTGGCGTTAAAGTGATCTGTTTTCGTAATTTTTTTAGGGAGAATATCATGATTAAGCAGTTGATATTCTCCTTGAAAACAAATGGATAATGCGTATAATTATGTATTAATTTACCGCTTTATAATATTTAATAAAGTATTTTTCGAGTATATAAAATGGCGCAGAGCCCATATTTAGCAATGTAGTGTGAAAGGTAAGCTCGGAATAGTCATTGCCGTAATATTCCTTTGCCTGCTTTTTAAGATTTAAAAATTCTAGGTAACCAACGTAGTATTTTAAATAGTTTGCCGGATTTTCAATGATCGCCTGGTAGATATTGGATATTACGGAAGTCTCGGTTATTCCGTATTTACCAAGAAAATCAACGGTATCTGCCAGCGTCCAGCCGTCATAATGGATTCCCATATCAATCGTTGCGTACAGGCTTAGAGTGGCATCTTGGTTCAGCATCAGCGCTTTTGCGATATTTTCATCTAATCCTGCGTAGTCATAAGAAAGCATTTCCACGTAAGTCGCCCAGCCTTCAGTGTAGCCTCCATGATATAGGATATACCGGATCGGCGCGAGCTTTTTGGAATAAGCGTATATTGTCTGGTATAAATGCCCCGGATAGCCTTCATGAGCCAATGTAGTAAATAATTCAATTTCGTTATAATTATTTCCGGGATTGATGTAGATACAGTTTTCTGTATATTGGTCGATCGGCGCAGTCAGATAAAAGGCAGGTGACAGAAATTCCTGCAGTTTTTCACTGACGTTTTTGACCGTATACTTTGCTTTTGGAGCGGCTGGAAACGCAGTCGTGATCTGTGTCTTTAAATGCTCCAGAATATCCTCCGGTGTCTGATATGGAACTGTTCCAGCAGAGGTTGAGGTGACTGCTTTGGAGGCAATCAGGGTAAGCGCATCCAAATTTTGATCGCGTTGCTCTTCTACCATTTTTTGAAGCTCTGGTATGGAACGTTCGGAACCGGTTGTTGATTTTACAAGCAGCTCATAATACTGCTTGCCTTTTTCAAAGTAACAAAGTCCCTGTGGATTTTTGCCTTCTTTTTTCAATGCCTTTAACACAGCGATCATATTGTGATAAGCAGGATAAACATGATCCTGAAGCATTTCTTTATTTTGTGCAAGGTAGGATTGCTTTTCTTTTTTACTTAAGCCTTTGATCTGGTCCAGACGTTCTTCAAAAGTAGTTTCCCAAAAGGAACTTTCCGAAGTTTCTGGGATAAATGCTTTACATTGTGCGATCAGGTTGTCTGCAGCCGTTTCATTCATAAATAGTCCTTGATTGGCTTTTTCTTTTTCAAAGCTGCATAGCTGCTGAAAAAAAGTATCGTACTTAGAAAGAAGCGTCAGATATTCTTCTACATCTTTGACTGAGTGAAAGGTATATTCCGCAAGTAATATCGGATACTCTGACTGGATACCTCCGGTAGAGCTGAGCAGCTCGTTGTAATAATAATAGGGAGCAAGCGCCATACTGCGGTTTATCGAATCCATTAAAATATCATAAGTAATCTGGGAAGAAAGCGGCAGAGAAGCAGGATCAAATTTGCTTAATTCATTTTTCATATTTTCCAGTGAGGCCAGTTGTGCTGCTTCTTGCTTGGAAGAAATTTCTCCAAATGTAACAGGATAATTTCCAATATTAGCCGCTGAAGGATCTGCAAGAGTATAATGCAGATTTAATGTATTGGAAGTAACCTGTGACTGAAAAATATTTTTTAATAAAGCTTGAAATTCCGCTTCTTGTTTATCCTGTTCGGATTTAGCGGAGCTTGCGTAGGAAGCAGGCGTGGTATGCGTTGAGGTATCGCTTAGCCGATATACGCCTATAACAAGTAAAAGCCCACACAGTGCGTAGACTGGAAACAGAAGTGAGGAAGGAAATTTCTTTTTGTCGGATTTTCTATGAAATGTAAAATGCTTCATGATACCTCGTAGCAAATAAAAAATAGATTCTCAACAGCTCATGATACAATGGTACTATGTGGAAAGCTTTTCATTGTTGGGTATAACTATCCTGAAAAGTAAAAAGTCTGTGGATAATTTCTTGAATCTTTTTTCTATTTACTGAAAGTTATATTTTATACTAAGTATATGATTTCTTGAGGAAATTAGAACAGAGAAGAAGGGGATTAAAAAGGAAGCCGTAAGGATAATGTGAACAGTTAAAATAGGTCTGCGCAGACGCTTGCTCTATGAAGCATTTACTGCGCAGACCATAAGAAAGGGATCGTTTACTTTTTCAATATAACAAATGCCTCATACGGTTTTACCAGATCTACTGCTTGATAATTTTCTATGTCGGCGTTTGAGATTAGGCATTCGCCGTTTGTAAATTCTTCTGGCATTTCAAAAGATACTTCTTGATCCGCAAAATTGCAGACAACCAAGAGCTTCTGACCATCAAAGTATCTTGTATATACAAATAGTTCCTCGCTGTCTTTCAAAAGAAGTTCGTATTCCCCATATACAATAACTGGATACTGCTTGCGCAGCTTGATCAGCTTTTTGTAATAATGAAAGACAGAATTTGGATCTGCAGTCTGCATTTTCGCGTTGATTTCCGTATAGTTTGGATTGACAGCGATCCATGGTTTACCTGTCGTAAATCCTGCGTTTGCTGTCTCATCCCATTGCATCGGGGTTCTGGCGTTGTCGCGGCTTTTGAATACAAGACATGGCCAGAAAGCTTCCTGTGATACTGGACCGTCGATACACCATTCTTGGCAGGCATTTACACTTTCAATATCCCGAAATTCGTCCATACTTTGAAATGGATAGTTCGTCATGCCAAGCTCTTCGCCCTGATAGATATAAGGAGTTCCCTGCATCATATGCAGGCAGGTTGCAAGCATTTTCGCGGAAATTTCCCGGTACTTTGGAGTGTCATTTCCAAAACGGGAAACTGCTCTTGGCTGGTCATGGTTATCCCAGAACAAGCTGTTCCACGCTTGGCCGTATAATTCTGTCTGCCAGCGGGACATGATTTTCTTCAATGTCGTCAGCGGCAGCTTTTCATCTGTCCATTTGCCGTATTTGCCGTCTCCTTCGACGTGTTCAAACTGAAAGACCATATTTAATTCATTTCTGTTTTCTCCGGCATAGAGTTTTGCTTGTTCCGTAGTAACGCCAGCTGTTTCTCCGACTGTCATAATATCGTATTTAGATAATACTTTTTCATTCATCTCTTGGAGATATTTGTGTACATTTGGCCCATGTACACAGTAAGGTGAGCAGTCTCCGTACAGATCGTGTACTTCTCCATCCGGCATTTCTTTGGTTTTGGAAATCATACTGATCACATCCATCCGGAACCCGTCTATACCTTTTTCACACCACCAGTTCATCATATCAAATACTTCATTGCGTACCTTTGGATTATCCCAGTTTAAATCTGGCTGTTTTTTGGAAAACAGATGCAGATAATACATATCCGTTTGCTTATCGTATTCCCAAGCAGATCCGCCAAAGCACGCGCCCCAGTTATTCGGAGGAGTGTTTGGAGCCTTGCCCTCACGCCAGATATAGTAATCACGGTATTCGTTTTCTTTGGATTTTCTGCTTTCGATAAACCAACGGTGTTCGTCAGAAGTATGGTTTACAACCAGATCCATCACGATACGGATATTTCTATTATGGGCTTCCTTTAACATCTCGTCAAAGTCTTCCATTGTGCCAAATTCATCCATAATAGCCTGATAATCGCTGATATCATAGCCATTGTCGTCATTAGGAGACTGATAAACCGGGGACAGCCAGATAACGTCAATGCCAAGATATTTTAAATAATCTAAGCGGCTGGTGATACCTTTAATGTCACCGATGCCGTCTGCGTTGCTGTCCATAAAGCTGCGAGGGTAAATTTGATAGATTACGGATTCTTTCCACCATGTTTTTTTCATAAAATACGTTCCTTTCTGTTTTCATATAAATCGATGATTGATAGGTGTCTAAAGTTCTATAACAAGTACTTGATATCCTTGGAGGCAAATGTGTCTGTCTTTTTGGTTTAATATCGAAGTATTATTTAACAGTATTTTTTTGTATGCGCAAGGCAGCTCGATGGTTTGTTCTTCCTTCTGGTAGTTGCCGATGATCAACAGTGTTTTATCTCCTTTGCGGTAATATGCCATTAAGTTTTGGCGATCTTCCCAAACAGGCTCCAGCGATCCGTATACGATCGTCTCTTTATATTCCGGATGCTTTCGAAGAGAAATGAGCTGTTTATAAAAGCTTCTGACAGAGTTTGGGTCGTTCATCTGGGAAGCAGCGTTAATGGATGTATAATTTGGATTTACCTTCAGCCATGGATTTCCTGTCGTGAATCCGGCGTTTTCGGTATCGTCCCACTGCATCGGTGTTCTGGCATTGTCCCGGCTGAATCTGGATACGGCCTTGAGTGCTTCTTCCGGAGAAAGTCCAGCGTTTAAGGCTGTTTGATATTCATCCAGAGTGGAAATATCGTCAATCTCTTCTATAGATGTGAAAGGAACATTTTCCATTCCAAGCTCTTGTCCCTGATAAATAAACGGGATGCCGCGCAGCATAAAGTTTAAAGCGGCAAGCATTTTTTTACTCTGTATGCAGCAGTCGCCTTCTGGGATATAACGGCTGACACCGCGCGGTTCATCATGATTTTCTATAATATTGGATAAAAATCCAAGATTTCCAATTTTTGCCTGTGCTTCAAAGCAGCATTTTTTATATTCATCGGGTGTGATCATCCTTGCGTCGTACCAGCCTTTTTCACTCCCGCCGCAGATTGTTTCGTTAAAGTCGAACATACTGGAAAAATAACCGTTATCACCGATAAATTCTGGGATATCTTCAGGTTTTTCATTAAATACCTCACCGACGGTAAAGGCGTCATAGTTTTTAAAAGTACGGTCGCGCATTTCTCCTAAAAATTCACCGATACCGTGTGCTTCCTTTAGCATATTGGCAATGCTGCTTAAGCCGTCCTCACGGTCTGGTTCGTAATTGCGAAACGGCAGCGCTTTTTTGATGTTCATAATGGCATCGATGCGAAAACCGCCTAATCCTTTTTCAAGCCACCAGTTGATATTTTTATAAACTTCTTCACGCAGGTCTGGATTTTCCCAGTTTAAGTCCGGCTGTTTTTTGTGAAAAACGTGGAGGTACTGTTTCTCAGGTCCCGGAAGATCCTCCCATACTGGGCCTCCGAAATAGGAACGCCAGTTAGTAGGAAGCTCGTTTTCTTTTTTGTCGCACAGATAAAAGAAATTGCCGTATTTGCCGTCTGGGTCTTTACAAGCTTTTTGAAACCATTCGTGTTCATCGGAGCAATGATTGACAACAAGGTCCATCAGGATATACATTCCGCGTTTTTTTGCTTCCGCAATTAGTTGTTCCATATCGTCCATCGTGCCGAAACGTGGGTCAATTTCATAATAATTAGAGATATCGTATCCCTCATCCGCGAGTGGGGAGCGGTAGCATGGGGAAAGCCAGATAATATCGACACCTAGATCGTGCAGGTAATCAAGCTTGCTGATAATGCCAGGAAGATCGCCAATGCCGTCGCCATTGGAATCGTAAAAGCTTTTTGGATATATTTGATAAGCTGTTTTATCGTGCCACCATTTTTTTGTCATAATCACGCCTCCGTGTGGAATCTTTATTTTCCTTCATTATAATGGTATATTTCGAAAAAGTCTTACATTTATTTGATTAAAAACTACGATATTTTGACTTTTATGGAGCTTGTGTGGGATTTTTTACAGTGTCGTCATGACTTTTGCGGTATTTTAATGGTGTTGTGTTTGTATATTTGCGAAATTCTTTCAGGAAGTTGCCAAGGTTGTTAAAGCCGCATTCCAGACAGATCTCCATGACCGGGAGGTCGGTTTCCTTGAGAAGCTGTTTGGACTGCTTGATACGGTATTCATTGGCGTATTCAATCGGAGAATGTCCAATGGCTTTTTTAAAAAAACGACAAAAATATTGTTCATTCATATTAATAAGCGCTGCGAGATCACGGACGTATATTTTTTCTTTGTAGTTTTCCATAATATAGGAAATAATTTTTTTGATTTCCTCTACGCGTTTATCGTAGTTTTTTTCTGCCGGTATCAATAATCGGCTATCGGCGAGTAAAGCAAGAATGCGCAGAAGGGAGGATTTAATAAACAGCTGCGTCGTTAGACGGTAAGCCTTAAGCTGTTCACCGTCAGGCTGTTCGCATAAATTCATAATATCCAAAAAGGAGTTACGGACAGACATAAAAGCAGGATGCTCCGGCATAAGACAACGGGGAAGCAGCAGTTTGCCGTTTTGCAGAGGTTGTATAAGATGAACCTGCGCGGCATCATAAGCTTCAAAGCTCAGCATTTTTGGTGAGAAAACGATTGCTTTTTCTTCGGGATGGTTGTTTTTTTCGGTAAGTATGCTATGCAGTTCACCAGGGTTGATAAAATAGATGCATTCGGAGCAGATGTTAAACGGTTCCATATTGATTTCCAGGCGGAAATTTCCTTCAAAGAAGTAGATAATTTCTATTTCATCGTGCCAATGATGCTTTACAATAGTTCCGGTCGTGGCAAAGCGGGTTTTGTAGGCTGCGAAGGGGAAGGATTTTGTTCCATGAAGGCGGACTTCTTTTAAGGTTGGTGATTGTGTGTGCTGCATCTTTTGGGCCTCCTTGTCGTTGGTGCTATACTGAAAGTAACATTTGAAGAGAGAAAAGTCAAGGAGGGAAGGGTCTGACAGCTATGGATCGTGCATATATTAGTAACAGTTCAGTCAGGTCTTTGCACCCTGCTGCAAAGACCGTAAGAACATGATTCAGGAGTGCAAAAATCCCATCGCGAAGCGATTTTCAATGGATTTTTGCAGGTAACAGGTCAGCTTGTCTGAACTGTTACATATATTATATAGAAGAAAAAGGAATGATCTTGGTGGTAGTATGAATTATTTATGGGGATTTATGATTGTTGCGGGTATTGTTTATGCGGCTTTAAACGGGACGCTGCCGGATGTTACACAGGCTGCGGTAGATTCTGCCAAGGAGGCGGTGACTTTATGTGTGACGATGGTGGGCGTGATGTCGCTTTGGGTTGGTCTGATGCGGATAGCGGAAAAGGCTGGGATTATTGCGGGGGCTGTGAAGTGGTTAAAGCCGTTTTTGAGGTTTTTGTTTCCGAGGATCCCGAAGGGGCATTTGGCGAATCAGTATATTGCGGAGAATTTTATTGCGAATGTGTTTGGACTGGGGTGGGCGGCGACGCCTGCGGGAATCCGGGCGGTGGAGGAGTTGGAGAAGCTGGAGGAGGAGCGGAGAGAAGGTAATTTTGAGAATATATTGGAAGAGAAATATAATGGGAAAAGAAAAAAGAGGAAAGTTCGCGCTGTGGCTAAAGGGACGGCCAGTAATGAGATGTGTACTTTTTTGATTTTGAATATTTCATCTTTGCAGTTAATTCCTGTGAATATGATTGCTTATAGGAGTCAGTATGGGAGTGTGAATCCTGCTGGGATTGTTGGGCCGGCGATTGTGGCTACTGCGGTGAGCACGCTGGCAGCTGTTATTTTTTGTAAACTAATGGATAAGAAGCGGAGAATTTGAAAGGTTCTCCGCTAATATATATCGTTATTTTTTGATTTGACTGCGATTAGCTATTGTATGCTTTTAAAACTTCATGATACAATATTATAATAATTAGTTTGTAAGCAATGAGGTGATGAAGGTGCAAAAAATATGTATTAGAAACAATGGACCAGTAAAAAATTTTGAAATGGAAGTTGAGAAATTCAATTTACTAATTGGGGAGCAGGCAACGGGAAAGAGTACCATTGCCAAAAGCGTTTATTATTTTAAAACTATTAAAATGAAAATTATTGACTATTTGACACAAGTATACGATACAAATTCATATAATAGTGTTTCGCAGGAGAAAGTCTGGTTTGATAAGTCTGTAAAATCTGAATTAAAGAACATTTTTATTAAATTATTTGGTTATAGCTGGGATTTAAATCCTGAATTTTATATGAAATATGATTATGCAGAAAATGTTTGGATACAGGTGAAATTGAAAAGAGGAGATAAAAACAAGCAGTATATAAGTGTAACTTATTCACCAGAGTTGCTAAATTCTATTAAAAAGCTGCAAATAGAAATACGGGAAATGTATCATAGTAATGAAGGAGTAATCAAAACTAGTCTTGTACTTACGAATGAGGAGAGAAAAAGAAATCATGAGATGATAATCCAGAGGGTTAATGCAATTTTTTGTGATAATAAGGAGACTTATTATATTCCAGCAGGGAGAAGTCTACTCACAGTAATGTCAAATAATCGTGCTATAATGAATAATGCTGGCAATCTGGATCTGATTACAGAAATGTTTATGATATTGATTGACAGTGTACGTAATAGTTTTGGAAATGGGGTTCGAAAGGCACATCTTTTTTATCCTGTAGAAAAAAGACAGTTCAACGTTAAAAGTATTACGGATTTTATTATTAACATTGAAAAGGGAGAGTATTTTTATAATGGAGGGAGAGAATTTCTGAAAATAGAAGAAGATACTGAACATCCGGTGGCAATTAATTTTGCATCATCAGGGCAACAGGAAATTTTGTGGCTTTTAAATTTTATGTATGTTTTAATGTTACGGGAAGAGAATGTATTTTTGATTATTGAAGAACCAGAAGCACATATTTATCCATTGCTTCAGAAAAAGGTAATGGAGTTTATCGCTCTATTTACCAATATGCAGGATAGTGGTGTATTTATCACAACACATAGTCCTTATATTCTTACAGTTGCTAATAATTTGTATTATGCAGGTGTGTTAGCAGAAAGTGGGCAAGATAAAGAGGTTTATAGAGTTTTAAATAAAAACTATATAATAAAAAAAGGGGAACTTTCAGCTTATAAGTTGCTTGCAAATAGTAGTGATGAAAAACAGCATTATACTAAATTGTTAGATGAAGAAGAAAAAGAAATAGAATCAAATTTAATTGATGACGTATCATTGCAGGTAAATGAGTTATATACTTCATTATATGGTATTGAATTGGATAAAGAGTAGGGATTAAAATATGGCAAAAAATAAAGGGCGGAGAGAATCATTTATTACTAACTGTACAGAGGGGCAAAAATATGTAATTGATGATATAGAACATCAGAGTAAAGCTCTGGTGCCTATACAGATTGATACAGGGAATATGGTTGAAATTGTGCAGGTAGATGGTGGTTTAATTTCAGGCTTACCTGAAAAAGAGGCTATATGCGATAATCTGATATATACAATAAAAGATAGTAGTATGGGATTGAATATTACTTGGATGATAGAATTAAAAGGTACTAAAAATCCTAAAGAAGCAAAGCATTCTATAAAGCAGATTATAAGCAGTATACAATATTTTCAAGACCAGGTGGCATATCCAAAAGCGTATAAATATGTTAATAATAGAGACTATGTATTTGCTGCTATTGCAGGTGCACCTGATAAAACACTTCCGGTATTGAATAATGGGGATATAAAAGCACTTTGCCAAAAGTTGATGGCAATTAGCGCCAAAAGAAAGCGTGTGAAGGATATGTTTATGCTTTTTTGCTATATAAGACCAAATATTCAATGAAAAAAGTAGAGATAAGAGGGAATAAACCACCATATAACATTTATTGTTATAAAAATCAGGGTGGATACATACCATATCCTTCTATGTAGATGAAGTTATTGGAAGATAAATAGAAATATTGAATATGTCACTTATAGGAGCCAGTATGGAAACGTAAATCCAGCAGCAGTTTTAGGACTGGGGACTGTGGCGATGTTAGTGAAAATGGCAGCAGTATACCTACAAAAATACGCAGAATAATTTCAATGTCAGAGGGAATAATAAACAAAAACTGTACTGGCTATGAAAAAAACAAAGCTGCCGGACAAGCAAAATCCATGAAATGGTTCTTGCATTACTCCGGCGAAGCTTGGCATTTCTATCAGGACTGACGCATAATAACAGGATGCATTGCATTTGAATAATTGCTGGGTGTTTTCCAAAATTCTCGTTTAAATGCTTTTAGAAAATTAGAGTAATCCCCAAAACCGCACTGAAAACACGCTTCCATAACGGAGCTGCCGCTGCGCAGCAGATTTCTAGATACAATGAGTCTTTTTTTCATAATATATTGATAGAGTGTTAAGCCAGTAAATTGTTTAAATTGCCGGCTTAAGTAATATTTACTAATATAAAAATGAGATGCTAAATGTTCTAAAGATAAATCTTCGGTAAGGTTTTCATTAATGTATAATAGGATTTGATTGATCTTTTGGTTTTCAGTAATGTCGTGTTTAATTGAATCAGGCGCATCATAGTAAGCGCGGCTGATCAGTACCAGAAATTCTGTCAAGTATGCGGATGCAAGCGCATAGCTTCCTAGATCATGGCTATGTTTTGCTTCGGATATTTTTGTGCATAACTGTTTTAGATGAATGATATTTTGATTGTCGGGACGTATCAGCCGATAATCTCTTAGAGCCGAATCTGTAAAGCAGGTCGTCAGATCTTCTCCGTAAAAATCTTTTAAATGTCCAAAAAAATCGTCAGAAAGCCAGATCACAATTCTTTCGTAAGGTTTACCAGGATGGATATTCGGACGGTGGATATCAGAGCTGCCGGTTAATAATACATCACCGGGACGTAAGTTGTAATTTTTTCCTTCAATGATATAGTTTACATTTCCAGATAGAAAGAAAAAAATTTCATAAAAAGGATGTTGATGAAATTCGACCTCTGGCGGTGTTTCATTATATGTATGGTGAAATTCAAAGTATCTTTCGGTCATAAGCTGACTGGGATTAAATTCTTCTTTATACATAATACACAAAATCCTCGCAATCATATTGTATAAAAACAACAAAATAGTTAACTATATAAACTAGTATATAGCAAGATTCACCATATTTCAAGCCTTAACTACCACGTAATTATTGAAATATTTTGATATAATAAAAGCATCAAAAACAAGACCGGTTTTGTTTTAAAATAAGGAAAAGGAGGAAGAAAAAATGAAACGGAATTGCAGAAAAATTTCTATGATCATCAGTGTCGGAATGCTGGCAGCAGCTCTTTCTGGTTGTGGCGGGAGTGGGGGAGATGGTAAGCAAATTGTCCGAATAGGACATAATCAGGCGACAGACCATCCTACCAATATTGCGCTATTGGAATTTGAGAAATACATTGAAAGTGAGCTTGGAGATAAATACAACATAGAAATTTATCCAAGTGAGCTTCTCGGTTCTCAGACGGATATGGTACAGCTGACACAAACGGGCGCTGTCGATTTTTGTGTGGCAAGTAATTCTATTTTGGAAACATTTTCTGAGAATTATACCTTATTTAATCTGCCTTATTTATTCTCTTCAGCAGATTCTTACCATGAGGCTATGGATGATCCGGAAATTGTCGATCCTATTTTTGAATCTACCAAACAGGCGGGCTTTGAAGCAGTTACATGGATTGATGCAGGTACACGAAATTTTTATACGGTATCGACACCAATAGAGACTCCAGCGGATTTGAAAGGATTAAAAATACGTGTGCAGCAGTCGCCTACAAATGTGCGCATGATGAATTTGTTGGGTGGATCGGCTACACCGATGGGATTTGGGGAAGTATATACGGCATTACAGTCTAAAGTCATTGATGGAGCAGAAAATAATGAGATGGCATTGACTTCGAATGGGCATGGTGATGTCTGCAAATATTATTCTTATGATATGCACCAGATGATCCCGGATATCTTAATTGGAAATTGTGCATTTATGGATGCATTGTCTGAGGAGGAACGAGAAATTTTTGAAGAGGGATTCAAGCTGATCAATGCAGTAGAACGTGAGGAATGGGTAAAGGCTGTGGAAGCTGCGAAGGATAAGGCTGAAACAGAACAAGGAGTCCAGTTCCTTTATCCTGATACGAAACCATTTCAGGAAATCTGTAAGTCTATGCATGAAGAAATGTTAGAGAACTATCCGGATCTAGAACCGATTTATGACAGGATCCAGGTGCATAATGAACAGCATCAGACGGTTGAGGAATAGGAGGGGGAATCAGATGAAAACATTGCGTAATGGAATCACCCGGATCTTGAATGGATTGGCAGGACTTAGCTTTATTGCGATGGTGGTACTGACCTGCTGGCAGGTTTTGACAAGATATGTATTGAAAAACCCGTCTACATGGTCAGAAGAACTGGTTGGATATCTTTTTGCCTGGATGAGCTTGCTTGGTGCGTCTATTGTTACTTGTGAACGCGGGCATATGAATATTCCGATCATAGTAGAACGATTTAGCAAAACCGTACAAAAAGGGCTGAATTGCTTTGGAGAAATCGTGGCGTTTCTATTTTCTGTCGTAATACTTGTTTACGGCGGAATAAAGATTACGACGCTTGCTATGGGACAAATGACTTCATCTTTAGGAGTCCCTATTGGTATCTTTTATATTGTACTTCCGTTGTGCGGCATTTTGAATATGATCTATACAGTTTTAAATATCGTAGATATATTAAAAAATCAAACAGAAGAAAAGGAGGCGGTATAAATGGCAATACAATCTTTGGTCATCATACTTGTTATTTTGCTGCTGTTGCTTGCTTTCGGAGTTCCGATTGCGTATTCTATCGGAATTTCAGCGCTGGTAGCAATTTTGCAGACAGTTCCTTTGGATGTATCGGTAGTTACTGCAGCGCAGAGAACATTCGTTGGTATGAGTAAATTCAGCTTAACTGCAATCCCGTTTTTCATATTAGCTGGCAATCTGATGAATCAGGGAGGGATTGCAAAACGTTTGGTTGACTTTGTTATGGCAGTTTTAGGCAAGCTTCCAGGAGCTTTGCTTGTAACAAATGCTGGGGCAAATGCGCTGTTTGGAGCTATTTCTGGTTCTGCTTCTGCTGCCGCAGCTGCAGTCGGAAGCATGGTAAAGGAAGGAGAGGAAGAACAGGGATATGATCCGGCATTATGTGCCGCAACAAATGGGGCTTCAGCGCCATCCGGTCTTTTGATCCCACCATCCAACGCGCTGATTACCTATTCACTGGCATCAGGAGGAACGTCAGTTGCAGCTTTGTTCCTTGGAGGATATATTCCAGGAGTTTTGTGGGCGCTCTGCTGTATTATTGTCGGCATTATTCTTGCTAAGCGGAAAGGATATAAAGGCGCGGAAGGCAAGTATGACTGGAAAAATCTTGGTATAGCTACGGTTCGAGCATTACCTGCTTTATCGCTGATCATTATCGTTATTGGAGGAATTGTAATTGGTGTTTTTACTGCTACGGAAGGTTCGGCTATTGCTGTAGTATATGCTTTGATACTGGGAATTTTTTATAAGAATATTACGATAAAATCTTTTTGGAAAATTGTTGTAGACAGTGCAAAGATGAGTGGTATGGTTGTTTTTCTGATCGGTGTATCCAATATTCTTGGATGGGTTATGGCGTTTATGCAGATTCCGCAGGCAGTTTCAGCCGCTTTACTGGGACTGACAGATAATTATATTTTGATTTTGCTGATCATGAATGTAATTCTTCTGATTGCTGGTACATTTATGGACGTAACTCCTGCAATTTTGATCTTTACGCCACTATTTCTGCCGATTGTAAAGACATTTGGAATGCATCCGGTACACTTTGGATTGATCCTTGTTTACAACTTATGTATAGGGAACATTACCCCGCCAGTAGGAAACACGCTTTTTGTGGCAATTAAAGTAGGAAATACTTCTCTGGCAAAAACAATTCCATATATGCTGTGGTATTATGTTGCAATTTTAATCGGTTTATTGCTGATTACTTATGTTCCGTTTTTAAGTACAGGGTTACCAATGGCCGCAGGATTAATATAAAAAAGGAGGAAGAAACTTATGCAAATGACATTTCGTTGGTACGGAGAAGGAAATGACAGTATTACACCGGAAATGATCAAACAGATTCCGGGAGTGACCGGGCTTGTGTGGGCGCTTCATGATAAACAGGCCGGTGAAGTGTGGGAAGTCGAGGAGATTGAGGAAGCAAGACGCCAGATCGAAGGCGCTGGTTTCCACATGGAAGTAGTAGAAAGTGTTAATGTACACGATGATATTAAGATCGGGCTTCCAACACGAGATCAGTATATTGAAAATTATAAGATCACGTTACGTAATCTTGCAAAATTTGGCGTGAAGGTTGTAACCTATAATTTTATGCCGATTTTTGACTGGACAAGAACAGATTTGTTTCATCCGCTGGAGGATGGTTCTACAGCGCTGTTCTATGAGAAAGACCGTATCCAGGATGACTATAAGGAAATGGCGGATTATATCTTGAATAATCTGCACGGGATGACATTTCCTGGATGGGAGCCAGAAAGAATGGCAAAGCTTGATGAACTGTTTGAAGCATACCGTCCGGTAACAAAGGAAAAGCTGTGGGACAATCTGAAATATTTCTTAGAAGCGATCATGCCGACCTGTCATGAGACTGGAATTAAAATGGCGATCCACCAGGATGATCCGCCATGGGATATCTTTGGGATTCCGCGTTTGTTATGTGATAAGGAGTCTATCGGACGTTTCCTTAAGATGGTAGATGATGAGTATAATTGTCTTTGCCTGTGCTCAGGATCTCTTGGGGCAAATAAGGAGAATCATGTCGCAGATATTGTACGTACCTATTGTGACCGGATTGCGTTTGCGCATATTCGAAATGTACGCCATTATCCAAATGGAGACTTTACGGAGGCTTCTCACAGGGATTGTGATGGAGATACAGGTATCCTTGATATTGTAAAAGCTTATCATGACTGTGGTTATACAGGATATGTACGCCCTGACCATGGACGGCACATTTGGGGCGAACAGTGCAGACCGGGATATGGACTTTATGACCGGGCATTGGGAATTATGTATCTGTGGGGATGCTGGGATATGCTTGAAAAGACGGAAGGACAGGTGAATAAGTAAGATGGAAAAATTTATGGATCAGGATTTTTTGTTATCTACTCCTACAGCAAAATGGCTGTATCATGAAGTTGCAGAAAAAATGCCGATCATTGATTATCATTGCCATATTAATCCTCAGGAGATAGCAGAGGATAGAAAATTCAATAATATATCTGAGGTATGGCTTGGCGGCGATCATTATAAATGGCGGCAGATGCGATTTGGCGGGATACCGGAGAATGTGATCACCGGAGATGCCGATCCGAAAGAAAAATTCCGCGCATTTGCTTCGGTTTTGCCAAAGCTCATTGGTAATCCAATGTACCATTGGAGTCATCTGGAGCTGAAACGTGTATTTGGGATTGAAGAGCCTCTGACAGCAGATAACGCAGATGAAATTTACGAAAAATGCAATGAGGTGTTAGCAAAATACTCTGCCAGAGAGCTGATGCGGAAATTTCATGTCACAGCAGTATGCACGACGGATGATCCATGTGACGACCTGCATTGGCATGATGTAATTGCTAAGGATGAGACAATGGAAATTAAGGTTTTGCCGGCATTCCGTCCAGACAAAGCGGTTAATATTGAAAAAGAGGACTTTGCAGATTATATCAGTCAATTATCACAGGTAACAGGCAGAACGATCCAGTGTACGGAAGATGTAGCGGAAGCTTTATGTGATAGAATCGATTTCTTTGCTGCTCACGGATGCCTTTGTGCGGATCATGGACTGGATTACTGTATGTATGAAAAACCGGATAAAGCTATGGCCGACCATGCGTTCCAAATGGCGATGGAGCATAAATGTCCTGAAAAGAAAGAAGCAGATGCATATAAGACGATGGTGATCCTTGCGTGTGCAAAGAAGTATGTCAAGGAAAACTGGGTGATGCAGATCCATTTTGGATGCCTCCGCAATAATAATAAACCGCAGTTTGCGAAGCTTGGGGCAGATACCGGGTACGATGCGGTAAACAGCAGATCGGGAGTGGAAAATGTAGCGCCTCTTTTGAATGCTTTTACCGAAAATGAAGGATTGCCGAAAACAATTCTTTATTCCCTAAATCCTTGCGATAATACAGCGCTTGTTACGATTGCAGGATGTTTCCAGGGAGACGGTATCGTCGGAAAAATCCAGCAGGGAAGCGGCTGGTGGTTTAATGATAACCGGACAGGAATGCGCAGTCAGCTTATCGAGCTTGCAAATAATGGAATGCTTGGATGCTTTGTCGGAATGCTGACAGATTCCCGCTCCTTTTTGAGCTATACAAGACATGAGTATTTCCGTCGTATTCTTTGTGAACTCATCGGAGAATGGGTAGAAAGCGGGCAATATCCGGAAGATAAGCAGCAGTTGAAAAATTTGGTAGAAGATATCTGTTACAACAATACAAATAAATACTTTGATTTTCAAGTATAACATTTTGCAGGAGGGAAAAGTAATGAATTTACCATTAAATATTGATTTTACAGGAAAAGTAGTCGTGATTACCGGAGCAGGCGGCGTGCTTTGCGGAACGATGGCGCGGGCATTTGCGCAGGCAGGAGCAAAAGTAGCAGCGTTAGACTTGAATGAAGATGCGGTTAAAGAGCTTGCAGATGAATGTAAAGCTGAAGGATATATCTGTGAAGGATACAAAGCGAATGTTTTGGATGCGCAAGAGCTTGAGAAAGTGCATGGAGATGTTTTAAAGGATCTTGGCCCATGTGATATCTTAGTAAATGGAGCAGGCGGAAACAATCCAAGGGCTACGACAGATAACGAGTATCAGCATGAAGCAGCAGAAGGACAGAAAACATTTTTCGATCTGGATGCGTCTGGTGTGGATTTTGTACTTAAGCTGAATTTCCAGGGAACATTAATCCCGACGCAGGTATTTGCAAAAGATATGGTTGAGAGAAAAGCAGGATGTATCCTAAATATTTCTTCCATGAATGCCTATATTCCGTTGACAAAGATTCCGGCATACTCTGCGGCAAAGGCGGGCATTTCTAATTTTACACAGTGGTTAGCTACGCATTTTGCAGGAACAGGAATCCGCTGTAATGCCATTGCTCCAGGTTTTCTTGTTTCCAAACAGAATAAAGCGCTTCTGTTTCATGAGGATGGAACACCGACGCCGCGTTCCCATAAGATTTTAAACGGAACACCGATGGGAAGATTTGTAGATGGAGAAGAACTCCTTGGAGGCGTATTTTTCTTATGTGACGAGAAGGCTGCAAGTGCGATCACAGGTGTTGTATTACCGATTGATGCGGGATTTGCTGCATATTCAGGAGTATAAGGGAGGAAAAAATGAATACAATGAATGAAAGAATTGCTGCATTTGGCGTAGTGCCAGTCGTAGTTTTGGAAGATGCAAAAGACGCGAAACCTTTAGCAGATGCACTGGTGAAAGGGGGACTGTCTTGCGCGGAAGTCACTTTCCGTACAGATGCAGCAGAGGAATCCATCCGGATCATGAAACAAGAATATCCGGATATGCTGGTAGGAGCAGGTACGGTTCTTACGATAGAGCAGGTAGATAAAGCTGTTAACGCTGGGGCTGAATTTATCGTAAGCCCAGGATTTGATGAAGAGATCGTTGATTACTGCATGAAGAAGGAGATCCCTATATTACCGGGCTGCATCACACCATCAGAAGTAGCGCAGGCTGTAAAAAGAGGAATGAATGTGGTAAAATTCTTTCCATCGGAACAGTTTGGAGGAGTAGAAACGATCAAAGCGCTTGCAGCGCCGTATACAACTGTAAAATTTATGCCTACCGGAGGCGTAAATACTAAGAATTTAAAAGATTACTTAAGCTGTGATAAGATCGTCTGCTGCGGAGGAAGCTGGATGGTTAAGGGAGATCTGGTGAAAGCCGGAGATTTTGAAAAAATAAGCGAGCTTACCGCGGAAGCAGTAGAATTAGTAAAAAGCATAAGAATGTAATAATATAAGAACAACGTAACATTTACGGAAACCCTATCAAAGTTGAATTTAACGGGCTCTTAGCCCAGCCTTGACAGGGTTTCCAAAGTAAAATTTTGGCCGGGTTGATACTACCGTTACAACATGGGAGGAAAGAAGAATGAAATTAAATTTACGTCAGGAAAGAGAATGTAAATATAGTGCTGTATCCTTAGGTGAGGTTATGCTTCGCTTAGATCCAGGGGAAGGAAGGATCCGTACAGCAAGAAGCTTCCGCGCGTGGGAAGGAGGCGGCGAGTATAATGTAATTCGTGGACTGCGCAGATGTTTTGGAATGAATACGGCTGTGATCACGGCGTTTGCAGATAATGAAGTTGGTATGCTGATGGAGGATTTTATTTTACAAGGAGGGGTAAATACGTCTCTCATCAAGTGGATGAAAACAGATGGGATTGGCCGTGTCTGCAGAAACGGGATCAATTTTACGGAACGGGGGTTTGGTATCCGTGGAGCGGTAGGATGCTCAGATCGCGCCAATACTGCGATTTCTAAGGCAACACCAGAAGATTTTGATTTTGAATACATTTTTGGAGAACTTGGCGTGCGCTGGCTTCATACAGGCGGTATCTATGCCGCGCTTTCGGAGCAATCATGCGAAACAGTTCTGGCAGCGATCAAAACAGCAAAAAAATATGGAACAATCGTATCTTATGATCTGAATTATCGTCCTTCTATGTGGAATGCGATCGGTGGACCGGAAAAAGCGCAGGAAGTTAATAAAGAGATCGCAAAGTATGTAGATGTTATGATCGGAAATGAAGAAGATTTTACAGCCTGTCTTGGTTTTGAAATTGAAGGGAATGATGAATCTTTAAAAGAATTAAATTTGGATGGATATAAAAAGATGATCAATCAGGCGGCAGAAGCTTATCCAAACTTTAAAGCAGTTGCAACAACCCTTCGTACAGTAAAGACGGCGACCGTTAATGACTGGGGTGCAATCTGCTGGGCAGATGGCAAGATCTATAAGTCGAAGGAGTATCAAGGACTGGAGATCATGGATCGTGTCGGGGGCGGTGATTCCTTTGCGTCTGGTTTGATCTATGGGTTAATGACTACGGAGGATGCAGAGATTGCCGTAAATTATGGCGCGGCGCACGGTGCGCTTGCTATGACAACGCCAGGGGATACGACAATGGTAAATAAAAGAGAAGTAGAAGCAATTATGGGAGGCGCTGGGGCAAGAGTACAGAGATAAGGAGAGTGTATATGGAACATACAAATCCGTTAATTTGTGGGAATGATACTGATAATAAATTTATTACGATCGGTGAGATCATGCTCAGGCTGACGCCGCCTAATTATGAAAAGATACGTATGGCAAGCAGTTTTGAGGCCAGCTATGGAGGCAGCGAAGCTAATATTGCACTGGCATTAGCGAATTTGGGGATTGACAGTACTTTTTTTACAGTAGTACCTAATAACAGTCTTGGTAAGAGCGCCGTGCGGATGCTCCGCAGCAATGATGTACACTGTACCCCGGTAATTTTAAGTACAAAAGAGCAGACCCCAACGCATCGATTAGGAAGCTATTATCTGGAAACAGGATTTGGGATTCGAGCGAGTAAAGTAATATATGACAGACAGCATAGCGCCATTACAGAGTTTGACTTTGATTCGGTGGATCTGGAAGGATTATTGGAGGGTTATACTTGGCTGCATTTAAGCGGTATTACACCAGCGTTATCAGAAGGATGCCGTAAATTAATCTTAAATAGCCTGCGAATAGCAAAAGAAAAAGGAATGACAGTAAGCTTTGATGGGAATTTTAGAAGCAAGCTTTGGACATGGGAAGAGGCAAGAGATTTTTGTACACAGTGTTTGCCGTATGTAGACGTATTGTTAGGGATTGAACCGTATCATCTATGGAAAGATACGCAGGATCATAGTAAGGGGGATGTAAAAGATAACATCCCGTTACAGCCGAGTTATGAACAACAGGATGAAATTTTCCGGATATTTACTGAGCGTTATCCTAATTTAAAATGTATTGCAAGGCACGTGCGTTATGCGCATAGCGGAAGCCAAAACAGCTTAAAAGCTTTTATGTGGTATGAAGGACATACTTTTGAGAGTAAGCTATTTACATTTAATATTCTGGATCGTGTCGGGGGAGGAGATGCCTTTGCCAGCGGATTGATTTATGCCATGATGCAGCACTATAAGGCAATGGACATTGTAAACTTTGCAGTTGCAAGCAGCGCAATCAAGCATACGATCAGGGGTGATGCAAATATCACAGATGATGTATCAGCGATCCGCAACTTAATGAATATGAATTATGATATTAAACGGTAAAAAATTCCGTTTTTCTGAGAAATAAGTGTAAGTGATGAAAAGCCTGACATTACGCAAGAGCCAGGTTTTCTTCACTTCGCTTTTTTCATTTGTAAATTGGACATTGATATTACATAATAAATGAAATAGGATGAAATGAGTAAAGAATGATAAACAATGAGGAGTGTGTTGGTATGGGAATCTATTTAAATCCGGGAAATGAACAGTTTACGGTTTCTATCAACTCTGATTTGTATGTGGATAAAACGGAACTGATCAAATATACAAATAGCCGTATCGGAAAAGACAGGCCATTGATCTGTTCCAGTAGACCAAGGAGATTTGGAAAAACAATGGCGGTAACTATGCTGTCAGCATATTACAGTAAAGGATGTCAGTCTGAAAAGCTGTTTGCAGGACTTAAAATAAGTCAGAATGAATTATTTAAAGTACATTTAAATAAGTATAATGTAATCTTTTTGGATATTCAATGGATGTATGGAAATGCGCTTGTGGAAATGAAAAGAAATTCTTCTGTTATGGTGGTGAGTTATATACAGGAACAGGTGATATCCGAGTTAAGAAAGGAATATCCAGAATGTGTCTTGGACACGGACATTTCGCTGCCTACTGTATTGGCTAAAATTAATGCGAACACAAAAGAACAGTTTATCATTATGATTGATGAGTGGGACTGCCTGTTCCGAGAGGACAAAAATAATGTGAAACTCCAAAAAGAATACATTAATCTATTAAGAGGTATGTTTAAAGGAACTCCAGCAGGGGCGTTTTTAAAGCTTGCATATATTACGGGGATTTTGCCGATTAAGAAGTACGGCACACAGTCGGCTTTAAATAATTTTCGAGAGCATACAATGATCAGTCCAAGACAGATGGCGGAGTATGTTGCCTTTACAGAGACAGAGGTAAAAGCTATATGTAAAAAATATGATGTGCCATTTAAAGAAATGCAAAGATGGTATGATGGATATTATTTTGAAACGGTAGGACATATTTATAGCCCTAATTCTGTAATTGAAGCCTTAGATAGCGGGGAATTTGGAAATTATTGGTCTGGGACAGAGACATATGAGTCTTTGATGACGTATATTGCAATGGATTTTAACGGATTAAGACAACTGATCGTAGATATGCTGGGAGGTCAGGGATGCAGCATTGATGTGGAATCATTTCAAAACGATATTACGTCATTTCACTCTGCAGATGATGTCATCACACTTCTGATCCATATGGGATATCTGGCTTATGATAGTAAAATAAAGAAAGTTTTTATTCCAAATGATGAGGTAAGGAGCGTTTTTTTGCGGGCAATCAGACATGATGGGTGGGAGGAAGTAATAAAAGCAGTCAGCGCATCAGAAGCTTTGCTTAAGGCGACTTTGGCGATGGATGAAAAAGCTGTAGCGCAGATGATACAAGAAGTCCATATGCAGAGTTCTTCCAGATTGGTATATAATAATGAGATTTCTTTAAGCAGCGTGATTGCATTGGCGTATTATAGTGCTTGTAGAGATTATATTCTTGTAAGGGAATTACCTGCTGGAAATGGATTTGCTGATATGGTATTCATTCCTAGACGTACATCTTTAAATCCAGCGTTGATCCTGGAACTCAAATGGGATAAAACTGCTGATGGAGCGATAAGCCAGATGAAAAGTAAAGGATATGTGTCTGCCCTTAGAGAGTATAAGGGAAATATTTTGCTTGTTGGAATTAATTATGATAAGAAAAATAAAAAGCATGAATGTAGAATAGAAAGGTTTGAGATGTAATTTTCATGAAGAAGTTCTTCCATTTTTATGAAAAAGATGGCATAATAGTTATAAATTCGTATTATGGGAGCAGAAACGTAAATGTTTATTTTTGCAGCGTGATCATTATTTTGAAAAATGAGGTGATCTTGTTAAAAAAACATAACCCGGTAAACTCAGTAATGGAGAAAAAGTATTTTTAATTAAGGAGGTATTCGTATGTATCCTAAAAAGTGGAAACGTACAAAAAAGGTAGTTTCAGTTGTGACAGCTTTTGCTATGCTGTCATCTGCTATGGGGACAACAGCGGCTGCTGCATCGATTGGTTCGGATAATCAGCCTGTATTGTCGGAGGAATCCGGAGCGAGTGTGTTAGAAAGTCAGCTTGTACAATCGGAAGAAGTCAACCTGATCGTGTCAGATAGCCAGCCAGTACTGGCTGAAGAAGCAGAATTAGTTGAGTCGGATAGTCAGCCAGCAATCTCAGAGGAAATTGAACTGCCTGTAGCGGACAGCGAGCCTGGCGTGTTGGCATCTGATACAGTCAGCGGGCCTTCTGCAGATGCGGCTGTGCCTGATGATCAGCCAGATGGAGAGGACGTGAATAAAGGCCAGTCACCGGATAACTCTGCTGCTGCAGACAATAATGGAGCGTTATCTTATCAGGAAGTGTATAACAAGATGTTTGCTATGAAAACAGAATATCCTGAAGGAATGACTTGGAATAATTTTGAACCATATGGAACAAAGGGTAACCTTGGTGCTCATTATGAGTGGGACGGCGGAAAAATACTTGGAAACGTAAACAAAGGGGTAGGCTGTGCTGCATTTGCTTTTATATTAAGTGATAAGGCTTTTGGTACTCTGCCGGCAAGAGTGGTTTATGATATCAAATATGAAAAGGTAAATGTAGGTGACATACTGCGTATCAATAATAATAGCCATAGCGTGATCGTGCTGCAGAAAACAGACGCGGGTGTGATCGTTGCTGAGGGAAATTATAACGGTACAGTTCATTGGGGCCGTGCGTTGAGTAAAGAGGAAGTTTTGCGTGCAAACTTCATAGTTACTCGTTATCCAGAAAATTATGATCCGTCAAATGCAACTGGGAAGGAAGAAATCATTGACAGTGGATCGATGGATAGTGGACTTAGTTGGGCAGTTACAAATTTAGGCACATTAACAATTTCTGGTAATGGAGCAATGAAGGACTTTTCGCAAGATGCTTCTTCTGTTCCATGGAGTGCGCATAGTGCTGGTATTCAAACGATCGTGATTGGAAGCGGCGTTACCAGTATCGGGGCTTACGCTTTTTATCAGAGTCCAGCGACAAGTGTATATATTGCTGCTGGCGTTAAGAGTATTGGAAAGAAAGCATTTTCTGGGTCGGCAATTATAGGCGTAACCATTCCTGATACGGTTGAAGCGATTGGAGACAATGCTTTTGAAGGATGTAGAAATCTAGATTCGGTATCTATTTCTGAAGATGTAACTGCTTCTAAGGGTGTAAAAACGATTGGAGTGGCAGCTTTCAGGAGTTGTGAGAAACTTAAATATATTGATTTTCCATCCACTATTACTTCAGTAGGAGATGGAGCATTCTGGGCCTGCTACGAAATGTATAGTGTAAGATTTAAGCCTGGTAAAGATGCGGTTACTTTGAGCGGAAATTTATTTTCTCAATGCCGTAATCTAGTAAAGGTTGTTTTGCCAGAAAAAATAGATTATATTCGCTCAGGTGTATTTACAGCCTGTAATGCGCTTACTGAGTTGTATATTCCGGCAGGAATATCAGGAATTGAAGCAATGCCAGGGCCATTTCCGACAAATTTAAAAATATTGAATTTTGCTGGTGACGAACAGACATGGATAAATCTAGGTGGAGATAGGGCGTTGAATAATTCAGGTTTAGGTACTCTTAAGCCGAATTTTAATGTTCCATTTCCTAACCCATTTGCCAAAGACCCTAATGATCCGGGCGACCTTATGGACGGCAGTCATGTACACAACTGGTCTGCCGATTGGAACTATGACAATAACTATCATTGGCATGAATGTGGAGCTGAAGGCTGTAATTTGACTTCTAGTTATGAAAAAGACGGTTATGCGCTGCATAGCTACGGAAGCTGGGTGGTTGATACGAGTGCGACATCTTACCAAAGCGGAAGTAAGCATAGAGATTGTACAGTTTGCGCTTATCGTCAAACGGAAAGCATTCCTGCAACTGGCAGCAGTTCGTCTGGAAGCTCCGGCGGCTCATGGGGCTGGGGAGGCGGCTCTGGCGGCTCATGGAGTTCTGGCAGTTCCAATATACCTCAAAAACCAAGTGAACCAGAAAGTCCAAGTGAGCCAGACAGCTCAGAGAACAACACCGGCAATACAGACCAGCCAGACAGCAATATCAAGGAAGATGACTCCGACAAAACCGATCATAAGGATGATTCTAAAATCTCTGCCAGCAAGCTGAAACAGCAGAAAACGAAGTTTAAGAAGGAGTTCAAGACCGGGCTGAAGCAGCAAATCAAGTCATATGTGAAAACAGAATTGAAAAAAGAGCTGAAAGCATCCAAGAAGTTGAAATCAAAAGCTAAGCTGAAAAAACAGGTGAAAGCGAAAATTAAGACGAAGGTAAAAACGAAATTAAAAACACAAATGAAGAAAAAGTATAGTAAGCCGCTTGGGGATGAATTTACGGAGCTGTTTAATGAGCAGTTCAGTGCACAGTTCAACAAGGTGTTCAGCGACCAGTTTAGTACACAGTATAAACAACTATTAGCTAAGCAGAAAAAAAGTAAATAGCTATATCTAGTGGAGAGGGCAGCTTCTTTTTGAGGCTGCCTTATCTTCAGTGCTGCATGGGGATTGAGATTATCATCCCTTTCATTGCCTGAGATTTTATTTCAGAATCATCCGGAAAGGCGGTATTATTCGGATGGGGTATATTCCGAGGATGACGCTGATGCTTGCCAGGATGCTGCAGAAGTTTTGATCAGGGAAATGTTGTCGATGCGTTTGGATGGGTATCTATAAGGAGATGAGAAATGGTTACTTTTAATGATGTTTTTGATATCGTTCTACATTCTGTATGTTCATGGAGCAAAAAAGATGTTTTGTCGAAGGTTACAATAGTAAGAGATGTATTTGGAAGAATATCGTTATTAATGGATAATACGGAATCTATAGAGGATTCCGATGAACAGAATATGATAATGATGTTAGATCAGAACATGGGAGCGTTTTTCAGTGGAAGGATTTACTGGAAAAAGCTATCTAATCGTAAGAAGAGGATAGAAGAGCGTGAGAAAATAATCGTAGATATGATGGAACAGGATCGAATAGAGTGGAAAACGAAAGAAAACATCAGATTTTTTGTATCTGAAAGAGCCGTTGCAAAAAAGGCATGGATCTGTAAAAAGAGTGGGGATGAATCGGTATGGACATATGATGAGGCCGTGTCGGAAAATGGTACAAAAGTAGTTACTTTTTATTCATTCAAAGGAGGTATGGGCAGGACAACGGCTTTGGTTGGTGTTGCTTTAACATTGGCGGCAGAGGGAAAAAATGTGTTTATGATTGATACGGATATTGAAGCTCCTGGATTAGCAACCTTATTTTTTGATGAAGAAGTGATTTCGAGAGGTGTATTAGATTATTTGATTGAAAAGGGGATCGATCAGGGGATCCATATTGCTGATTATGTACTGGATGTGGTAGAGCCATCGTTATTGGATGAAAATGCAGGACAATTATTTTTGATGCCTGCGGGAAGGGTAGATAGAAACTATATCCAAAAACTGGCCCGCATTGATTATCAGGATCATAGGGACGGGCATTTGAGAAATTCACTTGCTGAATTAATAAAAGATATAAAAAATGAGTATCATGCAGACTATATATTCATAGATGCGCGGGCAGGATTCCATGATCTGGGAGGTGTAGCAATTTCCCAGATTCCTCATGGTGTGGTTTTATTCGGAAATGACAGCAGACAATCATGGGATGGGCTGACGCAGGTTTTGCGTACGATCGCAGAGCAACATATGGAAGATTTTCCTGTTATGATCGCAGGAGCAATGTGTCCAAAGCCTACTGCGGCGGATTTTTCTACAGCAAGAGAGCGGTTCATGAATAAAGCATATACAATATGTATCGAGAACTATTATGATACAGATAGTGAAATACCTGGAATAGAAGCAGAAGGAGAGATACATTTTCCGGAATTGATTCCATTTAATGATGAACTATTACATGGAGTTGAATTGTTTTCAGATGGAAGCCAGGAGAAAAATCAACGGGTGAATGCTTATAAAAATATATTGACAGGGGAAAGCTATAAAAAGATTACTGATCGGATCAAAAGCTGGTTTGGAGATGAATAAATATGAATATAGATAGTAAATGTAAGATATTGGAAGGAATTGCTAAATGTGTTCCTGAAAATGCTTCGGGTGAAGATGAAGAAAATCTTTTAGCAAATTTTCTGCCATTGCGAAGTTATCATAAATTGGCGGATCAGAAAAATTTTCTTATAACTGGCGGACGCGGATCAGGAAAAACAGAATTATTCCGGATATTGACTTCCTGCGGCGGATTAAATTATATACTTAGTGAAAAAGACAGGAATAGGTATACAAGGCTGAAGGAAAGTGAGTTTTTAGTTGGATATCTAGCAACGGGGCCAGGAGCAAAAGCATTTCCGACTTCGAATGTATGTGATGATTTTTTAAAAAAGGAAAAGCCGGAAAATCTTACAGCTTTTTGGGGAGGATTGATCTGTTCCGTAATTTTAAAAAGATTTAAAGAGGAAAATGAGATTACAGAATTAGCGGATCAATATTTAGGAGAAGAAACGAAGAACTTTCTGATCAAAAACAGTAGTGAGATTTCAAAGTGGTGGAAGGCATTGGACTCTGGAAAAGAGAAATGGGAGAGCTTTCTGGATCAGGCAGATACGATCTTTGAAAAAAAAGAAATTTATATCTGTCTCACATATGATGAGCTGGATCGTATTTGCGGTAATTATGAAGAATTGTTTGGATATATCAGAAGTCTGTTAGACTTTTGGTATCGACATAATAGCCGTTTTACAAATATAAAAGCAAAAATATTTTTACGAAACGATCTTTACAATGCAAAAGCTCTTCAATTTGTAGATGCATCCAAAATGGGAGCGTATCGGCTTGAATTGAATTGGAATGTAAGTTCTCTTTATCGGCTTTTGGTAAAAAGGATGGCTAATACAGGTATAGAAGAAATGGAAGCATATTTGAAAAGTGTTCCTGATCTGCTGCAGCCGAAAACAAAAGGAGAGCTTGGATATCTTCCAAATGATTCGGAGGATGCATTTCGATCATTGGTCAATAAAATGATCGGACAATATATGGGCAAAAATGCGAAGAGAGGTATGAGCTATGCATGGATTCCCAATCATATCCAGGATGCGAACGGAGAAATGGCGCCAAGAGCTTTTTTGAAATGCTTTGCATTTGCAGCTCAAGAAATGGTGAACTGTAAAAATGATTTAGCCCTTTTGGAGAAAGAAAGGATCTTATCACCGACCAGATTACAGGGTGCAATAGCGAAGGTATCCACTGACAGAGTGCAGGAATTGACGCAGGAAGAGTATCAGTGGTTACAGAATTTGATCACACGTTTAAATCAAAAAACAATGTTGATGGATATAGATGAATTTTTGGATTATCTGCATCCGGAAAATTGGACAGAATCGGAGAGAGACAAGCTGCCAGGAAAAACGAACATAGAAATACTTGAAGTATTGCTGACATTAGGAATAGTTATGAAAACAGCGGATAACAGAATCAATTTTCCGGAAATCTATCTTCACGGGTTTGGATTAAAACGAAAAGGAGGAATAAAACGACCAAAATAAAAAATAAGAGATAGATTTTTATGATCGGCGGCAGATAAATTTAAGTCTGCCGCCGATCGTGTTGAGATTAAGCACTCAGATGCTTTACATACGCTCCATTTTCATTGATAAATCCCATTTTTTGCAAGTAAGGGATATGCTTTTCAGAATTGCCGGAATAGACGAGGCTGTTGATTCCCTTGCTCTGCAATTTGGAATATAAAAAGCTGCCTGCCGAGCAGTCCCGGTACATTGGGGTGGTATAGTCGATGAGAATGTCCATTGTCCCGTCTTTTTGTTTCTTTCCAAGCAGCAGTCCAGCCGGAGCCGCGCTGCAGCAGATCATATAGGCGGTATCCGCAGAGGAAAGTAAAGATCTTGCTGCCGGAAAAAAGTTCTGAATGTCCTGTTGATAGTAGTCCAGAAAATAGGTCAGAAAAATGTCGTCTGTTTTCACATCAACAAGGTCGTACGGTTCATTTGATCTTAACAGTCTGGCCAGATTATAAATATTGATAATGATCAGGCAGATGTTCATTAACGCTAATGGATAAGATTGGATGATCAATGCGTATGTTGCTGAAATGATGCTTCCCGCAGTATTGATGATCCTTAGTTTAACGACGGATGACATCAGCATGGAGACGACGACTAATACCGAACCTAAGTATCCGGCCAGTTCAATGATCATGGATGTGTTCATATGTTTTCCTTTCGTGTTATTAAAATAAAGTAACAATGCTTACGATTAATGCGCTCATAATACTTACAAATACGCCGCTTATCATGGATTTAAAGACAAGACGGGAAATAGTTCCTCTTTTTTCCGGGCAGAGTACGCCAATGCCGCCGATACACATCCCCATACTGGAAAGATTTGCAAAGCCACAGAGGGAAATTGCGCAGATCATTCCTGTTCTTGCGTCTAATGTGCTGAGTCTTGAGCCAAGATCCTGAAATGCAACAAACTCATTGAGGATCAGTTTGTTGCCGAGTAAGGAGCCTTCCATCAAGATCTGATTGCTGTCCAGACCTAACAGGAAGCCAAACGGTGCAAATACGTAGGAAAAAATATCGGATAGTGTAATATGGAACATCCCTAAAAAGAGATTGATTACAGCAACCATTCCAACAAAGCCTACGATGGATGCGCCGATGGAGATTACCATTTGGATACCTGTGGATGCACCTTCGGAAAGGGCGTCTATGACATTGCTGTTATTGCCTTTGTTGTCCATCTTGACATCTGTGATGGATGTTACCTGCTGTGTCTGCGGGAGTACGATCTTGGATATCATAATGCTGCCGATTGGAACCATTGCGCTTGCTGTCAGCAGATATTCCATTGGAATACCTAGAGCGTGGTAGCCGCCTAAGATCGATGCGGACATACTTCCCATACCAGAAACAAGGATGACAAAAATTTCGCTGTCTGTCAGATCCTTTAAATATTTACTGACAAGGATTGGGCTGTCTGTGTGTCCTAAAAACATATTGGCGACAGCGACAAAGCTCTCTACTTCTGTGGTGCCCATAACCTTTCCGACTGCTTTTCCGATCCATTTTACAACAAAGCCGATCACGCCGACATAATATAAAACGCCGACAAGTGAGGATACAAAGATGATATTGCCCAGGCTCTGAACGATAAACACGCTGAGACTGCCATTAAAAAGATCTCCGAAAACAAATGTAAGTCCTTCGTTGCCGCAGTTGATGACTGCCGTCAGCCCATCGGACATGGCGGTGATGATCTTTTGTCCGATGGGTATTTTTACGATCAGCAGGGCTATGATAAATTCAGCTAACAGCGCTTTTGCGATTACCTTCCATCGGATACTTTTACGATCCCAGGAGATCAGCCAGCAGATTGCAAGAACGATCACGATTCCGATAACATTTAAAATAAGCTTCATTTTTCATACTCACTCCCTTCTGTGCTTATTTTAAACTTTCAAGAACAGAAGTACCAATCGTTCCCTCTGGCATTTCAATGCCAAAGTTTTCAGCAATCGTTGCGCCGATTATGGCAAAAGTATCTGCATCCGGAAGCTTGCCATGGTTTTCCATAGATGGAGAATAAGCAAGGAACGGGACTTTCTCTCTTGTATGGTCTGTGCCTGTATGCGTTGGGTCGTTTCCATGATCGGCGGTAATAAGGAGCAGATCATCGTCACGCAGCAATGGCAAAAGTTCTCCAAGCTTTACGTCAAATTTTTCCAGCTCTTGTGCGTAGCCTTTGACATCGCGTCTGTGACCCCATAAAGCGTCAAAATCTACCAGATTGACAAAACAGAGTCCTTCAAAATCACGTTTTGCGATTTCGATCGTCTGTTCCATTCCGTGTACGGAGCTTTTGGATTTGTTGGATTCGGTCAGTCCTTCGCCGTCAAAAATATCAAAGATCTTTCCTACGGAAATAACTTCCAGATCAGATTCTTTTAACGCGTTCAGGACAGTTTTTCCGTATGGCTTTAATGCGTAGTCATGGCGGTTGCTTGTTCTTTTAAATTCGCCTTTTTTCTTGCCTACATAAGGTCTTGCAATCACGCGGCCTACCTTCCATTCGTCTTTCATCGTGATCTCGCGGGCAATTTCGCAGCAGCGGTATAATTCGTCCAGACCAAAGGTTTCTTCATTTCCGCAGATCTGCAGGACGGAATCAGCTGAGGTATATACGATCATATGGCCTGTTGCGATCTCTTCTTCGGCAAGCTCATCCAGAATCTCTGTTCCGCTGGCGCTTTTATTGCCGATGATCACACGTCCAGTCCTTGCAGACAGTTCGTCAAGCAATTCCTTTGGAAATCCGGTTTCGGTAAAAGTCTTAAACGGTGTTGTAATATGCAGTCCCATCATTTCCCAATGTCCGGTCATAGTGTCTTTTCCGGTGCTCGCTTCAAACAGGTATGTATAGCAGGCAAGCGGGTTTTCCACAGGAGATACCTGTTTTAAAGGATGGAGGTTTGCAATACCGAGTTTTTGCAGGTTTGGAATGTGAAATTCGTCCATGGACTGAGAAATATGTCCAAGCGTATCAGTGCCTGCGTCGCCGTAATCCGCTGCGTCAGGGAGTGCGCCTGCACCGAGTGAGTCTATAACGATTGTAAAGATACGTTTATATTTTTTCATGCTTGAAGGTTCTCCTTTCTGTGTTACGTTTCGTTTTCAATTTGTTTTAGCCGCAAAAATTGTTCTTGTGAAATCGTGATCTTCCCATTTTCCAGTGATATCAGACTTTCCTTTTCCAAAGCGGCGATACCCCGCTGGACGCTTCTGATATTAAAGCCGATTCTGTCAGACAGTTCCAGCTGGGTTTTGTGCAGCTTATAGCTGCCGGAGTGGCCCGAATGGCCGTTCTCATAAGAATTTACCATATATTTTACCAGCCGTTCCCTGCAGTTCATAAACAAATATTCACGTTCACTTTTATTTTCGAGCGTCAGTGTGCTGATAATGTTTTTAATTCTGATAAACAACGCGTTTTCGTCGTTTTGTATCCATTGCAGATAATAGGAGGAAGGCAGCAGCAGTACTGCGCTGTCCTCCGTAGCACGTATGGATACGGTATAATCCGGTATTTCCCCAAATACTTCAAAATCACCTACGATCGGCATTTGTGTAAAATCCATAAAATAGTAGGCGCGTCCCTGTTTTTGGAAGTCCAGACCGGCTACCTTTCCTGACAGGATAATATAGATTGTGTCACAAGGCGTTTTCGCATGGATCAGGTATTCGTCTTTTTTATATTTTTTGTAGGACATCTGCTTTACGATCAAATCCGGTACATATTTAAACAGCGCATACAAATAGGAATGTCTGGTATGATCTGATCTGCTGATAACGTCTAACAATTCCTGCTTTGAATTCATAATATGGATGCTTCTCTTTCAAATATTTTTGTTCCGCCTGCGAACTTTGCAACAATGCAGCCGTCCTGTGCAAGATAGATCAAGCGTTCCAGCCGTTCCTTTGCAGAAAGCGGCTGCGGATGCCTGTAGATGGCATCATCAATCACGACAGCGTCAAATTCATAGCCTTTTTCAAAGCTGCCGACCTTTCCGAAAAATTCGCCGCCGCCTTTTGTGGCAAGGTAAAAGGCTTCTTCCATTTTAAGAGGCGGCAAGGACTGGTCAGTTAGCCGCCAGCGCAGCTTGGAGCATTGGATCGCCATTGCCATTGCTTTAAAAATGGACAAGGAAGAGCCGGCCGCGATATCGCTGCCAAGCCCGGTCTTGATACCAAGGTCAAGGTAAGTCCGTACCGGGGCAATGCCGGAGGATAGATTGGCATTGGATTCCGGGCAATGGGCTACAAATACGTTTTGCTCCTTCATCAGTTTGACCTCTTCTGGGCCGCTGTGTACACAATGTGCCATGATCGTCGGACAATCATTTCCAAACAGGCCGTATTTGTCATAAGCTGCCCCGTAACAGGAAGTATCCGGGCAAAGCTTTTTGACCCATTCGATTTCGCCTAAGTTTTCCGACAGGTGCGACTGCATCGGCAAATGGTATTTTTTCTGCAGATTGGAAAGCTGCTGCATCAATTCATCGGAGCAGACCGGAATAAATCTAGGAGTCAGGATTGGCTTGATATTTTCATAGCCGCTGTTTTCCGCGATCCATTTTTCTGTATCCATAGCTGCCTGCTCTGGGGTTTCCTCGCAAAGATATGCGGGACTGTTTCTGTCCATATTGACCTTGCCGACATAAGCTTTGATACCAGATTGTTCCAGCTTTTCCATCAGCAGCGAGGTTGCCTGTGTGTGGATTGTAGCAAAGATGCAGGCTCTTGTAGTCGCACTGTTTTTTAGGTCGTCCGCGAAGATTTCGTATGCCTGATCAGCATATTCCATGTCAGCGTATTTGGCTTCTTCCACAAACGTATGTGTATTCAGCCAGTCAATCAGTTCCAGGTCCATACCAAGGCCGCGGAACGGATACTGCGGCGCGTGTACATGAAGGTCTGTCAACCCAGGAATGACGAGCTTATCCGTATAATCATAGCAAGGAAACGCAGCATAGCATTCCGGGAGCGTTTGATAGACTCCCGCACAGCTTCCGTTTTCGCATACAACGTAGCTGTTTTCCGCGACGCATAGCTGTGTACTTGATCTGCTGTAACAGATATTTCCCTTAATTACATATCTTTTCATTATTTATTCCCCATTTTTGATTTGATATTACTGTATTTGTTGATGCAATCCAATTTTACAGCTTGTTTTGCTGTTTTTGCATTACATATTCGTAACGATTTTTGTAACAAGCTCTTTGAAGGATTTTGCTACGCGGTCTGCGGTTTCTTGGACTTCCTTATGGTCAAGCTTTGCATCTGAAAGACCTGCAGCCATATTGGTAATGCAGGATATTCCACATACTTCAAGTCCCATATGACGTGCAGCGACCGCTTCACAGGCAGTACTCATGCCTACGGCATCTCCGCCCAGGGTCTGAGCCATTCTGATTTCCGCCGGAGTCTCATAAGCTGGACCGGTAAATTGTAAATAAACACCTTCCTGCATTTGTATGCCGCATTCCTTTGCACAGTTTCGAATGACTTCCTGCAAGCGTTTGCTGTAAACCTCGCTCATATCCGGGAATCTCGGTCCGAGCTCTTCCATGTTCGGTCCGATCAGCGGGCTTGGGATAAGTGCTGTAATGTGGTCAGTGATCATCATAAAATCTCCCGGATGGAAGGATGTATTGGCGCCTCCGGCAGCATTTGTCAAGAACAGCTTCTTAGCGCCGAGCATTCCCATCAATCGGGTAGGAAGTACAACGTCTGACATTGGATAGCCTTCATAATAGTGGACACGTCCCTGCATGATCACGACTGGAGTTTGATCCACATATCCGAATACGAAACGGCCTTTGTGTCCTTTTACAGTTGATACTGGAAAGCCTTCGATGTCTGTGTATTCGATTGTCTGCTCGATCTGGATACCGTCTGCGTAGTCTCCTAAGCCGGAGCCTAAAATAAGAGCTACCTCTGGTTTAAAATCAATTTTTTCCTTTACGCTGGCTAAACAGGTTGTAAGTTTTTGATACATATAGATATACCTTCCTTTCTTTGTGGGTTTTTGTGTGTTACTGCCTGAGTGATATTGTACTTGTATTATATAAAAGAAATGGGTTTTGAAAAACGGCATATGTCGTAATTGGCGGGGAATCTTGTTGATTCTGCGTTTTATACAATTTTAGGGAGGTGGTTTTGTGAATATTGCATAATGGAATGGGGATATTTTAAGATTATTTTGGAAAATAAATGGTGTGTGTGATTTGTTTCAGTGAGAGAAGTATGTTATACTTTAAAAGAAGAAAGTCAGATGTAATTCTTTTTTTGATTCCGCGAAGAAAGGAGAGAGTAAGCTGATGAAAGATTTTTCTAACTGGAGAGAATATGAGGGTGCGTCTGAGGGGAGTGGACGCAGCGAAAAACAATGGCTGATCAATCCGGAAACTATGGAAATAGGTTTATTTAAGTATAAAAAGGACGAGGAAACTACTGATCATGCTTCGGAATGTATTGCGAGTGATTTGGCTGAATTAATAGGTCTTTCATGTGCACGTTTTGAGTTAGGCAGGTATTATGGACGGGAAGGTTCTTTTAGTTATAATATTGTTGAGAAAGATTCTATGGAATTGGTAGAAGGGGTTCATTTTATTAGCAGTTTATATAGTAAATTTGATGTCGAGAAGCTGATGGATACGCAAACAGGTGAAAAGTATTCGCTGGAAATGATTGCGAGTGCATTGAAAGGTTTTCATCTTTTTGAGGAGTTCTTGCCGATTTTAGTATTTGATTTTCTGATTGGAAATACTGATAGACATCAAAGTAACTGGGCTTTTATTAAAGAAGAAAATAAGTACAGGCTGAGTCTGCTTTATGATAATAGTTCATCGCTTTGTGCATTTGTGAGCGAATCAAAAATTGAAAAATATTTAGGAAGAGATAAAATGTTATGGAAATCACTGACGGATTCAAAATCAAAATCTTTGATTCGAATTTTTGCCAGTGATAAAAATAGGCCAACACATACGGATGTGGTGAAATATTTAAACAGAAACTATTGTAGACAGACACAGAATATTGTGAATCAAATCAATAAATTTGTGACAAAAGATAAAATATGTGATATACTAAAAAAATATGAGGAAGTTTTATCTGAAAAAAGGCAACTTCTTATCACTAAGTATATTTTAACAAAAAAAGAAATTTTGATGGATATATACCAGAGGAAGGAGTAGGGCAATGTCACAGAAGGATGGGAAGGATTATTTATACTTGATCTGGAAAGCTGAAAAATCCAGAAAACAGTATATTGTAGGGGAATTGATCAGAAATGGACAATTTGAATTCCGATATGTGGAAAAAGTGGCAGAAGCGATAAATGATGGATTTACACCGTTGCTTTGTTTTCAGAATTTGCAGCAGGTATATAAGGACGAGAAATTATTTCCGGTTTTTTCAAGCCGATTACCAGACAGGAAGAGAAAAGATATTCAAAATATTCTTAAGAAATATGATTTAGAAGAATATGATGAGTATATGCTTTTAAAAAGAAGTGGGGCAAGGCTTCCGATTGATAATTTTGAGTTTATTGATCCGATATTTGATATAAATGAGAAGGTGAAAAGAATTTTTTTTATGGCAGGGCCAAGGCATTATCTTGGATGTAATGGGAATGATTGCAAAAGGTCGGTTATGGTTACAGTTGGAGATGAAATTGTTTTGCAGAGAGAACCGAAAAATCGTTATGATGCTTTTGCGGTAAAGATGCTGGATGTCTATGGACATATGCTTGGATATATTCCAAGGTATTATAGTGAGGGAGTATCGATGATGCTGGATAATCAAAAGCAGTTATCCTGCCAGGTATATTCTGTTGATAAAAGCAAAAATTGTAATGAGTGCATTAAAGTAGAATTAAAAAGTATTTAACCTATGCAGCCAGAATATTTCAAAGTTTCTGGCTGCATAGTTAGATTTAAGAGCTTCTTTTTTTCTGCTTAGATAAAAGCTTGTCCAAATAGATTGATTGAAACTGTTTGCTTGCCAATGCTTGTTTTAAAGGCGGAAGCTTTAGTATCGTACCGAATACCGCAGCCATAGCGCGGTGATTGGCAAATGCCTGGTTGTCAAAAATCAAATTTTGCAGCGTGCCTTTTTCGATCGCCTGCAGGACAAAGCGGTGTGTGCTGTTGACGGGTGTAATGACCTGTACGGGACGGCGTTCAAGCTGAATGGAATCCGTTGGGCAATTCCGTGCGCAGACGCCGCAGCCGAGGCAGATTTCTGTATCAATGACTGGCTTCTTGCTGTCGTTCATGGAGATTGCAAGGATCGGGCAGACTTTTGCGCATTTTCCGCACCCGATACAGGAATCCTCAGAGATTTTTGGAATATAATTGGTCGTTGCTACGGGCTGCATCGGGCTGAACTGTCTTGCGGCCTGCAATGCTTCACAACAGCAGCCGCAGCAGTTGCAGATAAACGCTGGGTGTTCCCGGACGTTTTCACCGATCTGTACGAGATTGCTTGCGTAGGAGCGCTCTAATACGTCTTTTGCTTCTTCTTTTGAGATAAGGCGTGCATATTCTCCATGTTCCGCGAGGGAGCGGGCGACATTATCAAAGGTCAGACATACGTCCCACGGCGCGTCGATCTCGCACGGATGGCCGGCGTGATACATTTTATGACGGCAGTAGCAGGTGCCAAGGCCGATGTATTCTGCTTCTTCTACAATATGCGTGGCACGTTCGTAGTCCAGGATATGATTTGTCTTATTGTTGGTCAGTACTGGTTCTTGTACAAAAACACGTCCAAGCCTTGTTTCGGTGACAAAAAACAGGTCTTTGATAAAATCTTCTTCGACATTCATGTATTGGTAATATAGCTCGCTCAAATATTTCTGGTCTATGTCGCCTCTGGTGCGCATAAGAGCAAATTCAATAAACCCGGCCATCGGAGGGGGCATGACAAATTGCCGCTGTCCATGGTATTTGGAGTCTACCAAAAGCGCTTTTTCGCAAAGGCGGTCCAGGAGCTTTTCCGCTTTCGCTTCAGTTGTTCCCCAGATTTTGGCGGCTTTTTTCAGAGTAAACGGGCGGACTGGGAGCAGCGCTGCCCATTTCGCTTCTTTTTCGGTATATAATACCTGTAGGATTTTATAAAGTGTATCGGACGGCGGCGCGCCCTGTGTAAACCAGTTGATGCGTTCCTCCAGATTTTTATAGGCATCTCTTGTAGTTAAATGTCCCATGCTACGGTACCTCCTGTTTCATTATAATGACAACTCTTTTGTAGTATAGCACAAAATAAGGAAATTATGGAAATTTTATTAAATTTTAAGTATTGTAAAAATTTGTTATATAAATTGTGTGACTGCTTTATTTTTGACAATTAAGGTATGAAAAGGCGGCTGGGTGTGTTATATTAATGGTAGTTTTGGAAATTGATAATCAGATAGAAGAGAGAGGGTATGCTATGAAAACAACAATACGATCTGGAAATTTAGATATTGTGGAATCTAATATTTTTTATGGATAACCCTGAGTCTGATGTATGGATTCATTTGGTAATTGATGATGAAGCAGTTGGAGATATAAAAATAAGTTTTCTGACGGATGACCAAGGTGAAAATTACAGTGTACAATCAAACGTACAGAATGGTGTTCTGAATTTAAAATTTTTCAATTTTAATAGCAGAACAGGGATTGGAAGTACAGAAAAGTGGCATATTGGTTATTTAAATGGTAAAAAAATATATATACATTTGTGGGCTTATATTTTGGGAGAAGACAGTAAGAAAACAAGAAAAATAGAATATAGTATATTTAGGGAGAGATAGTATGTTGCAGACAGGTTTTTTATATCGATCCGTCTTTTGAACTTCCTGTAAGTGAAAATCATTCTTATAAAGCAGCGGCACCTATAAATTAAAAGCGTTCCGATTAAAGAATTTCAAAGCATTTCTTGATACAGGCTGGATTGAGTTAAATCGTCTGACTTTGTTATTTGGCCATAATTCATCAGGAAAAAGCGCGCTTTACCAAATATTGAAAATGGTTTTATACACATATACGTGTTTGATGCGGGAAGAACGTTTTGCGGATTTTTCGTATATGGAACAAATGATGGGGAAGTTTGATGATTTATGTAATAAAATGACAGAAAACTCGGCTGTTGCGTTTGGTTTTTTATTTGAGGACGAAAATAATAGTGCAGAATACTGGATCAGGATGAAGCGCGACCATTCAAAGGATACGGGATATGTGGCAGATGTCAGGGGCAAGCGTGGAGATCGTTCTTATAATTTATTAAAATATTATGACTCACTGAATATTTTTTCCTGGAGCGAAAGATGGATGTAATTATTCCGCAGGAAGTAGAAATCTTGGCAGAGGAGCTGCTTGCAGCTATGCACGCGTTTGCAAGATCTCTTCAGATAAGAAAACACTGGTCTGACTCAGCTTTAAACAAGAATGAGGAAAAGCATTTAAAACAATTAGGTTTTCATGAAAATGAGGACCATGTTTTTGTTGGTACGGCCATACATACGGATAAAATAATTGTAACCGAAGATAGTGATTATGGTGTACATGGGGAAGAGGAAGCGAAAAAAGTAAATATGTATATGAAAGATCATATGAAGCTATCTGTACATACAAGCAGGCAGTTTTTAGACATTTGGATGGAAAAATTTAAAAAGAAAAATCCTGTATAACTATCCGTTTTCAGGCAACACTATTCCTAAACAAAATATAAAAAGGTGGATGGTGCCAAATGAAAAGGAATAGAATGCGAAGATTTTTCCAACAAAAACAATACGCGATTGCATCCCTTGTTTTATTTGCGGCAATCGCGGCTATGACAGGTATTTATGTGTCGAACCGTATTACGAATGAACGTCAGGAACAGGAGTTGGCGCAGAGAGAAAAAGAGCTGTCCCATGCAGATGTACCAGAGGATGAAGGCTCTGTCTTGGGCAGAGGCAGCAGTCCGTTTGTTAATCAGAAAGAGGGTTCGGACAAGGATAAGGATGTTGCGAGCGTAAATTCGATTATTAAGCCACAGGAATCCGCACAGGACGGAGCAGATCACACGTCTGGCTCTACGACAGATGTGGATGAGGATACAGACAAGCAGCAGAAAGTGACAGAACAGAAAAACACGCAAGCAGATCAGCCAAAGGAAAAGGCAACACAGTCAGAACAGCAGGAAAAGAAGGATAAACCGCAGCAGAATACGGCGGCACAGTCGAAGGCTGCAGTTTCTTTGAACTTCTCTCCGGATTCAGATCTGAGCTGGCCGCTGCAGGGTGATGTGATCCTGAACTATAGTATGGACCAGACAGTGTATTTCGCGACGTTAGACCAGTATAAATATAATCCTGCGCTGATCATAGCAGGTAAAGTAAACGATCCTGTGAATGCTGCAGCTACTGGAAAGATTACCGATATTTCTGCGAATGAGGAAACGGGTCTGACTGTTACGATGGATCTTGGAAATGGCTACAGCGCAGTTTATGGGCAGCTCAAGGAAGTATTGTACAAGGAAGGAGCGACCATAGAGGCAGGGAATGCGATCGGATATATCGCAGAACCGACGAAATACTATTCTGTTGAAGGAAGCAACTTGTATTTTGAGCTGCTCAAGGAGAAAGAACCGATCGATCCAATGCAGTATATGCAGTAATTATAATAAGGAAAGAATCAGGTACAAATGTCATGCATTTTAATGCAGACAAGACGACCTGTTACCTGCCAATGGGATTTTAGTATGAAGCTTTTGCATATGCCCTGCACAGTGAATGTGCAGGGTTATTATTTTGCCTATTTATAAAAGGGTGCATCTGCGAGGTATTGGAAGCTCCCTTGCAAAAAAACAGATGTCAGGCTATAATGAAATACCAATAGGAAGAGATTCGAAATCATTGGCAGATAGACATGGAAGGCATATAATATTAATGTAACGACCAATCAGAAAGCTCTTATTACCAATACGGGAAGAAAACGCCGGCAAAGCTACGATGTAATTATGAATGAAATACTACTGTGTGCCGGATGAGAGGAAAACAGGATTCTGACGGGAATCGTGCAGTCTTGTCTTGGTACACGGATTGGTCGATTGTGATAGATTACAATAGATATTTAAGGAAAGTAAAAAACAGGAGTCTTGCGGGAAGTGTCTGCGGATGTCGGAGGGCATTCGCCGGACAGTCCAAAGGCTCCTTACATAATGTAGGTTATTGATCGGAGCAGGTATGGAATTTAGAAATTATACTTATATTTTAGAATGCAGCGACGGAAAGTTGTATACGGGGTGGACAAACTGTATTGAAAAACGCATTCGGGAGCATAACAGCGGCAAAGGCGCGCGGTTTACGAGGGGCAGAGGGCCTGTAAAGCTGCGTTATCTGGAAATTTCGGAAACAAGATCAGACGCGATGAAGCGGGAAGCGGCTATTAAGAAATTAAGCCATATGCAGAAGGAACAGCTGATCCGTCAGGGGGAGTTGGAAAAAATATTAGAAGAAAATCACATCTGTATTTGACATTTTCCTTTTTGTTTGCTATGATGGAACACGTTGCAGTCAACCAATAAAAGGAGCAAACATGAAATTTGATGAATTAGAACTGTTTCCGGCAATTATGCGCGGAATTAAAGAAATGGGATTTGAAGAGGCGACCCCGATCCAGAGTAAGGCTATTCCGGTCTTATTGGAAGGCAAAGATGTGATCGGACAGGCACAGACCGGAACCGGAAAGACGGCTGCATTTGGAATCCCGGTTTTGCAAAAGGTGGATCCGTCCTGCAAAAAGACGCAGGCCGTAATCTTATCGCCTACAAGGGAGCTGGCAATTCAGGTCGCGGATGAATTACGAAAATTAAGCAAATATATGCATGGTATTAAGGTATTGCCTGTATATGGCGGGCAGGAGATCACAAAACAGATCCGTTCTTTAAAGGGCGGCTGTCAGATCATCGTGGGTACGCCGGGACGTATTATGGACCATCTGCGCAGAAAGACGATCCGCTGCGAGCAGGTCAATACGATCATTCTGGATGAAGCCGATGAGATGCTGGATATGGGTTTTCGTGAAGATATCGAGACGATTTTGGAATATATTCCGGGAGAGCATCAGACGGTGCTTTTTTCGGCGACAATGCCGAAGCCAATCTTGGAAATTACAAGAAAATACCAGCATGATGCTGTTACGATAAAGATTGTAAAAAAAGAGCTGACGGTTCCGAGTATTGAGCAATATTACTATGATGCAAAACGCCGTGATAAGGTGGATATGCTGACCCGTCTGCTGGATTATTATAATCCGAAGCTGTCGTTGATTTTCTGTAATACGAAGCGGTGTGTGGACGAGCTGACAAAAGAGCTTTCCGACCGGGGTTATTTTGCCGAAGGCCTGCATGGAGATATGAAGCAGGCACAGCGTGACCGTGTCATGAAAAATTTCCGGACCGGAAAAACGGAAATCCTGATCGCGACGGACGTTGCGGCCAGAGGAATTGACGTGGATGATGTGGAAGCCGTATTTAACTATGATCTGCCGCAGGACGATGAGTATTATGTTCACCGGATAGGCAGAACCGGACGCGCGGGCCGGACTGGAATGGCATTTACGTTTGTAAAGGGAAAAGAGGTTTATAAGCTCAAAGAGATCGAACGCTACTGCAAGACAAAAATTCTTGCCCGCAAGCTGCCGTCAATGGATGATGTGACGATCATTAAGACAGAAAAAATCATGGAGCAGCTGGAACATATTATGGAAGAGTACGATCTGTCTCTTATGCTGGATCTGATCGAGGATAAGATCAACGAAGCTGATTATACGGCGATGGATATCGCAGCTGCTTTCCTGCGCCAGGCTTTGTACGGCTATGAAGAAAACGATCGTGCAGGCGATGATTTCTTTGATTTTGGTGATACCGGAGCAGAAGAAGGCATGGTGCGCCTGTTTATCAATATCGGTAAAAACCAAAGAGTCCGACCAGGTGATATTTTAGGCGCTATAGCAGGCGAAGCGGGAATATCGGGCGATCTGGTCGGAGCCATTGATATGTATGACAAATATACGTTTGTAGAAGTGCCGCGCGAGTACGGAAAAGAAGTGCTGAAGGCAATGTCAAAGGCGAAGATCAAAGGCAAGACGATCAATATCGAACCAGCAAACCAGAAATAAATGGTAAAACCGTGCAGTTTTTTACATCGTCTGTGCATTTGTATTAAAATTTATGCAGAAAAAATCGTAAATTTCAAAAAAAGATGTTGTAATAAATTTGAAAAGAGAGTATAATGATAACGCAACGATAAAAATACCCATTTTGGGTAAATAATGTGAGGAGGATGATGATGAAGAAAAATCTCATTAAAAAAGTATTTGCGGTTTCGTTGTCAATCGCTATGGCATGCTCATTCTTACCAGCAGCCAACCCAGTGACTGCATCCGCAGCGGCGCCTTATGTTTCATTAAAGACTACTTTCAAGACATTAAAAGTAGGTCAGAAATACAAAATGACGCTGAAGAACAACACAGTTAGCTGGAAAATCAAAAAGGTTGAAACAACCGACAAGCCGATCGCAACAGTTTATGGCAAGACAACAAGCTCTGTTATGATCAAAGGTAAATCAGAAGGTAGAGCTACAATCAGAGTGCATCTTAAAACATCTAAGAGAAAACAGCATAATACAAAGACTCTGAGATGCAGAGTTAAGGTTGTTACATCTACACCAACCGTAGATCCAACACCAACCGTGACAGATGCAACAGTTACGACACAGGCAGAGCTGGATGAAGCATTAAAGACATCCACGATTACAAAGATTACGATCAAGCCTACCACAGCTGAAAACTTTGTGATTCCAGCAAATACTTATAACAATGTTGACCTGATCGTAGATGCTCCATTGTCTGACATCGAAAATAGTGCTTCATTTAAGAGCATTACAGTTGAAAACATCAAGGCAGAGACATGGACAGAAAAAGGATCTAACAATGCATTTACATGGAAAGCAGCAAAAGGCAGACTTGCTATCGCTAAGGGCGCTGTTGTAAAGAGTGTTTCCATTCCTACAACAAAGGCTAAAGTAGATATCGATGTTCAGGAAGGTACACTGAATGTTGTTAATGTATCTTCTGATGCAGAAGTTAGCATTACTGGTAAATTAGCAGAAGGCGCAGCAGCAGTTGCAATTTCTTTCTCTGCTACAGCAACCAACGCTAAGTTAACAACTGCGATTAAGGCAGCTGTTACTACACTTGCTAAGATTGCAGCAGTTTTCCAGAAGGGTGCTGAAGACAGTACGATTAAGCTTGAAGCTGCTAATATCTCTGTAGTTGTTACAAACAATACTGTAAAGGCTATTGTAGTTACAAAGAATAATAACACATTGCAGTCTGTAAACGCTGGAGCTACAGGTACTGTAGAGAGTGTATCAACAAGTGGTGGAAACAATGGTAATTCAGGTTCTACTTATCCTGGATCATCAACTCCTAAGCCAGTTACATCAGCTAGAATTCTTACTGGGCAATCGGTGACAGCTAGTGTAAGCGGTACAACTACTAGCGCAGCGATTTCTGGTGGAGCATTTAAGGTTTCTGATAGTAAGATTGATCTTAGTATTTCAGATGTTAAACTTGTAACGCCTTCTTCACTTACCGTTCAGTATACTGTAACAGCAAGCACAAGTACGTGGACAAAGACAGTAACAACTGGAGATATGAAAGGTATTGATGCTGATGGAGATGGTAAATTTGAAAGCTATAAAGTAGATGCAAAAGGACTTTCAATTAATGGTGCTCCAGGTGGTAATGTAAAATTAACAATTACTTTCAGAGTAAAAGCAACAGATACAACTGCAGCAAGTCCATCTGCAAAGGTAGAATATGTTATTGTAGTTAGTGAAGGAGAAAATGTGGCAGTTACTCAAAGTGAGGAATCTAACCTTCAATTAAAATAAGAATTTTTTAATTGAAACAATATAGTTATATTTTATAAGGAATAACACAGACAATGCTAAGTGAGTGCTGTCTGTGTTATTTTTATATGTTAGTATTTTAATTAGTTTTTTAGAATTTGGATATATTGTGTTATATTAAAGACTTGAAGACAAATCTAAAAACGTTTATAGTATGTACAATATATAAAGTAAACGGTAAATAGTGAGTACCGTGCAAAATAAGAAAATCTTGATTATAATGACTTTGAACATAAAATATCATTTTCAAAGTCATATTCAGTTACGATAGCGACTGTGAAAAATAGTGTTAGTTTTTACATCAGGTGTACAGGACTTTGAAAACTCTTATCAGTTTTAGAAGTGAGGTGTACATAAGATGTCAGATTTAAAGCATGATGTAAACGAAGAACGCTGGGCTGGACTTATACAGGAACGCGTGGACAGCGGCATGACCATTAAGGAATGGTGCAGGGAAAGTAACATAAAAGAGTCGCAGTATTATTACTGGCTGGAAACACTCCGCCAGGAAGAAATAAGCGCTGCAGACTCACAGCGGCAGGCTTCCCCTTTCGTGGAACCGCCGGATATCTCCCAGTGGAAGGGGCCCGTGCAGGGAAAAACCGTAGCTATTATACGCAAAGGGGATATTTCAGTAGAAAATGCATAAGATGCTACTGCAGCCTTTATCGCAAAAGTCATGGAGGCGCTTGCCTATACTTCATGATGCAAGGCAATACAGCCGGATCTACCTGGCATATGGCTATACGGACCTGCGTTTTGGGATAGACGGCCTGGCCAGGGTGGTGCAGGACCATTTCAGCCTTGACCCATTCCAAAAGGGCACACTCTTCCTATTCTGCGGCAGGCGTACGGACCGCATCAAAGGGCTTTTATGGGAGGGCGATGGTTTCCTGCTTGTAAATAAAAGGTTGGAAGACGGCCGATTTAAATGGCCAAGGACTGTATCAGAAGCCCGCGAAATCACGCCGGAACAGTTCACATGGCTGATGCAGGGGCTTGACATAGAGCAGCGGACGCGGATAAAGGAAGTGGCACCCAAAAGGACGTGCTAAAGGCTTTTGTGCAAAACATAGAAATTTCAAGCTGGTTTCCAGTGTCTGTGCCCCTGTTTATCGCCACATAGAAAAGTAGCATACAATGTTTTTTCGTATTGTCCCGCACTGGAATTTGAAAGCCTGCGAAAAAAACAGGAAGACGGCCACACTTGCTGCAAATGGGCTTTATCCGGCGGCTTGCGCCATTGTCATTTTGACGGGGCCGTCCGTAAAAAAACTGGCAGGAATATCCGGCAGGAATGCCACAGGACGAACTGGAAGCAGCGTTTCCAGATGAAATGTATAAAAGGCTGGAGTTCCATCCAGCCTCTTTTGAAGTGAAAGAACACCACGTGGCTGTTTATGCTGGTACGGATAATGAAGCCATCGTAAAAGCCAGGCGGCCGAAAGACCTGCTGCGTGGCAGCATTGTCACGCCTTCCCTTGAAGTCCTGGGAACTTTTTTCCATGATAACGATAAGTATGACAGGCTTTAGATCACGGAAGGAGAAGTGCTCTTTCTGCTGGTCTTTCACACGGTTGTACTGTCGCATGACAAAATCGGAAAGATAACAGGAGGCTCGTTCTCCAGGAAAGAGGTAACCGAGCTTTTGGATCTCAACATTTACGATCGTTTTATTGGAAAGCTCAACCGCAAGATCCATAATGACAAAACTGCCGGATTCCGACATCCGCACACCCTCCAAAGGCAGGACATTATGTACCTTTACTGATTGTCCAAGGATAGCAGATAGAAAGCCAGATAAACGAGAAGGATGGGTGTCCGGGTTCATGATATGCTTAAAGAACGAGTCATAAGTGATCGTAAGCCCCTGGACGCCCTGGATAAAAGAAATCAGCTTTTCCTGCTCCTCAAGCGGGAAAGAAGAAAAAGTCTGATAGGTCATAGAATCTGCGCGGATGGCAGCAAGGGCGTTTGAGCGGGAAATAGAGGAACCGAGAAATTCTTTTAATGTGAACTGGTTGTGATTTTGTTTCATAGGCGTGATTCCTTTCTAATGAACTATAATAAATTTTATAAATTTGGCTTTAGACTATTATTTATGTAGCTTGGCGATATGCATGGCATGATTGCAACGAGTGCGAAAGATTCGAATTGTATAAGAAAAAATTGAATAAGGAATGCAGGAATAGAGTGATTTGATTAAATCTAGCAAGAACAAAAAGAGCAATAATCTAGATAGATCTATGAAATGATGCATATAATCTTAGACCATATACATCATTTCATAATAGATAGCTACAGAAAGTTCCTTAAATAGGAGAGTATTTTCAGGTTAAATCTGCAAGACGTTTTTCAAGAAGTGAAATTTGTAATAGAGCAGCTTTTAAAGCAGAATCTTTTTCAGCCAGAGCAGAATCTTTTTCAGCCAGAGCAGAACCCATTTCAGCCAAAATACGCTTATTTTCTTCCACTTCTTTTTTCAACAGCTCACACATATAAATCTCCGTATTACGGTCCAGAATAGCTAAAGCTTCAGAATACATAAACATCAACTCCTTCGGATTTCTTCTAAATTCTACAATATCGCGGTAGCACGGCAAAAATTCAGGATAAGCGCTGACCAGTCGGATAATATCTGCCGGTTGATCAGAACTTAGGAAGGTAAGCCATGCCTTCAGATTCGTATCTATAGTTTGCACGATGGAATGGAAAGTGTCAAGGGAAATATAGATTGTTTGAAACAAAGAAGCCACCTTCGCGCCGCTATCAAAGGAATTGACCTCGCGATGGATATAAGCGGGAGAAACAGCTTTAAATTCCGGGGAACTTTTTTCCATGATAACGATAAGTATGACAGGCTTTAGATCACGGAAGGAGAAGTGCTCTTTCTGCTGGTCTTTCACACGGTTGTACTGTCGCATGACAAAATCGGAAAGATAACAGGAGGCTCGTTCTCCAGGAAAGAGGTAACCGAGCTTTTGGATCTCAACATTTACGATCGTTTTATTGGAAAGCTCAACCGCAAGATCCATAATGACAAAACTGCCGGATTCCGACATCCGCACACCCTCCAAAGGCAGGACATTATGTACCTTTACTGATTGTCCAAGGATAGCAGATAGAAAGCCAGATAAACGAGAAGGATGGGTGTCCGGGTTCATGATATGCTTAAAGAACGAGTCATAAGTGATCGTAAGCCCCTGGACGCCCTGGATAAAAGAAATCAGCTTTTCCTGCTCCTCAAGCGGGAAAGAAGAAAAAGTCTGATAGGTCATAGAATCTGCGCGGATGGCAGCAAGGGCGTCGGAGCGGGAAATAGAAGAACCGAGAATCTCTTTTAACGTGAACTTGTTATAATTTTGTTTCATAGGCGTAAATCCTTTCTAAATAAGAATGAATAGATAAATAAATAAAGAATAACGTGATAGATAAAGATGCGGCAAAAACGGAATGGAAAAGGATGCCTTATAATGGATATTACGGATCGCTCTATGTTTTACAATCAGAGCTGTAAGATATATTCAGGAAGTAAACGTATTGTCGGAGCAGCTGTTCTGATCAATCTTGTACCTCGGACCTTTAGAGTGTCAACACGGTTATATTACTGACAACGGCGCGTTGCATTTGTATTTTGAACTACGCTGTAAAAAATGTCAAGAAAAAAATGAATGGATTGAAATAATATGCAGCTTTTAGTAAAATGATTTTTGTAAATTAGTCCGATATTGGATTGAATTATTATTATAATTTGTATAATGTGTCTTTGTTTTCATTTGGGAAAGGAATGAATATGTAAAAGATGTCGTATAATTGTGCTGCGAAACAATGAAAGTTTTATCCACTTCCTTAAAAACAGCATATTCTGTAGAAAAAAGCAAATTTACAAAAGATTTATAATATTTCTGAACCGAAGTGGTTTTGCAAACAGCAAAAGTGTGATAAAATAAATCGTTATAAGTGGCAGTATCAGCATTTTTTGGATAAAGGAGACAATATGGATAAATCAAAGGTATACTATACATCTTTTAAGACGACAGAGCATGAGAATCTCTTACAAAAGCTTCGCAGGCTCATGATCACGGCAGGAATGAAGGAGATTGATTTTACGAACAAATATGCAGCGATCAAAATTCATTTTGGCGAATATGGCAATCTGGCTTTTTTACGGCCAAATTATGCGAAAGTAATGGCAGATCTGGTCAAGGAGTGCGGGGGAAAGCCGTTTTTGACGGACTGTAATACTCTGTATGTCGGCAGTAGGAAAAATGCTCTGGATCATATAGATACAGCTTATTTGAACGGGTTTACGCCTTATGCGACCGGATGCCATGTTTTGATCGGAGATGGGCTGAAGGGAACGGATGAAACGCTTGTGCCGATCAATGGGGAATATGTAAAGGAAGCAAAGATTGGGTCTGCGGTTATGGCTGCGGATGTGTTTTTGACGCTGACGCATTTTAAAGGACATGAAATGGCGGGCTTTGGCGGTGCGTTGAAAAATATTGGCATGGGCTGCGGTTCACGGGCCGGTAAAATGGAAATGCATAATGATGGGAAACCGTTTGTGAAGGATCCGGACGGATGTATCGGCTGTGGGAGCTGTCAGCGGATATGCGCGCATGAAGCGCCTGTGATCGAGAACGGAAAGGCGCATATTGACCATGAAAAATGTGTCGGCTGTGGAAGATGTCTGGCTGTCTGTCCGAAAGACGTGATCCAGCCAAGCTCGTCGTCTTCAGTAAAGAGCTTAAACTGCAAGATGGCGGAATATAGCCTGGCAGTATGTAAGGGACGTCCGCATTTTCATGTGTCTTTGATATGTGACGTATCTCCGAATTGTGACTGCCATGCGGAAAACGATATTCCGATTATTCCGGATGTGGGGATGTTTGCGTCGTTTGATCCGGTTGCGCTCGATGTGGCGTGCGCGGACGCGGTAAACAAAATGCCAGTGATCGAAGGAAGCGTGCTAAGTGATAATATCAAAGAGGATGCGCATCATGGAGAAGGTCATGACCATTTTCACATGACACATCCGGATACGGAGTGGAAATCATGCATCGAGCATTCCGTAAAAATCGGGCTTGGGACAGACCAGTATGAGCTTATCACAATTTAAGATATAAATGCCCGGTATTTTATTCACACACCAGTGAAAAAGCAGCCGGACTGCGAATCATAAGAAATGGCTGCATGGGATACAACAGACGGAGAAAAATACTGACGATGTCATTTGCGCGGCTTTTGTATAGGGAAGCCGCGCGGTTACTGGAACGTGAAGATTAATGATAGAAGGCAGGGCAGGAAGCTTGAGGGAAAAATTTGGATTAAAGAAATTAGAAAATGAAATCTTATTGGAGCGTTTTCGTACGATGAGCGAACCAGCGCTTGTATCCAGGACAAACGGATTGAGCGGAAAGCTGTATATTGCGTCGGAAATGGATAAGATGGACAGTATAGGGTATGATTGTGTGGCTGCTTGTGTAAATGATATGGCGGCGCTAGGGGCGGAGCCGTTATTCTTTTACGCAAATATATCCTGTGTGCGGCCGAAGGCGGATAAAGTCCGTATTATCGAGGATGGGATCACGCGTGGCTGCGAGCAGGCAAGCATTCAGTTTGCAGGATGTGAGATCGCGGAGCTGCCGGATAAATACGCGTTTGACCAGTATGAGCTGGCAGGATTTATTGTTGGTATTTTAGACCGGAAGAAAAAGATAGGCAGCGCCAGGCTTGCGGGTGGGGATGTGATCATCGGCCTGCCGTCGGACGGGTTACATAACAATGGGTATGTCCTGGCCAGAAAGCAGCTGTTTTTAACAAAAGGAACGATGGAAGTTTATTATGATATGCTTGGGAGTACATTGGGAGAACAGCTTTTGCGCCCGACAAAAATGTATCTGGAATGCATGGAGCATTTGATCCGGTCGGGGATCAGTGTCAAGTCCTGTGTGCAGGTCGCGCATGGCGGTCTGGACCGGGCGCTTCGGCTTTTGCTGCATGAGGAATACGGTGCAGTCGTTAAACGCAGGACAGATACGATTCCGCCTTTGTATCAGATGCTGCACAAGGATGGCAATATTGATATACCATTGATGAGGCAGACATTTAATATGGGGATCGGGATGCTTTTGATCTTTTCAGAGGATACTGCAGATAAAGCGGCGGAATGCCTGGAGGAAGCAGGAGAAAGCCCGATCTTCCTTGGGCTGGTCGAAGCGGAGCAAGATTTCATCCGATATTTGGATTAGGATGTGCAGTCTGCATCCGGAGCAGGAGACAGGTTGATTTGTAGGCAGGGAAAGAGGCGAATAAATGAGCTCACAGACGAAACTCGAAAATGTGCTTAGAGATATACACGTAATGATTTCCAAGAGCGAGAAATATGATGCGGACCGGATTATTGTTAGTAAACAGGATATATTTAATCTGATTGACCGTTTGAACGGGAGTATTTATGAGATTATGGATGAGTACGAGCTGACGCAGCAGAGCAGGGACCGGGCATTGCGTGAAAAAAAGAAGGAGGGCGATCGCATCATCTGGGACGCCAGCCGTCAGGCGGAGGATATTTATGCGGCTTCCGTGCTGTATACCGAGGAAGCGCTGAATCATCTGAACGTTATGGTAGATGAAGCAGATGCTACAGTAGACCGGATGTACAAGGAATTTCAGAAAAATATAAAAATGCAGCAGGAAACGATACGAGATAATCAGCTGGAGTTAAAGAGCCAGCTGCAGCTGCTGGCGGATACAGAGAAATATTTAAGGCTGATCGAGGAGCGTAACCGGGAGATAGAGCGGGAACGGGCGGATAAAAAGGGCAGAAAGACGCTGGAAAACTTTGGTGAAAAGCATACGGTGATCAAGCCGGAAATACGAATAAACGAGGATTATTTCCGAAAAGCGGGCATACCGTTTGAAAAAGAAGAGGATAAGAAGGCAGAAGATGAAGAAATGATGCAGCCGTTGGAGGATGAGGGAGTGATTGAATCCACATTGAAAAGGGCGGCAGCAGATATCCAGCATTTATTTGCAGAGGATCTAAAGGCAGAGTCAGAGTATGAGGAGAATCCCGCAAAGCGGAATGTGCGGAAGTCTTTTTCTGGTAAAGAGCAAATGGAAAAGCCAGATGATGGAAACAGAAAAAAATCTGCAGAAAGCTTGGACTACGACGAAAAAGCAGTTGACGAAGACAAAAAAACCGCTGAACTAGATGTAGAGAAGATGTCGCAAAGCACAATGGAAGCATCAGAAGGATCAATATCCCAAGACAGATCAGAGTCAGAAGGAGCGATGCCGCAAGGCACATCACAAACGGCAGGCGGTCATATAGCAACGAATGCAAAAGAAGCAGTTGGCGGCCATAAGGCGCAGGATGTGTCAGAAGGAGCGAATAGCCAGATGGCACAAGACTCATCAGAAGCAGCGGGAGCAGTACAAGGAGTGCAGGAAGCTGCAGACGCCCGGATGGTGCAGGGAGCACAAGAAGCTGCGGATAGCCGGATGGCGCAGAAAATGCAAGAAGGAGCGGATGGCAGGATCGCACAAGGCCCGTCAGATCTAAGGTACGCCGCAGACGCAGAAGACATCCAGCTAATAGCAGGTGTAGGAACAGGACAGAATGAAAATGAATTGGAGGGGGCAAAGCAGCCCCATCATGAAAAATTGTCGTTATTAGATAAATTAATGGGTAAAAAGAAAACTTTACTATAAAAATCATAAGAAATGCTTTCAGGCATTAAGGAGGAACGCAAATGAAACTTTATGACAAAGGCGTATATCTGGTAAATGGCTCAGAGCTGGTAGAAGATACGCCGGATGCAGCTGCGGTTTTGAAAACAAAGACAGGCGGAGAGATTGACAAGCAGCAGGCAAAGACAAAGACGATCGCTTATCGTATTTTAGAGCAGCACAATGTTTCCGGAAATATGGAGAAGCTTCAGATTAAATTCGATAAGCTGACCTCACACGATATTACTTTTGTAGGTATTATTCAGACAGCCCGTGCGTCCGGCCTGGAAAAATTTCCGATCCCGTATGTGCTGACCAACTGCCATAACAGTTTGTGTGCAGTAGGCGGGACAATCAACGAGGACGATCATATGTTTGGCCTGTCGTGTGCAAAAAGATACGGCGGTATTTATGTACCTCCGCATCAGGCGGTCATACATCAGTTTGCCAGAGAAATGCTGGCAGGCGGCGGGAACATGATACTTGGCTCGGATTCCCATACACGCTATGGAGCGTTAGGTACGATGGCGATGGGTGAAGGCGGGCCGGAGCTGGTAAAACAGCTGTTGAGCCAGACATACGATATCAATATGCCGGAGGTAGTAGGTATTTATCTGACCGGAAAGCCACAAAAGGGCGTCGGACCGCAGGATATCGCGATTGCGTTGATCAAAGAAGTATTTGCAAACGGCTTTGTGAAAAATAAGGTTATGGAATTTATGGGGCCAGGAGTTGAAAATCTGAGCGTAGATTTCAGGATTGGCGTAGATGTGATGACTACAGAAACAACTTGTCTGTCATCTATCTGGAAAACAGATGATCAGGTGAAGGAGTTTTATGAGATTCATGGACGCAGCGGAGATTATGCGCAGCTGGATCCAGGGAAGGTAGCATATTATGATGGTATGATCGAGCTGGATCTTAGCACGATAAAACCGATGATCGCAATGCCGTTCCACCCAAGCAACGCCTATACGATCGAAGAGTTAAATGCAAATCTGACAGATATTCTTGCAGATTGTGAGAAAAAGGCTCAGGTAAGTTTTAACGGAGCGGTTGATCTGAATCTGAAAGAAAAGGTACGCGGCGGCAGACTGTATGTAGACCAGGGTATTATTGCAGGCTGCGCAGGCGGCGGATTTGAAAATATTTGTGACGCAGCGGATATTTTGGACGGTGCGGGGATCGGAGCTGATGAATTTACACTAAGTGTTTATCCAGCGAGCACACCAGTTTATATGGAGCTGGTGCGTAATGGAGCTGCAGCGAAGATTATGGCTGCGGGGGGCGTTATGAAAACAGCATTCTGCGGACCGTGTTTTGGTGCAGGAGATACGCCTGCGAATAATGGTTTTTCCATTCGCCATTCGACACGTAATTTCCCGAATCGTGAAGGCTCTAAGGTGCAGAGCGGTCAGATTGCGTCCGTAGCGCTGATGGATGCGCGTTCGATCGCGGCGACGGCGGCAAATAAGGGATATCTGACAGCGGCAACGGATGTGGATGTGAACTTTACGAAGCCGAAATATTTCTTTGACCAGTCGATCTATCAAAACCGTGTATTTGACAGCCATGGAGAAGCGGATACTTCCGTAGAAGTGAAAATGGGCCCGAATATTAAGGATTGGCCGAAAATGTGCGCATTGACAGATCATCTGCTATTGAAGGTGGTATCGGAAATCCATGATCCGGTAACAACGACCGATGAACTGATACCTTCCGGAGAAACTTCATCCTACAGATCAAATCCGCTTGGGCTGGCTGAATTTACGTTATCCAGAAAAGATCCTGCTTATGTCGGACGCGCAAAGGAAGTACAAAAAGCGGAAAAGGTAAGAGAGGACGGCGGTCATCCATATGAAGTGCTGCCGGAATTAAAGGATGCGGTAGATGTAGTGCTGCAGAAATTCCCGAATGCGAACGAACGCAATACAGGTATCGGAAGTACGATTTTTGCTGTGAAGCCCGGAGATGGTTCTGCGCGTGAGCAGGCGGCTTCCTGCCAGAAGGTATTGGGCGGCTGGGCGAATATCGCAAATGAATACGCCACAAAAAGATACCGCTCAAATCTGATCAACTGGGGAATGCTGCCGCTTCTGATTGAAGATGGGGAGCTTCCGTTTGCAAACGGCGATTATTTGTTTTTGCCGGATATTCGCAAGGCTGTTGAGCAGAAGGACTTGGATATTGCAGCATATGCGGTAAAGGACGGCAGTCTGAAGGAGTTCCATATGACAATGGGAGAATTGACCGATGATGAACGTGAGATTATCTTGAAGGGTTGCCTGATCAATTTTAACCGAAAATAGGAAGTAAATGCAAGTAATCAAGATCCGCATAGATTCCGTTCTGAAGGCGGAGTCTGTGCGGGTTGTAAAATAACGTGTTTTTGGAAATAGTTTCATAAAGTGAGAAGGATGATGGAGAAGAAAGATTATTCGGAAGAAAATACGGAAACAGAATATTCGAAATACGAAGAAACCGAGACAGCGAAGCCGGAATACGGAAGATTACGGGCGGAAGAGAATGAAACGGCAGAAACAGGAGAACTAGAAGCTGATAAAGCAGAAAGGGTAAAGAAAGGACTTGGAAAGACAGAGAAAGCAGAAAGTGAAAAAGTGAGAAAAGAAACAGCAGAATACGAAAAAGCAGGGAAAGAAAAGGCGAAGTACAGGAAGCCGGAGAAAGAAACGGCGAGGTACGAAAGGCAGGATAAAGAAAAAGCAAAATATGAGAAGCGGGAAAAAGAAAAGTTAAAGTATGGAAAACCAGAAAAGGAAAGGACGAAGTACGGGAAGCCGGAGAAAGAAACGATAAGAAACGGGAAGCCGGAGAAAGAAAAAGCAAGGTGTGAAAAGCCGGAGAAAGAAACGGTAAGATACGAAGAGCCGGAGAAAGAAAAGGCAAGGCATGAAAAGCCAGATAAAGAAAGGGACGGTTATAAAAAGCCTGGAAAAGAAAAAGCCGGGTATCAAAGTCTGGAAAAAGGCGAGTCTGGAAAAGTGAAGGAAAGAAAAGAAAAAAGGAAAGACAAAGAAGTGAATATGGAAAAAAGCAACAGGGAACAAAATAAGCAGACAATACGGCAGCAGTTGAAATATGGCTCTGACTGGAATATAAGGCCATATCTGGCAATGGGGCTGACATTTTTTATTGTATTTTGCTGCTGTATTCTCGTTGTTTGGGTATTATTCCGTTCGCGTGATATCAAATCTATGTTCGGTATGCTGGTTAGCATTGCACAGCCAATCTTGTATGGGCTTGCGATCGGGTATCTGATCAATCCGATCATGATGTTTTTCGAACGCGGTATGCTGAAGCTGGCTGATCGCAAAGGGCTGCGAAAAAAATTCCGGCGGGTGATACGGACGGTTTCAAGTATATTAGCAGTACTTGTATTTATTTTATTCATTGCGACATTGGTGTCTATGGTCATACCAGAGGTATCTGAGAATCTTTCACATTTAGTGGACACGATGCCAGCGCAGATCAATTCGTTTATTGTACATTTAAACGACTGGGAATTTGGTAATGAAAAGATTACGGCTATGCTGGAGGAATATGTGACAACGGCGGCCGACTGGATGGAAGATTTTTTGAAAAACTCCGTGCTTCCGCAGACAAAGGATTATGTAGCAACAGTGACAAGCGGTCTTTTAAATGTGCTGAATGCGTTTAAAAACATTATTATCGGACTCATTGTGTCTATTTATGTGATGTGTGAAAAGGAGAGCTTTGAGGGACAGACGAAGAAGATTATTTTTGCTCTGTTCCCGGCGCGCGCAGCGAATCAGGCTATTCAGGTTTTCCACACCACAAATGCAGTATTTGGCGGTTTTATAAAGGGAAAGCTTCTGGATTCGCTGATCATCGGTATTATTTGCTATATTGTATTGTGTATTATTAAGATGCCATATACGCTCCTTGTCAGTGTGATTGTTGGTGTGACAAATATCATTCCGTTTTTCGGACCGTTTATCGGTGCGATACCGAGTACTTTTTTGATTTTATTAGTAGATCCGCTGTACGCATTATATTTTGTTATTTTTGTTGTAATTTTACAGCAGGTGGACGGCAATATCATCGGGCCGAAGATCTTGGGCGATTCTACAGGGCTGTCGTCCTTCTGGGTCATGTTCGCGATCCTTATCGGCAGCGGTTTGTTTGGTGTTATGGGGATGCTGCTTGGCTGTCCGGTATTTGCGGTTATTTATTATATTGTGCAGAAGGTGATCCATTTCTTTTTGGAGAAAAAGAAGCTTCCGGTGGATACGGGCGTTTATATAGAAGCAACTGGAGTAGAACCTGGAGGCAGCCAGCTTTGGTATGGGCAATATGCGGATGATAAAAATAGTAAAAGTTATGAAAAATAACAAAATTTGCTAATTTTTTCAGTAGTTTTTTGACATGAGCGGTCACCTATGGTAAACTTACATTGGAGTATGATGCAATACAAGACAGAAACGAAGGTGGATAAGTATCCTTAGACAGATAGATGGTGACAGGCGTGGATAAATATGAGTTTAAACTTAAAGTTGACGAGATGAAAGCGCTGGTGAGCGCACGCAATTATCATGCGGCGGCGGAAATTGCAGAGACAATTAACTGGCGGAAAATACGTAATCTGAATGCCCTTGTTCTGGCCGGCGAGGTTTTTGAGCAGGTGGGACGTTATGAGGACAGTAAGGAAATACTTTTGCTGGCGTATGATAAATCTCCGATCGGCAGAAATATTATATACCGGCTGGCAGAAATCGCGATCAAGACAGAAAGATTTGATGAGGCGCAGGAATATTATGACGAATTTGTGGACATTGCGCCTCATGATAATCTGAAATTTGTATTAAAGTATAAAATGACAGCGGCACAGGGATTGCCGTATAAAGAACAGATTAAAATACTAGAAGAGCTGAAGGAGCAGGAATATTCGGAAGAATGGGCATATGAGCTTGCCTTTTTATATCACAAGGATATGCAGCCTGAAAAATGCGTGGAAGCGTGCGATGAGCTCATCTTATGGTTTGGAGACGGCATTTATGTAGAAAAGGCACTGGAGCTGAAAATGCATTATCAGCCGTTATCGGAAGTGCAGGAGGAAAAGTACCGGATGTTCCGGCAAAAGCGGACGGGCGTGATCGAGGTCAGGCCGCATGATCCACTGGAATCTGGAGAAATTGTCAGCCAGCCTGTGGAAATTCCTTCGGTTCAGGCAAACATGGGACAGTTTAATACGGCCAATCTGCAAAAAGAGATTGCAAAGGGAATGGAACAGCTTGCTGCGGTCAAAATGAAAAATAGCCAGCAGACACCATATGCACAGCGGCAGCTACAGCAGGGATCCGGCATGGGTCAGCAGCAGTTACATACGCAGCAGCAGTATCGGGAAACTTCCTATGCAGACCAGCCGGGTCAGCAGAAACGATATGTGCAGCAACAATATCAGCAGAAACCATACACGGATCAGGCAGTCTTGTATGAAGAGCAGCAGGAAGCTCAGAGCCGTTATATAAGTCCAAGTTTCTTACAGAAACCGTATACAGAACAGATGGAGCAGAGGAAGCTTTATGCAGACCAATCAGAGCAGAAGGATCAATATCCGCAGCAGGAAGGCTTAGAGGGTGCGTATACGGGACAGTCTGCCGCGCAGGAGCCGCGGCCGATGACAATGGAGGAAATACAGGCAGAGTGGGAAAAAACGAAGCAAGCAATGAATGATGCGCTGCGTGATGCTGAAGATCAGGATCAGGAGCCGACATCCAGAGAGCATTCGTTGGAGAAAGCAGAACAGCTGATGCAGCGGTTATTAAGTATTGTACCGCAGCTGGCAAAGCAGGTAACACCGCAGGAAGGAAATCCGCAGCCTGTAAAAGTGCAGAATGATTTGGATCAGGCAGGCAGGATTGTGGCAGGTATCAATCAGCTGCTGCAGGAGCAGATTGACAGATTAAAGGGTGAAACAGGACGACATTTTCAGGATGAAGAGAATATGATTTCATACGAAGAGGAACAGCCAGATAATGGTCTGGTTGAAGCTGCCGTACCGAGAGCGCCTGTTATACCAGAAGTTTCGGATCCTACGAGAGAATTACCGCGCTTGCCTGAGAGTATGATAGAAGGTAAAGAGATTGGAGCAATAGATAAAGTGGAAATGGATGGGAATGCATCACAAAAAGGCTTATTTGCGGAAGAAGATAACCCCGTTATGAATGCTTGGAAGGAAGCACAGCCTGGAATCTCGGCGATCGATCTTTTGCAGAGAGTCCGAATGGGTAAGCTTACGGCAGATTCGAATGAGGAGCCTGTCAAGCAAAAGAGTGCGGAAATGGAAAGCTTGCGGCGTGAGCCAATAGATGATCTGGAAAGGAAAGCGCAGCAGAGTGCGGCAGGGGAGAAACCAGAAATGGAGAGCCTGCAGCGCGTACTGACAGAAACATCGGAAGCAGAAGGTCAGCAGCGTGTGCCGACAGGAAATACTGAAATGGAAGGTTTTCAGCGCATTCCAGCGAAGAATCTGGAAATGGAACCTCTGCGTCAGAGTGTGTCAGTGGAGAATCCAGGAATGGAACCTCTGCAGCAGCGTGTACCAATAGAAAATCCGGAATTAGAAGCTTTGCATCGAATACAAATGGGACAATCGGAAATGCAAGCAGTACAGCGCGTGCCAGAAGATAGCTTGGAAATGCAGTCAGTACAGCGCGTACCGATGGAAAGCCCGGAAATGCAGGATATGTGGCAGATGTCAGCAGAAGATCCGAATATGGAAGCTCAACAGCGTGTGCCGACGGGAAATCCGCACATGGACGCAGTAAAGCAGCCAGTGTCAGGATATATGGATCAAGAGGCAGCTGAGCAACCGTATTTTGACCATACAGGCTACCAGCCGGAGTTTCCAGACGGGGCTGCAATGATAAAGGAAGAATATTTACAGGAAAATACTAAATTTGAAAACGCTGGTATCCAAGAGGAGCGTGAAGCTGAGTGGCAGTATAGCGACAGTGAGCAGCAGTATTTTTCTGAAAGTGGAAATATGGAGGCTCGAAAGACGCTTCCGTCAGATCAACAAGGGAGGAATGTAGAACCGGAGTTTGGGAATGAGCAGGAAAATTTATTCTTAGCAGCTAAGCCGAGATTTCTCACTCAGGCACAGCTTCAGGCAGAATCAGTTATGGATGGGAAGAAAAACACACAGGAAACGAAGGATTTTTCAAAAGAAGCTATGGCAGCTGCTCATTCGGCAGGATTTCAGGAAAGATGCGTTCAGCCGCGGCTTACACCAGAGCAGGCACAGGTTTTTTCTTATTTTGTACCGATTGCAGGGATGGAAGCGCAGATTTACAGGCTTTTGGAAGGTGTTTCTGAGCATTTACAATATGATAAGCACGCACAATCCGGAAATATTATTATCGAAGGTATCAGTGGAAGCGGGAAAACTGTGCTGATCATGGATATTATCAAGGTGCTTCAAAAGGATATTAAACGTCCGGTCGGTAAGACAGGGAAAATTGACGCGAATGCCCTGAACCAGAAGGATTTGGATGTGCTTTTGGATAAAGTAAGCGGTGGATGTCTGATCATTGAATCGGCAGGAAAAATTTCCAGGGAAACAGCGGTAAATCTTTCAAGATGTATGGAAAAAGACCATATGGGCACACTGTACATTATAGAGGATACAGAAGAGGGCATTCAAAAGGCACTGGAACGCGACAGCTCCTTTGCAGCCAAGTTTACGGAGAAAATTACAATCCCGCAGTTTTCGATCGATGAGCTGGCTGCGTTTGGGCGGGCGTATGCGAATGATCTGGATTATGATATTGATGAAATGGGAGTATTGGCGTTATATAAGCGTATTAATGCGATCCAAAAGCTGGATCATGTCACAACACTGACGGAAGTAAAGGAGATTGTGGACGAAGCCATTGATAACGCGGAAAAAGGTGTCTTAAAGAAAGTATTTGGAATGTTGACAGCAACTAGAGCCAATGATGACAATTACATTATTTTAAGAGAGAAGGATTTTGAGGAATCATGAAGCATTATTAACATATAGCAGCGTTTTAGCTGCAACGTCAAGTAACAGGAGGGTTATGATCATGAGAAACATGACAGAACTGGATATGTATTTATTCGGTCAAAGCACACACTATGATATTTATAAAAAGATGGGTGCACATCTAATGACAGTACATCAGAAGGAAGGAACGGTTTTTGATGTCTGGGCGCCTCATGCAAAAAGAGTATGGGTCATCGGTTCTTTTAACAACTGGGATGAAACGCGTCATGAGATGAAGCGCCTGGAGCCGCTGGAAATGGGTATTTACGAGCTGTTCATTCCTGGCGTAACAAATGGGGATATGTACAAATATCTCATAGAAACGACGGATGGAAAGCTTCTTTATAAGGCAGATCCATATGCTACCTATGCGGAATTAAGACCGGGAAGTGCATCTGTAGTTTTTGATGTTTCGCATTTGAAATGGTCAGACCAGAACTGGATGGATATGCGCGCAAAGACAGATCCATACGAAAAGCCGATGGCAATCTATGAAGTGCATCCTGGCTCCTGGAAACGGCATCCGGGCAGAGAGGATGAAGGCTTTTATACATACCGTGAGTTTGCAAGAGCGCTTACCGAGTATGTAAAGGAAATGGGATATACGCACGTAGAGCTGATGGGTATTTCTGAACATCCGTTCGAAGGCTCGTGGGGATATCAGGTAACCGGATATTATGCACCAACCTCCCGGTATGGGACGCCAGAGGATTTTGCTTATCTGATCAATTATCTGCACCGTAATAAGATCGGAGTTATTGTAGACTGGGTTCCTGCACATTTCCCAAGAGATGCGCATGGGCTGGCCGACTTTGACGGCTGTCCGCTCTATGAATATCCGGATCCTAGAATGGGCGAGCATCCGGACTGGGGAACAAAGATTTTTAATTATGGAATGTCAGAGGTTAAAAATTTCCTGATCGGCAGCGCGTTGATGTGGATAGAAAATTATCATGTGGACGGCCTGCGTGTCGACGCAGTTGCTTCGATGCTGTACTTGGATTATGGAAAAAATGACGGCCAGTGGGTCGCAAATAAATATGGTGAGAATAAAAATCTGGAAGCGATTGAATTTTTCAAGCATATCAATACTTCATTGACGGGCAGAAATCCGGGCGCGATCATGATCGCCGAAGAATCTACCGCATGGCCAAATGTAACAGGAAAGGCTGAAGAGGATGGGCTGAACTTTAACTTTAAGTGGAATATGGGCTGGATGCATGACTTTTTGGATTACATGAAGCAGGACCCGTATTTTAGAAAGGGATGCCATAACAAAATGACATTCGCGATGAGCTACAACGGAGCTGAGAAATATATCCTTGTATTGTCTCATGATGAAGTCGTTCATTTAAAATGTTCGATGGTGAATAAGATGCCAGGTCTTGGAAAAGATAAATTCCGTAATCTGATGGTCGGCTATACGTTTTTTATGGGACATCCGGGTAAGAAGCTGTTGTTTATGGGACAGGATTTTGCGCAGCTGCGGGAATGGAGCGAGGAGCGCGAGCTGGATTGGTTCCTGATGGCTGAGGAAAATCATAGGCAGTTAAATGATTTCTTTAAGGAACTTCTGCATATTTACCGGAAATATCCTTCGATGTATGAATTGGATCATTCCTGGGACGGATTTGAATGGATGAACGCGAACGACGCTTGCCGCAGTATTTTCAGCTTTGTGCGTAAGAGTAAAAATGGTAAGAGAAATCTGCTGTTTATTTGTAACTTTACGCCTGTGGAGAGAGAGGATTATCGGGTAGGCGCGCCGACAAAAGGTACGTATAAGCTCGTTTTAAACAGCGACGACAGACGGTTCGGCGGTTCCGGTAAGAAACGGCCAGCTACTTATAAGACGGTAAAAGCTGAATGCGACGGAAGAGATTATTCATTTGCGTATCCGCTTCCGGCTTATGGCGTAGCAGTTTTTGAATATAATTATAGAGTTTAAAAGCTAGGAGACAGGTTGATGCCTGTCTCTTTTTGTAAAGTTTTTTCCTGAAAATGCCGACATATTTTATAAGGCTGGAACACAATTTTTATTGTCACAGGAAAGGCAGGAAGGAACGAATGCAGAGAGTGCAGAGCATACAAATAGATGGAGCAGGGTTATTAGACGGGATCGGAATTGGGAGCGGGTCTAAACAGGAGAGTTTTGATTTTGGTTCCGTATCCGCAGGAAACGGAAAAATCCATGAGACAGAACGACTGTCAAGGGGAGAAAAAACAGCAGATGTGACCTACCAAAAGCCGCAGCAGGAAAATAAATTTGGGACCGCAGAGGATGTCATGCAGCAGGCGGAGGCTATGAATACAACGCAGATGAAAGATAAAATGGTCGTAGCTTCCAATACAACGACGACGACAGACTGCAGGAAAGTGGAAGAAGAAGGCTTTTCCCTGCAGCAGACCGATGTACGGACGATTGTTACTGTGACGGATAAGATCAAAATGGAACTTGCGAAGGCAGGTGTGGATATCAGCTATTTCGGGGATGGCCTTAGTGCGGAGCAGCTGGAAGCTTTTGCAGGAAACGCCGCATTTGCGCAGCAGCTTTCCAGTAGGATCACACAGCTTCAGGCAGATATTCCACTGACGGAAGATAACGTTGCAGATTGTAAAAGAGCGATGGAAGAAGCAAAAGAGCTGCGGCCGCTCAGCGAAGGCGCGTTGAAATATATGCTGGATAACCAGCTGGAGCCGACGATTGCGAATTTGTATAAAGCGCAGTATAGCGGAAGCGCTATATATGTGAACCAAAATGCGGGACAGGTGGACGTTTTTGGTATGGAAGCTCAGATTGCCAGAGTGATTAACCAGTCCGGAAGGAAAGAACAGGAGCAGGCGTTTGCAGACAGCCAGTGGATGATCCAAAATAAGATTCCTCTGACGGCAGACAATCTGAATTATCTGGGAGAGCTTAAGGCAATGTCATTTCCGCAAAGCACAGAAAAGCTGCTGGATCAGATGATCGTGGCAGTCGCACAGGGAAAACGCCCGCAAGATGCTGTGCTGCTGGAAGCGCATACGTTGGAGGGACAGGCGCAAAAGGCAATGGATGTGCTGAGTTGGGTGACAGATGAAGATCTGGCCTATGTCATAAGCAAGGGAGACCCTGTTACGATACAAAATCTGGAGCAGGCACATAATCAAAATCTGGCTGGCATTAGTGAGCAGGAGAAAAAGGAGATAGCTCAGCTTTTGCAAAGCACCGCTGAAGCAGAAAAAAATGCAGAAGCAGCGGCAAAAGCAGAGCTGGCACAGGCTGCAGATGTTGGCAAGAGTGCCGCAGGAGTCGCAAGTAACGCACAGAATATTTTGGCAGCTGGAGGGATGCAGGCGGTAGCTGGAGCGGAGACAGAGCAGATAGCGGCAGGCAGTATACAGACGGATGCAGAGTCGGAGAGCGTGCAAGAGGATTTACGGGTGAGTGGCAGTCAGGAAGCTGCCGCCGCAGTTTTGCTCAGAGGTAAGGCCGGCCAGTTTACGAGTCTGCAGATCGAACTGATAGCGGCGCGCAGGCAGCTGGAGGAAATCCGTATGTCTATGACGATCGAGTCAAGCTATCGGATGCTGAAATACGGAATTTCTCTGGATACAACGCCAATGGAAGAGCTCATCCGAAATTTAAGAGAGGTTGAGAACAATTTTTATAAAAATCTGTTAAAGGAAGGCGGCGTGGAAGCGACACAGTCAAATGTCACTTTATTTGCGCAGACGACCGCGAAGCTGGAAGAATTAAAGGAAATGCCGGCATATGCGTTAGGCGCGCGGAATATGCAGGTTGTGACATTGGAAGAGCTGCATCAGGAAGGCAGCGCCATGCAGCAGAATTTCCAGCAGGCGAATGAGCGTTATGAGACGATGCAGACAGAAATCCGGAAGGATTTGGGAGATTCTATCGAAAAGGCATTTCAGAATGTGGATGATATTTTGGAAGATATTGGACAGGAAATTACCCCGGCGAACGAACGTGCCGTGCGGATTCTCGCGTATAACCGGATCGAGATCACACCAGAAAATATTGCAAGGATGAAAGCGGCGGACCAGCAGGTACAGACAGCGTTCCATAATCTTACGCCGTCGGTTGTCCGGGAATTTATCAGCAGGGGTATGAATCCGTTGGATATGGATATTCAGGAGTTGAACCAGCAGGCAGAACAGATGAAAGCAGAGCTGCATCTGGATGCACCAGAGGAAAAATATAGTGAGTATTTGTTTAAGCTGGAACAAAATCATAACATAACGCAAGAAGAAAGAAATTCGTATATTGGTATTTACCGTTTGATGAACCATATTGTACAGTCAGATGGCGCAGCTGTCGGAGCACTTGTCGAGCAGGGTGCGGAGATTACTATGCGTAACCTGCTTGCGGCAGTACGGACACAAAAGCATGGAAATCTGGATATTACTGTGGATAACTCCTTTGGAGAGCTAGAAAGCGGTGGATATGTGGATTCGATCACAGACCAGATAGAGTCTGGCTATCAGAATCAGTGCGTCAGACAGGCATTTGATACGATTTCTCCAGAGCGTCTGCGTGCGGTAACGACGGATACCGGATGGGAGGATCTGACGCCGGAGCAGTTCTTACAGCAGCTGCAGGAAGCGCCAGATGATGCGGCTGCGCAGGAGGCGTACGACAGGCAGCAATTAAAGGATATGGAAATGTGTGCGAAGTCGCCAAAAGAAGTTTATCAGGTGTTGGAGCAGTATGGGATCGCGAATACGATGCTGAATGTAATGGCGGTATCCGAATTGCTGCACGATCGTAATATTGCGTTCCGCAGGCTGTTTGGTACAGGAAACGGCCGCAAGCCGGATTCGTCCATAAGTCCGGATGAATATATTACAAAGCATGAAGACGGAAGCGCGGAGGTGGATTTTGAAGCAATGAAGGAAGAGCTTCTGCGGCGGTTTGGCGAGGATGTGAAGAAGCCGACGGAGCTTGCGAAAGCTGTTGCAGAGCTTGCTGAGTGCGCAGAAAAATGCATGAGTACAATGATCCTGGAACCAGATATGACGAGTCTGGATATCCGCGGATTAAAGCTGATGAATGCACAGATTTCCATTGGTGCGAAAATGGCTTCCTCCGAGTGCTTTTCTATGCCGATCGTAGTGGATGGTGAAGTGACAAACGTGACAATGAAGATCGTGCGTCATAAGGATCAAAAGGGGCTGGTCAACCTTACGCTGGACTCCGCCCGTTATGGAAAGATCGCGGCTGAGCTGCGTGCGAAAAAGAAGGGCTACAGCGGATATCTTACAGCAGATTCCAGACAGACGACAGATCTGTTCCGCGCAAAGGAGGACGAGATTGCGAAGGCATTGCAGGAGGTAGAGGAAGGCCCGTTGGATATGAGCTTCGTTATGGCTGGAGACTTGGATCTGGATCGTTTTTCGAAAAAGAGCGGGGTAAGTGAGGAACCAGAGTCTGAGGAACAAAGAGAGGTTCAGACAAAAACACTGTATGGAATGGCGGAAGCTCTGATACGCGTGATCAGACATCTGGAAAAGGAATAGTGGAATGGGCGATACAGCTAAAATGTGAAATTTTTATGCTTTCCGTTATGGAATGGCCGGATTCTGCCGAAATAAATGTCATAGCTCAAGTAATCATAGAACAGCACGCTGTTATTATTCAATCAGAGAGAGGGATACAGGATGAGAATTAATCAGAACATATCGGCGGTTATTGCAAATGACCAGCTGCTTCGCAATGAAAATAGCTTATCGGCTTCTGTGGAAAGGCTTTCTTCAGGACTGAAATTTAATAATGCCAAGGATAATCCTTCGGGAATGGCAATTTCTTTTAAGATGCAGGCCCAGATCAATGCGTTAAATCGGGCGTCATTAAACGCAACGGACGGTTCCAGCATGGTAGAAACCGTGGATGATGCCATTGGGCAGATGACGGAAGTATTACAGCGTATGAGAGAGCTTTGTGTGCAGGCTGCAAACGGGACAAATACGCCAGAGGATCTGGAAGCGATCCAGAAAGAAATCGAGCAGCTGAAAAAGGAGGTCGACCGGATTTCTTCGGATACGGAGTTTAACGGACATAATCTGCTGGACGGTACGTTAGACCGCAGGACTTATGTGACGGATACGGCTGGAAACAGTATGTTTGATAAGATCAACAATATAATCATTTCCGATGAAGTGCAGGAAAATTTTTATAATATGTTAGTTACGCAGGCGCCGTCTCATGATGTTGTATTAACAGGCGGAGGAACAAACGCACCAGCGGTTACGGCTACGCAGGCTGGAAAGATTACCATTAACGGCGCGACAGCGGAGATCAGTGAAGGAATGACGCCGACAGAGGTATACGAAGCGATACGGAAAGCCGCAGAAAAAGGCAGGGTAAATGTAATAGCGACAGATGGTGTGCAAAATCCACTGGATACAACGAATTTGGATAAGCAGGGCTTTAATGAGATACCATATACCTCATTCCAGAATACGCTTGCATTTATTTCCAAGGATTTCGGCCCGGATAAGGTGTCGATCGAGTGTACAAACCCGAATCTGAGCAATCTTCTGGGATTGGGCGGTATGCAGAATATTGCTGGAAAAGACGTGGTTATCGAGATTGATGAGAATAGTATCAGCGATAATAAAAATTTTACAAAGCAGGCAGTTATCAAAAGCGAGGGAGATCGCGTGATCATTACAGACAAGAGCGGATTTGAGATCAGCTTTGATGTGCGCGGAGATGTATTGCTTGATGACACTGGCAATCCGATGGCGAGCAAAGAAATTACGATGGAAACAACGGATCTTGGTACGCTTCAGCTTCAGATTGGGGCAAATCAGGATCAGGAGCTTGCGGTCAGAGTGCCGGTTTTAAATACACGTAGTATGTATATTGACGATCTGAATGTTACAGAGGTAAAAGGCGCGGATAAAGGAATTTACCAGGCGGATGTTGCGATCAGTATGGTATCCGCAGCGCGTTCCAAAATGGGTGCGTATGAAAACCGCTTGGATTATGCGATCGGCAGTTTGGATGCATCTGAAGAGAATATGACAAATGCGATCTCACGTCTCGGCGATGTGGATATGGCGACGGAAATGACGGAATATACGAATAAGAATGTGCTTACACAGGCATCTATTTCCGTACTTTCACAGGCGAACGATCTTCCTCAGCAGGTATTGTCACTGCTGCAGGGCTAAAATGAGGCGGGGAGCTTATGACAAAGGAGCAGAAGCAGGATTTTACACGCAGGATTACGCAGGCGAATCGCAGTGGATTAGTGTTGATCAAGTTTGAAATGCTGTTTGTATATTTTGATGATATTTGTGAAGCATTTAGGCAAAATGACAAAGAGAAGCTGAAAAGCGGCATACATTATGCGGATGCGGTTATAAAAAGCTTTCAGGAGACGCTTGATTTTCGTTATGAGATTGCGGGACAGCTGTATGCGTTATATGATTTTCACCGCAGACAGCTGGCTAAGGTGTTAATGAGACATTCGCTGGAGGAGCTGGAGCAGAGTCGAAAAATGCTGCGGCGGCTATATGCGGCGTTTGAAGCAGCTGCAAGGCAGGATACCTCTGGGCCGCTGATGAAGAATGCACAGCAGGTATACGCAGGGTATACGTATGGAAAACATGACTTGAATGAGAGTCTCGATATACAGGCGTCGAGGGGGTTTTTGGCCTGAAATAATGGATTATATGGTTGATAATGGGGCTTTCTGGCATAATGCTGGAAAGCCTTTTTTGTGTCTTGGTATTTGCGTTTATGACTCTGCGGTTTCATAGGATTTCAGGCGGCAGAGCAGAAATTTATATCGCATTTGAATGGCGTTTACTTCATAAATGTAGCTGTCAATAAGCTCTGGGTCGGTAGCGTTTTCGAAATTTTCGTAGGCAAGATGCAGACTGTTCATCGTTTGCGTCAGATTATCCAGCAGGTTTTGATAATTTGCGTCTGTCTGGCTTTCTTGTTTAATAAATGGAAACAATGGATTACCTCGCTTTCTTTGTTTCGAATTCGAACGGGCTGATACGTTAGGAATAGTATAAGTATAGCAGGATTCTGGAAAAATATGCATTTGCGGAAACAGAAAATATCTATGAGTTCTATTTTATTGGACGGGCGCATAGGTTATAAGGAATAGAAGCTCCGAAAGGATATTTGCAAGCGATATGAAACAGGAAAATGGATTTATGATCATGATCGGGATCTGTGTACTTGTACTCCTGATTGGTATGCTCAAGCAAAAAGCGGCTATCATGCTGAATCTTCTGGTACGTGTGATCGTGGGCTGCGTTGCAATGACCTTATTGAATGATTTTTTACAAAAACAGGGGATCCCGGTTTCTGCCGGATTGAACCCGCTGAACCTTTTGACAATCGGAAGCCTTGGCACAAGCGGCTTTGCACTTATTTATGGAATTTTGTTTTACAGCTTGTTGTAAGGATTTCACAAAATTGACTTTTTCATGGAAAAAGGGTAGACAAATGGAAAAAAAGCACGTATAATCCATCTTACAAAATACATCCGATACAGCGGATGAAAAAGAGGGGGGATACCATTGGGAGTTTATTAAAGGTCTGTCTGCTTTGCTTTTTAACAATAGCGGCGTGGATGGACATACGGACGATGAAGATCAGTAACCGGCTGATCGGATTTGGATTATGCTTTGGCTATATGTACAATATTGTGCAATATGGCTGGTATGGGAGTATTTATTTTCTGATAAGAATTTCTTTACCGGTTCTTGTATTTTATCTATTGTTTCTGATGCGTGCGCTTGGCGCAGGCGATATCAAATTGTTTTCCGTAATTAGCAGTTGTGTTGGTCTTGAACATTTAACAAAGATAGTTGTTTATTCTTTTCTGTTGGGGGCTTTATTATCCGGTCTGGTTTTGATCTGCAACAGAAATCTGTACAGTCGGCTTTTCTATTTATCTGGTTATATCAGAACAGCTCTGTTAACAAAATCCATAACAAAGTACGATCATAGATCGGACGGAAAGCAAAATTATATCCATTTTTCAGTACCGATACTCGTTGGATATGTCATGTATTTAGGGGGAATGTGATTGGGAAAAATAAGACTGGCAGTAGCCGGGGAAACGCGTTATGCGGGAAGGCTGGCAGACTGTATCCGAAAGAATGCACCGGAATATTTGGAAGTGGTAAGCTGCTGCGGTATCAAAGAGTTATCTGAGTATCTTGTAAAGCTGCAGCCGGATATTCTGGTTTGCGAAACGGAAACAACAGTGAATGAGGATTTACAAAAATATCTTGTACAGATCTATTTAACTACTGACAGGAATTATGAGAAGAATAAAAAGCAGGATGAAAGCGATGTATCATATATTTTCCGCTATCAAAGCGGTTCAGAGATCATGCGGCAGATATTCCATATTTATGGACAAACTGCAAGAAAGAGTCTGGTTAGCCGCTGTAAAACAGTGGATCTGGAAATGACAGCGTTTTATGCGCCGGGAGGACATGAGCTGTTGCTGCCGTTTTCGATGGCCTATGCGTCAATGCATGGAAAATCCGCAAAAGCGCTGTATCTGAATCTATCCGAATTTTCAGGAATGAAACCGTTGTTTAAGATCAAAGACGGAAATGATCTCAGCGATCTGATTTTTGGGATTCGACAGAGGAAGGAACGATTTTCCTTGTGTCTGCAAAGCGTCCTGCATTATACGGAGCAGTTTGACTATGTGCTGCCGCCGGAAAATTCGGAGGATCTGTATGAAATACACGAAGAGGATCTGGATTGTCTGCTGACGCTGCTGCAGGAGCAGACAGACTATAAAAAAATCATCTGGTGCTGTGGCACGCTAAACCGAGCGACAGGACAGATTATGGAATGCTGCGGCAAGATTTTTTGTGTAGTGAAGGAAAATGTGTTTGGGAAGCATCGAAAGACTGAATTTGAATGGTTTTTACACAAGGAGGTAAGACAGCGAATGCGGGAAAAGGTAAAATACGTCAATCCGCAAATGAACAGTGGTGGCTTTGTCCAGGGGATCGATCTGCTTACGCAGCTGCAGGGAGGAGAATTTGCAGAGCAGGTACAGGCGTTGACAGAGGATGGCCCAAATGAAACAGCATAAGCATATCGTTTTTAAAATGGGATGCTGAATAGAATGGGGGATAGGGAGCAGCTATGACTTACGAAATGGAGCAGCTGAGGCAGCGGATCTTAACGAAGCTGGATCTTACGAGGGAGACGGGAGATGAAGAGCTGGAGGAGCTGATTTATAACGAGGTTGGCAATTATAGCAGGAAGCAGGGGATGTCTTTGCGCCAAAGGGAACAGTTTCAGAAAGAAATTTATCATTCTCTGCGTAAGCTGGATGTGCTGCAGGAGTTGGTAGATGATCCGGAAGTAACAGAGATCATGGTAAACGGGCCGGATTGTATTTTCTTTGAGAAAGATGGGCGTATCCAGCAATGGGACAGACGCTTTTATTCCAAAGAAAAGCTGGAAGATGTGATCCAGCAGATTGTGGCGGCGGGAAATAAGATTGTGAATGAAGCAAGCCCGATCGTAGATACGCGGCTAAAGGACGGCTCACGTGTTAATATCGTGCTTTCGCCGATTGCTATTGAAGGCTCAGCAATCACGATCCGCAAATTTCCAGAGGAGCCGATGGGAATGGCGCAGCTGCTCAGGATAGGAGCGCTTTCGCGGGAGGTGGCGGATTTTTTGAAGCTGCTTGTACAGGCAAGGTACAACATTTTTATTTCCGGCGGAACTGGAGCAGGGAAAACAACGTTTTTAAATGCGCTGTCTGCGTTTATTCCAGCACAAGAACGCCTGATCACGATCGAGGATTCTGCGGAGCTGCAAATACGATCGGTACCAAACCTGATCCGTCTGGAGACACGGGCGGCTAATATGGAAGGAGTACGGGAGATTACGATCCGGGATTTAATACGTACGTCGCTTCGAATGCGGCCTGACAGGATTATTGTCGGGGAATGCAGAGGAGCGGAAACATTGGATATGCTGCAGGCGATGAACACTGGGCATCCTGTACGAACATCTTACCAGAAGCCGTGCCTGTTTTTGCATTTGATTATAAACAAAAAAATAATCGGCAAGTAAAAAGAGGACATTGCGAATTTATTAATACTGAAATTATTGAGGCAAATGTTATCGTTGGCATAAAAATAAGTGATTAACTTTTGTGAAATATGAGAAAAGGAGAAGTCGAAAAATGTTAATACAACAGTCAAGTGTAGTCCTTGATATGGATTATAAAAATATTTTAGTTAGAGATTTTAAAGAAAATTATTCAGGTGTTGATAGTTTAACAACGGCTGAAAATGTTGTAAAAGTTATGGATGATGTTTTTAAACTTTCAGACAAGGCAGAAGAATATGTATATTTAATCTGCCTGACATCTAAGTTAAAACCCATATCATTTTTTGAAGTATCACATGGCACAGGTAATGCGTCATTAATTGGAATCAGAGAAATTTTTATACGGGCGTTGTTATGCGGAGCAGCCTGTATCATCATTGTACATAATCATCCAAGCGGTGACGCAGAACCATCAGCACAGGATATACATGTAACAAAACGGATTAAAGAAGCTGCTGGTTTAATCGGTGTTACATTCTGCGACCACATTATTATAGGCCGTGAAAATTATTTTAGTTTTGTAGAAAATGAAAAGAAATATTCTGCTGGTAATATGACTGAGTAAGTACCAAAACTTAGAAGTTATGGCGATGCTTTATGAAATGCGCTTTTATGCGGTCTCAGGAAGTGTCAAATCTTATGTTCAGAAGTTTTAAATTAGAATTATGGATTTTATATTAAGGCTGGAAACAGTCTTTTTTTATGCCATAAGAAAGGTGAAGAAATATGAAATACGGATATGCAAGAGTATCTACCAGAGGACAGCTTGAAGGAAACAGCATTGAGGAACAGATTAATGCTATACATAGTCTTTATGAAGATGCTGAAATTATTGTAGAAAGTTATTCCGGCGCAAAAGAACGGCCTTTATTTAACAGGATGCTGGAACAGGTGCAAAAAGATGATTATGTCATTGTAACCAAGTTAGACCGCTTCTGCCGTTCTGTTAAAGAGGGGTTAGAGTATATAGACCATCTTATGGATAAAGGTGTAAAGATTCATATTTTAAATATGGGGCTGATTGAAAGTACACCTATGGGACGTTTGATAGTCACGAACCTGCTTGCATTCGCAGAATTTGAAAGAGCAATGATTATTGAACGGACGCAGGGCGGTAAGGCAATAGCGAAACAGAGGCCGGATTTTAAAGAAGGAAGGCCGCCGAAATACAATAGTAAAAAATTAAATCATGCTATGGAATTGTTACAATCCCATTCTTACAGACAGGTTGAAGAATTGACAGGAATCAGCAAATCAACACTTATCCGTGAAAAGAGGAAACGGAGAATTGTACAAAAGTCTGTAAATAGGGACAATAACATACCACAGGTATTATAAATACCAATACAGAAAGCCGCCTTTATAGGGAAAAATTTTATAAAATTTTTCCGGTCTACTTGGCATTATCCAAAGAGAATAAAAGAAAAGCATGAAACCCCACGGTGCCCTATATATGGGTTTTACCTAAATAGAGAGTATGTAACAGTACTCTCTATTTTTTTGCCATTTTTCAGAAAGGAGGTTTTGCATTATGGCTGATACAATTTTGTCACTTATTATGGCATATTTTATTTTGAAATGCATTTTTGACAATTAATTGCAGAATCACAGATACTTATTAACCGGGCAGGGGTTTATTCTTCTGCCCTTTATTGTAAGGAGGAATTTTTCATGAATAAGAAAGAAACAGGAAAGAAACTTGTAGATGTTAGTGTTTTGGATGTAATGAAGGGCATAGTGGACAGGCACACGAAGCATTTTAAGAGCGATTTTGATTATGATATTGAGAGAATCAAAAAGGTAGCTTTAAAGGAAGGGCAGCAGGAGAAATGTTTCATATGGTTGTGCCGTGAATGTGGGACATGGCTTTTGCAGGAACGTGATGTGTTTATCAGGGAAACTGGTGATTACAATATCCTTATGTACTACGAATGGCAGAAGGCAGATAAAATCCTTGCTTTTGCGGCTGAAATAAATGCTGTTAACGGCAGCAGGGTTATGGGGAATATTTATAGTCTCGATTTTGAAAAATATTGTAAGCATGTACAGGAGGCAGCAGTTCCGGCAGGCAGCATTGTGCTTTGCTATGAAAACGGCCGGCGTATCAAAATGCCGTCAGAACATTTTAGCGCCAGCCCGGATAAAGAATTTGGAAAATTTGAAAATTTTGAGTTTCAGCCTGAATCGGAAGAAGGGCTTAGAATCTTATTGCGGGAAGAAAGACAGGACAGGCAGCAGTTTCAAGAGGTTTCTGTAATCTAACACACCGTTCACAAAATAAATCACAGTCATACATATGTGCAGCAGGGCTGTAAGAAGGGATGGATGGCAGACACTGGGAAGAATGCGGCTGCTGCCATCCTATTTTTCCTTGTGGGCCTTGATTTTAGTAAATTCAATGATTTCCCTCTTATCAGTGTCAGAAATTTTCCCGAAGTAGTACAGGAGTTCTTTTTCAAGGCTGCTGAAAAGCCGGTACTTCTTCTGGTTGAACGGGCTGTTGAAATATTCAAGGAACCCGGCAAGGTCTTCGCTGGACTGTGTAGGCGCAGGCGCGTCATAATAGATGTTCGGGTCAAGTTCAGCGGAAAGCTGCATCAGGTCATCCACGGAAATACCGTATATCCCGGCCAGCTTATAGAGGATGCCTGGGTTTGGTGTCCTTCTGCCGGACTCATAATGGCTGTAGGTCTGCCGCACGACACCGAGGGCAGCGGCTACATAATCCTGTGTGTAGCCGTGTGCTTTCCGCAGTTCTTTCAGTTTAGCAGGTAGCAGTTGTTCTTTCATTCTCTTTATCCACCTTCCATATATTCAGAATTTTATTCAGCATAATGACGAAAAATGTAACATTGTGTAGCCTTTTCGATGATAATATGTTAATATTGATGTAGCTGTATCGAAAAATAAGATACAGACTGTAGCGTAACAGGAAAGGTGAAAGAAATGTTAGGAGAAGCAGCATTCCAGCCATATGCAGTAAATACGTTCAGCGGGCGCGGGAAAAAATTTACAACTGTAACGCCTGTGCATTATGTACGCCCGCACTGGGTCAGTTCTTATACAAGGAAGGACGGCACATTTGTTTCAGGGTACTGGCGTGACGGGGACGGCAACACGAAAATAAACAGGCAGACAGGATATTTTGCAAAGAACCCGGGCGCAGTGCCGGAGATTGTAAAAAAGAAGGGATGGATTTTTTGATATGTTTGGGAAAAACAGAAAAGACGGAGGGGCAGGCGCGGAAGAGACAGGGAACGGCTCAGGGGCGGCAGTGCGGGATGTACAGGAGAAAGAGGTCATAAAAACAGTACATATAGGCAGCAGGGCTGTAAAGTTCCGCATCCAGAACGCCCGGACTGGGCTTGTGGACGGGCAGCGTGAGGTGCTGGACGAAACGCTTATTGACAGCATGGTAGAGCGGATGGCGCAGGCTGTTAAGGCAAGCCATTCCAAGTATAACCCGTTCCCGCATGAAATCATTATCCGCAGCGCAGCAGTGCAGGACGTACAGGGAGCAGACGGCGCACAGGGCGGGGGAATGCAGGGGAGCGGCAGCACGGATATGCTGGAAAGCTGTGCGCCCCGTTTCCGGCTGGATGACGTTGCCCTGAATGAAAAAGTCAGGGGGCAGGTAAAAACAGCCATTGCAGCAGTGCGGTATAGAAAGAAAATGACAGAAGAATGGGGGATGTCGGAACACTTTGCCGGGAACCGTGCCGTTATTTTGAATTTCTATGGGAAACCGGGGACAGGCAAGAGCATGGCGGCAGAAGCCATAGCGCAGGAACTTGGAAAGAAAGTGTACCGCATCAGCTATTCGCAGCTTGAATCAAAATATGTTGGCGAAACGCCTAAGAATATACGGAAGGCGTTTGAATGTGCTGCAGAGGACGGGGCGGTGCTGGTTTTTGATGAAGCGGATTCATTCCTTGGAAAAAGGCTTTCATCCGTAACACAGTCGGCAGACTACGGTGTGAACATCACCCGGAGCGTCCTTTTAATGGAACTGGAAAAGTTCACGGGGGTTGTTGTGTTTACCACGAACCTTATCAGCAATTATGATGAAGCCTTTAAACGGAGGATTCTTTTGAGCGTTTATTTTGAAATGCCGGATGAACAGGCGCGTAAAAAAATATGGACGCTGCACCTTGGCAGGATGATACCGGTGGAACCGGGCGTGACAGCGGATGTGCTTGCCGCAAGGTATGACGGGATATCAGGCGCAGACATTAAGGATATGGTTTTTTATGCCGCGCTTCGGACACTGGAACAGGGCTGGGAGTCACTCGGTCTTTCAGCCATTGACTATGCGCATGAAACCATCCGGGGGCGGTACAGGAATCAGGATGCAGAAAGTGATGTTAAAATAATTTCCTCAAAGACTGTCACAGAGGAAGAATACAAGCGTGAGACATGCGGGGAGGGCAGTCATGGTTGAAAAGATAGCGGCAGCCTACCGAAAGGCACAAATGGGCGTTTTAAGCGGATTTGCAGGGGTTACGGGCAGCATCCTTGACGAAACGGCGTTTTATGATGCCGGGTATATGGATGCACAGATAAAGCGGGTGCAGAAGGAAATCAGCCGTGTCACAAAGGAACTTGAGGTTAACATGGATTTCAAAGACAGTTCAGAGTATGGCCGGAATAAAAAGAAAGAATTGCTTGCAAAAAGGGAGCAGCTTATGTTCCAGCTTGTATTCCTTGCATCCAACAGTTTTAAGAATCTTGGGGACTGTGTAAAGATAGCGGAGGGGCATAACCATCCTTTCATGAAATGCGTGGAAGGGCTTGTAGCCTATGACAGCGGACAGAAGGAAAAGGCGTTTGCCATCCTTGAATCTTACTTTAAGGAGCATAAGGGCGTAGAGGGACATTTCCTTATCAATAAAGTGTTCGGGCTTCTCCTTGCAGGGCGCGGACAGAATGGGAAGGCTGTGCCGTTCTTAACGTATGCGTTACAGTTTATGCCGTATGATACGGAATCCCTTGACGCATTAGAAAACTGTTATGAGTCACAAGGAGATAAAAGGAAGGCAGCAGTTGTAAGTGAAGTCCTTGCACTGCTGCACTGACGGAGGATGTTATGGACAGGGAATGTTATATACATAAGGGACAGGATGAAGCGTACCGTCAGTATCAGGACGGCGTATTGTTTCAGGAAGACATTGAAAAAGTGTATGAGGAAATTGATTATAGATTCAGGGTGCCGGATTTACTTGGCAAGACTGTGCGTGTATCTGAAAGGCAGTTCCCGGAAGTATATCAGATACTGAATGAAGTGTTATTGGATGCAGGGACAGGGGATGTGCCTGTTTATGTGTATGAAGATTATTATTACGGTGCGGAAAGCAGCGGCATTGAACACCCTTGGATAGAACTGTCGGCAAAGACAGTGCAGGACTTTACACCGGGTGAACTGAAATTCGTGCTTGCCCGTGAAGCCTTTAAGATAGCGGACGGCATCACGAAGCACAAGACCATGATGGAGGAGCGTTTCAAAGCCATGAGGAAAGCCGTGCCGGACAAATTGGAGGAGGTGTCACGGCTTTCCTTCAACCACTGGTACAGGCTGGCAAATTATTCCGCAGATAATTACGGGTATGTGATGTGCGGGGGTATTAAAGCCGCCGTAGATGCAGTACTGAAAATGGTGCTGAACAGCGTCATGTTAGCGGGACAGGTGGACATAAAAGAGTTCATCCGGCAGGCTTCGGAAATTAACAGGTTGGATGATGTAGTATCAAATTATACGAAGGCGGATGAATCCATGCCGTATGCGTCGCACAGGGTACAGAATTTGCTTGCCTATGCAGTGTCGCAGCGGAGAATAGATAATAGAAAGTAGGTAGAAATATGATAGGAACACTTGGATGGTTTGTCATTGGTATGGTAGCAGGCGCAGTGGCGCTTACGGCCATTGACATATTCTGGAATAATATAGCAGAGTGGTTGAATAATACAGCTGCGAACGCAGTTGAACGTGTGTTGGGGTATAAAGCAAGAAAGTGTATGGAAAAGGCTGTTGCACGTGTTTCAAAAATGCGGGATAAACTTCATAACATTACAGTTGTATATACAAGACAGAGTGCATTAGACACACATATACAGAAAGTGACGCTTGAGTCTTCTGCACCATTATATGAACAGGAGCAGGATGTCATAGAATTGTTTGAGCGGGAAAATACATTACTTAAGGAACTCGAATATAGAGGTTAGTGGTGATATAAATGGCCGGGTGGGAAACAGAGAAAATAAAAGTAGAAAACAGGGTAGATACAAGTCCAAATACATATATGCAGCGTACCATAGACGCTTTAAATAAGGGCAGATATGAAGATGCACTTGAAGAAGCAAAAAAGGCAGTCGCATATGGCAAAGGTGAGTTGGTATATCATGTATTATTAGTTCGTGTTGTATTTACAATGAAACGTTATGCTGGGTGCTTGAACTATCTTGTCAAATCCGGCTTATGGAATAAACGGAATGACAATAGCCTTCGTCCAGATGAAAAGAAATATTTGAGATATGTTTACCGGGTTTGTTGCCAGAAATGTAATTTAGCGATACCGGATGATTTATATGAGGAGGAAGAAACGAATGATAGATACACTTATGCAGACGGAAAAAAACAAGCTACGGAGAAAAAAGAAGTCAAAAAGAAAACAATAAAGGTTCCTAAAAAAGAGCAGAAAGTATTTCATACAAAAAGGAATATTTTAATATCCTTTATTACTATGTGTCTGAGTCTATTCTTTCTAGGATATACAGGTAGTGAACCAGGAGCATCTTTAATTGGTCAATTATATTTGTTAAGTTCTTCTGTATTTTTTGTAACGTTATGGTTTGGGTTTTTGAGGCTTATATATAAGCAAGCGGGGACCATGCGACTATGGGATATTACATTTACTATATGTATGATTGTACTTTTTGTGGGAATTTCTTTTTCAGGTGTTGCATTGGTATTTACTCCTAGGGCAATAGTGTATTGTGTACGAGGACTTTTGCCGACAAATGATGACTTGGGACTTGAAGTTATAGAGGTAGAAGAAAAGCCAATTTTTGAAAATGCCCAGATTGTCCGCTCAGAGCAAATTACGGAAGAACAATACCAAAGAGAAATGAGCAGAATGGAAGAAATAAGAGCAGCGAAATCAATATGAATAAGTATGATGCTTATTTTGGCAATTTCCAATATTTATATAAGCCGGGCAAGGAGAAAAATATATAAAGCTTTTCTCTCAGCCCGGCGTATTTTTTGCATTTCTTTGCAAAGCTAGAAACCCGACGGTTCTTATCAGAAGGTCTTATACAGATGTTACAATTAGGGAAAAGCCGCCTGTATATTTAAACGTAGAAACTTATATATACAGGAGGATATTTCCATATGGATGTAGATAGCAAAATTATCAATTTGTCAGATGTTAATTACAAGGTATTTAAAGAAGGCAGGGTTTTTAGCTGTAAGACGGGAAAAGAAATAAGCCAGAGGCCGAATAAGGATGGTTATGCAACATTTACAGCGGGTAAAAAAGGGAAGAGAACAAGGATAAGGACGCATAGGATTGTTGCGCAGCTCTTTGTTGATAATCCGAATAATTATGATGAAATTGACCACCTTGACTGCAACAGGATGAACCCGGCGGCTTCCAATCTGGAATGGGTCACGCATCAGGAGAATATCAGGCGCGCTTATGCAAGGGGAAACCATGAGGGGCGCATTACTGGTGAAAAAAACCCAAAAGCACGGCTCACGGACTCTTTGGTAAGGCAGATGCGGGCAGAATACGGGGAAGGGGCATGTATCAAAGACATTGCGGACAGGTACGGGTATGCATGGAGTACAGTCGGCAATGCGGTAAAAGCCAAAACATGGCCGCATTTAAAATAGGCGCACGACCTGGGCAAGTCGTTAAAAGGCTTATTTTTTATACCCGGAAAGGAGTGGTTTTAGGAAAATGGAATGGCAGCAGTGCCGTAAACTGCACAGTGTAACTTTATAACATAAAATATTATAGAAAAGGAGAAATATTTATGAAGAACAATACAGAAAACATCGGGAAAAACAGCAGCAGGGGGCGTGTCAGTACAGTAAGGGCATTTGCAGAAGTGGCTAGGAACTATGCAGAAGCCTGTTTTGGAGGCAGTGTACAGGTCTTTGTTCAGGAAACCGTGAAGAAAAGAACAACGGGGTAGTGCAGACGGGAATCTGCATCAAGGCAGGGACATTCTGAATGCGTATGCGACTGGAAAGCCGTATGATGGTTTTGATGTATCGTCTGTTACGGATTTCCGGCGCGTGCAGGGGAGTATCTGCTTTAAGCTGGTAAATGCGGAAAGGAACCGGGAACTTCTGGCTGGTTCGCCGCATCTTTTGTACCATGACCTTGCAGTAGTGTTTTATGTCATTGCTGGCGGAAGTTTTAAAGAAGGCATCTCCACGATTGCCGTCAAAAAGGACATTCAGGATATGTGGGGCGTGGATGCCCGGACGATTTATGCTGCTGCTTTGCGGAATACAGGGCTGCTGCTGGGCTGTTCTGTCCAGTCCATGGCGGATGTGCTGAGAGAAATGGCGTCGGAAAAACTGGACGGTGGATGCAGCGCTGATGCGTCTTTTCCTATTCCAATGTATGTTGCAAGCAACAGCTATAAGTTCAATGGGGCAGCAGTGCTCCTTTATCCGGGGCTTCTGGAATGGTTTGCGGATAAGGCGGCTGGTGATTTCTATATCCTGCCGTCATCCATCCATGAGGTGCTGTTCCTTCCGTGCAGTGCCGGATTTGAGCCGGATGAGGTCAGGAGCATTGTGCATGAGGTGAACCATGCAGAAGTGCTGCCGGAAGATTTTTTGTCAGATAATATTTACCGTTACAGTAAGGCAGAAGGCCGTGTGGAAATCATTTAATCCGCATGGCCTTATTTTTTTGCTCTTTCTGCCATGGCTGTATCAGAGGGAAATTACTGTAAAGGAGGTGGTTGTCTCTATGGAATGTATGATGCAGGGATGTCCTGTAACGCCGGAAATGCCGGGTGTGTGTGCCGGGTGTCTCCTGTACCTTGACACATGCCTGCCCGTTATTCAGGACGGGTGGCTGTCTGGTGCGGAGTGTGATGCGGACTACTGCCAGTACTGTCCGCATTTTGGGGAATGTGGAAGATAGAAAAATTATCATTATGGAGGTACATAGAAATGGGAAAGAATCAGGAGAAAATAGAAGCGGCACTTGCACGCATTGACGAGGGGATGGAGAATATCAACACAGATAAGGACTGGATGGAGTTTCTTACTTTCCAGAGTCGGTTTTATAGCTACAGCTTTCGGAATACAATGCTTATATACCGTCAGAAGCCGGGCGCAACATTTGTTAAGGGATTCAAGGCATGGAACCAGCTTGGGAGATATGTGAAAAAGGGTGCAAAAGGAATCGCCATACTTGCGCCATGCATCAAGAAGGTGGAAGTGTTCAAAGAGCCGGAGAACAGGGCAGAGTACCATGAAAAAGAAGGCGAAAAGGAAATGAGGAAAGTAATCACGGGCTTCCGCATTGCCTATGTTTTTGATATTTCAGACACGGACGGTTCTGACGGATGCCTTCCGGTACTGGTAAAAGGTCTGTCCGGTGATGGTGAACATGTAAAAGAAATATACGGTAAACTGAAAGAGTTCATCTCCACGGAGCATGAAGTGCTGGAAGTAGAGGGAACGGCATCCAAGGGCAGCTACAATCTGGAAACGGGGGTTATCTGTGTGCGGTCAGACGTGGGGCATTTGCAGAAGATAAAGACACTCATTCATGAATATGCACACAGCATAGATTTTGCAATGCATCCAGAGGAAGATATCAGCCGGAATAAACGGGAACTCATTGCAGAGAGTACAGCTTTCGTTGTGTGTGAGAGGCTTGGACTCGATACCAGCAGTTACAGCATGAGTTATATCAAAAGCTGGCTGAAAGACAAGGAAGAGTTAAAAGCAGTTGCGGGCAGTGTGCAGAAAGTTGCTGCCAGAATCATTGACAGTCTGGCGGAATCCGGGGATTCTGCCTTTTCTTATCTGAAAGAGGAACAGTAAGGAAAAGACTGGGGACGTGCATAAAAGGGCGGGATATGGTTCCTGCCTGTTTTGATTTATACAGGAGGATTATATGGGAGTCAATATTCTTGTTGAAACGGAAACATTGTCAAGGGAGGAATGGCTGCACTGCCGGAAGAGAGGAATAGGCGGAAGTGATGTGTCTGCCATACTGGGTATCAGCAGATGGAAGTCTGCAGTCGGCTTGTGGCTGGAAAAGACAGGGCAGGCAGATGATATCCCGGAAGAAAATGAAGCCGTGCAGTGGGGGAACATCATGGAGCCTGTCATCCGCAAACATTTTTCGGAAGTCATGGGCAGGCCTGTAATGGAGGTCAGAGCCATATTGCAGCATTCGGAATATCCGTTCATGCTTGCGGATATAGATGGACTGACCGTAGATGATGAAGGGAATCCGGCGGTTCTTGAAGTCAAGACAGCCAGTGAGTATAAACGAAGCGAGTGGGAGAATGACATTCCAGTTTATTACCAGACACAGATGCAGCACTACCTTTGTGCGACAGGTGCAGTGAAAGCATATGTGGCTGTCCTTATCGGCGGCAATTCTTTCCGTGTCTATGAAATGGATGCGGATTTGGAAGTACATAAGATGCTCATAGCAGTAGAAAGGGAGTTCTGGTATAAGGTGCAGAACATGGTGCGGCCAGAGATTGACGGTTCGGATGCGTCAAGGGAACTGCTGGACAGGATTTACAAAGGGGGCAGCAGTGAGAGGGCTGTTCTGCCGGGTGAAGCCATAGGATACATAGAGGAATATATTTCAGCTTCCGATGATGAAGAAGACGCAAAGGCAAGGAAGCAGGATGCGGCGAATCATATCAAGGACATTATGGGTGATTTCAATTCAGCGGAATGCCTTGGCTATACGGTCACATGGAAGCCCGTCAAATCAAAGCGGGTTGACGCAAAGGCTCTGAAAGCGGAAGAGCCGGAGGTTTATGCAAAATACATAAAGACAGTTAACAGCAGAAGGTTTTCAATTAAATAATTTTATTACTAAGGAGGAAAATATTATGGGTACAAGACAGGTTGATTTAAAAGCACTTTTGGAGAGCAGAATGGAGAACATTGAACCGGCAGAAGGTTCCAGAGCATCTATAGAAAGCGCAGAAATGCATATACCAAAGAACCTTATGTATGATGCTGAAAGCACTGTATTTAAGCCGGAAACGAAGCCTGTACTGTCAGAGGCAAAACAGGTGAGCGTTGAGGAAGCAAAGGCATTTGAAAATGAAATGGACAGGTTCATTAAAACAGCCCTTATTTCCGGCAGGGATTACGGAAAAGTGCCGTATGGGGACAAGCCGACGCTGTTCAAGTCCGGCGCAGAGAAGATACAGATATTCTTAGGGCTGATTGCGAGGGCTGAAATCGTAAACCGCATTGAGGATTACAATGCAGGATTCTTTTCATACGAAGCGAAAGTGTTCCTTATTGATTATAATGGCGTAGTCAGGGCAGAGGGGGTTGGAATCTGCAATACAAAAGAAGGGAAATATCTCAAGAGCAGCGGCTATGCAGTCATGAACACCGTCCTCAAGATGGCGAAGAAGCGTGCGCTGGTGGATGCAGTCCTGAATGTTGCAGCCCTGTCAGCAAGATTCACACAGGACATGGAGGACGGCATGAGCCAGGAGACGGATAAGGCAGCACAGCGGAAGCCGGAGGCAGCAGTGCAGAAGCCAGACACAGCACAGCGGGAACCTGATGCGGCAAAGGCGGCAGAAGCAAAACAGGAAAGGACGAAGCCGAAAGGGCGGCGGGCATCAAAAAAGCAGATGGAGAAGCTCGAACTTTTGATGCAGCAGTCCCATTCTTCTGCGAGCGCACTGAATAAATATGTGAAACGGGAATATGGTATTGATGATTACACGATGGCAACATCAGCCATTGCATCCACGCTGATTCAGAAATTCGAGGATGCAGCACGGCAGGCATAAAATATATATGGGGTGTCCGTACCGGGCATCCCTTTATTTCAGGAATGGAGGGAAGCGGATATGTCAGGATTATGCGATTTGGTTGAAATAGTGGAAAATAACATGGAATGCGTGGTTTTGAAGGTAAAGGAAAATGCCGGGATGGCACTTGTCTGTCTCGGATGCTTTGACGGTGATGAAACCATGATGCGGCTTACGAAAGGTGAGATAAATGCTTTTACCGTGTTCAGGAAAGGCAGGGAGCCTTTATCATGGGAATCCGGTGCAGAAGCCGGGATGCTGGAACAGATGCGCGGGAAGCTGATAAGCTGCTGTATTGCAGACGGCTTCGGAATTTACACAGGCGGAGACTTTATGCTGCGGAGGGCAGCGCTGGATATCAAGTCACGGGACAGCCTTCACGGACGGCAGGAGTCATACTGCCTTTCATGGTTCGATGATGGAGGGCTGGTATGTGTGGAACGGAATGAACGGTGTGTATTTTTGGAAGGGCTGGCAGAAGCAGAGGCGTATGTTGGAAAGATAATCTATACAGAACATGAATCAGGCATATTCCATTCAGAAACAGGGTGCTGCTGCAAATGTATTTCAGGAAGGAGAAGATGATTGCCCTGCTGGAAGGCAGTACGGAAAAATGGTGAATGCTGCCACTGGTTTTTCAGGGACAGCAGCAGTGAACTGTTTACTGGGGGCAGGGGCAGCTTTGACAGCCGGGTATTTGTTTAGCAGCCGGGAAAAGTAACCTGAAAGTGGATATGTAATACATGGAAGAGGTGTTTTTTCATTATTAATATATATCAAGATTACTGGTAATGTAACATTGAAAGTTTCCTCCGGAACGGGAAAGAAGATTATCTGCCGGGTTTGTTCAGGATGAAACCTTGCAGTTCAGGGACAGTAAATAAGTCTATAAAGTTATTGTGTTTTTTAATGGATGAATGCTGAAAACGTTGATTTTAAAGGCTTTCTGGCTCCTTCACTCTTTACAACATCCCTGCTGCCTCTCCTTCGGTGATGGTTCATTCTGACATCTGATACTTGTCTGCTGCTGGTGTATTTCACACATCGGCAGAATTGTGTAAGGATACCAGCTTCTAGGTAATAAACAATCAGAAGCAAACTGCCTTTTATCCCCTTCGGGGTTATTATAGAGATTAGGATGTTTTATATCCTGTTACTTCCCTCTGGTATAATAAGATTATCAGCAGCCATTCATTCATCCATTTATCCATTCATCCATTTATGCTGTTCCCCCTTCGGGGTGGGTAAGAAACAGGCTTTATGATAATGCACCAAAAGATATACCGCCACTGCATTATCATTGGTTATACAGTCTTTTGTATAAGACAGCCGGAACACGAATACTCTTATCTGCTATTGTAACTAGGCGGCGGTATAAGTTAAGATAAATGGTAAGCACATACTTATACTATCTGATGGATTGTTACCGGCAGATAAAATAACTGAAAGGAGAAATACTATTGCATACTATAACATTATCGAAAATATTAAGCTCTGCTGCATATTATAGCATACTTAACAGCATACCTCATACTTTTATTAAGTATTCATCTGATTCCAAGAAATATGAGATAAGCAACGACCGCCTTCAGATAGATGAAGAAGATAAAAAGAATATGCCTAAAGTATACCTGTACGATTTCATGCCTGACAAGAAAAAAGAGGAAGACAGCAGCAATTCCATTACATATTACATGTGTGAAATACTGGTGAACTGCGGCAGCTTATTCCATTTAGATTTAAACCGTTCTGTCCCTGCTGAGAGTATTTTTATATTTGGATTCAAGAGCGTCATCAGCCTTGTATGCAGGGCAATCCCTCAACTGAATGATAATTTTGACAGGATGGTGCTTTACAAGGGGCAGCAAGTATCAATCTGGACATTATTGGAGAATGAATATAAATCAGCTTATCCGGAAAAGCCGCTGCCTGACAAGCCCTTTATCCTGAAAGGTCTGGCGGAATCAGATAATGAAAGCGTACAGGAAACCATGCATAGACTGTTTGATTACCCACAGGTGTTTGCAAAGGCAGAATTAGAAACATATAAAATTATGGAGTGGTTTAACCATAACTATCCGCCAGAGTTCAAGTTAAAGAGGATAGATTATACATATGATATGCATACAGATTATAAGAGTATATATCTGAAACTTATAACTATGGGATATGGATTAAGCAGGAAGACAGCAAGTGATAAGGCTTACTATAAAGATAATGAAGTCGTCAGCATCTATATTAAGCAGAAATCCTGCCGTATCAATATATATGATAAATTTGAACAGGTGAGTGAGAAGGACGGCACAGTGGGGGAAGACAGCCCGGTAAACAAACTGCTCCGGTTTGAAGTACAGGTGGAAAAAGTTAAGATAATCAATGAGTTGAGGAAAAGGGGAAAAAACAGTTCAGGTAGAAATTTTATGTTTATATCAAATTTTATAAATAGAGAAACCGAATACCAAATACTTGAATATTATTTTAGGCAGATAATAGGACTGGGGCATTATTACACTTACACGGCAGTAGTTGATATAGTCAATGCCAGCGGATATAAAGAAAGCATGAAAGCGAAGCTGTGTACAGTTTTGGAGCATGTGGCACGACGCCGGGGTGTAAGGAAATTCCTTGAATGTGTCAAAGATGGCAGCATTACGGATTGTGGGTCGGTGCAGACTGCAAAAGGATATTTGAAAAAGCTGCATGGCATAGGGGTGAACCCTGTCACTATTTCAAGGGAAGAGCAGGCCAGAATGAAAGCTGTCAAACGTGAAACCGAACTGGAAATACCGCCGGAATTATTCAGATACCCACAGTACCAGTACGGTGTTGACTTTCTTCCTAATCCGTTGTGGAAACTAATATTTGATAAATTGTTATATGAAAGCAGTCAGAAAAATTATGGTGAAAGTAATCATACTGTAGATTTTACTGAACTGGCAAATTTTTAAACTGGGTAATGAAGAAAAGTATGATGGATGATAATTACATATAAATTATTCATGGACGCTGTCTCGGATTTGAGGCAGCGTTTTTTATGTCCATTTGTTAAGGAGGATGAATAAATGAGGGAATGGAGGACAAGAAGCCCGCCAGTGAAAAATGCAAGAATGCACATTATTTTAACAGCTTATAAACTTATATATACAGGGAGGAGTAACATGAGCAGTGTGTATATGTACCGTAACAAATCGAAAGGTACAGAGACGGGCGATGAAGCAGATACAGGCAAGCAGATGCAGATAGTTTTTTTAAATCTGCTTTGTGAACAGAAGATATTAGAAGAAAATGCCTGTTCTGTTATTATGAATAAAATTATGGAAGGAGAAAAGTTTAATGGATGCTGAAAAAGCTGCAATCTATCATTTTACGGACGGGTCAGAAGCCCGTCCGATTGTTGTCAGAAAAGAAATAAATCGGATTATGGATTTTGCATGTAAAGCAGGGTTCCATGAGACAGATGTTTTCTTAGACACATCCTTACGGAAATGCAGACAGGTAAAACGGCAGGAATTTGAGGAAAAAATATCTTCGTATAAAGCACTGTTTTTAAAGGATTTCTACCATCTGCGTAAGAATACAGACATTTGCATGTCTGAACTTGTGCGTTTAAGCAGGGAAGGCATAAAAGTTTTTACTCTTGAAGACGGTGCATTCAAATTTATTGATGCCCCGTTTTCGGAAAATCTGAATGCCGCTGCATATTATTGCGGGCTGGGTATTACGGAGCATTCGTCACAACTGCAATTTGATATCATGGACAGCTTCACAAAGAGGAAAACAGGGTGGAGGCTGACAGGCTGGTATGCCGATTTAAAAGGCAATAAGACAGATGGAAACCAGAAAGAACTGGAAAGGCTTGTCAGGGAAATCGGCAGGCATGACATTGTTTTGGTACAGTCCTTTGGACACATCCACTGGAGGACAAGCAGATTCTGTAAAATACGACACCTGCAAAAAAAGGGCATTTACAGTATGCATGAAGAAATTTTTTTACCATATGAAGAGGGAGGGAAACAAGATGAATAAAAGTGGAATGTCAGCATCAAAATGTGTGGCATATGCACGTGTCAGTACCGAGAATGAAGGACAGGCTGAAAGCTGTGCTAACCAGATAGCTTTGTGTCAAGAATATGCAGAACGTCATCCAGAGTACATTCTGGATGGGAAATATGTAGATGACGGGATTTCAGGCGCAACGAATAAAAGACCTCAGTTTACTGCTATGATTGAGAGAATAAAGCAGGGTGATATTCGGTACATTATAGCAAAAAATGAGGACAGGCTGTGCCGTTCAACGGAGATAGACGGTTATCTGATGAAAGTATGCAGGGAATACGATGTTAAAATTATTTTCCTGGAATCGAATAAGATATTTAATCCGAATGATGGGCAGGACCTTACTGTGCATGGAATTATGGCTGTCATGGGGCAGCAGTATGTGTTCCATCAGTCACAGGTTGGAAAGATAGCCCATGAACAAAAGTGCAAAGCAAAACGGCTGAATGCTACAGATGTCCGGTATGGCTATTACTGGGATAAGGAACGGAAATGCATGGCAGTAAATGAACATGAAGCAGAAATGGTAAGGAAAATGTTTGAATGGTATGTGTATAACGGCTTAGGTGTGTCTGAAATAGCGAAGAAACTGGCAGAACACGGTGTATTTGGTGCAAGAAGCGGAAAAATGCTTACAGCCAATACCGTGTCTGCAAGGCTGGAAGATGAAGCGTACAAGGGAACCTTCTATATAAATAAGAAAGGCTCCATTTTGAATGTCGGGATGGATGCTAAGAAAAAGCGTTTTGACAGGCCAAAGGAAGAATGGGTTGCTGTAGAGGGGCCTGCAATTGTTTCCGAAGAATTATTTGAACTGGCGCAAAGGCTTAGAGAAGAACGCCGCCATGTTTATGATAAAACCGGCAAAGCGGATACACAGGCGCGTTTCAGGGGAACCCATTTGTTTTCAGGAAAAGTATTTTGTGGGGACTGCAAAACGCAGTTTCATTTCCGGTATGCAGACAGGGCAAAGACAATCGGGGAATATAAAGATTATTTTTCAAAAAGCAGAAAAACGCTGGATGCTGTCTGCCATAATAAAAAATATAACAGAATTTATGAGCAAACATTAATTACATTATGCCGGTATGCTATTAACATATTTTTAAAAGAACATGAAGCATGTATAAATAATTTGAAGGCAGTAATAAGAGACTCCGGTTTGTCTTTATTTGCTGATGATAAACTATTGAAAGACTGCCAGATGCATCTTGAAAAAGTAGAAAGAGAACGTCAGAAGAATTTAGTTGCATGGCGTGATGCACCAGACGAATCCATGAAGCAGGCATATCTTGAAATGTATAAGTCAAATGATGAAGAAAAGAAAGAACTGGAAAAGAAAATCAGTGGACTTATTGAGCGCCGGAAAGATGCCGGTAATGTGGAACGGAAAATTGATGAAATCCATAGGCATATTGAGGATATGAAGCAGATAAATGAAATTGACAGGAGTGTTGTACAAAAGTTTATTGAGAAAATCATCATTGAAAAGAATGGGATAATAACGATTATTCTTAAATTTGGAGCTGCATATTCAGCTATACTGCCTGATAACAGGAAAGAAGAAATAGAAGATGTACTTTGTTTAGATAAAGTTTTTATTCTTATTTTTGACGCTGATACCATTGCAAGTAAGTTACAAAAATACTGGTGGTGGAGAAGATGTTCTGACAGGGCATGACGGAAGTATCAGCACTGGCCACGCCAATTCCAGTCAGGATATGTTAAAGAGGTTGGAAACGATGGTGCTGATGGGTATGGACTTGCCGTTGTCTGCTGTACGTGGACAGATTGCTTCTGGGCTGCAGATTTTGATACATCTTGGACGGCTTAGGGATTGCTCCAGAAAGGTGTTAAAGGTAGATGAGGTAGATTGCATAAAAGACGGAGAGATACAGCTGCATACTATTTATCAGTTTGTGGAGACAAAGCAGGCAGGAGAAGAAGGGGAGGTAACCGGGAGATGGGAAAAAACAGGAGTGCTTCAAAACACCGGAAAGCTGAAGGAGGCGGGGTTGTTCTGAAAAAAGAGACAGGGAATCTACCGATCAGTTATTTGGAATATTGCTTTTCATGGAAGGAGCGGATGCGTATGCTGGCGGAATATATGGTGTTCAGCGCTGTATTTGCCTATTTATTTTACCGGTCGTGGCTGGTGTTTGCGGGACTCTGGATTTTTTATCCAGTTTACCGCAGACGTAAGAAAAAGGGGATGATATGCAGGCGTCAGGATATTTTATGCCGACAGTTTAAAGATAGTATTCAATGTGCCGCTTCATCCATGGCAGCGGGCTACTCGATTGAAAATGCGTTTCGGGAGGCATACGCGGAAATAAAGCTGCAGTATGGGCCAGATGCGCTGATGACAGAAGAGCTTCGTTCGATAACCAGCTGCCTTTCCTTAAATATCCCACTGGAACAGCTGTTATATGATTTTGCGAATCGAAGCGGCCTGGAGGATGTACGTAGCTTTTGCGAGGTATTTGTATTTGCCAAGCGAAGCGGCGGAGACTTTATTCAGATCATCCATATGACTGCAGCCAGAATTTCAGAGAAAAACGAATTAATGGAAGCCATCCAGACAGAGATATCTGGAAAACGGATGGAGCAGAAGGTTATGAATCTGATGCCGCTGTTTATTCTTTTATATGTGGATTTTAGTTTTGGCGGGTATTTGGACGGGCTGTATCATAACATAGCCGGAGCTGCTGTGATGACGGCTTGCCTTGTTGTTTATACAGGGGCGTATTTGCTGTCAGAAAAAATTATGTCTGTTCAAATATAAGGTAGCAGCAAGCAAAATACACAGGAGGTTGAAGGTAAATGGCAGGAGAAGTTGTATCTTTGCTCATTATGACGTTAAGCGTATTGGCGCTGCTTTGGTTTACTGCCAGGCGACAGGAAAAAAATAAAAAGGATGCGGCGAAAGTGTTGGCGCTGACCGGGTTTTTAGGACTCGTAATTTGCAGGACGGAAAGTGGGAGCCAGCGGTTGGTGCAGGACGGCAGGATTTTAAGAAATGAAGCAGGAGGGGAAACAGAGAGCCAGAAGCTACAGCTATACGCGGATGGCATCTTAGAAAACTATAATTACATACTAGAGGTTGAGGCACAAAGGCTTCAGGGAAAGGAGCGGGAACAGTTGTTTCTAGCTGCGGCAAAAGAGGCGGAGCAGGAATTTATAGGGGAAAATGAGTCATTAGATATGATCGATCGTCCAGTTTTTTTGCCGAAAAGTCTGCAGGAGGGACAGGTTCAGGCGAAGTGGCACTTCGAGCCGGAGAATCTGATAGACCCGGACGGGGAATTGTGCTTGGAGGAAGCGGCGGAAACCGGGGTTTTGGTTATGGTATCGCTGACCATGCATTATTTTGACGAGGTGCAGGAGCATTCATTCGGGTGTTTTGTGTATCCGAGAAAATTAAATCGTGTGGAGCAGCTATTGGCAGATCTGCAAGAATATTTTGAACAGGAGCAGGAACTAAGTAAAAATCAGGAATTTCTAAGACTCCCGCTTCAGATTGGAAATACGAGGCTATCATGGAGCCAAAAAAGAGGCAGCAGCTATCAGATAATCCTTCTGCTTGGATTGGTCGCGGCAGCAGCCGTATATATCCAAGAAGGGGTCAGGGAGATGAGAAGAGAACAAGAGCGCAAGGAGAGGCTATTAAAGCAGTATCCCGATATGGTAAGCAAACTCTCGCTGCTGCTTGGCGCAGGTATGACATTGAGTGGGGCGTGGGAAAGGATTGTTTTGAATTATCAGCATAAGTTAGAGCAGCGTCAGGTAAAACCAGAAGAGGTTTACGAACAAATGCTTTTGTCTTATCGTGAAATGCAGGATGGCGTTGGAGAGCTTAAGGTATACGAACGGTTTGGAGAAAGATGTGGGACACCGCAGTATAGAAAGCTGACGATGCTGATCATGCAGAACTTAAGAAAAGGGTCAGCGGGGTTAAGACAAAGCCTGGAAAAGGAAGTGGCGGATGCGTTTGTGCTGCGCAAGAATCTTGCAAAAAAGGCAGGAGAAGAGGCAGGAACAAAAATTTTACTGCCGATGGTACTGATGCTTTGTATTGTAATGGTAATAATTCTTGTTCCGGCATTTTTAACATTCCAAATGTAGAAGGTAATGCGGCTGAAAGCGGAATGATTTCAGACGTAGGAAAGAATCACGTAGAAATAAGAAAGGAAGGTATTTCATATGAAAACTTTTATACAATTCTGGAAAGAAGAAGATGGGATCGGCGTTGTGGAGCTGATCTTGATCTTGGTAGTTTTGATCGGGCTTGTTATTATTTTTAAGGACAGTCTGCGGAAATTGGTAAAAGAGATCTTTGATACGATTACAAAAGGCGCTTCTGATGTGTCAAAGACGGACTAAAACAGATGAGAAACAGAAAAACAGCAAGTATTACGGTTTTTATGAGCTTGATGCTGATGGTTGTGGCGGCGTTGTTATTTACCTTATTAGAAGGTTCACGATTTTTGATGCTGGATATGACGGCTGCTATCAATAGCCAGAGTGTTACTGAATCAATGTTCGCCCAATATCATGTACCTGCATTCCACAATTATCATCTGCTTTTGATGGACAGCAGCTATGGTACAGGGCAGCTGCAGTTATCAAGGATTAATGCCAAGATGCAGGAATTGGGTCAGGAGAATCTGAATCCTACGATACTTGGATTAGGCAGATACCAAAATTTTTTGCAGATGGACGCGGCAGACAGCAGCGTTGCCCGGTATGAGCTTGCGACAGACCGGGCAGCGGCGCCGCTGCTGAACCAGATATCACAGCTGATGAAAAAAGAAGTGGTACTTGATCTGGCTGAGCAGGCTTATCAGAAAATAACAAATATTCAGGAGTCTGGAAACAAGGGAGAGGAAGCAGACAAATACCTAGATGGTGCGCTTGATCTGATCGAGCAGGCAAAGGAAACGACAAATCAAGGTGGAAGCAAGGAGGAAAAAAGTTTGGAGGTGAGAGGAAGGATGCGAATACGGTCCAAATCACAGGAAACAGAAATAGAAAATCCGATGGATAGTATAAAAAGCGCTAAAAATTCTCCGCTATTGGCGCAAATTCTGTCTGGTGAAGATCATATTTCAGCAAAACAGCTTTTAAAAGATGATATGGTGGAAAGGCGGACTTTGAATATCGGCAATTACGAAGGGAACGAGTCTGCCGGCTTGTCAGATAAGCTTCTTGTGATGCAGTATTTGAAGAAATATACATCGAATTATCGCAATCGGAATCCGCTTCCACACGCGCTTGCTTACGAACAGGAATATATTTTGTTTGGAAAAGCTTCAGATGAGGATAATCTGAACAAGATGGCGGCACGCTTGCTGCTCATAAGAGAGGGTATCAATTTTGCGTATCTTTTGACAGATAGCGCCAAGTGTGAGGAAGCGTTTGCAGCGGCAACTGCAGCGTCGGTGATCACGGGAATACCAGCAGCAGTCAAGGCGATACAGATGGGGATTTTAGCTTCGTGGGCATATGCGGAAAGCATTGCGGAGCTGCGTACATTATTTTCTGGAGGGAATATAGCTGCAGCAAAGACGTCTGAAAGCTGGACCGTGAGTTTGGCGGAGGCAGCAGTTGTTCCGTTTCGAAATTCCATAAGCTCAAAGAAAGTAAGCGGCGGATTAGATTATGAGGATTATTTGCAGGCATTTATAGCGCTGGAAAGTCTTGATAAGATAGGAATGCGGTTTGCAAATCTGTTGGAGAAGAATTTACGATTATATGCTGGATATGAACAGGTGAAATTGGACTGCATGATCACCGCAATGGAAACAGAGCATACCTATCAGGCGCGTCAGGTTTTTTTAACATTTGTAACGATTGGGAGATTATCAAAAAAAGGATATCGGTATGAACAAAAGTACCGTTTTTCTTATTTGGAAGAAAATTGATCCTTACAGAAAGGCAGGTGTATTGTGTTGTCCCTCGATTTAAATAAAAGCAGATTTATTAATAGGAATGACCAGGATAAAAAAAACAATATTGTGCATTCTCTCTCTATCAGGCGGAAGCAGTTGATCTTTGAAAATAGGGGGACAGCCCAATACACCTGCCCAGGCATACTGACAATAGAAGCTGCGGTTGTATTGCCATTTTTTGTCTGTTTTCTTGTATTTATCCTGCATTTTTTCAGAATCTTACAGGTACAGGCAGGAATTTCACAGGCATTGCAGCTTGCAGGCAGACAGCTTGCCGCAGAATATAGTATACAAACGGAGAAGTATGCGGATCATCCAAGTGCAGAAGGGCCAAAGGCAGCAGAAGGGGCTGCGGCTTTATTGGGCTTGGTAAGGGCAAAGCTCCTGTTTCAAAAGCAGCTGAAAAAGCAAAATTGCCCGGTGCAGTATATTCGCTACGGAACAGATGGAATCAGCCTGCTTCAGTCAGATTTTTCGGATTCTTATGTGGAGCTAAAAGCGGTTTACCATATGAAGCTGCCTGTAGAGTTGCTTGGAGATGTGCAGTATCGGATTGTACAAACAGCAAAGTGCAGAAAATGGACAGGCTTTCAGCTGGGACAGGATGAACAGGAGGATGATACTTGGCTGTATTATACAGAACATGGAACAGTATATCATGCCAGCCGAAATTGTTCTTATTTGGATCTGTCTATTCGTGGAGTGACTTTTGGCCAGGCTGGCAGCAGCAGGAATAAGAATGGGGGAAAATATCATAAATGTGAAAAATGTGGCAGCAGTACACAGAATCATACCATGGTATATATTACGGATTATGGTGACCGTTATCACAGCAGCTTAACCTGCAGCGGGTTAAAGAGAAGTGTTTATATGATTCGAAGATCAAAAGCAACAGAGAAAAGAATGTGCAGAAAATGTGGATAAAGGGAGGGAATATGATACAAAAGTTAGCTGTTTTGGCAGTTCTTGGGATCTGCAGCTATGAGGATATGAAATATAAGCATATCCGCGTCATTTGGCCGGCGGTATCTATGGCGGCAGGAGTTTTTATTCGGCTGCTTGAAGGAAAACAGCAGGTGTTTTCTGTATTGCCTGCGGTACTGCCTGGACTTTTTGTATTTGCATTGTCGTATGCGGTAAGAGGAGGTATTGGAGAGGGAGACGCGTTGGTACTGCTGGCAATAGGGATTCTTGTTGGTGGCGAATGTGTGATGGTCATTTTTATATATGCTTTGTTTTTAGCCGGATGTTATGCGGTGTACTTATTTTTGTTCAAAAAAAAGAGCAGAAAATATGAGATAGCTTTTGTTCCATTTTTACTGGCGGCTTTTGTCGGGGAGCTGATGCTGCGAAATTATTAAGGAGATTATATGGGAGAAGTATTGGAAAAGACAGGATTAGAAAAAGGAAAGCTAAGAGCAAGCCTGACAGTGGAGGCTTCGGTTTTACTTCCGGTTGCATTATTTATCATTGTGGGAGGGATCAATCTGGGGTACGATCTGTTTCAGCAGGCAAAGGACAGCGCTGCTATCGAAGAAGAGCTGGAACAGCTGAACCCAGTAGAAATCGTACGGAAAAACACAATGATCCAAGAGTTAAAAAAATAGCACGGCATGATTGTGCGCTTGTGGCTTAGAAGAAGGAGGAAGATAGAGTGCTGAAAGCGGAATATATCCGAAAGATGAATAAAAGCAGTTTTTTGCTTACACCAGAAAAGGATGTCGAGGCTGAGAAGGACAGTATGGAGATGCTTTGCTATAATGAGATTCCATTTTTTTTACGTATGGCAGTACAGAAAAAGGATATGCAGCTGCGTTTCTGTTATGATATTACGGGCAGGCGTTCTCTGGATCAGCTGCTTGAGTATAAAATACTGGACTATGGATTGCTTAAGATGATCTTGCATTCCTTTGACCAGGCGTGTCAGCAGATGGAAGATTTTATGATGACAGAAAACGACATTCTTTTAGAGTCAGAATATATATTTACAGATCATAATATGGAGCATCTAAGTTATTGTTATCTTCCGGGAAATCAGGAGGATATTTGCGGCCAGTTTAAAAAATTTATGGAATATTTACTGCGGCACCTTGATCATAAGGACGAGCAGGCGGTGGCGCTTGCGTATGGTGTGTATCAGCTGGTTGTAGAAGACAGGGCGGCACTTCATGATGTATTAAAAGAAGAAAAGCAGATGAAAGAAAAGTATTGTTTTACGAAACGAAGGCAAATATCTACAGAAGACGAGCAGATAACTTCCTATTCGAATGTATGGAAGCATCCGGAAGCAAACGATACTGAAATAATAAATAGTTCTGAACAGGATGATGTAAGAGAAGTCCATCCGTCAGAAGAGTGTGCCGCAGAGAATATAAGTGCAAAAAAGGTTTGGCAGTCTAAGCAGCCTGTATCAGAAGCAGCGGGGAAGGCTAAATATTTTGGATATGATAGGCCCAGTGAGAAGGCAGCCTATGGGAAAGACGGCAGGCAGGATATGATTTATGGCCAGAAGGAGCAGAATGGGCAGACAGAGAAAATCATGCAGAAGGAAGCGCGTAGAAAGAAGGCTGCAGAAAAATTAAGAAATATGCTGCGTAAAAAAGTATATACGGACAAAGAAAGGTATATGGAGGAAGATACTGTATTTGAGGCGGAAGAGGAGGAGCCTGTGTTGCATAATCCGACTGTTTGCCTGGTGCCTGATGCATCGGGCATTCAAAACCAGTTTGTTTACCAGGGATCTGACCGTTCCAGGGATTTTCAATGCACCCAGGGAAGGCTGTTGTTGGGAAGCGATATGCAGGAAAGTGATATCTGTATTCCAATACCGATGGTCAGCAGAGTCCATGCCAGACTTGAAACAGATGTGCAGGGGACTTTTCTAGAGGATATGAATTCTACAAATGGTACACTGATCAATGGAGAACTGCTGCAGTATCATGAAAGACGATTGCTTCAAAAAGGGGATATTATCAGTTTGGCGGGAGAATGCTACAGTTTTCATTGACAGTATAGCCGGGACGTGTTATGTTTTTTTCATCTAATCAGTAATTGAAGCTACACAGGATGGAGATCAGGAAGGATGGGGTTAAGGCTTGGAATATTCAGACTGGAGCGGGACTTTGTATAAGGAAGAAAGACCGAAGCGGCCGCTGGTGAACATAATCCTTGTTATTTTCAACGTAGTAGTCTGGTGTGTGATGGAGCTGTTGGGAGATACATTAGACGGGGCGTATATTGCAAAATACGGGGGAATGGTTCCAAATTTGGTGCTTGAAGGGGAATGGTACCGACTGTTTACAGCGATGTTTGTCCATTTCGGCGCGGAGCATCTGGCAAACAATATGATACTCTTGGGAGCAGCGGGAGGCAGATTGGAAGCGGTGATCGGATCGTTTCGGTATTTGATCCTTTATTTGGGTGCAGGTTTGACTGGAAACTTATTATCGTTTTATATAATGGAACGAACAGGCGACATGGCGGTCTGCGCAGGCGCGTCTGGGGCTGTCTTTGGGATGATCGGCGGACTTGTATGGGCAGCGGTACGCAACAAAGGCAGGATCGAAGGGTTGACGTTAAAGGGATTACTGTTTATGATTGCTTTGTGCCTATATTATGGGATTACAACCGCTGGTGTGGATAATTGGGCGCATTTGGGCGGTGCTCTTGGAGGCTTCGTTTTATGCATACTCTTGTATAGAAAGAAATAGAATGCTTGAAATTTTGTTAAAAAGTCTATATACTATGTAAAATGAGGTCATAGTCACGGAGAATATGCGAAACATAATATACTGATGAGAGGTAGAATATGAAAGTAAACATTTATTATGGCGGCAGAGGTGTTCTAGATGATCCGTCTCTGTATGTAATTAATAAAATGCAGCAGGTATTGGAAGAACTGCGGGTGAGTGTAGAGCGCTATAATATCTATGAGCAGAAAAACAGTATCGCGACGCTTCCGCAGACGATTAAAGAAGCAGATGGAATTATTCTTGCAACGACGGTCGAATGGCTTGGCATCGGGGGCTATATGCAGCAGTTTTTAGATGCCTGCTGGCTGTATGGCGATAAAGAAAAGATCAGTCAGACGTATATGCAGCCAGTGGTTATGTCTACGGCATATGGAGAGCGGGAAGGAGAGCTAACGCTTGCAAATGCTTGGGAAATGCTGGGAGGGCTGCCGTGTGCCGGGTTATGTGGATATGTGGCGGATCTTCTGACCTTTGAAATGAACCAAGATTATTCTGTAATCATTGAAAAGAAAGCAGAAAATCTCTACCGTACCATTTCGCAGAAGATGAAGAGCCTGCCGAATAGTAATCAGGCGGTAACAAAGACCGTGCTGCGTACGCAGGATTTGGGTCTGACGCCGCAGGAGAGCGAGCAGCTGTCAAAATATGTTTCTGATGATACGTATGTGAAAAAGCAAAAGGAAGATATTGAAGAGCTTGCAAATAAGTTCAAAGGGCTGTTGGATAGAGATAAGTCGGATGATGATGAAGATCCGGTGCCGCCTTATATTGAAGACCTGGAAGCACATTTTAAACCGCAGGCTGATTTTAAAGCAAAGTATCTATTTATTATTGACGGAAAAAGAAAGCCTTTAACGATCGAAGTGGATCAGGATCAGCTGATGTGCAGCTACGGGAAGCAGGATGGTGTAGATGTCTATGCTAAAATGACGCCAGATGTGTTGGAACGTATTATAGCTGGAAAAATGACATTCCAGAGGGCGTTTATGACAGGGGAACTAACGGCAAAGGGCAATTTCAAAACGTTAAGAATGTTGGACGACATTTTTAATTTTGGATAACAGGATAAGGAATATACATCCTGCCTGCGCAAAAGCTCTGACTGGATGGCCTGCTGCAGAATGGTGTATTTGTCGCGGCAAGATGTATATTAAAAATGGCATTATCGATGCCGTTATGCGGTTACTGTGGTCGGAAGGCTGATGGTAAAGGTGCAGCCGTCGCCAGGGTGGTTGTCCAGAAGGAGTGTTCCGTCATGGGATTCAACAATTTGTTTCGCAATGCAAAGTCCAAGTCCGGTTCCTTGCTCCTTGGAGGTGGTAAATAGGTCGAATACCTTATCCTCAAGTTCTAAAGGAATGCCGCCTCCGCAGTCAGTAAGTACAATTTTTACAAAGTTGTCATCGGATTGAGTTTTGATCGCGATATGCTTGGACTCGGCTTCTGCAGAATTTTTGATCAGATTTAAAACGGTCTGCTTGATCTTGATTTTGTCTGCATATACCAATGGAAGCTGTTTGCAGAGCTTCAATTTCCACTTTATGTCAGGATAAGTGTCTTTCATAAAACGACAGACGTTTTCTAGAAGGCAGTTTAAATCCAGAAATTCTTTTTGAAGCTGTTCTGTGGAGCCTGCCTGGGATATTTCCAGGATCATATTTTTTAAATAGGTGATTTCATGCCGGATATTATCCCAATGTGGCTCGGTATTCAGCTGCGGACATTTTATGTCAAGCAGTTGCGCAGAGCTGTTGATCAGAGTAACGGTGTTTTTGATCTCGTGAAAAATGTGTTGATAGTTTAGTGCATTCATGTAAAAACCCCCCTATATTAATAATATGTTTGTTAAATTCTAGCATTTTTTAGTTTTTATTACAATGGTAAATTCAAAACATGCAATGAAAGGAGAACCAAAATGAAAGACGATAATTGTATCTTTTGTAAGATAATTGCAGGAGAGATTCCTTCCAGGACGATTTATGAGGATCAGGATTTTAAAGTGATCCTTGACGCGAGTCCAGCTTCCAAAGGCCATGCGTTAATACTTCCTAAGGAGCATTGCGCGAATATTTATGAGATCAGTGAGGAGCTGCTGGCAAAAGCCGCAAAGCTGGCAAAAAAACTAGCAGCACATATGACGGCTGTCTTAGGCTGTGATGGGTTCAATCTGCTGCAGAATAATGGCGAGGTGGCCGGGCAAACGGTATTTCATTTTCATATGCATTTGATCCCACGTTATAAGGGGATGAAAAACAGCGATTTGCTGAACTGGACACACGAGGATTTCGCAGCAGAGGAGCAGGATGATATTTGCCAGAAGTTAAAGCTGGAGGCATAAGGCGAAAGCAGGCAATCGATATCTTAAATATATTAAAAAACAAGAAAGCTGCCTGGCGGGACAGGATGCTTAACCCAGCCAGGCAAAGGCGGTAATTGTCATTTGATTATTTTGCGGTTTCCTCAATAAGTGAAACAATTTTTTCCACCGAATTCAGCGTGTTGCTTTTCTCCATAGCGGTTACATACCGTTCCCGGTTTTTATAGGTTTCGTGAATGATATTAAGTAGCTTATCCGGTGTAATGATCTCTTCTTCAATAACAACACTATATCCCTGCTTTTCAAAAGACTGTGCGTTTAATATCTGGTCGCCGCGGCTGGCATTTGCGGAGAGCGGGATCAGGATGTTTGGTTTATGCAGCGCAAGCAGCTCGCAGATGGAATTTGCCCCTGCGCGGGATATGACAAGATCCGCCAATGCGAAAATATCGTTCAGTTCGGCGCCGATATATTCAAATTGTTTGTATCCGGCTGTCCGTTTTAAAGACTCTTCGATATTTCCTTTGCCGCACATATGTATTACCTGATAGGATTTTAACAGCTCTGGCAGTAGTCCACGGATCGTATCGTTGATAAATTTGGATCCGCTGCTTCCGCCTACTACGAAAAGTACAGGTTTTTCGTTGGAAAAATGACATTGAGCGCGGGCACTTTCTTTATTTCCGGTCAATAGCTCCTTACGGATCGGGGAACCAGTTAGTACAGCCTTGTCTTCTGGAAGATATTTTAATGTTTCTGGAAAATTACAGCATACTTTGGCGGCATTCGGGATCGCGAGCTTATTTGCCAGTCCTGGGGTCAGATCAGATTCGTGGATAATGGACGGTATATGGCAGAATCTTGCGGCAAGGATAACAGGTACCGATACAAAGCCACCTTTGGAAAATACGATATCCGGTTTTAGCTTCCGCATTAGCCGGATAGATTGTCCAAGACCTTTGATAACCTTCAGTGGGTCTGAAAAGTTTTTAATATCAAAATAACGGCGCAGTTTTCCAGAAGAAATGCCATAGTAAGGGATTTTTTGCTCTTTTAGCAGTTGTTTTTCAATTCCATTGTAGGATCCGATGTAGGTAATATCAAATCCGGCTTCACGTAAACGCGGAAGCAGGGCTATATTTGGTGTGACGTGTCCAGCCGTACCTCCGCCAGTTAATATAATCTTTTTCATTTGAACTTCCTTCCTCCATAATTTATCTTTATTATCAACCGAAATATGGGAAATGTCAAATCCTTATTTTTTATGTATATGAAAAAACAGGTATAAAAAGACTTGTAAATACAAAATAAAAGAATAGAATATAGATAGGTATTGTAGTTAATAGGTGCATTATCGTAACAGAGAAAGGAACATGGATCTGTTGCACAAAAGCTATGGGGAACAAAAGGAGTAATACATGGATGTAAGATTATTTCGATATTTGTTCGAAAATACATCAAATGCGGTCATAATGTCAGGATGTATATGGGATAAGGGTGTTCAGGAGCAGCTGCGTTACGTGTATTCCTGCGAGATGAATCATAGTCCTTTGGAACAAAATCGGCAAAATGGAAACGGACCGATGCTGTATAACGGCAGTCCAGTTCATATGTTTGTTATGGGGAGTTTTTCCCTGGAAGATGCAGAACGCTTGATTCATACGATACGCAATGATGTCGTAGGTACGGTGATCATCCCCTACGTGGCGCCAATCCAGCGCTTGTTAATCATGCAATCGGTGGTAAAGAAAGGAATCAGGGACCAGGAGGTGATGGAATTTCTTCAGACGCCATATTTGTATTTGAAAAAGGCGAAGGTTGAGAAGGTCTATTTTATTTATGGGAACGGGAAGGCATTTGAAAAGGCGGAGCATGAGATGTATCCGGGATTTTATTTTGAGACACAGGATCAGGAAATACTGGATATTATCGAAGAAATGGAGGGATACCGCATCCCTGTGATGAAAGCAGGGCATATGGTGAATAACCGGACGCTGTTTCAATTCGGCTATTTTGGCATTGATCTGCATAGGATCCGACATTTTTTGTTTCATTATGCAAAAAGTGCAAGGATCGGCAAAATAGATGAACGCGAGATTATGAAAATGCTGTTGGCTTACCGGAAGGCTTTTACAGACCATGGTATGGAGACGCTGACAATGTTCTGCAGTCCGACAGAGATTATTGCAACGCAGACGGATTGTGTGTTGAATACGATTGTTATTGATAAAGAGGACTTTTGCCATGCGGATATTGAGAGAGATGACGGAAGATGTACGGTAAAATGTATGCTTTATAATGACTATGATGTGTGCCATTGCCATCGTACAGAAAAAGCTGAGCTGAGAGCAGGTATGCTGTTATTAGGCAACATCCGGCTGAACAAGCATATTCAGGAGCTTCAGCGGCATTATCGTGTGGTGGCACCGCAGATAAGGGCTGTATCTGTGCCAAACAGCGGAAATGTTTGTAACTGGGAAAGTAGCTTCATGAATCTGGATGAAAAGAAAAACGCGGTGTTTTGGATATGTCCGATGAGTGGTCAGATACAGAATCAAGTATTAGGAGAGATTAAGGCAAAAAATGCCCGATTTCGCATTATTGTCTTAAATGAAGAATACGGCTGCTGCTTTAATGGATTTCTGACGGAAAAAACAGAATAAGAAGCCGGTATTTGCTGAAACAAGCTGTTTTACATACGCTCTTCGACAGTATCCGCACCTTCTTTCTATTATATTAGGGATATCCCGAAAAATATAGCAGAAAGGAAGTTGGGTATGTTAGACCAGATTCTGACATTAGCAATGTCAAATGTACAAATGATAACGGCTGTCCTGATTTTCTCAGCGATAGTTTTAGAATTTGTACATATCGGGCAGACAAGCCGTATTAACAAGAGGCTGAAACGAGCCGCGTATTGGCTGCAGCGATATCTGAATGCGGTATTCAGTGAGAATGCTGATGAAGAGCCGGAGCAGGAGGAAACATACAGCAGATCAGGGATAAGAGAAGAACAAAAGGATGCGGTGCAGCTGACGGCGGCACAGACCGTGAAAAGCCGGCAGGAAGAGGATATGCGTGCTGTGCTTGCGCATAAAAAACAGAAAAAAGAGGAAGAATTATTAGACACTGTACTGCAGGAGATTTTTGATTAGTCTGGGCAGTTGCTGGCTAAGCCGGCTTGTTGCTTAAGTAGTTATAGGATTGTCAAAAATTACCAGAATCACTTGCGTATTTTTCAGTATTTTGTTAAAATGAATAATAGTTATGATAAAAAAGCAGTCCGCGAGGGAAACTGTGTACAACAATACAATAAGGAGAGTTAAATATGAGCAAAATTACATTTGATTACTCAAAAGCAGCTGGTTTCATCAGCGAAGAAGAAGTAGGGTACATGACAAAGCTCGTAAATGATGCAAAAGAGCTTCTTGTGTCTAAAACGGGTGCCGGAAATGATTTTCTTGGATGGATTGACCTTCCAGTGGACTATGATAAGGAGGAATTTGGACGTATCCAGAAGGCTGCGGAAAAGATCCAGTCTGATTCTGAAGTGCTTTTAGTAATCGGTATCGGTGGTTCTTATTTAGGAGCCAGAGCAGCGATTGAATTTTTGCGTCATGGATTTTACAACAATATTCCGAAGGAGCTGCGCAAGGCTCCGGAAATCTATTATGTCGGCAATAGTATCAGCGGTTCTTATGTACAGGGCTTGATGGATGTAATTGGTGATAGAGATTTTTCAGTAAATGTGATCTCAAAGTCCGGGACAACAACAGAGCCAGCGATTGCATTCCGCATTTTTAAAGAGATGCTGGAGAAAAAATACGGCAAGGAAGAAGCAGCAAAGAGAATTTATGCTACAACAGATAAAGCAAGGGGAGCGTTAAAGAGCCTTTCTGACGAAGAAGGTTATGAAACCTTTGTAGTACCAGATGATGTTGGCGGACGTTTTTCCGTATTGACGGCAGTTGGGCTGCTGCCGATCGCAGTTAGCGGCGCAGATATTACAAAGCTGATGGAAGGCGCAGCGGAAGGTAGAAAGCTTGCTTTGGAAAGCGGCTTTGAGGATAACGCTGCTCTGCAGTATGCAGCAATTCGCAATATTTTGCTTAGAAAAGGAAAATATGTGGAAGTTTTGGCAAATTATGAACCAAGCCTTCATTATGTTTCTGAATGGTGGAAACAGCTGTACGGTGAATCGGAAGGAAAGGATCAGAAAGGTATCTTCCCGGCTTCGGTTGATCTAACGACGGATCTGCATTCCATGGGTCAGTTTATCCAGGATGGTTCCAGGATCATGTATGAAACGGTCTTAAATGTGGAAGAACCGCGCTGCCGTGTAGAGCTGAAAGAAGAACCAGTAGATTTGGACGGGCTGAATTATCTGGCAGGAAAGGATATGGATTTTGTAAATAAGAGCGCTATGAATGGAACGATTCTGGCGCATACGGATGGAAACGTACCAAACCTGATGGTAAAGATCCCGCAGCAGAATGAATTTTATCTTGGGGAATTAATATATTTCTTCGAGTTTGCTTGCGGTGTCAGCGGATATTTGCTCGGTGTAAATCCATTTAACCAGCCTGGTGTAGAAAGCTACAAGAAGAATATGTTTGCATTATTAGGCAAACCTGGTTACGAAGCAGAGAAGGAAGCGCTGTTAAAGAGATTGTAATAATTCTTTAGAACCTTGCTTCTGTCTTAAGAATTGACATTAAGCAAAAAAGTCAAAATATTACAAAGATATAATTAAGGTCATTTAGTTTTATAAGTTATTATTATCAAGTTGTCATTATTAAGTTATCACTATCATAAGTAAGAATTGGGATTGGCAGGACGCTGCCAATCCTTTTTTTCGTTATCTGAGAAAGAGAAAATAGCACTTGCTGGAACTGACAGGCTGAGGATAGACTCCGAAATAGCGTCAGATCCACTATTTTAAAGGCCGAGGATAGACTCCAAAAAGCATAAGATCCTACATTTTAAAGGCCGCAAGAGAAATGCAATCTGTGAGGATCAGACGGAAATTGGCCGATCCTATCGATTGGTAAAAAAATACTGGAAAAAATTTTAAAAATAATTTGACAAAGTGATTACAAAGTGCTAGAATGCAATCGTAACAAACTTGTAACAAATGTAATAAAAAATGAATAAAATAGAATAAAAACGTAATCTAAAAGAATTTTACGTAATAAAAAAATAAAGTTTTATTCATGGAAAAAACGGAGGTTTATTATTATGCGAGGAAACAAGAGACTGGCTCAAGGATTGGCGGTTGCTGGTGCAACGGGGGTGCTTGTATGCTCAGTTGCCTTTTCCCAACCACAGATAATGCAGACCGAAGAAACTATCCATAGCACGAGAAATGGTGCGGCAGGCATTATGACAGCAATCCAACCGCTGCAGCTTCCTGATGATCTTTTGGAGCAGCAGTTGTCCATTGAAAAGCTGGATGTTGACACAGTATCCGCTTATGTACCGGCTTCTGACTTAAACGTGTGGACAGAAAAACCGGAAACAAGAGTTAACGTATGGACACAAAATACGAAAGCAGCGAAGGATAACGCGATTTCTGCCGTGTCAAAGAAAAGTACATCCGCAATGGAAAAAACGGCGGAAAAAGAAAAAGCCGTTGGAAAAGAAAAGAATGCGAAAAAAGCACAGGTTGAATCTGCAAAAAGCTGGAAGAATAAGCTGATGGCAGATGTTGAGGACTGTTTAAATATACGGAAAGCACCGGGCGAAGATTCAGAAGTATTAGGAAAGCTTCGCAGGGGTGACGCAGCGAAGGTATTGAAGAAGGGTAAGAACTGGACAAAGATAACTTCCGGATCTGTAACCGGCTATGTAAATAACGAGTATTGCGTATATGGAGATAAAGCATATAAGCTTGCAAAAAAAATCTGTAAAACATATGCGACAGTAAAGGCAGACGGACTTCGTATCCGCCAGAAGGCAAATGAAAATTCGATTGCGTTGGAGGCAGCGTTTAAGGGTGATAAGCTGCTCGTCAATAAGAAGGCAAAGCAAAAGGACGGATGGGTAGTCATCAGTTTTAAGGATATGAAGGGCTATGTGGCTGAGGAGTATGTAAAAGTAGGACTCGGCGTCGGCAAAGCAATTTCTGTTGAGGAAGAGCAGGCAATGATTGCTGCACAGAAAAAAGCGGAGCAGGCTTCCTTACGAAGCACATCCTCTGCGGGTAGTACATCTGTATCCAGCAATTCCGCGGTATCTTCAAGTGATCTGACCCTGCTTTCCGCGATTATTTTCTGTGAAGCAGGCGGGGAAAGCTATGCAGGACAGGTAGCGGTAGGCGCGGTTGTAATGAACCGTGTGAAAAGCGGATCTTTCCCAAACAGCATTTCCAGCGTTGTATATCAGAGCGGTCAGTTTTCACCAGTAGCCAATGGCGCGCTGGCAAGAGCGCTTGCGAATGGAAATTATCGTCATTGCACATCTGCAGCACAGGCGGCATTGGCAGGAAGCGATAATACAGGCGGCGCAAAATTTTTCCACCGTGTCAATGGAGCCGCAGGTCTTGTGATCGGAAATCATGTTTTTTATTAATGGTGTAAAAGGACTGTTGCAGCGATGAGACAGCAGTCCTTTTTTCGCTTTGCAGAGTGGAATTTATAAAAAAATTATGATTACACAAAATAAAGTCAACCAATCTTGTTTATTTAGTGAACATTGCCGGGTTTTCATGCATTTATATGAATAATATAGTCGATTTGTAATAGTTGTCTGATAAAAACAGTACAATTTTGCAGGATTGATGCAGGAAAATAAAGTCAACCAGCAATCATTATATGGTGAACATTGCCGGGGTTTTTTGGCAAAAGACTGTAAAAATAGTGATTTTACGGTCTTTTTTTGCGTACATAGCAAGGTTTAGATGTTTTCATGGTTGTAAATTAGGTTGACTTATAGTATGATATAGAAAATTTGGTAACTGTAAAACTGTCTGGTCTGTGCAGGGCCAGAACGTTATACAAATTTGTAAGGAGGTATGAAAATGGAATCTATGGGTGTATTAGTTGCAGTAGCTGTCCTTGTGATCCTTGTTCTTTTGATTGCAGCATCCTGTGTCAAGATTGTACCACAGGCACACGCGGCTGTTATTGAACGGCTTGGCGGATATTTGGCAACTTGGGGCGTAGGGATTCATTTTAAAGCGCCGTTTATAGACCGGATTGCAAAAAGAGTATTGCTCAAGGAGCAGGTTGTGGATTTTCCACCGCAGCCAGTAATTACAAAAGATAATGTCACGATGCAGATTGATACGGTTGTTTATTTTCAGATCACCGATCCGAAGCTGTTCGCATATGGTGTGGAAAATCCAATTATGGCGATAGAAAATCTCACGGCGACGACGCTGCGTAATATTATCGGCGATCTGGAATTGGATGAGACATTGACATCCAGAGAGACAATTAATACAAAAATGCGGGCGTCTTTGGATGTGGCAACAGATCCATGGGGGATCAAGGTCAATCGTGTGGAATTAAAAAATATTATTCCGCCGCAGGCAATCCAAGATGCGATGGAAAAGCAGATGAAAGCCGAGCGCGAAAGGCGGGAAGCAATTTTAAAGGCTGAGGGTGAGAAAAAATCTACGATACTGGTAGCCGAGGGTAAAAAGGAATCGGCAATTTTGGATGCTGAGGCGGAAAAACAGGCAGCAATCCTGCGTGCGGAAGCACATAAAGAAGCGATGGTTCGTGAGGCAGAGGGCCAGGCAGAAGCAATACTGAAAATACAGCAGGCAAATGCGGATGGTCTGCGCTTCTTAAAAGAGGCGGCGCCAGACGCGGCTGTTTTACAGCTGAAAAGTCTGGAGGCATTTACCAAGGCTGCAGATGGAAAAGCAACTAAGATCATTATTCCATCTGAAATCCAGGGTATTGCCGGATTAGCAAAATCCATTGTTGAAGTTGGCGTAGAAAAGAATGAAACAGCGAAACGATGACTGATTTCAATGGTGGCAGGAATAGGGAATATCCCATTCCTGCCATTCCATGTTTATACAGCTTAATGAAGGAAAAGGAAGGTGGAGTTTGAATGAATTTACAAGGCAGACATTTTTTAAAGCTGCTTGATTATGAACCGGAGGAAATACGTTATTTGATCGATCTTTCGGCAGAGTTAAAGGAAAAGAAGAAAAAAGGAATTGCGCATCAAGAGCTGACTGGGAAAAATATTGCGTTGATCTTTGAAAAAACAAGTACAAGGACACGCTGTTCCTTTGAAGTAGCGGCTTATGATCTGGGTATGCACGTGACTTATCTGGATCCGTCTGGCTCACAGATTGGAAAAAAGGAAAGCATTGCGGATACGGCAAGAGTGCTCGGAAGAATGTTTGACGGCATTGAATACCGCGGGTACGGCCAGGAAATCGTGGAAGAGCTTGCACATTATGCAGGTGTTCCGGTTTGGAATGGTCTGACAAATGAATTTCATCCAACGCAGATGATCGCGGATATGCTGACGGTCAGAGAGCAGCTTGGCAGACTGGAGGGCGTCAAGCTCGTATATATGGGAGATGCGAGATATAATATGGGCAATTCGCTGATGGTAGTATGTGCAAAGCTGGGGATAGATTTTACAGCTTGTACAAACCGAAAGTACTTTCCGGACAAGCAGCTGACAGATACCTGTAAGGAGATTGCAGCGCAGACTGGCGCGCATCTGACCTTTACAGAAGATGTAAAAGAAGGCGTTACGGACGCAGATGTTATTTACACAGATGTATGGGTATCTATGGGAGAGCCAGAGGAGGTATGGAAGGAGCGTATTGAAGCGCTGATGCCATATCAGGTTAATTCGGATGTGATGGGATACGCGAAAAACAGCGCGATATTTATGCACTGTCTCCCCGCATTCCATGATCTAAAGACAACAATAGGACAGCAGGTATTTGAAAAGTTTGGGTATCAGGAGCTGGAAGTAACTGGGGAGGTGTTTGAAGGTACGCAGTCGGTTGTATTTGATGAAGCAGAAAATCGTATGCACAGCATTAAAGCAATCATGTATGCTACTATGCCGCGCTGAGATCAGCAGCTTGAAAACTGCTTTTTGGGAACCGTGTATCCGTGATATCGGATAAGCTATACAGTGATATTTCGAATATGCATAACAGGAGATACATAGGAAATGGGGTAGAGCAAAATGAAAGCAGAAATACTAGCGGCACTAAGAAAATCGGATGGTTATGTGTCCGGACAGGAGTTGTGCGGTAAGTTTGGGGTATCCCGTACGGCAATCTGGAAGGCCATCAATCAGTTAAAACAGGCAGGATATGAAATTGAAGCAGTACAAAACCGCGGATACCATATTGTATCCACACCAGATATCCTGAGTGAAAATGAATTGAGAAGCATTCGCAAGACACAGTGGCTTGGAAATAAGATCTATTACGAGCCTGTAATGGATTCTACAAATACAAAAGCCATGCAGCTTGCGGAACAGGGCGCCCCGCATGGGACAATCGTGGTTACAGATCATCAGGTAAGCGGGCGCGGGCGCAGGGGGAGAACATGGGAAACGCCGGCAGGGGAATCGATTGCAATGACCCTCCTGCTCAGGCCAAAGATAGATCCCAATAATGCCTCGATGCTGACACTTGTGGCAGCAATGGCAGTAGCAAGAGGGATTGAAGATGAAGCAGGACTTAGAGTCGGTATCAAATGGCCGAATGATATTATAATTAACCGGAAAAAGGTCAGCGGAATACTGACGGAAATGAGCGCACAAGCAGATTATGTTAACCATATTGTCGTAGGCATCGGCATTAATGTACATGAGGATGAGTTCCCGGAGGAGCTGCATAATATTGCAACCTCTGTGTTTTTAGAGGTTGGGATAAAAATCAACCGGGCGGCGTTGATCGAACGCATTTGCGAGTATTTTGAGGCTTATTTTGAGTTGTTTTTGCGGACAGAGGATTTGTCTGGGCTTGCGAAGCAGTATGACGCATATATGGTGAACCGCAATCAGCAGGTTAAGGTATTGGATGCAAAGGATTCGTTTGAAGGAACGGCACGCGGGATCACATCGCGGGGGGAGCTTTTGGTGGATACTTGGGAAGAAAGAAGGCTGGTATCCTCAGGAGAAGTGTCTGTGCGGGGCATCTATGGTTATGTGTAGGCTGTACGCAGGAAATGAGTACGCGGTATTTCCGGTGATTTGTAAGGAGTAAGCATGTATCAGGATGAAGTTGTACTATGCGGATCCAGCGCATACACGAAAAAATTTTACTTGAACGAGGATTTTCAAAACCTGCCGGAGCAGGTTAAAAATGACCTGAAAATCTTATGTGTATTGTATACGGAGGATGTTGGCGGCACTTTGCAGCTTGTATTTAACGAGGAGGGCAGACTGGTCTTTCGCACGGAATGTGAGGAAAATGATTTTTTGTATGATGAGATTGGTAGCGTATTGAAAATCAAGCAGCTTCAGCAGACACGACAGGAGCTATTGGAAGCGCTGGAAATGTTTTACCAGGTATTTTTTCTGGGAGAGGAGCTTGAGGAGGACCAAGGATGTTATTAGTAACGGATGTAGGAAACTCAAATATTACGTTAGGTGTATTTGATGGAGAGAAGCTGGAGGCAACATTTCGTTTGACGACGAAAATACCGCGTACATCAGATGAGTATGGGATTGTACTCCGTAATCTGCTGCAGCATAGTCAGATTGCGGTCACGGATATTCTGGCCGTTGTCATATCGTCGGTTGTGCCGAATGTCATGCATTCTCTGACGAGCGCAATTATTAAATATATCCATGTCACACCGCTCATTGTTGCACCCGGCATCCGTACCGGAATACGGATCGCGACGGAAAACCCAAGGCAGATAGGCGCGGATCGTATTGTTGACGCAGTAGGCGCGTATGGACTATACGGGGGGCCGGTGATCGTCATTGATTATGGTACGGCAACTACTTTTGATCTTGTAGACGCATCCGGCGCGTTTGTGGCAGGCGTGATCGCACCAGGTATCCGCACCTCGGCAAAGGCTTTATGGGAGGAAGCGGCCAAGCTGCCGGAAATAGAAATCTGCAAGCCGAAGAGCATTTTAGCACAGGAAACGATTACCAGTATGCAGGCCGGACTTGTCTACGGGCAGATTGGGCAGACAGAATATATCATCCGTCATATGAAAGAAGAATTTAATGACGGAAGTGTAAAAGTAGTAGCGACCGGAGGACTTGGCAAGACCATCGCGTCTGAGACGACCTCGATTGACGTTTATGATCCAAACCTAACGCTGCATGGTATGCGCTTGATCTACGAGAAGCAAAGATAGGGTGTTACGTATCTGGCAAAGTTCAGAGGTCAGATACGTAACTGCAGGGAAGCTTTTATGGAGCGATCAGCAGCTGGAAGGATATGGGAAAGTGAAAATGGAACAGTTGAAAATAGGAGATGTAACATTAAAGAATAATTTAATCTTGGGTCCAATGGCAGGTGTAACAGACCTGCCATTTCGTCTGCTTTGTGCAAAACAAGGCGCCGGTCTGGTTTGCATGGAAATGGTCAGTGCAAAAGGGATTTTGTACAACAACAAAAATACGGAAGCGCTGTTGGCGGTGAATGAGCGGGAGCATCCGGTATCTCTTCAGTTTTTCGGTGCGGATCCGGATATTATGTCAGAAATGGCTAAAAGAATAGAAGACCGGCCATTTGACATTATGGATATCAATATGGGCTGCCCGGTTCCGAAGGTCGTAAACAATGGCGAAGGCTCGGCATTGATGAAAAAACCGCTGCTGGCTGGAAAAATCATAGAAAAAATGGTAAAAGCAATCCGAAAGCCGGTCACAGTCAAGATCCGTAAAGGCTTTGACGATGCGCACTGTAATGCCGTGGAGCTGGCGCATATCGCGCAGGAGTCCGGGGCAGCGGCAGTCGCGGTGCACGGCCGTACAAGGGAACAATATTATGCTGGCAAAGCAGATTGGGAAATTATCCGCCAGGTGAAGGAAGCCGTATCGATTCCAGTTATAGGAAATGGAGATTTGCGTACAGCGCAGGATGTGATCCGTATGAAAGAGCAGACTGCTTGTGATGCCTTTATGATTGCCAGAGGAGCGCAGGGAAATCCGTGGATATTTTCTCAGATCCAATACGCCTTACAGACTGGAAAGCAGGCAGAGCTTCCAACTGCGTCCGAGATTGCTGAAATGGTATTGTATCACGCCAGGATGCAGTTAGAGTGGAAAGGAGCTTATACGGGGATACGGGAAATGCGCAAGCACGCAGCATGGTATACAAGTGGATATAAACATGCGGCTAGGTTTCGCGGTGAACTAAATATGGTGGAAACGTATGAGCAGCTGGAAGAGCTGATGTGCCGCTTTGCGGAAGGGGAAATGCCGGCTGATGCTTCTACGCAGATTGAGTAGGACAGTTTGATAGCTTTTGGGAATGAAGTGCTGTTGTGTGCATATAATGAAAAAAAGACAGGCAGGCGGAAGTATTTGGAGCTGCATTGGTTACGCAAATGGCTGCATAGCTGGAAAAATACCGGGAGTACGGCACAGGAACAGCTTGTACAGCCGGAAATTCGAAGGAAAAAGAACGTATTTTCACCAATGACTTACCGGAATCCGTATATCACGTTTATGCACTTGATCATTGAACAGGTACTCAGGCAGAAGAAGCTTTCTTATCAAAAGATGGAGCTGGTAATCATAGATGCTGAGGATGGCCGCGACGAAGATGATGAAGATATCCAGATGGTGCTTTATGAACTCAGGCAGCTGAATTACCTGCTTCTTGTTACTGACCGGCCAGACAGATACGAGCAATTTACAGACGAAATGTACGAAGAAAACGGACTGATCGTACAGCAGCTTTCGAAATCTGCGTCTGGCCAGCCGCGAGGGAATTTGGTATTGGATTTTGAGCGCAGCAGCGGCATACTGGGTGTGCAGGCGTCTGATACAAAAGCAGTATATCTTCCAGTCTATAAAAGACCATGGGAAATCGGCGAAAACCTTGACATTCTCGTGCCTGTTGGGTATAATACATTGGTTGTGGATGGCATTTTACCGCCGGAATGGCAAACGGACGATGCCGTAAACGAAAGAATCATCAAAGACAGGATGATAGATCGATTGGATCGGGAATTCAGGAAAGGTTGAAATGGCTATGGAAAAGAAAAATATTTTGACTTACGAAGGCTTGCAGAAACTGGAAAATGAATTACAGGATTTGAAACTGGTAAAACGAAAAGAAATTGCTCAGAAGATCAAGGAAGCCAGAGAGCAGGGTGATTTATCCGAGAATGCCGAGTACGATGCGGCAAAGGATGAGCAGCGTGACATTGAAGCACGTATTGAGGAGCTGGAAAAAATTCTGAAAAACGCGGAAGTCGTTGTAGAAGAGGAAGTAGACCTGGATAAAATCAACGTAGGCTGCCTTGTAAAAATCCTGGATTGCGAATTTGACGAAGAATTAGAGTATAAGATCGTAGGATCTACGGAAGCTAACAGCTTAAAAGGAAAGATTTCAAATGAATCTCCAGTAGGACGTGCTTTGCTCGGACATCGGATTGGAGATGTTGTCGATGTTGAAACACAGGCAGGTATTTTACAGTATAAGGTATTGCAGATTCAAAGATCAAACGTATAATAAAGTGCTTAGACAGCGGAGGAAAGAAAATGGCCGGACAGCAGAATCAGGACGTCAACCAGTTATTAAAGGTTCGACGTGAAAAATTACAGGAATTACAGCAAAATGGCAAAGACCCGTTTCAAATAACAAAATACGATGTATCCCATCACAGCCAAGAGATCAAAGACCAGTTTGCGTCTCTTGAGGACCAGGAGGTTACGATTGCGGGGCGTATGATGTTCAAGCGCGTCATGGGCAAAGCATCTTTTTGCAACATTCAGGATCTGCAGGGCAGCATCCAGGCATATGTGGCCAGGGACGACATTGGCGAGGATAGCTACAAGGATTTTAAAAAATACGACGTTGGTGATATTTTAGGGATACGAGGCAAAGTATTTAAAACAAAAACCGGAGAAATTTCCGTTCACGCGCAGGAGGTACTGCTTTTATCCAAAAGCCTTCAGATCCTTCCAGAAAAATATCACGGCTTAACCGATACAGATATCCGCTACCGTCAAAGGTACGTTGACCTTATTATGAACGCAGAGGTTAAGCATACTTTCATCAAGCGTTCGAAGGTACTGAGCGCTATCCGCCGTTATCTGGACGCTCAGGGCTTTATGGAGGTCGAGACGCCAATGCTCGTATCCAACGCGGGCGGCGCTGCTGCAAGACCGTTTGAAACACATTTTAATGCATTAAACGAGGATCTTAAGCTCAGGATTTCTCTGGAATTATATTTAAAACGTCTGATCGTAGGCGGCATGGAACGCGTATACGAAATCGGTCGTGTATTCCGTAACGAGGGACTTGACACAAGGCACAATCCAGAATTTACATTAATGGAATTATATCAGGCATATACGGACTACAACGGCATGATGGATCTGACCGAAAAGCTGTACCGTTACGTTGCGCAGGAAGTGACTGGTTCACAGGTGTTGACTTACGGCGAGCATACGATCGACTTATCAAAGCCATTTGAACGTATTACGATGGTGGATGCGGTTAAGAAATATGCGGGCGTCGATTTTAATGAGGTGCATTCGACGCAGGAAGCAAGGAAGCTTGCCGATGAGCATCATGTAGAATATGAGGACAGACATCAGAAAGGAGATATTCTGAGCTTGTTCTTCGAGCAGTTTGCAGAGGAGCATTTGATCCAGCCGACCTTCGTGATGGACCATCCGATCGAAATTTCACCGTTAACAAAGAAAAAGCCGGACAATCCGGAATATGTAGAGCGGTTTGAGTTCTTTTTAAATGGCTGGGAAATGGCAAATGCTTACTCAGAGCTGAACGACCCGATCGACCAGCGCGAGCGTTTTGAAGCGCAGGAGCAGGCGTTTGCGGCTGGAGATGAAGAAGCGAATCATACGGATGAGGACTTTTTGAATGCTCTAAGCATCGGAATGCCGCCAACTGGAGGGATTGGGTTCGGGATTGACCGGATGGTGATGATCATGACGGATTCTATGGCGATTCGGGATGTGTTGTTGTTCCCGACGATGAAAACGCTTGGCGGAAAAGACCAGTAAAATCAAGGGTTTGC
>CAJUIL010000006.1 GCA_910586225.1 uncultured Eubacterium sp. | reverse complement strand
AAAATCAGCATAAACTTTCAACTTTTTGTGTCCAAAGTATTGACATAGGTCCACTTTCAAAGCCCAAAATAAAATAAATCCGGATTTCGTATTGTATTACGCCCCGATTCGCGATACAATAAAATAGTAGTAGTCAAAGAAACACTTGGGAGGTTTATACAAATGAAATATCAAGAAAAAGAAGAGCCCCGTAACAAAAACTTAGCGGCACACAAAAAAATAGCGGATGAAATCCTACAGCAGATCGGCGGCAGCGTTATTCTTGTACTTTTACTTATCGCAGCAGCAGCCGTCGGTATGGTAGGCTGGCTGAGCCTTACGTCAAAACGCACCGAGCTGACTGAAGAATCAAACGCAGCCGCAAACCAGCTGACCGGATTTTTACAGCAATATACGAAATGCGTGGAGCAGCTGGCTGTCAATCCTGAAATACAATATGTTATGGAGCATACCGCACCTGGCGACGATATCAGCAAGACTGAAAAGATGGATACCGTCATGGACAATCTCATAAAAATTGCCGCCACCGATTCTGAAAATGTAATGGCCTCATGGATCTCAGATCTGGACGCAAGCGCGCTGATACAGTCAGACGGCTTTGTAAGCGATGAAAACTGGGATATTACCGGACGCGGGTGGTATGGCTGCATTGAGACAAAAAAGCCAATCCTGACAGAGCCATATGTGGATTCCTCCACCGGAAAAATGATCTTAAGCGCCGCAGCCCCGGTCATTGATGAAGCTACCGGAACCGTTCTGGGCGCTGCAGGCATGGATATCGCCCTGGATCATATGACACAGATCATGAGTGAATACAAGATCGGAAATAATGGATATATCCTCCTATTATCCGAAAACGGTACATACCTCTATCATCCGCAAAATGAGCTGATACAAAAAAACGTCAAGGACGCCGGCATCTCTCAAAATGTGATCAGCGCCATTGAGCAAAAAAACGATTCCTTTATGAGATACAAAGAGAACGGCGTTACACAATACGGCTTCCTGCATTCTGCGGGCAATACTGGATATCTCGTGTTAAGCAGCCTGCCGGGATCCGAATACTATGCCATACTGTTTGCGATGATCCTTGCGCTGGTCGTACTGTTTGCCGTAGGCATCGTACTGATCGCGCTGCGCATAAGAAAAAGCGCCGCGCGTCTGACCAAGCCGATCCTAGAGCTTAATCATACGGCGCAGCAGCTTGCTGCCGGCGACTTAGATGTCAACCTGCAGGTCACAAGTCAAAACGAGATCGGAGAGCTTGGTCTGTCCATCCAAAAAACGGTCAGCCGCCTAAAAGAATATATCGCATACATCGATGAAACGGCGGAAGTACTGTCACAGCTTGCCGACGGAAGGCTCAGCATCCATCTGAACCATGATTATACCGGGGAATTTCAGAAGATCAAAAATGCGCTGTTCCACATTTCCGATTCTATGAATCAGGTCATGTCTGGTATCCATGAAAGCTCAGAGCGGGTATCCATCGGCGCCACAGAGCTTGCCACCGCTTCCCAGGCGTTAGCCGACGGCGCGCAGCTGCAGGCTTCCTCAGTAGAGCAGCTGACAGAGACAACCAACACCGTCGCAGACCAGGTAGAAGACAGCCGCAGCAAAGCAGAGGCTTCTGCCAAGGCAACTGCGCAGGCAGCCGCTATGATCAGTCAGAACCAGGAAAATATGAAACGGATGATGACTGCTATGCATAACATCCACGAAACCTCGCAGAAGGTTGTGGGCATCATTCAGACGATCGAGGAAATTGCCTCACAGACTAACCTTCTGTCCTTAAACGCTTCGATCGAAGCAGCCCGTGCTGGAGAAGCCGGCAAAGGGTTCGCCGTTGTCGCTGATGAGATCGGCAAACTGGCACAGGAAAGCTCCAAAGCAGCCAGCACGACCAAGGAGCTGATAGAAATCTCTATGGAAGAGATCAACAAAGGAAACGCGATCGCCGAAGGCGCTGTCAATTCTTTGAAAGAATCGGTTAATGCCGTCGGCCGCGTCAATGAAATGATCCAGGAAACCGCAGAAAACGCAGCCGTACAGGCAGAAAATATGGAACAGCTGCGCGGAGGCATTCAGGAGATTTCCCACGGCATCCAGGATAACTCCGCAGCCTCACAGGAAACGTCGGCAACCTCCGAGGAGCTGGCTTCCCAGGCGGACAGACTAAATAAAATGCTTCAAAGATTTGAACTTAGCCAATAATAAAAAGGAGCTGCGCGGAACGAACCTCATTCCGCACAGCTCTTTTTTTAACAAAACGTCTGAATTATTTTTTCCAAAGCCCATGTAGATTGCAGTAAGCATATACCGCTTCTACCTCATCGCCTTCGCAAAGCGCAAAGCAAACTTCTGGCTTATCCTCTGGACGCAGCGCCTTACGCTGGTTGCCCTGCTTCGTCTGCAGGGATACCCACTCGATAAAGTGCTCCGGCATCATCGGATGCTCTGTAGAACCAACGCTGACCTTCACCAGATTGCCTTCCACTGTATAGACTGGAATATGCTTTTCAACTGCCGCATCCGTCGTACCCGGCACGATCTCTTTCATCTTTTCCCCGCAGCACATTATCGGCACACCCGCATCCTTTACCATTGCGACAATATTGCCGCAATGCTCACAAATATAAAATTTTTGTTCCATTTCAAATACCTCTCTTCTTTCTATTTTATTATCTCCGTATCTATCAAAGACATTCTCATTATAATCCTGGAATATTTGTAAATCAAGCAAAATTTGTCCAACCGCAGATCCTATCTGTATTACTGCTCGATTGCATTCGGATAGATCCGCTCCATCCGCTCATCATAAAAGTATGCGTCCATTGACTGCTCCCACTGCGATACCGCCTGCTTTCCATCCGAACGGGTATCATACCGCACAAGCGCCAATACCGAAACCCAGACATTGAACGTTAAAAACACGACCGCCAGCCCCGTCAGCATCCAACCTGTTTTTTTCAGCACAAATTCAATCAGCCGCGCCATATGCGGATACAGTACCTTGATCCACACAACCGCCGCAATGCCCCAGAAAAAGCAATACAAAAGATTGATCCTGCCGCCAAGGTTAAACGGAATCTCACTATAATCCCAAAAAACCTTTCCAAAGCAAAGCTCCGTAAACACGCTGCAAACGTACTCATAAGCGCCGCCTAAAAACACACCAGTCCAAAAGATCGAATGATCCTGCTTATCCCTGTCCTTATAAAGCAGCGCTGTAGCAAGCGCGATCGCAAGCCCCCAGACGACGCTGAACGGCCCCCAGACAAGGCTGCTGCGGCTCATCCATACCCCCGCTGTCAGCCTGCAGAAGATCGTTTCTACAACATCTCCCAAAAAAGCCCCGATAAGAAACAGCCAGAACAGCTGCACCAGGCTGCACATTTCCTCGTCCTCTTCATGCTCCCGCTCCTGCAGCATGGACGGATAAGAGCGTACAAACCGCTGCTCAATGCGCCCTGAAAGCCTTGCGGTAAGCTGATACGTCCACGCCTGCAGCCTGCGGTTCCACCGAAACAATCCCGGCAGCTTTTTTTCAAGATGGTACACCGACATCACAGATCCCGCCAGATCCATCCATCCAAATACAAAAAGTCCCCAAACAAACACCCTTGCAACAGCATCCGGCAGCAGGTCAAACAGTCCCAGCACGAGCCCGTTGCCATAGCGCACCGCAAAGCAGCCAAGCATCCCCCACAGAAGCGAATACTGCAGGCAGATGTAACCATCAAAATTCCATAGCTTTCCAGAATAATCCCACCATTTTTTCTGTTTCATCCGCGCCAGCAGCTTTCCGGCATACCATTCCACCGCAGTCGCGATCACCGTACAGCCTAAAAACAAAAAAAACAAATCCCCTTGCAAATCCTGCAAAAACACCGTTAAAAGCACTCCGGTAAATCCATAAAGAAAGCAAAACGGCCCTGAAGCAAATCCACGGTTTTTAAAATCCTTTTCCTTAAACGTAGCTACTGCCGTTTCCGCCAGCCATGCCAAAAACGAATAGGCGAAAAACAGCTCGGCCAGCTCATAAAAAGCATCATTCATTTATCTATTCCACCAGATCCAACAGCTTTCCGGCTTCGTCAGCCATATGCTCAGAAACCGCTTTGCTGTTTTTTGATATCTCCACATTTTTCTCCACCACATTCGCGATCACGTCCAGCCCTTCTACAACCTGCGTGACCGTCTGCACGTTCTGTTTTACCATATCCGTGATCTCTTTCACGCTGCGGCTGGTTTCTTCCATTTCCTTTACAACAGAAGCAAATTCCTCCGCTGTCCTTTTCGTGATCACCCGGCCCTCTTCTACCGCCTGTATCGAATTTGTGATCAGCTCGCTCGTCTGCTTTGCCGCCTGCGCGCTTCTCGCCGCAAGGTCGCCAACCTGCGTAGCTACCACAGCAAAGCCTTTCCCTGCCTCCCCGACTCTGGCAGCCTCGATCGATGCATTCAAAGAAAGCATATTTGTCTGCTGGGCGATCGAATCAATTTCCCCAATGATCATTCCGATCTCCGCAGACATATCGCTGATCTTTTCAATAGCCTCCTCCAGCGTCTGCATCTGCTGTCCCGTCGTCTCGATCTTTTGCGCCGCTGCGTGCGCTGCCGCCGCCGCACCTTTCGACACGCCTGCGCTTTCATTCAGCTCGTACACAAGGCTCTTCATCACCTGTTCCAGATCCTTTACCGCCTGCTCCTGCTCGTTCGTACCGTTGTGGATGGCGTCTGCTGTCGATAACGTCTCCTGTGAAACTCCGTCCAGATTCGCGCAAACCTGCTTGATATTCTCGATCAGGCTCACGTTATTCTCCATATCCTGTTTCTGTTTGGTTATTAAATCTTCATTTTCTTTTATATTCTGGCAGATGGACTCTACCATTTTATTCACGCTGGCGCTAAGCATAGAAAACTCCGGCGTTCCCTGCTCATCCACGACAATCCCAAAATCACCGTCCGATATCTTTTTGACAGAAGTCGTAATATTGCTGATACCGCTGACAATCTTCTTATCCAGCAATTTATTGATAAAATACAACAATACCGAAAAGATCACAAAAATACTCAAAGCCATCATAAGCGTCTGGCTGATCTGGTCTTTATAATATTCCCCATTCGGCAAAAAGGTTCCGATCAGCATTCCTTCGTATTCCTGCGACACATATTTTCCCCTTGTCCCATTAAATTTGGCGGAGCCTTTTCCTGCTTCCTGCGGGATACCCGCTTCCTGTGCTGAGGTTCCGATCAGGTTATTATCCGGAAACGCCAGAATATCCCCTGTCTCCGCATCCAACGCATAAACATACCCATTTGTGCCAAACTCAATGCCTTTAAACACCACATCGATCTGCGTGCCCTTTAGCATCGTTTCCAGCACTTCTGGACGAATCCCGACCTGCACCAGCCCTGGTGCGTCCTTCCTGGCAACACCGATATACTGCATCACAGCCCCCTCGGCAGCATTGGCCGTCGGCTCCTGCACGATCTCCAACGACGGATCCTTGGCAATCGGCATAAATGCCGCTGATTGCTCGCCGCTGTTCATATCGAAGCCTATGTATTCCTTTATAGTCGAATGTGTGATCATGCCTTGTTCATCTATCACATGAAGTTCCGATACCATCAGACGTTCCTTTAACTCATTCAGACGTTTCTCATCCTGCAGGATCGTTTCATCCGTTGCGAGCAGATCCGCAAACGCCCGTGATTTGGCCAGATTATTTTCACCAAGAGCTGCCGTAAGCTGCGTAATATTCTCTTCGTTCTGTGCAATCGTTTCTTTTACTGTCTCCAACCTTTCGTAGCTGCTCTGCGTATGCGTCTGCTCCATCACTACCATCTGGATCAACGCCACGACTGCAATGTTGATCAGCAATGCCGCCGCCATACAGATACACAGGCTTCTGGTAAAAATTTTTTTCATCGTTAGTTACCCCCGTTCTCTCATCATTATGCAATCTCTGAGCATTTAGCCCATTATAACATTCTATTACCTTCCCTTCAATCAAAACCGGCTTTTTTCCGCCATTTATTCCATTTTTACCAGCAAGCGCATAACCGGCTCACGCAGCCTCGCGTACACCCATCTTACTCCAGCCGAGATCCCATATACAGCAAACGCAGTCGCTACGGATAACGCCACATATTTCGGAAAAAGCTGCGCATACGATTCATTCGGAAACATCCGGTTCATCTTCCCACTCCAAGCGTGATGCGACAAAAAAAGCGGAAAACTAAACTGCCCAAGCCAGTATACGACCCGGTTGTCATAAAGCTGCGCAAGCATCCCCTGATGGCTAAAGCTGATCGTTATCGATACCGCAAACAGCAGCAAGATCACAAACTGCATCGTAGACGCCGCATGGCCAAAGGTCCAGTACAGCGCAAACAGATATCCGCCCGTTTCTACAAACGCCAACAATGCTCCCGCAAAGCGCGTAAGCCTCAGCTCCTTAAGCCTTTGACAGGCTATATAGCACACGCACCCCACGCAGAGCACACCCGCAGCCCGCAGCAGTCCCTTCATGCAAAAGCCTGTCCAGTCCGTATTGCCCCGCATCAGCTTTTCCGACATATACAAATATCCCAACAGGCTCAGCGCCAGCAGCGGCGCTATAATGTGCAGAAAAAACTCCCGATTTTTATAAAACAGCGGAAGCAAAAACAGCATCGCATAAAGCATCGCGGAAATATACCACGTCGCTCCATTCGCATTGTAGTCATTGAATCCCGCCATCCTTAAGAAAAGCAGCTCCCAAACGCACTGTATCAAATGCTTGCAGATTTTATAAAGCGGCAGCAGCCCGCCGGCAGTCTGCTTAATAAAAAAAGAAAGCGCCCATGCTACATAATACTCCGGACACATCCCTTTGATCTTGTGGAACAAAAACCGCCAGGTACTTTTCCAAACCGGAGCCTCCTGCTCATCAGGCCGCTGCTTCATTACCGAAGCCGCCATCAAAAAGCCCGTGACCAGAAAGAAGTACTCCACCATATTTGCCCCGTCATAAAATATATATTTTTCCGTCCCCGCAAAATACAGCGAATGAAAACATAAAATAACAACGGAAAATACAAATTTCCAAAAATCGACCGCACCAACTCTCATAAGCTGCGCTCCTTCCTGCTCTGCCAGTAAATAAAAATAAAAAGCCCAGCAAGCGTTCCGATCACAACCCCGCAGCTATCGATCAGCATATCCTTCAGCTCACAGCTGCGGCCTGGTACAAACAGCTGATGCAGCTCATCAGAAACCGCATACAGCGATCCGAAAACCGCCGGCACAAGAAAGCGGTACAGCCGCTTCCTTTCTTGATCCACATAGCTCCCGGTCAGCAAAAAACCAAGAACCGCATATTCCGTCATATGCGCCATTTTCCGTATCGGATGGTCAACCATATCCGCAAACGAAGCCTGCATCTGTGAATCCAAATCCGCAAAGCTCGGCACGATCAATCGACCAAACAAAATCCCGATCGACATACTGTCCTGCGTCGACAGATCCGCATTCCTGGCGGAAAATGCAAAAATAACCGCCATCCAGCAGATTGCCAGCAGCAAACAGATTTTTTTTCTCATTATTCCATGTCCAGACTTTTTCAGCATCTTTATCCCTCATCCATTATAATCCGTAACAGTTCAGGCAAACTGACCTGTTACTACAATCCGGCCGCAAATTATATTGCACGTCAGTATAGATTATAGCAAATTTTTACTGCAATAGCTACACCTATTTTCTGCAATCAAAATACGCACATACAACCATATCCTTATATGTTATGTGCGTATTTTAAAATCCTATTCAATTCATCGCTAAAACCTAAGCGTTTGCGCCAGGACATCCGTGCTGGTGCGCTCCGCAGGAATGTCCCGCGCAGCTTCCGCCGTGCTCATGCTCATGATGGCTGCACTTTACATCCGGATCATATTCCAAGCCGCCCGCCAGCAGAGCCTTTACCGCCTCGTCCGCACTCCCGGACACACCGCCGTAAAGCCGAATCCCCGCGTCCGCAAGCGCCATCTGCGCACCGCCGCCAATGCCGCCGCAGATGAGCGTATCCACGCTATGATCCTTTAGAAATCCCGCCAGAGCACCATGTCCGCTTCCCATCGTATCTGCCGTCTGCTCCTTTACGATCTCGTTTCCTTCTATATCATAGAATTTGAACTGCTCCGTATGTCCAAAATGCTGGAAAATCATACCGTTTTCGTAAGTTACCGCAACTCTCATTGCATCTGCTCCCTCCTGAAAATAGATTTTTGAAATATTACTAACTCTATTTTACGGCAGGCTCGCTATGATGTCAAGAATCAGCTGCCGTCTTATTCTTTGATAAAACGGCTATCTTTCTCCGGTATGCCTTGCTCATCCGGAACATACCGCTCCACCCTCATATGCAGGTCATATTTTTCCCTAAGCCTTGCGATTGTATCCATCATTGGAGATGCATGGTGCTTGTCGATGGCCCGCTGGTCTTTCCAGGCGTCGATCAAAAGCACGGTCTGCGGGTCCGAAGCCGGAAAGAAATATTCATAGCGCAGATTTCCCTCTTCCTCACGGATTGCAGCGGCAGTACCGCTCGCTTCCATTTCCTGTGCAAATTTGCGTGCATGATCGTCTGTCCCAGTATAATAAATGTTTACAACAACACTCATATTGGATCCCCCTATAACTATAGCTGCTGTCCGTTCGACGCGATCACCTGGCGGTACCAGTCAAATGATTTTTTGCGTCTGCGCGCCAGCGTCCCGGTGCCGTCGTCGTATTTTTCCACATAGATAAATCCATAACGCTTTGCCATCTCTCCCGTAGAAGCGCTTACCAGGTCAATACATCCCCAAGGCGTATAACCCATCAGATCCACGCCATCCGCAGCTGCTTCGCGCATCTGTTCGATATGCTCGCGCAGATAATCGATCCGGTAATCGTCGTTGACGCTTCCGTCCTCCTCAACCTTGTCATAAGCGCCCAGTCCATTTTCTACGACCATAAGCGGTATCTGATAGCGTCCGTAAATCTCATTTAATGTATAGCGAAGCCCTTTCGGATCAATCTGCCAGCCCCAGTCAGAAGCCTTCAGATATGGATTCTTCAGCCCGCCTACTAGATTGCCGCTGGTGGCTGAGCCTTCCGGCGCAATTCCGGTACACGTACTCATATAATAGCTAAATGTATAATAATCCACAGTCCCTTCCTTAAGCAGCGCATCGTCACCCGGCTCTTTTTGGATCACGATCCCGTTTTCCTCAAAATAACGTTCTGCATAAGACGGATAATAACCGCGTACCTGTACATCTGAGCAAAACCAATTCGTCATCTGCATTTCCTTCTGCGTAAGAATCATATCATCCGGATTGCAGGTGTATGGATATTTGGTAATAAAGCAGATCATATTTCCCATTTGATAGTCCGGATACTGTTCATGCGCCAGCTTTACCGCCTTCGCACTTGCAACAAACTGATGGTGCAGCGCCTGGAAGCGAATCTTAGGATCATCCGGCACCTCCATGACAGAGCCGGTATACCCTCTGACCGTGCCTAACGAGAGGACATTGCCCAAAGGCATCGTCCCGGAATTGATCTCGTTGAACGTCAGCCAGTATTTGACCTTTCCCGCATACCGTTGAAAGATCACCTCACAATAGCGTACAAACAGATCCACGCATTCCCGGCCTTCCCAGCCATTGTATTTTTCAACAAGCGCATAAGGCATCTCATAATGGGAAATCGTAACAAGCGGCTCGATCCCATACTTTTTACACTCATCAAATACGTTGTCATAAAACTGGAGTCCCGCCTCATTTGGCTCCGTCTCCATTCCGGTCGGAAAAATCCTCGTCCACGCGATCGACAGGCGGAACGTTTTAAATCCCATCTGTGCGAACAGCGCAATATCTTCCTTATAATGATGATAAAAATCAATCGCCTCATGACTCGGATATAACGTATCCGGTTCGATCACAGCCGTAATGCGTTTTGGCGTCGTATGTGTGCCGTTTGTACACATATCTGATACAGAAGCACCCTTTCCATCCACATCCCAGGCACCCTCATACTGGTTGGCCGCTACTGCGCCGCCCCACAAAAAATCCTCTCGAAAAGCTTTCATTATCTTTTCCATCCTTTCTTGCCTTTTATCTTTTTATCCTTTTATCTTAAAAAACGAATTATAACTTATTTTAACCTTGTTTCCCTTATTTTTCCAGACTTTTATTTCTGGTTTATTTCTGGATCCGAATGGCCGCATCGCCCGTATGGAGCGACCTTGCACGCACAGGTTCTACCGCCGTATAATCATCGGTATTGGTTACGATCATCGGTGTCACCGTAGAATACCCTTCTTTTTGGATCAGCTCCAAGTCAAACTCCAGCAGCAGATCACCTTTTTTCACACGGCTTCCCTGCGATACACGCGGTGTAAATCCCCGTCCATCCAGCTTTACCGTATCCATGCCCACATGGATCAATATTTCTGCTCCGCCGTCGCTAAGCAAACCAATCGCGTGCCCAGTCGGGAAAAAGGTCGTCACCTCGCCATCCACCGGAGCATATACCTTCCCTTCAGACGGAACAAGTGCAATCCCCTGTCCAAGCGCTCCAGACGAAAACGCGTCATCCTCTACCTCACTCAGCGGCTTTACTTCACCATTCACAGGAGAAGCCACCGTCTCATCTGACAACACCGCCGCTGACGCAGCGCCTACAGACGCACCCGCCGTATCTGCAGACTGCTTCTGCGGGTCTTGAAACAGCACAAAGCTGACCGCAAACGAAATCACAAGACCCAGCACACCACAGACCGCTCCCCAGATCACACTATGATAAGGGCTGTCGCCGCCGATAAACGTGATCAGTGAAAGAAATGACGGCGAACCGCCCATCGTATAGCCTCTGACGCCCATAATGCCCGCAAGCAATCCAGCAACTCCAGCGCCGGCAACCGCGCCGATCATCGGCTTCATATAGCGCAGGTTGATCCCATACAAAGCCGGCTCCGTAACACCCGCTACCGCAGCCGAGATACCGCAGGCAATCCCTTCGGAACGTGTCTCCACATCCTTTGTCTTTGCCGCTACGCCAAACGCCGCGCCGCCCTGACAGATATTGGAGCAAAACATCGTTACAAGCACAACAACATCATAGCCTAACGTTGCAATATTATTCATAAATAGCGGAATCAATGCATAATGCATACCCGTCATAACAATAAACGGCATCAGCGCAGACAACAGTCCGACCGTCAGCCAAGGCACCTTGCCATACAACGTATTAAACGCTGCTGCCATTACATTTCCGATAACTCCTCCGATCGGCCCAAGCACAATCATAACGACCGGCGTACAGATCAGGAAAAAGAGATGCGGCTTTAAAAACGCCTTTAACACATTCGGAGAAATCCGATCCGCAAAATCCTCCGCCCACTTCATCAGCGGTGCCATCAAGAGCATCGGCACTACGGAAGACGTATAAGTCGTCTCGATCACAGGCACGACGCCAAACAAATAGGTACATCCCATACCAAGAAACTCACCATACTCCGTCGCGCTCTCCAGTGTCCCGCCCATCATCGCTACCAGATCCGGATAGCACAGCAGCGCACCGACCGCCATATACAGCGGGGCATTACCGTTAACCTTCTTAGCGATCGACCATCCAAGGAAGATCGGCAGAAAATAAAAGAATCCGTCTGCGATGGAATAAAAAATCTGATAAGTAGCATCTGTCGCAGATACGATGTTTAATGTCGTAAGCAAGGTCAATACTACCTTTAACATACCTGTGCCAAGCATCGCCGGAAGCATTGGCGTAAGACAGCCAGCCACAAAGCCGAACAGCCTTTGGATGATCGGCCCTTCAGCCTTTGGAGCCGTCCCCACCGTCATCGGTAAATTTGCCCATTTTGGAAAATTCCTTAAACAGGTTCGATACCTCGTTGCCGATAACGATCTGATACTGACCACCCTGCTTAATAACACTCTTAACTCCCTTGATGCCTTCGACCTTGCCGTCGTTCGCCATTGCCTGATCCTTTAAGGTCAGACGCAGCCTTGTCATACAGTGCGTCGCCGAGGAAATATTATCCGCTCCGCCAACTGCGCTGATGATCTTTTTCGACACATCAACATAATCCATTGCCATATTTCATCTCTCCTTACTTTTTCTTATTTATAAATGTGCGCGCGCTTACACATTATTTTCCTATCTCTCACTTCTATCATCCAACATTTACTGTTCTGTATCGTTTTTATCAATGACTCTGGAAATATGCACGGTCAGATACATCATCTCTTCATCGGTTACCGAGTTTCCAGTTTTCTCTTCCATATAAGTACGTATTTTCCTTGCACAGGCATAAGCCTTCGGATATTTCTTCCGGTATACATTGTAAAACTCGCAGTCCTCCGACGGATAATACGACTGCTCGATCGCCCGCTGGATAAAAAATTTCAAATGCGTCACAAACCGTTCATAACAAAGACTATCCTCATCCAGTGTAACATGGAACGAATACTTGACAATATTGATCATATCCCTGAGCATCCCCGGAATATCCGCCGTCTTGGTCATATCCGCATCCATCTCGGCATTTACAATATGAAGCGCAATAAACGCAGCCTCATCCGCCGACAGCTCGATCCCCTCTTTTTCCTTGATCATCTCAACCGCATGAAGTCCGATCGCATATTCCCTACTGTAAAACTTTTTAATCTCCCATAACAGGGCATTTTGAAACACAATATTCTTCCGATAACGCTCAACCGCAAAATGCAGATGGTCCGTCAGCGTAATATAGATATTTCGGTTCAGACTTCTGCCAATAACCTCTGCGGCCTCCTTAACAATCTCATCCGTATACTTAATATATTCATACGGAATCTCCTTCACCAAACTTTCAAACTGGCTATTTGCCGCACTCGACAGCTGAAACACCTTTTCAATCCTGTCCTCTTCAATCTCATCCCCGCTGTTTTTCTGAAAACCAATTCCCCTGCCGAGTATGATAAGCTCACACTCCTTATCGTCTACCGAACTGACGACATTGTTGTTAATAACCTTTACGATTTTCATACCTGCACCATCCTTCTTCTGTTATTGTCCACAGCTGCGGTGTTTGCAGTACCCTTTTCTCCCCTTTGCGGCCATTGCAGAATAATAAGCAAAAAAATAACTGCATCATACTCAAAAGCCACTTGGACGATCCAATATTATCTCCCGTCTTTAAAAAGCCCGTTCGATAATCTATTGTATCCTTGTGTTTCTGTGAGTACAATCCAGTTTTGCCTGCTTAAAGTAACAATCTGTAATGTGCTTCCCTTATTTCTGTATAAATATTACTATAAAATCTTCCTGCTGTCTATCCCCTAAAATGCATTTTGTGTTATATATCCAATTTTTTTATAGTTTAATTGTGTAATTTTCACAAACAGGACAGTTCCATTTCCTGACACATAATTTCTTTGTTTCTGGATTTTGATTCCAACAAGTTGAGCATATCAGGCTGCCGGCATAGAATGTGCCCTCTTTGCCTTATACTCCAGCTGTCTTGACGGCCCGTACCATGAAACGTCTGAAATGGATCTTTCCAGATGATGGTGGTTCTTTACCTGCCACCTAATTCTACTCTTTTATATAATCAATTTCTGTAAGATTAATACCAGATGATGTTAATATAACTTTTAAAGCTATATAACGGCGTTTCATTTTTTTATATGTTTCCGAGTCTTTATCACACGACTCCATATAATCCTGCAGTCTTTCAAATTCCTCTATATTTCTTTGCATCATTTCTTTTTCTGTCTTACTTTCACCTTCCTTTTTTCTATAATTATATCAGATATGACTTAAATTGCAAGTTACTGTTTTTATCTGTGGTTTTTATAACGGGCTGGAATATGTTGGCTGTGTATAAAAGATACAACTTCCAGAAACAGAAAAAACATAGATGCTTTTAAAAAATGATTCCCACAATGTAAAAAACAGAATTGGAAACACGCTTTTTATCCCTGCTGCCCATCCATATCCAATGATTCGGCTCCATCTACAAACATCCTGCTGATAAAAGCTGCAGCCAGATCGCCATAAATAACCGCCAAAGGCTCCCACACACATACCAAAATGTGCCGGAAGCCTTTCTTACATACATCTTTTCACCCTAACAAAAATCCCGAATCACCCCAAGCGCCGGAAGCGCATTTCCTTCATAATCAAATAGCGCCTGGTTCGCCCATTCATTCCCGCCCTTGCCCGGTTCACCGATATATTCCCGCCCAGCCGCAGTCGCCCATTCGCTGCCGTGCCGCGGAAGCCATGCCGGCTCCCAATAGAAAAATCCTTTGCCGCGCTGCTGCGGTACCTTACGGATACGCGTCATCAGGTCATACATAAAATCCGCCTGCCCCTGTTTGGTCATTGGATAATCCAGCCCCGCGGTCAACTCTGGCTTTGTAGCATAGCCCTTGCGCTGCGCGTCGCAAAGCCCCTCATATTCCTGATAATCGTCCATCGTAAAGCCCATGGATACCTCCGCCACAATCAGATCCTTTTTATAACGGACTGCAATATCCTGCATATTGGCTTCCAGCGCCGCCAAGTTCCCGTGCCAGAACGGATAATAAGACAGCCCGATCCATTCAAAATCCTCGCCGCCGTTTGCAAAATAGTTGTCAAACCATCTGCGGTACAGATCGTTGTCGCCGCCATTGTCCAGATGGAGCATCACGGACAGCGCCCCGTCCACGTCTCGGACTGCACGGATGCCTGCGCTCACAAGACTTGCGATCGTATTATAATGCGGCGTCTTTCCATACGGCCACAGCAGCCCATTACTCAGCTCATTGCCGACAGCCACCATCGTCGGCATTGCTCCTGCCGCACGAAAATCCTCCAGCGTCCTTTTTGTAAAATCGTAAACCGCCTGTTCCAGACCTTGCGCATCCAGGCCGCGCCAGGCCTTCGGCACTGTCTGCTTGCCAGGATCCGCCCAGAAATCACTATAATGAAGATCCAGTAAAAATCCAAAGCCCTGTAACAGCGCGCGCTTTGCCAGCGAAAGCGTCGTCCCAAAATCGCTGCAGCCCGCGCCGTACGGGCTGCCGTCCTCTGCATACGGGTCGTTCCAGAGCCTAAGCCTTATGTAATTGACGCCATAGCTTTTTAAGATCTGCAGCAAATCCATTTCCCTGCCGCCGTCAAAAAACTTCCCGCCGCACTGTTCCACCTCTGCCAGAGAAGAAATATCCATTCCTCTAATCATAGTCGTTCTCCGATCAAGCATTGCTAAAAACTAAAATCTTCAAATTCCGTGATGCGCCTGTCCATAAATTTGTACTTTGTACGGATTTCCTCGTTCATTTTTAAAATGTCCTCTTCCTTTGCCACATACTGGCACCGGATACAATGATACTCCTTCGTATCTTTATCGTAAAACATATCGATATCCAGATCCCTGAAAAAACAAGACGGACATCTGTAATTTAATCTGCCTTTTCCAAGCTGAGCCATGTGGAAAATACCTCCTTTTCACTGAGCTGCGTACGATACCCCAATGTAAACATTGGCGAGAACGCATAGCCTTCCTTAAAGTAGCCTGCCGCCTGCGGATTGTCACACGACATGGAAACCTTCGTATCAATCGCCGGAACAACCGCTGTCACACGGTCCGCGCCCTCCAAGGCTTCCTCCCGGCATTTATATTCATATGGAAGCGACACTTCTTTTTGCCCTTTGACGGCGGATAATGTAATACCTGTCATATCCTCGGTATATTCTGTCGTACCGTAGCAGGCAACCAGATACTCATCCAATCCCACCTTGGCATCCGGGTCGCTCATTTCCAGGATGCTGCGTTCGATCCGGATATCTGCAGCGCCCTCTGTAAAGAAAATACGTGTCAAAAGCTTTATGCTCAGATCAGAAAATACAATATCTACCGGGTCAAGCGTTAGGATACGGGTATTTTCCTGCTGTGAAAAATGCGCGTGCGTCGGACAGAGGCACAGATCCACCTCTTCGCCACGGTAAGTCAGCTTGGCGCTGCGTACCGTACCCTCTCCCGCATAATGCGTAAAATAGCCTGCACGGTATTTTTCCTGGATCAGAAATGGATAAGAAGCGTCCTGGATATGCTCTGTCCCAATGCCAACCTTCCATTCCAGCTTCGCTACATAAGGACGCAGATCTACGATCGCGCCGCCCTGGTCCATATTGACGCAGGCACGCAGGAATGGATCACAATACCAAAACAGCTGCTTTTTCGAGCCGTATAATATATCTCTCCAGAGCGCACACTCCGGCTCTGTATACGTTTTCTTCTCCCGATAATAGTCCGCAAATTCAGACATTGTCATATCGATACACTTGCCCTCTTTTTTCAGCTTCCCGTAATAGGCGCAGCCGTCCTCATAGGATTTGAGCAAAAGCTCGTACGGCGCTTCCCAGCGTCCCATTTTATTCATCCAGCCTGGGCCTACGAACATCATATTGTAGGCATAGCCGTTGTTGAATTTCGCAAGATAGCGATACTGGTCGATCAGATTGTACAAATATGGATATTCCCATGTACTGCTGTCATAGATCATGCCGCGCAGCACATTTTGCGGATGCGTGCCGAAATTCGAACCGTTCCCGTCATAGCAGGCAATCAGATCCCGCGACAAATGCGGAATTGCCACAATGCCGCTGTCCTCCTGCGCGTTCGCCGCCGGAGCGTGCGTGTTCTGCTTTGATGGGATCCACGGCGCCCAAGGACCTCCGTCCATAAACGTATACCAGGAATTGTTGCACGTATGATACGCCTTCGGGCCCTCCTCCCAGCAGGTCGCTACTGCGCATTTCACCGAAGGATAGGTTTCCTTGATATAATTGATCAGCTCCGCGTCCATGTAATAAGAACCGGTCGATTCCGGATAAAAACCGAACGTTTGATAAAATTTTTCAAATACATCGTTTACGATCGACTTTTTGTCCTCCATCGAAAACATCCAAATACAAAAATCCTTTGTTTTGTATTTTTCCCGAAACTCCTTGCAAGGCAGGCCAAGCAGCGTCAGGCCGATCTCATCCCCGTAAGTATTATGATGCTCCTTAGCAATCGCTACCGCTTCCTCGTTAAACAGGCTTGCGTATGTCATTTCAATCGTCGTTTTCAAGCCGTTTTTATGCGCGCACTCTTGCTGCGTCTTAAAAATATCCAGAGATTCGCTCAGAAGAGACTTTCTTCCGATATCCTCTGTCTTACCCTGCCCGGTTACCTTTTCCGCGTATTCCGGCACCATTTCCGGGCGATGGATAATATTTACAATAAACTCTTCCATATCTTTCCTCCTGTATACTATCCTGAGACAGCCTTGTTTTCCGTTTGCGCAACCGGTTGTTTTATTTAACATATCAATCTTTCACACATTTGTCAAGACTTATTTCAAATTTCAGCCCGTTATTTGGTAGAGCCGCGTATTGCCACCTCATATGACAGCTTTGTCAGATGCGGAACCTCCTCCCCGTTTATCTGCCGCAAAAGCACCCTGCACGCTTCCCTGCCCAGCTCTTCTGTATGAAAACGGATCGCCGTAATACCTGTTCCTGCGGATTTTAGCAGCTGGCTGTCATGAAACGACGCCAGACGCATTTCCCGCGGGATCTGTACGCCCTCCTCCTCCAGCCTGTTCAACACCTGACTGGCCAGCAGATCATCCGCGCCGATCATGCAGCTGACTCCGCGCATCAATATCATATCCGTCACCCGGTCTGCGAGCAGCTGCGAATCCACATCCGTAAATATCAGCGATTCGTCTAACGCAAACCCCAGCTCCTTATGCGCCGCGCAAAAGCCCTCCAGCCGCTTTTTATTAATGACATGATTCATATCACCCACGATCAGCGCAATTTTTTTCAGCCCCTTCATCAAAAGGATCCCCGTCAGCTCCCGGCACGCCTCCACATGGTCGTGGTCTACCTGACAGACATACGGATCGTCCGTCATGCCCATGGCAACAAACGGAAGCCCGCTTTTTTTCAGCATTTCCGCTGGCTTGTCATCCTGAAGCGTACGCATCAGGATCAGGCCGTCCACCTTCTGGTCCTCAATCACACGCGCAAGCCTCGAAAGATCGTTCGTATCCACAAGCGTCAGAATCACGTCATACGCTTCCTTTGCAGCCGCTTCACTGATCCCCTTAAGCGCCTTTGGAAAAAACGGCAGGTCTGAGGACAGCAGGTCCGCCTGCAGCACCATACCGATATTATACGTCCGCTTATTCGCAAGCCCCTTTGCCATTACGTTTGGCTTGTAATTATGCTGCGCAATGTACTCCAACACCTTTTGTCTCGTCTGCTCGCCAATGCGTCCCTTGCCGGATACCGCTCTGGAGACGGTCGTTTTGGAAACGCCGAGCGCTTTTGCGACGTCATCCATCGTCAGTTTTTTACCTTCCTGCTCCTGCATTATTTTATTTCCTCCTTCATTTGCTGTAGACTTGCGGCAAAAAGTATGTTATCCTTTCCTTTAGCGCAACCGTTTGTTCTTATTTTACACAAAACAACAGGATGCGTCAAGAGCTCTGCAGCCACTTTCACCAAAACGAAAGGAGTCTTATGAAGAAAACATCCAAGCTATACTACGGCGCCGCCTATTACGATGAATATATGCCCTGCAGCCGTCTGCAGAAGGATATGGATCTGATGCGCAAAGCCGAATTCAATCTGATACGCATAGCAGAATCAACCTGGAGCACATGGGAGCCAAATGACGGGGAATTTGATTTTACCCATCTGCACCGGATGCTAAAGGCCGCGCAGGACGCCGGAATCGATGTGATCGTCGGAACACCTACTTACGCCATCCCGCCTTGGCTGGCACGTAAATACCCGGATATCCTCGCCGTCACGCACCACGGACAAGAGCTGTACGGGCACCGGCAAAATATGGACATCACCCATCCCGGATACTTGTTTCACGCCGAACGCATCATCCGCCGCCTAATGAAAGAAATACAGCCTTATACACACGTCATCGGCATCCAGATCGACAACGAAACAAAGCACTATGACACCTGCAGCCCACGCGTGCAGCAGATGTTCTGCGCATATCTGAAAAAGCAGTATCCAGATATCCAAGCATTTAACGCGGAGTTTGGTCTGAACTACTGGTCCAACCGCGTCCAAGACTGGGCAGACCTGCCGGATATCCGCGGAACCATCAACGGAAGCCTGGGCGCCGAATTTAAGCAGTTCCAGCGGAACCTTGTCACAGAATTTTTCCATTGGCAGGAAGGGATCATCCGTACATATCTGCGCCCGGATCAGCTGGTAACGCACAATTTTGACTTTAGCTGGCGCAATTATTCCTACGGCTACCAGCCAGATGTAAATCAGTATGACGCAGCGCAGCCGTTAGATATCGCAGGCTGCGACATCTACCACCCAGGAGAGGACCTTCTGAGCGGGGCGGAAATCGCGTTTGGCGGCGATGTTGCGCGTTCTCTGAAAAAGACCAATTACCTCGTACTAGAAACACAAGCGCAGGGCAACCACGGTTGGCTCGCCTATCCGGGACAGCTGCGCCTGCAGGCGTTTTCGCACCTTGCAGGAGGCGCGGACTGCGTGGAATACTGGCACTGGCATTCCATCCATAATGCCATCGAAAGCTACTGGAAGGGCGTCCTAAGCCATAATCTAAAAGAAAATGCCACCTACCGCGAATGTATGTCGATCGGCGCCGATTTTGCAAGGCTCTCTAACGACCTGCTCCACCTAAGCAAGCACAACCGGATCGCAATGATGATGAGCAACCGCTCCAATACTGCTTTTACCTATTTCCCTGCCGGCAGTATCAACGACCAGAATACCGTTGTTCGCTGGCTGTACGATGCTTGTTACCGGATGAACCTGGAAATGGACTGCATCAGCGACACTTGCGCTGCACCTGACCAGCTTGCCGCTTACGATCTGATCATCCTGCCGTCCGTTTATTCCATGTCCAAAGAGCTTATAACATCTTTGGATACTTATGTAAAAAACGGCGGACATCTGCTTGCATCGTTTCGAAGCGCATTTGCCGACGAGCATCTGAAAATCTATGCGGACGACCAGCCATACGGACTGACAGACTGCTTCGGCATAACGTACGACCAATTTACAGATCCGGGACGCACCACCCTGTCCGGCAAAGCGGCAGCATTTGAAAAACAACCGGTACTGTCAGACTGGATGGAGCTTTTGATCCCAAAAGACACACAGACAGAAGTGATCGCAAACTATGACCATCCTTACTGGAACGCATACGCCGCTGTTACACACCACCCTTACGGCAAGGGTTCCGCGGCTTATATCGGATGCTTTATGGACAACGCGTCCTTGGAAGTTATTTTAAAAACACTCATGGAACGATTTCATATAACGGTAAGCGGGGAACATTTTCCGCTGATTCGCAGAGAAGGGATAAACCAGAACGGCGAAAAGATCACTTATTTCTTTAATTATTCCAATGATACGGTTAGCTATACCGTTCCTTATCATGGGACAGAGCTTATTGAAGATACAACGGTTTACGCGCAGGATACGGCAGCGCTAAAGCCATGGGGGTTCCATATTTTAAAAAAGGATCCTGTAAAATAACACAATATTTTGGTTCGATCCGTAAAAGGCAGATGGGGCTGCCGCAGTAATGTCCTTTTTGACTGCGACAGCCCCATACACGGTTAAAGGCTTGTCCGAAATTTTCCCGTTCCATATCTCGTTCCATCTGCGTAACCGTAATCTCCGAAATCCCCTGTGTCATACCATATGCGATCTGCGCCTTCATCAGATGCAGAAACGCTTTGCAAAACTGATACTCATCCGAAAAAGCTGCACTTCCCATATCCTCAAAATTGAGAAAAAATATGCTGTATTCCAGTTTCAGTTTTTGATAAAGCGCGTTCAGGATCGTTGTCTTGCCGTATTGTCTCGCACAGTTGATCGTAAAATATTTATGCTGCAGGATCAGTCCTTGGATCAGCTGCTCTGTCCGGCTGTCTACATTTACCATATAATGAATATCTGGAAACATACACCGCTCGTGTTAAAGCTTTTTCTCATATCTTTTCTTCTTTCACATTTCATAGCCTGTTTGTTTTATCCTGTCGAAGCAGCCTGTTACCTCTGGCTCAAAAGCACATGGACCCTTTCTGTTATTTATCCAGCAGCTTCCTCCCCATCAGCACGCCCATCGCGGACGCCATCATCAAACCTCTCGTCCATCCGCTGGAATCACCCAGGCAATACAGTCCTTTTACATTTGTGACCAGATTTTCATCCATCCGCACCTTATTGCTGTAGAATTTCAGCTCCGGAGAATACAAAAGTGTCTCAGTGCTTGCAAATCCCGGAACAACCTGATCCATCGCCTGGATAAAATTAATAATGTTGACCATTGCCCGATACGGCATCGCCGCAGTAATATCCCCTGCAACGACATCCGGCAGCGTCGGACGTACGTTGGACTGTGCCAGCTCCTTTGGCCAAGTGCGCTTACCGTCCAAAATATCCCCATAACGCTGTACCATAATCTGGCCCGCGCCAAGCATATTGGTCAGCTCTCCGACCTTCTGCGCATAAGCGATCGGCTGGTTGAATGGTTCTGTAAAATTGTGCGAGCACAGGATTGCAAGATTCGTATTGTCTGATTTCAGGTCTTTATACGAATGCCCGTTAACGACCGCAAGGTCATTGTCATAGTTTTCCTGGCTTACAAACCCGCCTGGATTCTGGCAGAACGTCCGTACACGGTTTTTAAACGGTCTTGGATAGCCGATCAGCTTGGATTCGTACAGCACCTTGTTGACCTCTTCCATAATCTCGTTGCGGACCTCCACACGTACGCCGATGTCCACAGTTCCCGGCTTATGTGCGATCTCATACTTTGCGCAAAGCGCCTGGAGCCATTCCGCGCCGCGCCGTCCTGCTGCCACAACAACGTGCAAAGCCTCATAACGCAGCTGTTCACCGCCGGACTCCTTGGACAGTACAACGCCCTTGCAGACGTCCTCTTCCATGATCAGATCGCTGCAGCTGTAGCCAAACAGCATTTCTACGCCCTTTTCCTGCAGATATTTCTCGATCGCTCCGTAAATGTGCTGCGCCTTTTCCGTCCCCAAATGGCGTATCGGACAATCCACCAGCTTTAACCCTGCATGGATCGCGCGTTTTCGGATCTCCCGCACCTTAAGCGGCTCGCTGACCCCTTCGATCCGCGTATCCGCGCCAAATTCCAGATATATTTTGTCTGTATAATGGATCAGCTCCTGCGCCAGGTCCGCACCGACCAGCTGCGGGAAATCGCCGCCCACCTCATAGCTTAGCGACAGCTTGCCGTCTGAAAACGCCCCTGCGCCGGAAAAGCCTGTCGTAATATTGCATGGCTGACAATTCACGCACTTTCTCGTCTGGCTCTTTGGACATTTACGATCCTCGATCGCTTTCCCTTTTTCCACGAGCAGTATTTTTTTCGTGCTGTTATTTTTCACAAGCTCCATCGCCGTAAAAATTCCGGCCGGGCCTGCACCTATGATAATGACGTCATATTTCATTTTGCATCCCTCACTATTTTAATTTGCTGATATCCTTATCGTCCATAAACTGCGCGGTATTATACAAGATCAGAATATCGTCCGCCGGATACACACGCATCAGCTTGCTGACTGGAAGGTTCACATAACGCAGATCCACTACGATCGTCCGCGCATAATGAGCTGCCGCAAACGGCGCGAAACAGTTGCCAAAGGAATCCTTTATGATCAAAAGCGTTTTTCCCTTCTGTCCTTGCGTTTTTATATCTACCAACGCCTGGTTTCCGCCAAAGAAAACACTATAAGGATCGTCTCCCTCGGCTTTCGACAGATCATAAAAGCTGTCAGACTGGAACTCTCCCATATTATAATCCAGCGCAAACTGCGGCCCGTCTTTTGGCTCATACAATGCGATCGTATCCGCCCGGCCCCCAGTGCGCACCTTCGCGTAGGTCGTACCGAAAAAAGTGCTGCAGACCGGCGTCACGGTAAACTGCTCTTTCGGCACAGGCGTAAAACCCATCTCCTTTGCCCACGCTTCATAAGCATAATATGCTCCCAGCGTCGTCCAATGGTGGTCTGTCCGGTAATAGATCTCCTCTGCCTCATGCTCCTTTAACGCATCGGCAGCGTGGCTCAGCTGCTCGCTTGGAGCCATTTTGCCAAGTAGCTCAAAAAACGGCTCTTCGCCTTGATTTTGTGCGTACAGCGGAAGCTTTTCGGAAAGGACGCTGCTTTTGGTCGGGACAAACAACGCTTTTGCATCCGGATTGCTTTTTAAAAACGCCGCCGTCTGCTTTACGTTCTTTTTCACCTGCTTCCAATCAAAATCCTGCATCTGATACCGTTCCAGTAAATAATCATCCTTGCCAAAATAAACGCCGTTTGCATCCCGCTCCCCCAGCAGCCGCGACAGCTTTGTACGCAGCGTTACAAGCTTTGTACGCCCCGGAAACTGCTCGCCCAGATACTTTTCGTATTTTTGCTGGAATTTGCCGCGCAGAACGCTTTTTTTCGTAAGCTTCGGCCGTTCGGCAAGCATACGGCGCTCCTCGGCAGAATACGTCTGCTCTGGCGTTATGCCAATCCAGATACTGCAGCCGGACAGCAACAAAATCACGGCCCCTATGAAACACAGGAACCGGATCTTGCTTGTTTTTACTTGTTCTTTTTGACTTTTCTGATTTTTCTGATTTTCCAAAAATTCCATAGGCATCTAACGTTTTGCAAACTATTTCAGCTGCTTTTTCACTGCATTTACCGCTTTTTGGTTCAGCTTTTGATGTGCCTTGATAACAGCCTCTTCAGACCCGCTTTCCTCTATGCTTTTGTCAACGCTTCCACCCAGCATGAAGAAGCAGACATAATTTCCGGTTGCGTACACCTTAGAGCCTTGTATTTTCAAAACGTTCATTGGATACGTCATTGTACTCTCTTTCAAATCCTTCTGGTATTTCTTTACAGCGCTTAAAATCTTCTTTTTGGAAGCCGTATTTTTCGCCTTGAAAATAACCATCTCGTCCACCTGCTGACTGATCATCGGCACCTGTGCATAGGCAGATGAATACCAAGAAGCATCTACTCCATACTTACTTTTGATCTCATCCTTATCCAGCTTATAATTTGGCAAGTAATCTTCTCCATACGCCTTTTTCACCGCGCTGGCCAGCTTGAAAGCAGACGGCTTCGAAGCGGCGTACGCCGTCACTGAAGGGATAGCCTTATCCATGCCAGGTACCGGGCCGGATACTGCCTGTATCGAAAGCGGCGCAGCGCTAAGAGCTGCCGTTAATACCACTGCTGCAATTCTTTGTTTTTTCATTATTACATCCTCCTGCATCATTCCGGCAAATCCATTGCCGACTTTACTTATGAGCATAGCTACAGATTTATTTTAACATATCCGGAAGAAAAATGAAATAAAAATTCTCTTAATTCTTCTACCCTTTTAACCACCAATCCCCCGGCTCTACCCCGCAAACAGCATGAGCACCGGGACTGTCAGTACGCAAAGCACCGTCGATAAAATGATCGCCGCGCTGCACGCTGTGACATCCAGACCACGCTGATTGCCAAGTATCAGCGGCATATTTCCAACCGGCATCCCAAACATGACCAGACAGACCGCAAGCAGCTTTGTATCTGTCATAACAAGCCGCAGCAGCGGCAGCAGAGCAAGCGGCAGTACAAGCAGCTTGACAAACGAAAACACATAAAGCCGCACCTGTCCGAAAATAGTCCTGATATCTGATTCCGCCAGTGCGAATCCGACCGCCACAAGTGCCATCGGGGAGGTCACATTTCCAAGATAAGTAACCGCCGTCTTTATAAAGCCCGGCAGCTCAATTTCAAATATGATCACACCCATTGCCAAAAAGCCGCACACGGTACCAGGATTTACCATTGCCTTAAGTGAGGACAGCGACAGCTTCCCGTCCATCAGCGCAATGCCATACGTATAAAACACAAGCGTATAAACAAGCATAAATTCCGACACATAAACAACATATTCCGGGCCGAAGATACTAGAGATCACCGGTATCCCAATAAAACCCACATTGGAAAACACAAACATCAGCTGGAAAATCTTACGCTGACTAGGTTCCTTTTCAAATAGCGGCGACAGCACCATGCCTGCCAGAATAAATGCCAAAAACATTCCTGCCGCAATACCGCCCGCCAGCTTCATCGCATCCAGGGAAATCTGGCCGACCGAATTTGCCGCGCTTGCCAGCACAAGCATCGGATTAAAAATGCTGACGATCATATCCGACATCTGGTTATTCGTATGCGCGTCCAGCATCCCTTTCTTTGCTGCTAAATATCCTGCTCCGATCATAAGGAGCAGCGCAAGCATCTGGAAAAATACAGTAATAAATGTCATATTGATTATTCCTTTCGTTTTGATCCGTATCACACACTTTCATTACCTTGCTGCAAATGATCGTACATTATACGAAATACATCCCCGCCGACTCCCTTACCATCAAATGGCATGGCAGCTCCATACGCACACACACATCGTGCCCTCCCTGCAGCCGGTCCTTTAACGTCAGCACCGCAAGATGCGCCATATCCACTTTTGGAATCTGGATCGTCGTCAGCATCGGAGAAAACCTGACCGCCTCCTCAATATCATCGATTGAAATCACCGCTGGCCGATACACCTTTTTCCTGCGCCTTCCGTTTCTGTCTTTCATAGCCTGCAGAAATCCAAGTGCCGTCACATCATTGGCGCAAAATACCGCAGTCGGCGGCCTGTGCATTTTAGCCAAACGCGCGAACGCCTGATAGCCCTCCTCTCTCGTCTGGCTCGTCGGCACAATATATTCATAAATAAGAGAAACCTTATGGTTCAGCAAGCATTCGTAATAGCCGCTGTACCTTGCCTCCATCGTACAGTCTCCGACATACGCGATCGCTGTATGGCCAAGCTCCAGCAGATACTCCACCGCCATCGCCGCAGCCTGCGCACCGTTGCACGTAATCTCGTCCATCTGGTAATCCATCGGGTTGCGGTCGATCGCCGCCACACCGCGGTACTTACGCAGCACAACATCTGCCGCGGCCTGCGGGCATTTGCCTAACACAAGCAGTCCATCTGCCCGCGGCCTGCCTTTTAGCATAGAAATATCCGGGACATATAAGATCTGTCCCGGAACACACCCTTGCTTATGAAATTCCGTTTCAATACAGCGATACATTTCCGCAAAAAACGGATCCTCCGCAAACGAATGAAATCTAGCCAGCAAAATATCAATGACATACTGTTTTTCCTGTCCAGCCTGCCCGCTGCTGCCCATTTTCAGTCTTCTGGCGTTTTGATCCGGTACGTAGCCCATCTCTCTTGCCGCCTGTCGGATGCGTTCCGTCAGAGCCGGATCCTGGCACTGGTAATCCGGATGGTTCAACACCCTAGATACCGTTGCCGCAGATACACCCGTCATTTGCGCGATTTTTTTCAGTGACATCTGAAAATCTCCTTTTCTTAAAAAGCTGCTACTTTAACCCACGCTGCCTGAGCAGATAATTTTCCACACTGGAAAAAATTCCCTTATCGATCACGATCCCTATCAAAATGATGACAAGCATCACCGTCATAACCTGATTGATATCTGCAAGGTCGCGCCCGATCATCAGCGTATAGCCAAGCCCGACAGATGCTGACATGACCTCGCCCGACATTAACGCACGCCAGGCAAATGACCAGGCCTGCTTCATCCCGGCCACAAACGACGGCAGCGCAGCTGGAAAAATGACCTTTGTGTACATTTTACCAGGAGTCACGCCCATTGTCCGCGCAGCCTTGATATAGATCGGCGGCACCTCCTTGATCCCGCTTTCGACAGAAAGAGAGATACTAAATACCGATCCCATCACAACGACAAACACGATCGCGCTTTCATTTAATCCGAACCAGAGTATCGCAAACGGCACCCAGCAAATGCTCGGCAGCGTTTGGATACCGAGCAGCAGCGGCTTTAGATTTCTGGCAAAATAATCCGACTGGATGATCAAAATACCGAACAGCACTCCGATCACAAGCGAGATCAAAAATCCAACCAGAACCCGCAGCATACTTTTTCCAACCGCCGCAAACAGCGTACCGTTTGCAAGCAGCGTTCCTGCGCTCTGTACAACGCCTGCCGGATGCGGGACCGCGTAAGGCTTCGCCCATTCCATCCAATCAGTCGCCGCCACATACAATAGCTGCCAAAACGCGATCAATCCGATGAAAAACAATACACTTCCCAATATTCTGCGCATCTTCACGCCTGCTTCTCCGCCCGTTTTCATTCCTGGCTGTCCTCCTGTCCTTTTATCCGTATTCATGTCCGTTTCCCCTGCTCGCCGTCAAATTCATCTGCCACGCTCTTTCTGGCGCTCAGGCTGACCTGATGCAAAATTTCCTTCCGCAGAGCGGTAAATTCCGGCGCCTCGATATTCCGCGGCCTTTGAAACTGGATCGGAATGATTTCTTTGATCTGGCCCGGATTTTCTGCCATTACAACAACCCGGTCAGCGAAGTATATCGCTTCCTCAACACTGTGCGTCACATATAAGATCGTCTTTTTCGTCTTTTCCCAAATATCCTCAAGTTCCGCGCGCAAAATATGGATCGTCTGCTTATCCAAAGCAGAAAACGGTTCATCCATCAGCAATAGCTTGCTGTCGAGTGCAAGTGCGCGCGCAAGCGCCGTCCGCTGCTTCATACCACCGGAAATCTGATGGATCGGATAATCTCTGTAATTCCAAAGCTGCACCATTTTCAGATATTTTTCCGCAATTTCCCGCTGCTTCTGCTTTGGGTGTCCCGCTGCCTCCAGCCCGAACATCACATTTTCCATTACATTCAGCCACGGATACAGCGCCGCTTCCTGAAACATCACCACGCGGTCTGCGCCCGGTCCTGTCACTGGCACGCCATCCAGCAGGATCGTCCCGGACGTCGGCGTATCCAATCCTGCCGCCAGATTTAAAAGCGTAGACTTTCCGCAGCCGGAAGGCCCGACAATACAGATAAATTCTCCTTTTTCTACCTCCAGAGAAATATTCTGCAGCGTTTCTTTTTTCGTTTCCTTAAATATTTTACTAATGGAATTCAGTTGTAAATACATCGCTTTCCTCCGGCACCTTGCTGATAAATCCTTCGTTTTTGCTGATCTCGGCAAACTTCATGATCGCTTCTTTATTTAATGTAGTATCTACTGTCATTCTAGAAAACGCACTTTGGATCACTTTCTCATCCAAAGCTTTCCCCGTCGTTTCCTTAATTTCCGCGTTTACGATCGACTGTGCTTCTTCCATATTTGCGTTGATATAAGCCGCAGCTTCCTCGTGCGCTTCTAAAAACTCCTTGACCAGCTCCGGATGCTCCTCAATAAAATCCTGGCTCGCCACAACGACTGCGGTCGGATAATTTCCCTCTAAAAATACTTCCTTATGATCCAGCAGGATTTCGGCGTTTCCATTGTTTTCGATCGTCGTCCCCCAAGGCTCCGGAACAAGCGCCGCATCCACACTCCCATTGTCCATCAAATTTAAAATGTCCGCATTGGAACTGGCATTTATTGTCACGTCCCCGCCTGCGTCCACCGTTTTTAATCCCTCATCTGATAAAATGCTCAACAAACACAAATGCTGCGTATTCCCCATCTGCGGTACAGCAACCTTTTTGCCTGCCAGGTCAGAAAGCGACGTAATACCAGAATCCTTACGCTTTAACAAAACCGCCCCAGCATTTGTCGTATTGGAAATGATCTGCACATCCCCTTCTGACTTCACATTCGCGCTGAGCGCCGGAACCGGGCCGATATATCCAAGGTCGATCTCCCCGGCAAAAATCGCCTCCATCTCCGCCGGACCCGCATTAAACGATGTCCAGGTAACATCACACCGATCCTTCCACTGATCTTCCAGCGTTTTTTTATTTTTCATAACAAGCGCCTGCGTATGGGTAATATTCGGAAAATAAGCAACGCGCACCTGTGTTTTCTCCCCGCCGTCCGCGGAAGACTGCCCGCCCTTATCCCCTGCGCCGCACGCAGCAGCCGAAGCACATAATCCAACAAACAACATACCTGCTATCAGCTTTTTTACTATTTTTTTCATGTCATAAAACCTCCGTATTTTTCCTGTATTTCATACAAATGCAACTGCATATACTCAATATCTGCATTTTATCACAGAAACATACATCATATCTGACTTTTTGTGAAAACGTTTGCAATACTAATTTTTCGTATGTCTTTGTTCATTTTTCCGTTTCTAAACTATATCAACACCAATTGCTGTTCGCTTTTTCTGAAAAAACGAGAAAACGTTTGCAAACAGAACCTAAGTAACGCTTTGCTGGATGTTCAGATTCCCAAATCGTTAAAAACAGGAAAATAATCTGCGTACCAGATATTTTCCCGTTTAAAAATTCCTATGCATTTGCACATAAAAGTCCTTTTGCCCTCGCAAACTCCTCTTCGGTATAACCGCAGGATATAATCTGAGCCTTTGTTAAATTAGCCTTGATCATCCTTTCTATAGCGTTAAGCCGCTCTTTTTCGACACCTTTTTCCATGCCTTCTTCCATGCCTTTTTCCATGCCTTTTTCCATGCCTTTTTCCATGCCTTCTTTATAACTTATTTCATTAATAGCTTCCGACCAGTTGCACATCGTCTGCATCCTCCCTTCCAATTCGGTTGTCATTCCATAATATTATACTGAAATTGCCCGATAATAGCAATGGCTCTATCTTACAAAGTTGCGAACCGTTCCCAAAAAATATTGTAACAGCTCAGGCAAGCTGACCTGTTACAAAAAATTTCGCACAGAAAGTGAAACCTATTGATTTCACTTTCTAAAGCGATTATAATAACAATAAGCTATCAACGACTGAATAAAACAAAGAGAGGTATCCAAATGAATCCAATTCCATTAAGCAAAATCCATCTGGTCCCTTTTGATACGATTGCCGAGTACGAAGTACGTCCCGGCTTTTACGATATCAACGGCGCTACCGCGATTCCGGGCGGCGTCAACTTTACCGTACATTCTAACCATGCGACTTCCTGTGAGCTGCTGCTCTTTCACCGGGAAGAGGACACGCCGTACGCCATTTTAAAGTTTCCGGACAACTACCGCATCGGCAATGTTTTTTCGATGATCGTATTCAAACTGAATATCGAGGAGTTTGAATATGCCTATCGTGTAGATGGCCCGTACGAACCGGAAAACGGACTGATCTTCAACCCGAAGAAAAACCTGCTGGATCCTTACGCCAAGGCTGTGACTGGACAAAGCATCTGGGGAACAAAAAAAACACAGAACGATTTTTACAAGGCGCGCGTTGTCAAGGACGACTTTGACTGGGGCCGTTTTGTATTCCCGCATATCCCAATGGAGGATCTGATCATTTATGAGCTCCACGTACGGGGCTTTACAATGGCCGATGCCTCCATCCACGCAAAGCCAGGAACCTTTGCCGCTTTGATGGAAAAAATCCCGTATCTGAAAAAATTGGGCGTCAACGCTGTCGAGCTGATGCCGATTTTCGAATTTGACGAAACTGGGTCGCTGCGCACATATAACGGGCATGACCTGATGGACTATTGGGGCTACAATACTGTCAGCTTCTTTTCCCCAAACACAAGCTACTGCGGCGGTATTGAATACAACCGTGAAGGCACAGAATTAAAACAGCTTGTAAAAACGCTGCATGACAACGGTATCGAGGTTATTTTGGACGTTGTGTTCAACCACACGGCAGAAGGGAATGAGCAAGGCAATTTCTTTTCATTTAAGGGCTTTGACAACAATATTTACTATATGCTAAAGCCAAACGGCGAATATTTCAACTACAGCGGATGCGGCAATACATTAAACTGTAATCATCCGATCGTGCAGCGTATGATCCTGGACTGTCTGCGCTACTGGGTAACGACTTACCATGTAGACGGCTTCCGCTTCGACCTTGCGACCATCCTTGGACGCAACGAGGACGGTTCCCCGATGCGCAAGCCGCCGCTTCTGCAAAGCCTCGCGTTTGACCCAATCCTCGGCGATACGAAGCTGATCGCAGAAGCATGGGACGCAGGCGGACTGTACCAGGTCGGCAGCTTCCCATCCTGGAACCGCTTTGCGGAATGGAACGGACGCTACCGCGACGATGTGCGCAGCTTTTTAAAGGGCGATACGAACCGGGCCGCCGCTGCCGCAATGCGTATCACCGGCTCCATCGATATTTACGACCCGAAAACACGCGGCTACGACGCGTCGATCAATTTCCTTACCTGCCACGACGGGTTTACGCTGAACGATCTATACTGTTATAATGAAAAACACAATGAGGCGAATGGCTGGAACAATACCGACGGCAGCAACGACAACTACAGCTGGAACTGCGGCGTGGAAGGAAAAACAATGAACCACGAAATACTCTCGCTCCGCAGACGGATGGTCAAAAATGCCTGCGCCGTCCTGCTGCTCAGCCGCGGAACACCGATGTTCCTTGCCGGAGACGAATTTGGCAACAGCCAGCACGGCAACAACAATGCCTACTGCCAGGACAATATGATTTCCTGGTTAGACTGGTCGCTGCCTGAAAAAAACAAAGAACTGTTTGAGTTTTTCAGCTATATGATCCATTTCCGCAAGGAGCATACGATCGTACGCAAAAACACATCCGCCTGCTCCATCGGTTTCCCGTGCGTCAGCCTGCACGAAGCGACCGCATGGAATGATAATTATCGATGGGATTCCCACGTAATCGGGATCATGTATGCTGGAAAAGAAGATGAGACAGACACCGATGACATTATCTTTTTATCGATCAACACTTACTGGGAAAGCGTGACCCAGCAGCTTCCGCAGCTGCCGCCGACGATGCGCTGGGAAGTCATTGTAGACACTTACATGACGCATAGTATTTTGTCTGAACCTCGTCAGCTAATGGATAATCATACATTTTTACAGCCGCGCAGCGTACAGGTGCTGATAGCTGTACAGCACTGAAAAGTGTCTATCAAAAGCAAAGCGTCTATCAAAAGCAAAAAGGAGGAATTGTGTAAATGGCGAAAACCGCTTTCAAAGAGCTTGAGGAACTGATTGCAAAGCATAAGATTTCTTATACGGTAATGGATGAGAAGGATTTTGACGCCGCAAAAGTACAAGCTCCAGCCGGAAGCAGATCGGTTGTCATAAGATTTGACGATCTTGAAAATGTGACAGGCTGCACGGTATATGAATAAAGACTGCATACCAAGCGGCAGATGCAAAATCACCTCTGCCGCTCTCGCAAACATACGCAGTTATTGAAATCAGCCTGCGTGCCGGGGGGGGGACTGAATAGCTCCTGGCACGCAGGCTGTTTTTCTGTAACGTCATGTACGCCTACTGTTTTTTCTGAAGAATATCCAGCGTATGCGCGCTCGCTCCCAGCAGCTCCGGACGTTCGCAGACGGACAGCTGGTAATCCAAAAACAGCGCAAACGTTTCTTCATCCATTGCGTTCAACGTCTGGCGCATATAATTGGCCGGGCCGTCTGGCGCGATGATCTGCATCCGTGTCAGCCCAGTCTCCTGATTGATATGGTTGATATCCTCCAGCCTGACATAATCGTATAGATCCTCTTCCTGTGCCGCGCAATGAAAATCCTGTGTCAGCCTTCCGTCGGCCAGGCATTGCTTTACATTGCCGTCCCGAAAGCCGTACAGCAATACGCTGTATTCATTCATGCAGTAAGCAACCAGCACATAGCCTCCCGGCCTTGTTACCCGCTCGGCCTCCTGCAGCGCCTGCACCTTGTCTTGCATCGTATATAAATGATACATCGGTCCAAACAGCAGCGTCATATCAAAGGTCGCTGAGTCAAAGCGTGACAGCTTTCGTGCATTTCCCTGATAAGCTTTTACTGTGCTGTTTTTAGACTTTAATATACCCAGATTATATTTCACGAGTTCGATTGCCGTTACGTCATATCCTTCGTTTGCGAGCTGCACGCTGTAGCGCCCGGTGCCTGCTCCAATATCGAGGATCTTTGGACTTTTGAAAGCGGACAGATATTTGTGGATATAGTGCATCGTGATCGTGTATTCTACCTGGCCGTGCCTTCTTAGAAGGCGCTTATCCTCGCAGAATTTGTTGTAGTATTGTTCTAACTTTGTCATAGTTTTCTTCTTTGTCGGCCTCTTGGATAGCAGATGAAAAGCCCCGCACAGCAGATGTTCGGATAAACAAAGCTGTGCAGGGCAATGTGATAGCTGCCTGCAAATGCCTTTCATTGGCATAAGCTTTTTGGCATAGCTGTGATGTATTTTTATGTTTCCTCTTCCAGTTCTACATGAACCTTGCGCAGATGCCAGATATCCTGTACATATTCTTCAATCGTGCGGTCGGAAGAGAACTTGCCGACGTTCGCAACGTTAAGAATCGCACTCTTAGCCCACTGGCGTTCGTCCTTGTATGCCTGCATCACGCGTTCCTGTGCCTGTGCATAGGCGCGGAAGTCAGCGAGGACGAAATAGGTATCTGCATACTGGGTGCAGTTTGTATTTAACAGCGAGTTATACAAGTCGCGGAACAACTCCGTGTCATTTCTGGAATAAAAGCCGTTGATCAGCTGCATGAGTACTTGACGGATTTCCGGATCATTATTGAAGATATTCATTGGATTATAGTCGCGCTTGTGCTCGTGTTCAATGACTTCATCAGAGCTCATGCCGAAGATAAAGGCGTTTTCTTCACCCATCTCCTCTACCATCTCCACATTTGCTCCATCCATAGTACCGATCGTTAAAGCTCCATTTAACATGAACTTCATATTGCCTGTTCCAGAAGCTTCTTTCGATGCTGTAGAAATCTGCTCGGAGACGTCGGCGGCAGCGAAAATCCACTCTGCGTTTGATACACGATAATCCTCAATAAATACAACCTTGATTTTATTATCGATGCTTCTATCATTATTAATCACCTCTGCTACACTGGTAATTAATTTTATCGTTAATTTCGCGGTTTTATAGCCTGCTGCGGCTTTTGCGCCAAAGATAAACGTACGCGGAACAAATTCCATCGAAGGATTTTCCTTCAGCTTATTATACAGATACATCACATGGAGGATGTTCATCAGCTGACGCTTATATTCATGCAGACGCTTTACCTGTACATCAAAAATAGAACGCGGGTTGACCTCAATGCCGTTATGGTCAAAGATATATTTGGCCAGACGGCGTTTGTTCTGATATTTGATGTGCATAAATTCCTGCTGCGCCTTTTCGTCGTCTGCGTAAATAGACAGACGCTTCATGTGGGACAGATCGGTAATCCACTCGTCGCCGATATGATCTGTCACCCAGCCCGCCAGCAGCGGATTGCCGTGGAGCAGGAATCTTCTTTGTGTAATACCGTTTGTCTTATTGTTGAATTTCTCCGGGAACATTTCATAAAAATCTTTTAATTCCTGGTTTTTCAAGATCTCTGTATGAAGCCTTGCTACACCATTGACCGAATAGCCTGCTGCGATCGCGAGGTTTGCCATTTTTACCTGGCCGTCGTATACGATGGACATCTTCTGGATCTTGTTGTAATCGTTCGGGAATTTCTGCTGGATGGACAGTACAAATCTGCGGTTAATTTCCTCTACGATCTGGTAAATTCTCGGCAGCAATCTAGAGAAGATCTCGATTGGCCATTTTTCCAGCGCTTCCGCCATGATTGTATGGTTGGTATACGCGCAGGTTTTTGTTGTGATCGCCCATGCGTCATCCCAGCCCATGTCCTCCTCGTCCATCAAAAGGCGCATCAGCTCCGCAACCGCCAGCGTCGGATGTGTATCGTTCATCTGGATCACAACCTTATCCGGCAGCATCCGCATATCCGGATGATTTTTCTTAAATTTTGCAAGCGCACGCTGCAGCGAAGCAGATACAAAGAAATATTGCTGTTTTAAGCGCAGCTCCTTGCCCGCAATATGATCGTCACATGGATAAAGCACGTCAGTAAGGTTTCTCGCCAGGTTTTCTTCTTCTACTGCCTTACGATAATCGCCCTTGCCGAATGCCTCCAGTTCAAAATATTTAACCGGTTCCGCATCCCAGATCATCAATGTGTTAACCATATTGTTGTTATAGCCTACGATCGGCATATCATACGGGATAGCCTTAACGGACTGATAGTTCTCATGGATAAATTTGGTTTTGCCGTTTGGCTGGTTTTCTGCGCGCACATAGCCGCCAAATTTTACCTCGTAACTGTATTCCGGCCTGCGCAGCTCAAATGGATAGCCGTCCTTTAACCAGTTGTCCGGCGTTTCCACCTGAAAGCCATCCTTGATCGCCTGCTTAAACATACCGTAGCGGTAACGGATGCCGCAGCCATATGCCGGATACCCCAATGTAGCAAGTGATTCCATAAAGCAGGCCGCAAGCCGCCCAAGACCCCCGTTGCCAAGCGCAGGATCCGGCTCTTGATCCTCGATCACATTAATATCCAGACCAAGCTCCTCCAGCGCCTCCTGCACCTCTTTGTATGCAGTCAGGTTGATCAGGTTGTTGCCAAGCGCGCGTCCCATCAAAAATTCCATCGACATATAATAAACAATCTTCGGATCTTCCCGATCAAACGTCTTTTGTGTCGCAAGCCATTCGTCAATGACCACATCCTTTACTGTATTTGCGACCGCCTGGTAGATCTCCTGCTGGCTGGCCTCACGCAGCGTTTTGCGGTAAAGGTTTTTTACATTATCCTTTACGCTTCTAATAAACGCCTCTTTTTCAAACATTTTGCTCTTCATTGGTGTCCTCCTTTTATTTTGTTAGAAACATTGAACATTCAAACAAGCGTGTCGGCTGCTTCTTATCTGCGTTCCACACTTAAAGTCACTTTCTCACCATTGATATTCCAGTCCTTGCTGTATCCGCTCAGCTGATCCTGCTCCAGTGAAACGGCAAGCACCTCCGTACAGATCGTATCTGTGTTGCGGGTAAAAATGACCGCTGCCTTCTCATCCGCCGTATAAGAAACCGCAATCTGATCCATTACCTCGAACCCAGCTTCCTTGCGCATCGTCTGCAATTTGCTGATGATCTCTCTTACAAATCCCTCTTCCAAAAGCTCCGGCGTCAGATTCGTATCCAGCACGACCGTAACCGTATGATCACCTTCTGTCACATAGCCTTCCATCTGGGTCATCGTGATCAAAAGATCCTCCTCCGATAATACAATGTCCGGGCTGATGCTGTCAAGACAAAGCTGGCCTTTCTCACGCAGCGTGCGCATAGCCGCATTGCCGTCCAGCTCCGCCAGCGTTTGCTGAATCTGTTTTAAATATTTTCCATATTTCGGCCCTACCGTACGCAGCTGCGGCTTGAATTTATAATCTGTATAAGCGCTGACGTCATCCGTAAAGGAAGCCTTCTTTACGTTCAGCTCTTCTTCGATAATCGTTACAAAATAATCTTCAAGCTGCTGCGGCGCTTTTACAAACATCCTTCCGATCGGCTGACGGTTCTTGATATTTGCGGCGTTGCGGCAGGCGCGGCCCATCACAACGATCTTTAACACCGCGTCCATATCCGCTTCCAGCCGCTTATTGATATAAGCTTCTGCAGCTGCCGGGAAATCGCACAAATGCACGCTTTCTGGTGCAGACGCGTCTACGCTGCACACAAGGTTGCGGTAAATTTCCTCCGTAATAAACGGAACCATCGGCGCCGCTGTTTTTGCGATCGTAACAAGCGCGGTATAAAGCGTCATATAAGCATTAATCTTATCCTGCTCCATGCCCTTTGCCCAGAAACGCTCACGGCTTCTTCTGACATACCAGTTGGACATCTCATCCGTAAAGCTGTCCAGCGCCCGCGCGGCTTCCGGTATCCGGTAGCTGCCAAGGTTTTCATCCACCTGCTTTACAACCGTATTCAGCCTGGATAAGAGCCATCGGTCCATCACACCGAGCTTCTCATACTCCAGCTCATATTTTGAAGCGTCGAAGCCGTCGATATTCGCGTACAGTACAAAAAACGCATACGTATTCCACAATGTCGCAAGGAATTTACGCTGTCCCTCCTGCACGGCCTTACCATGGAAGCGGTTCGGCAGCCACGGCGCGCTGTTAATATAGAAATACCAGCGGATGGCATCTGCACCGTACGTTTCCAACGCCTCAAAGGGGTCAATAGCATTCCCTTTGGATTTGCTCATCTTCTGTCCGTTCTCATCCTGCACATGGCCGAGCACGATGACGTTTTCATACGGAGCCTTGTGGAACAAAAGCGTAGACTCCGCCATCAAGGAATAGAACCAGCCACGCGTCTGATCTACCGCTTCGGAAATAAACTGCGCCGGGAACTGCTGCTCAAACAGCTCCTTATTTTCAAATGGATAATGATGCTGTGCAAATGGCATTGCTCCGGAATCAAACCAACAGTCGATCACCTCCGGTACGCGGTGCATCGTTTTGCCGCAATCCGGACACGGGTAGGACACCTCATCGATATACGGACGGTGCAGCTCTGTTTCAAGTGTATCCGACTGTCCGCATTTTTCCGCCAATTCCGCACGGCTGCCGATACATTCCTGATGCCCGCACGCACATTCCCAGACTGGAAGCGGCGTACCCCAATAACGGTTACGGGACAGCCCCCAATCCTGGATATTTTCCAGCCAGTCGCCAAAACGTCCCTTGCCGATCGAATCCGGGATCCAGTTGACTGTATTGTTGTTGCGGATAAGTTCATCTTTTACCTCGGTCATTTTAATAAACCAGGATTCTCTTGCGTAATAAATAAGCGGCGTGTCGCATCTCCAACAGTGCGGATACTCATGCTCAAATTTCGGCGCGTCAAACAGCAGCCCTGCCGCGTCCAGATCCTTTAATACCAGCGGATCCGCTTTTTTTACAAATACACCCGCATAATCCGTTTCCTCTGTCAGCTCTCCCTTGCCGTCCACAAGCTGTACAAACGGCAGGCCGTATTTTCTGCCAACTTGGGCATCGTCCTCACCGAACGCAGGCGCAATGTGTACGATCCCTGTACCGTCCGTCATGGTAACATACGAATCGCAGACAACGTAAAACGCCTTCTTATGCTGCTTTTCCACAAGCGCATCCGCAAAATGAAACAGCGGCTCGTATTCGCGGTATTCCAGCTGCGTCCCCTTGTACGTCTCCAGTACTTCATAAGCTGCGGTATCTCCTTCTTTATCGGATGCTCCAAGCACCTGATCCAGCAGCGCCTCCGCCAGATAATATGTGTAACCGTCCGCAGCCTTTACCTTGCAATATGTCTCCTGCGGATTCACGCAAAGCGCGAGGTTGGATGGCAGCGTCCAAGGCGTCGTCGTCCAGGCAAGGAAATAAGCGTCTTCACCAACCGCCTTGAAACGTACGATCGCGGAACGCTCTTTCACTGTCTTATAACCCTGTGCCACCTCCTGTGAAGAGAGCGGCGTACCGCAGCGCGGACAGTATGGAACAGTCTTGAAGCCCTTATACAGCAGGTTTTTGTCCCAGATCTGCTTTAACGCCCACCATTCTGATTCAATGTAATCATCCTCATAGGTCACATACGGGTCGTCCATATCCGCCCAAAAGCCAACAGTTTGTGAAAAATCCTCCCACATCCCTTTATATTTCCATACGGATTCCTTACACTGTTTGATAAACGGCTCCATTCCAAACGCTTCAATCTGATCCTTGCCGTTTAAGCCAAGCAGCTTCTCCACCTCCAGCTCGACCGGAAGCCCATGCGTATCCCATCCGGCCTTACGCGGCACATATTTGCCCTTCATCGTCTGATATCTTGGGATCATATCCTTAATCACGCGTGTTAACACATGGCCGATGTGCGGCTTACCATTCGCAGTCGGCGGCCCATCATAAAACGTATAGGTTTCGCCTTCTTTTCTGGAGTCCATCGACTTTTGAAAGATTTTTTTTTCTTTCCAGAAATCAATGACCTTATGCTCCCTTTCTACAAAATTCATGTTCGTATCTACTTTACTGTACATACCCGCCTCCTAAGCTTTTTATCGTCATATTCCCGCAGGCTGCCGTTTTTATCCTAAAAACGATCGCCGCCGTCAAAAAATTCAAAAAAATCCTCAAAGCCGCCGTCCCTGTCAAAATCATAATCATAATCGTATTCATACTCATATCCCGGACGCTGTAATTCCGGAATGCCTTCTTCATAATAATACTCCATAAACGGCGTCCACAAAAGAGCGATCGTCACAAACAGGGCGATCACAGATAAAACTCCCGTCACAATGCCTGCAATCGCCATACCTTTTCCCTGTGTGCCCTTGCTAAGCTGCAGCGCGCCAAAAATCACCGCCGCGATCGCCAGCGGAATATTCACACACGTACAAAATAACACGAGCGACAAAATACCAAGCGCCATAGACGCAATCCCAAATCCGTTGCCAGATCCGCTAGAGCCAGCTTTCTGATACTGCTGGTAATAACCGTATGGGCCGTTCTGCGGTCCATAGCCGTTCTGCGGTCCATAGCCGTTCTGCGGTCCATAGCCGTTTTGCGCATTCTGATTTCCGTATGGCCCATAACCGCCTTGCGCATTCTGGTTCTCGTATGAACCATAACTGTTTTGTGTATTTGGATTTCCCTGCGCATGATAGCTGTTTTGTGCATTCTGCCCGCCGTACGGCCCGTAGCTGCCCTGTGCATCCTGGCCCGCCTGCCAGTTATAACTATTCTGCACATTCTGGCCTGCCTGTGTATCGTAACCGCCAGGCGCGTTCTGATCTGCTGGCGTTCCATAGCCGTTCAACGCATCCTGGCTGATCTGTCCGTCATAACCGCCTTGCATCACTGAGCTGCCCTGCAGATCATAGCTGTTTTGCAGGATATCATCCGCCTGACTGTTCGTCTCCTGCGTCTCTTTGGTCAAGACAGTTTCCGCCGCGTCGCTGCTGGCGTCCGTATTTTGAATGCCTTCTTGACCCTGTCCGGTGTCGGCATCCGTATACTGATTTTTATCTTCCATGCTGAAATCACCTCCTATTTATTTTATATATCCACCGCAATTTGTCAATCCCTGCCATACAGATCACGCGTATATACTTTCTCCGACACATCCTCCAGCTCCGCTGCAAAACGGTTTGCCACGATCACGTCTGACCGCTTTTTAAACTCATCCAGGCTGCGGACAACCTCGCTGCCAAAAAACAGTTCCTCATGCAGCGTCGGCTCAAATACAATGACCGTCGCTCCCTTTGCTTTGATGCGCTTCATCACGCCCTGGATTGAGCTTTGCCTGAAATTATCCGAATCCGCCTTCATAGTCAGACGGTAAATACCGACAACACACGCGTTTCCTGGCAGGCCGTTCAGCCCCCTGCTGCTGTTTTTCTCATAATAGCCGCCCTTTGTCAATATCTGCTCCGCCACAAAGTCCTTGCGTGTCCGGTTGGATTCCACGATCGCTTCGATCAGGTTTTCCGGCACATCTTTATAATTTGCCAAAAGCTGTTTTGTATCTTTTGGCAGACAGTAGCCGCCGTAACCAAAGGACGGATTATTATACTGCTCTCCGATCCGCGGGTCAAGGCAGACCCCTTCGATAATATGCCTCGTATTGAGTCCGCGCAGCTCCGCATACGTATCCAGCTCATTAAAATACGAAACGCGCAGCGCCAGATAAGTATTGGCAAACAGCTTGACTGCCTCCGCCTCCGTCGACTCCATATACAGCACCGGAATATCCTTCTTCTGCGCTCCCTCGCATAAAAGGCCCGCAAATTCCTCCGCCTGTTTACGCATATCCGCGCCCAAGCTTCCGACAATAATTCTGGACGGATACAAATTGTCATGCAGCGCGTGTCCCTCGCGCAAAAATTCCGGCGAAAATAAGATCCGCCCGGTTGCGTATTTTTTTCCGGCTTCCTTTGTAAAGCCGACCGGAACCGTAGACTTGACCACGATCACTGCATTCGGGTTCAGCCTGGTCACCGTCTGTATGACCTCCTCGACAGACGAAGTATCAAAATAATTCATTTTCGGGTCATAGTTAGTCGGCGTGGATACAATGACAAAATCCGCATCCCGGTAAGCCTGCGTACCATCCGTAACCGCATGGAGCCGCAGATTTTTCCGCTTCAGAAAGTCCGTAATATCCGCGTCGATGATCGGCGACTTTCTCTCATTGATCAGGGCCACCTTTTCTGGCTGGATATCCACCGCCGTCACAGTATGCCGCTGTGACAGCAGGACTGCCAGCGACAAGCCCACATATCCGGTTCCCGCTACTGCTATTTTCATTTGTCCGTCTCCCTGCCTAATCCCAAAGCCTTCCGCCGTATACACCCGCAGCGGTCAGCTGGCGAAACGCCTCTACCACGCTGTCCTTATCCTCTGCGTACGTAACGCCGAACCATTTATCCGGTGTCGGAAGTACCTTCACAACTGCCTGCCCGCATTGAAGCATCCCGTCAATAACTGCCGGAAGCAGATATTCCGCTTTCATATCCGAAGCATCTGTCTGCTGCAGAAACTCTACAAATTTTTCCTGTAACACCGGTATAAAATCCGGCGTCAATCCCCACAGATTCATCGAAGCCGGCGTCTCGCCCGCCAGCACAGATCCATCTTCTGTACGGATTTCTCCGGACTGCGCACGCATAATCCCCCCAGTCTCTACAACCTTGACCAGCTCATCCTGCGCATTTGTCTCACAGATACCGCGTGTTACGGCACCGTTTTCGCTTAAAGTATTTTGGATCTCAAATCCGGCCATACAATACTGTCCGGCCGTATTTTCATGTTCCTTTAAAAAATGGTATACATTTTGAAATGCCGTTTTTCCATAATAATCGTCCGCGTTAATGACTGCAAACGGCACATCCAGGATGTCCCGGCAGGCCAATACCGCGTGTCCGGTTCCCCACGGCTTCACGCGTCCGTCTGGGCACGAAAAGCCCTGCGGCAGATCGTTTTTATCCTGGAACACATATTTCACCGGGCAGACCTTTTCAATTCTTGCACCGATAACCTCCTTAAATTCCGCCTCGATATCCTTTCGAATAATAAATATTACTTTTGTAAATCCTGCTTCCAATGCGTCGTGAATTGAATAATCAATAATAATTTCCCCCTGCGGGCCTACCTTCTGCAGCTGCTTAATGCCAGCTCCATAACGTGAGCCAATGCCTGCGGCCATAATGACAAGCGCTATATCTTTCATACCTTCGCATCCTCCTTCGTTTTTCAAAATGACGTATTTATCATACCATTACTGACGGTATTGTTCAAGAGGATATCCGGTTTTACGCAGAATAAACCAATCCTCCTTTACACACATGATACAACATGATATCATCATTCTAAGAAACAACTGATCCATCAAAAAGGCGGTGATTATCTATAAAGGTAATAGAAATGACTGAAATAACTGATATCATTGATAAGGCCGTTATATTGAATTAAAAGTGATACTAACGGCATCTGCTATTAATCTCACTGAATTGGATATTATCAAAGAATAAAACGGAACCGAAGTGTAAAGCCCATCTGATCGCCAGCAGCTTTACACTTCCTTTTTTAATCTAAAAACCGATTGAAAAAATCCAGATATTGGAACCGCACCTTATATTTTCCGCTTTTGAGTACCGCGTCATATTCATCCTCGTCCAATACCTGCTGCAGGGATTTTTTTGCCTCATCTTCTACCACCTCATACACCGCACCGCGAAAGCACAGGTTTGGATACATCACGCACCACCAGTTCTGTCCCTTTCCGCTTCCGATCACCACATTCAGCGCCAGATACTCCCCTGCCGGGAATGTATAATTTCCATATGTTTTCTGCGGAAATTCCACTGTTTCTATCTGTGCGTCGACCGGATAGTCATATCCCTCCTGCTGTATCGTCTGCTCCGCCGCAGCAATGATCTGCGCAAGCTGTGCCTGTACGATCCTGGTACATTCCTCTCTGTCGTTTACCCCTGCAAGCTCCTGCTGCATCCGGGCGCCAACGGCATCCCGCACCTTGAGCTTTAACGCCTGGTCCGCACTGCTGTCGCTGTTTGCGCGTACATGAAATCGCAGGATCTTCTGCGCAATGTCCTGCTGTAACTGCTGCGCCCGGATCTCCTGATATTTCCATACGCATCCGCCCGCCAGAAGCAGGATTAAAAAAAACGTTTCGATTGCTGCTTGATATTTATGGAAAAAAGCTTTCATTTACAAAATCCTCCCGATCAAAATAATCCGCGGCTATGCTTGAAAGCCGCCTTCTTACTTCTAATCCTAACCACTTTTTTCCAGCTTAATCATATGCATACGAAAATAAAAAAATTCCCCCTGCAGATGTCTAAACAGACAACTGCAGGGGGCTGCTTATGCGGTTACCTTTCCCCGCAGCTTGCAATTTCCAAATACCACACCACCTGTTGCTCATCTATATATTCGTAATCCTTCCGTTCACAAAAGCTTCGGCAATCTTTTTCGCTTCCGTAGTAAAGCGGCTTTTGAATCCCGCTTGGGCTTGCCTTATAAACACAGTATTCCTGATTCATCATCCATAACCTCCTTTTCTCCGTCAATGACGGTTCCGTAGCTGTCCAAGGGTTGTCTGAACTGCTGCACGGGTCTGAACAACTGCAGCCGTACCTGCATCTTGCATAGACTGCTGCAGATATTTACTGCTCTGGCATATTATTACATGAGAACGCCCAAACGTCAACTTCCAGAATCCACAGGATTTTGATCAATTTTCCAATTTTTTTCTGCCGAATGCACAAGCTTTTTTTATTTCCAAAACGTACTTTTGTCAAATTGCACGGCTCCTGCCATTTTTTACACATCCTTTTTGAACTGCCTGCAGCCTAAGGCACACAGCCCCATACCGACGACAAATACCGCTCCGGCGCTCCAAAGCTCCACATACGGTATACCGCTGAGCTGGTACAGCTTGTTGCCAAAATAAAAAGCATTTTCCATAAGCTTTGGACAAAAGAGCGCAAGCGCCGTCGCAAGCGGCACGATCCGCAGCAGCATGATCACATAATTCCTGCTTCCCTGCGCCAGGCAAAAAACGATACCTGCCGTTCCAACCGCCATCAAATAACAAAGAAACACCAGCATCAGGCACCATGCACCATGCGTCCAGTCCGGCCAGCAAAGCTGCATCACCGCAAAAGAATACATTCTGCACGGGAAAAACACAGCCGTCCCTCTCGTTAAAAACAGGCCGCCAAATACAGCCAGGTTCCCTGCAGTCACAAGAAGCGCCGAAAGTATCACCGCCGCAAGCTGACTGCGGTAAATACCACGTCCGCGCCTAGAGCTGTACTGCAGCGAACGCATCCGGCTCATACGGTCGCGTACCAGAAGCGGAGACAGCAGGATACAGACCGACACGCAGATCCAGACAAGCAGATATCCAGCATAGGCACTGGCAGCCAGCGGCACCTCATACGGCAGGATATTCTGCCATTTCTTGTCGTCTGCGTAAAACAGCTTTGCGTGCGGCTGCTCCTTCGTACTTGCCCCGGTCAATTCAAACTGCGGCCCATACGTTTCCTTTGCGTGATATGTTTCCACAAACCAGCAGGCCGCATACAGCCTCTCTTCTATATTGTGCATTTTTTCATCCTGCAAATACTGGCGCAGCCGCATACTGTCCTTGTAGTTTTTCTTCTGATCCGCACCGACGCCCTCTGCAGAAGCTGCCTGAGAAGCTTCTCTCATAAATGCATCATACTGCTCATATGTTTCCAATCCATGCTTTTTACCAATCTCACTTTCCCGCACATAACGATCGGCCTGACTGCGAAGCGCCGAAATCTCTTTTTCAAGCTCCGCCATCTCTTTTTGAGATAGGTTTGTTCCATATGTTAAAACCAGCCTTTTTCCTTCCTCCAGCATCCCGGTGTTATAAGGCCCGTTTGGAAAATACCTGATATAAAATTCCAGAAACATCGTGTAAAAAACCACTCCCAAAAGCAGAAGCAGCAGCACCATCCCAGGACGCCAAATCTTTTTCATCTCTTCCCACAGCATCGCGTACTCCTTTCCATATCATGCTCTAACGCAGATCCTTCCTGTAAAAATACCAACATCCGCTACGTAAAAGAGCCACCGCCGCAAGCAGGCAAAGGCCGCTCGCCATGCACTCCTGCCATGGCACGACCGCGTTGATGCCCATATCAGAAAACCACAATGGCTGCGACCACCAGACCATGACCGGACTCCACATCGATAGCGCATAAATCCCCCAGCTGCCCGAATCCCCTGACAGCATCGACAGCTCCAACAAAAGCGCAGACGCTGTAAGCAGCACAGCAAACGCCACAAGGCTGTTTTTCAAAAACAATGCAGCTGCGTAGCCAAGCAGGTAAAATGCTACAATGACTGCCCCACCGAGCGCAAGCGTCGCCGCAAGATACTCCCGCAGCGTCATATCCGCCCACGGCACAAATGGCAGACGCATCCCCATCATACGTATTGTATAAAACTGGGTAGCCATATCTGCATTCCAAATATCTCCCAGCCGCCAGACATACGCGAAGGCCACACAGGAAACCACAGCTGTCACGCTATACGCTGCCGCCGTATACAATAGTCCTGCCAGCAGCTTTTCCCGCTGGATCCACCGCCCGCGCCGTGTCGCATAGACCGTCTGCCACGTCCGCTCCATCTGCTCGCTTCCGCAAATATACAGTGCCGCAAACACCGCCGTAAGCAGCCCTGACGTTAAGCTTCCTCTGCACAATCTATAAAACAACATATCAAACAGCGTATCCGTCATACCTGCCGCCGCTACCTCTAAAGAAGCGTCCGCTTTGGCAAGCGCATGGACTCTCGTAGCCTGCCGTTCATATTTACGCTCCAGAGCCTTCGCCACCCATCCGCGCATCCGGCAGCTGTCAGCAAGCAGACGTGCCGTCTTATGTGGATCATATGCTTCAAAAATATCCACAGCTCCCTTCGTCTCTCTCATCAACCGCTCTTTTTCTTCACAATCCGCAAGCCTTGACACCTGTCTGGAAAATCCATCTCCCATCCGTTCTCCCGCAGTCTGCCTGGCTTGCCTGACATACGATACATAAGCTGCTCCGTCCCTGCCGCTCATGAGCATCATCAGCTGAAAGCCTATGCACAAAAGCACAAACAGATGCAGCGCCCGCAGTCCGAACAGCTTTTTCAACTCATGCCCGATCAGCTCTCTGCTCATCTTTTTCCTCCTGCTTTATACTGTCCCTGTAAAGATATAAAAACGCATCCTCCAGGCTCGGCGCTGCCTGCCTGACTCCCTGTCGATCTCGAAATGCCGCTTCCCCGGCTTCTGATACGATCCTAAGCATCGTCCCGTGCTCTCCCTGGCATTCGCTCAGTAAAAACTCCCCATCCGCCAGCACCGTATCCGCCGGAACCTCAAACACCTTGCCCCGCATACTTTCACAAATATGGGCAGGCGCTTCACATCCTGCTATTTTATGATCACGTATCATCACGATATGATCTGCGATCGTCTCAATATCCGACACAATGTGCGTCGACAAAATCACGATCCGATTCCTCGCAGCCCGATGGATCAGATTACGGAAACGTACCCGTTCCTTCGGATCCAATCCGGCCGTCGGCTCATCTAGGATCAGCAGCCTTGGATCATGCAGCATCGCCTGTGCGATCCCTACCCGCTGCAGCATCCCGCCGGAAAACTGCCGCATTTTTTTATGACTTACATCCGACAGTGATACCTGCTCCAACAACTCGTCGATACGCCGTCTTGCCGCTGCGCGCTCCATACGCTGCAGCGCTGCTATATACATCAAAAACTGTCTTGGTGAATAATTTTTGTAATAACCGGATTCCTGCGGCAGATAGCCAAGCAGTCCCCGGTATTCCTCTCCCATTGCAAAAATCTCCTCCCCATCCCATCGGATCGTCCCGCTTGTCGGACGCAGCAGCGTCGCCAGCATTTTCAGCAGCGTCGTCTTCCCTGCCCCATTCGGCGCCAGCAGCCCATAGACACCTTGTTCAAACGTCAGGCTCACATCAAAAAGCGCCGTAAACTTCCCATATTTTTTTGTTACGTGTTCCACTGACAGCATGATTCCCTCCTGTTATTACGTTATTTTTTTATCGCTTTCTTTTATCGTAAGCCTTCGTCACACGGTACACGGCTCGAAATAATACTGCTTTAACGCTGCCAGGTACATCCCCATACAAACACCCGCACACAAAAACAGCGTTACCGTCGGGATCCCTTCCAGTCTCCGCAGATCCCATCCACCCAGCAAAAGCACAAGACCCAAGCAGCTCCATATCGCTGGCGCCGCCAGATAAGATATCCGGTGCCGCCACCTCCATTCCAGCAGCAGCTGCATCCAGGCGTAGAAAAACAGCGCCGATACCGACAGTCCAAGCAGCCTGTATACAGACATCCCCTCCCATGCGCCGCAAACCGCCCAGACATGAAACCCGCCGAAAAGCAAGACAGAAATACCGCAGGCAAACAGCAGCCGCAGCACGGTCATCTGACGCAGCGAGAGCCTGCACACCATAAGCGTCTGATACATTCCCGCCATCTGCTCCTTCCAGATAGTCAGAAGATGCAGCAGCGCATATAAGACGGGTGATGCCAAAAACGCCAGCACCCACGGCATATCCGTGCCAAACGCAGCTGTCTCATACACCGCCGCCCAAAGCAGCCCGTCCAACAGCAGCGCCAGCAGCATACAGTCCCACACTCCAAAGAAAATGCCCCGAATCCCGACCGCTGCCCACAAGCTGCACAATGCACTGGAAAGCCGCTGCGGTCTACGCATACCAAGTGCAACAATCTGCGCAATATGCATTTCGCGCTCCTCCTCATCTGGGTAGTCCACCTGCATCTGCCAATTCCCGCTTCCGCAGCCTCCCTCTCTTAGGCTGCTGTCTTTTTCGTCCAAATGCTCCGTTCTCTTTTTTTCCATAAGCCGCACCTCCTTTATTCACATCATAAATCCCATTCAGGCATCCGCGATTTCCTTCCTGAGCCTTGCTGACAGACGGTAATACTGCGCCTTGATCTTCGCTTCCGGCTGCGCAAGGACAGCCGCAATTTCCGGAAATGAATATTCCGCATATACCCGCAGACGAAATACCTCCTGAATCTGCGGATCCACACCGCATACAAACTCCTCCACCTGCCTGAGCAGCTCATGATTATGGATATCCTGCACAAAATCCCGCTCAGCCGCAATTTCCTGCTCCTCCATCAAGACATACACTTCTCGTTTCTTCCTTTTAAAATCAATCACCTTATGAGAAGCAATATGATACAGCCAGGTGCGGAGCCCAGCCTTTTTGGGATCATACGAGGACAGGGAACGAAACGCTGCCAGAAAACATTCCTGCGTCACATCCAAGGCATCCTCCCTGCTTCCTGTCTGACGATACACATACGCGTAAATATCATCATAATATTCCCGCACCAACGCATCCGCCGCCTTCTTAGAGCCGAAGTGCACAATATCGCGCACCCATTTTTTCTCCCGTTCCAAGCCCTCACCTCCCTCTGCCTTTTGTATCCGCTCTTTCCTTTATATATTCGTTTGAAAAACTGCATCGTTGCATAAATATAGAAAAAAACAAAAAAATCCCCACAGCCGGCATTTCCTACCATGCCAGCCGCGGGATCTTTTATTTCTTCTATTATCAATCAGCGTTCCATCATTCCGCACTGTGCTCATTCACACGAAGCTGCTGCATTTGCCGTATTCATCTGCGCATTGCTTTTCTGCAGGCTGCTTTCCTCATGACTGGCGTTTTCCCGCCCTTTCATCTCTGCATCTGCATAACGATCATCAGCCGCATTTGGAATCAGCCGCATCGCAGGCGCTTCCGTCTCTACATTCCATTCATCGCCGGAAGCTGCATTTGCCGCCTTTTCTTCATCTGCTGGCTCAATATTCCCGTTCTGCGCATTTTGTCTGTAACTCTTTCCCGGCCTCAGCTCATAACCATTAGTACCCGCAGAAGCAGAACTATCTTCAAACTCATAATAATATCTTTGCTCAGCCTCCTCGGCTCCCTGCAAGCGGTCATCTAAGGCTTCTGGTTCCTCTTCTCCAATCATTTTCAGCCATATTTCGGTATCCTCTGCAGGATCCTCCTCCTGATCCGTACCTTGCTTTTTCGTCTGCTCCTCACTGTTTTCGGTTATCAGATAATGAACGGTCTTTTCCTCATCCTGCGTTTTCTCAGCCTGTTCATTCGTCGCAAATACAGTAGTAGCTCCCGCGACAAGCAGCGCCGCGCACAAAATTCCTGCTCCTGTTATTTTCTTATAATTCATAATAGCCACAATCCTTTCTTTTACTGGGTTTTCCAAAAACCCGCTGCAAAACAACGTCGTTCCCTTTTGGATCTGCGCAAGTATTAAAAGTGTCGCCGCATACTCCTTCCTGCCCTTGGCGCCATAAGCAGACAACACCTGTTCATCGCACGCGATCTCCAGATCCCTTGCAAACAGCACATACATCAGCCACACCGCCGGATTAAACCAGTGGATACAGACAGCGGCCGCAGACAGCAGCTTCCAAAGATTATCGTATCGCCGGATGTGAACGATCTCATGCGTCAGTATATGCTGCAGACGCTCCTGATCCAATGCCAGCATATGCTTCGGCATTACGATCCGCTGCCTGACAATCCCAAACACAAGCGGCGAACACACTCTGTCATGCACCAAAAGCTCTACATCTTTTCTTTGCAGACGCAAACCCGCCAGCCTGCAGGCCGTCCGGCCTGCCTGTACAGCCCTGCTGCCCGACGTTTGCCGGGCGCCTTCCAGAGGAAGCGCTTCTGCCAGCAAACGGTACTCTCTGCTATAAGACCTCAGAAAATAAATTCCCACGCAGACTGCCCCTACAAGCCAGATCCATCCAGACACCCGCAGACTGTCCCACAGATGCCCTGCCGTACCGAAAGAAGCCGCTTCCGGTATAGGAGCCAAGGCCGTTTTCCCGGCTGCTGCCTGCGATATGCTGCTGCGAAAGACAGATCCACGCTCCAGAAGGCGGATCGCCCAAACCGCGATTCCCCTTCGAAACGGCAGACTGCCTGGCAGCAGCAGCCTTGCCAGCACTACGATCCAAAGTATGCTGAATGTCCTCCCAGACAAACGCCGGCCGCCAGCCTTACGCAAAAACGCCAGCAGCACGATCAGTACTCCCGCAGAAATACTCATTTCCAACAACCGCATCACTCATCCTCACTCCTTCAGACCAGAAACCATCTCTTTGAGCTGTGCAAGCTCCTCCTGCGTCAGCTCGCCATCCGATAAAAATGCTGCAAAAAACTGCTGCCTGGAACCGTCAAACATCTTATCGATCAGCTCCTCTGTCTCATAGCTTTGTACCTGCCTGCGTGTGATCAACGCGTGGCAAAGGAACTTTGGATCAGATCGCTCGATCGCTCCTTTTGCAATACACTTTTTAATCACTGTGTATGTTGTATTACGGTTCCAGCCGATCTCCTGCTGCAGGATTTTTGCGATCTGTCCGGCAGTAAGCTCGCCTCCTGCTTTCCAAAGCGTATCCATCACTTTTAACTCTGAATCAAACAGCTTCAGCTCCATAACCTTACCCTCCTCAAAAATGACTATTGCAATAGTGTTTTCACAAGTATACTATCACGATAGTCATCATTTGTCAAGAAAAAACAGAGTTTTCACTCTGTTTTTTCTTGCTGGACACTTAGTTACCATTCTCATCTTTTTCAACCCTGTTCCTGCTATTCTGTCCCGTACCAATACGTACAAAAATAAATAATTGACGCAAAAATCACGATCACCGGCCCGGTTGCCACATTTATAAAATAAGACACGATCAGGCCAAATACACCGGAAAACACCGCAAACAGCACGGAAAAGAAATGATATTCGCGAAGATTCCGCGCTAAATTCCGGCCGGATGCCGCCGGCAGGATCAGCAGCGCATTGATCAGCAATATCCCCACCCACCGGATCGATACAGTAACGATCAGCGCCGTCAGCACCGCAAACAGGTTTTCGATCAAAATGACCGGAATGCGCCTGCTTTTCGCCAGTGTCCGATGAATGCTGGCTGCGTGCAGACTGTTAAAGCAAACCGCCCAAAATACAAGCGTAACGGCAAAGATTGCCGCAAGATACCAGATTTCCTGCCAGGAAATACTTAAAATATCACCGACCAGCAGGCTTGCGTACTGGCTGAAATTACCTCCCTTTGACAAGATCGCAAGCCCCGCCGCGATACTGCAGCTGGAAAACACGGAGATCATTGTATCGTTCGCCGCCAGTCCCTTCCTTCCAAGCTGGTTTAACAAGAGAGCAAATACAACCGCAAACAGCAGCATCGAAACCGTCGTATCGGAAACGCCGCAAACCACGCCGACCGCAATGCCCGTCAGCGCCGAATGTCCCAACGCGTCTGAAAAAAAAGCCATTTTCCGCTCTACGATCATTGTACCAAGCATCCCAAACAACGGCGTGATGATCAGGATTGCTACGAACGCGTGACGCATAAACGCATACTGCAGCCATTCGGTAAAAAACATCGTCATCTGCGCACCTCCGTTTCTCCAAAAACCTGATAAAATTCGCTGCTGCGGTATACCTCCTTTACCGTACCCTGCTTTAAAACCGTCTTGTCCAGTAAAACAACCCAGTCCGCATAGCTTGCCACATAATCCAGATCATGTGAGATAAGGATCACCGCCAGATCAAAATTGCGTTTCAAATAATCCATCAGCCTGTAAAACAGCTCCATGCCATTTTGGTCAATGCCTGATACCGGCTCGTCCAAAAGCAGCAGATTTGGTTCGTCCATAACTGCCAGAGACAGCAGCACCCGCTGCAGCTCCCCGCCAGACAGGCTGCAGACCTGCTGGTCGATCAGCGCTTCTGCTTCAAACAAACGCAGGCTGTCCCGGATTTCCTCATACAGCCGCCGTCTTTTATGCAAAAACACCGGAAACCGCGACTGATAGCTGGCGATCAGGTCATAAACGCTGACAGGCGTATGCGGCTCAATATTAATATTCTGCGGGACATATCCGATCTTTAACTTCTGCAGCCTGCCGTCCTCACGGTCCTTAAATTCGATACTGCCGGAATAAGGCAGGTCGCCAAGCATCGCCTTTACAAGTGTGGATTTGCCTGCCCCATTTTTTCCAATGACCGCATTTAACGTACCACAATGAATATGCAAATTGATGTCCGTTAATATTTCCTGTCCGCCGATCTCCACGCTAAGCTGCTGGATCTTGATGCAATGCAGGCCGCATGGCTGAATGATTTTGCGCATAACGATTCTCCTGATCTTCCATCTGTTCTGATAAAAAAGAATGTCCGCCGTAAAGTATTACAGCTTGCATGAGCGAATGGTACTAAACGCCCCATAAAGCCGCTTTCCATCACTTCCTGTCACATAAGCGCGGACTTTATAATAATACGTCTTGCCTGTTTTTTGTGTGAGTTTGGAATATTTTCCCTTTTCACCGTTCGAAATGGTCTTCATGCGTGTATAAGCGCCGTTTTTCTTCGTACTTCGGTAAATCTGATAGCCGTCCGCTCCTTCTACAAGCCCCCAGGAAGCAGACAGCTTTTGTGACTTTCCTTTTTTCAGCGTCAGCTTCCCTGTTTTTGCCGGAGCCGTCGTCACCCTTGCAAGACGGCTAAAGGTTCCATACGTACGGGTGCCGTCCTTCTCTGTACGGAAGGCACGTACGCGGAACGTATACGCAGTCGCATATTCCATCGCCTTAGCGTATTCTGTTTTCGCTGCGTTCGCTATGGTCTTGATACGTGTATAACGCTTTGTATCCTCTTCATAACGGTATATCTGGTAGCCGTCCGCTCCTTCAACCGGATTCCACTTGTAAGTAACCTTACGGCTTTTATGCTTTGCAGACAAGCTCAGCTTTGGAGCCGCCTGCTTTTTAAAGGCTGCCGCATCATCCGATGGTGTTTCTGAGCCGGAGCCATCTGGCTTGGCAGGCTGATCCGGCTCATTCGGAACAACCGGATCTGTACCGCCAGGCTGTGACGGATCAGCCGGATTCCCCGGCGTTACCGGATATCCTGGTGTTACCGGATATCCTGAAGCATCCGAACCGGACGAACCTGAAAATTGACTGATGACCACCGGACGGACACCAGACAGTTGTGTTGTCTGTACGGAATACCCGCTGTTGCTGATATATCGCAGTACCGGCTCCTGATCTGCTGCCAATACGCCTGTAAACGCTGCCTGCACCCGCCAGGACTGACTGGAAGGGTTTAATTTCAGCGAACCAATGACCGCTTCTTTGCCTTCTGCAAAAATATCCTGCCCTTGATTCCCGGACACGATCACATCTACTGTATATTGTCCGTTCTGTCCGCTCACTTTGACATTGCGTACGCCCTGCGGATTTTGGACTTCCCAGTTTGTATCCGCAAATTGAAATTCCGGCTGTGCAATCTCTCCTTCCAATACGGACACGCTCAGCCAGAACCGCAGCGCATGAATCTCCTCTGCTTCTTCTGACGGTTTTTGCAAAGCCACCGTAACGGTTCCGTTCCCAGCCGTAAGCTCACCGCCCGCGGCTGCAAAGACGGCAATCGGCGGCAGTAAAAATAATACAAAAAACGATACCGCAATCATTCGAATCCACGTTTTCATTTCTTCCTCCATATCATCACAGCTTTCGCGCAACAAGCCGCACAAACCAGCTTGTTACGCAAATATCGCTGTCCTGTCTTACTTACTGCTGCCTGTCAATGTGATTTCCGGCAGCGGGCCTTCCGGTATTTTAATCAGCTGCGTATCACTGACAATCCGCTCCGCTTCCATCGTCTTTGCATCGTCGACACGGAACAGCTCGCCGCGTACGCCGCCAAGCTGATGAAGCGCGGATTCCTCCCACTGTCCTTCTTCTACATAGTATACCCAAGTTCCTTCGGAGGTTTCACCAAGCTGGCCGTTTTTCGGATTTGGCGCAAAGATTACCTGTCCGGCACGAACCTCGTTGCCCTTGGCACCGATCACATTTCCTTTGTCGTCATATAATACAACAACGTTATATGCTGGGTTTCCCTTATAAACTCCGGTAAATACCAAAGAACCCTTGCGAATCACATCGTCAGCGTTTGTTCCGTACTGATAATCATCCTTTAATACACCAACCGCTGGTTTTCCATCTTCCGCAGTCATAAATTCCAAATTGTCCCCGGATGGACCGCACAGCGCAATTTCCTGAATAACCGCCCGGCCAGATTTTTTCAATGTCAGCCTGACATATCTGGCATCATAAGTACCAATCCAGCTTTCCCGCTCCGCTTCTTTTACAGCGTCAAACCAAACGGTTGTATATACAGAATCCTGCGCGTTTTTCAGCCCGGCGTTATCTTCTTTCACAGCCTGCCATTCCTGGCCGTCCATACTGATCTCCACCGTCAGCGAATCCACCTTGCTGCCTTGGTATTTCAGCGCAGTTACCGCCTCAGTTTTATGCATATCGATCGTGATCACCGCTGTTTCCTGTGCCCCGTCCGCGGTCTCCTGATAAGTACCCTGCGGCGAGGTATCGTTGTCAAAAAGACGCGAGCTGCTGTCCTCCTTCGCCTGCGCTACCTTATGCGGCTGCTCTTCGTCATAACCGCTGTCCGGATGATCCATATCCACAGGAGTATCCGTATCATCATCCGAAGTCATAGTCGTAACGGCCGTCCAGCCTGATTTATCTAAAATTCCCTCTGTCTCAATCTTTACAGAGCCAGCGTCAGCAGGATTGGAATAGTTTAAGAACATATCCACCGCGCGCACCTCATAGGAAAGCACCCGGTTATTTACAGCACTTACGAAATCCGTAAATACGGTCTTTGCAGCTGTCTGGATCGGCTGGAAGCCAACTACCTTCGACTGCTTTGTCCCGTTGCTTATCATACTGCGGATAATTTCATATCCAAGGATCGTATCCTGCTTCTGCTGCGTCTCGATCGTAACCGTAACCTGATTAGAAGACGCCTGCGCCTTTGCTGTTACGACATCCTTGTCAAGAACTGTATCTGTCTGCTCCTCGCTTTTATGGTCGATCCGGTAATCTCTTACCTGATCGGTGCCATAATAAATAGCTTTTGTTTCTTCTTCAAATTTTTTTGCGTATGCAATCGTCGTCTCATCCGGCACCATGCCCCAGCGTTCAAAAAACGCAAGCAGATTCTTCTGTGCAGCCGCACAAGCTAGACGCATCAAGCTCTGGTCTGTGCCGTCGCTTAGATCTACTCCGCCCTGCGGCGCTATGCTCGGATTTCTGGAATAAGTGTCAACTCTCGCAAAGAATAAATTGTTAAACTGTTCCTCGTAGCTGTCATAAATGCGCCCGTCATTTTTCTCATTGCCATACGCAAGATACAGCTGCCAATACAGCGCCAGCTGCGTAGCTACGTTAGAAGCGCGTCCGATCGTGCCGGAGGTTACTTTTTTATACACATTATCATAAGAAAAACGTGTCGAACCATCTGCAATCTTTTTCATCAGCTGCGCAAAATAATTATTGGTGATCTCCGCAACCGCATAAGTGCCCTGGTTGATATTATGGCCGATTTCATGACAAACACCCCATCCAAAGCCAGCCCAGCTCTTAGCTGCGCCTGCAAGCGTCGAAGAATCCCATTCAATACCGATATGGTTTCCTGCCGCGTACATAAAAGCTCCCGCAAACATCCGCATATACCGGATATTTAAGTGACGTGACGGCAGCGCATTGTTTCCTTTTTCCTTACCTGCCGCGTCGCTCAAGCCCTTGTGCTGGTAAAACAGCAGCATCATCTGCTCCATCGCCTGCAAAGACTTGTCCATCTGCTCTGTTTTCTGCTCCAGACTCAGATTCTTTCCGATTCCGGCAAGCACCTGTGTCGCAGGAAGGGAATACATCATCCTTTCCATTAAAATGTCAGTCGCATTTAACACGCAGTTTTTCTCATCATAAGCAACATCTACGTTTTTCGTACCTGTATGTATATTCGAATGCTCTGTTTCCAGCGCAGCGGTATGACTTTCTAATGCCTGTATATAAGCACGGATCGCCTGCGCGCGCTCGTCTGCGGATTTCCCGTATACATCCAGTACTGGAATGATGGCGCCGCCGCTGATACGGATTGCATATTTGTCCGATTCGCTGTTTCCGGTATATGCTGCGTAAATCTGGCCGCCGCGTTCATCCAGTTTATCTGAGATCTGCGGAACTGTGATCATATTTCTGCCAACCTTTAAGTTCATCGTACGTGCTAAGCCGGAGGATTCCGCATGGTGCTGTGTAAACACCAGCTGCAGCTGTGCCGCGTCCCCAGTCCTTTTCGTCGGATGTCCGACATATACGAGCAGTGTTTCTCCTGCAGAAACCGCTTTTCCAAGCGGCTGCCAGTCATTCAGACCGCCAAATCCAAGATGCGTATCCTTTTTCGCTGTAATCTGCGGATGTATGATCTGCGCAGCATCCAGCCCGGTCGTCAGTATTTCCCTTGCTGTACGAAGCTCCAGCGCAAGCTCCTGGTACAGCGGATGCTTTTCGCCGCTTTCTGCATCTGTCTGCTCCAGACGTGCCTCCAGCGCTTGGATCGTATCCAGCGTCACATCCGTCCGAAGCGTCGTATGCATTTCATCCGTATACAGGGCCATAATATCGTCCTCCAACGGGTTATAACGATAAAAACGGATTTCTCCGACTTTCATTTCTGCCCGCACGAATGTCCGCCCGATGCTCAGCTTGACCTTATCTGCTTTGATCGTTTCATCCAGCTTTACAATATAATACGGATTATCATTGATATCCTTCTTTTCCAGCAGCCTTGCGCCGGCAAACTTTGCGTTTTTCGGATCTGCCTGGTTCCAGTATTCCACCCGGACGGTATCAAAGCCGTACTTTTGATCCGCTGCCGCAAAGGTCAGATAATTCATCCGATATTCCTGATCCAGCGTGACCGTCATGCCTTTGTTCGCATCCGGATACTGCACGCCATCCTCCCAGTCCACCTTGCTCCAGTAGGACGCATAGTCATTGTCCACCAGTCCAAGTCCGCTGTTTTTGTTTTTATCCAGGGCACTGTTTACCATACTGGCATTGCTGCCGCCGATCACAGCGTCTTTAATATGCGCCGTCACCTCTCCGACGCCATTTGGCGTATTCAGCACCTCAAACGACGGCAGGACCGGAACCGCCTCCGACCTGGTCACAGCCTCAGATACAAGCGATTTCGGACCCCAGCCAAATTCATTCCAGCTGATGACATAGACAAGATAGGATGCGTGCTCCTTTAAGCCGTGGATCGTATAGCTTGTCCCGCTCAGCCTATCTGCCCCTTCCTTTGTCTGCACAAAGCCTGAGACAACCGGCTCATAATCCTGCGCGCTTTTTTCTTTATAATAGACCATATATCCATCAGAATCGTCCATATCCTTCCATGAAACCGTCACCGAACGGTAGCCGCCCGAAGCCGTTACATTGTCTGGTGCTGCCGGTATTGCCTGCGGGAGCGGCTTTGCAGTTTTTGCCTCTGACCATGGACTTTTCCAATCCCCGTTTACCGATCGCACTTTGAGCGTATATTCCTTATAATTTACAAGGTTTTTCTGATTGATCGATGAAACGTCGTATGACGTATCGGATACCGCGATGATCTGTGTTTCCGGCTGGCTCTGGTTTTTGACCGGCCCGGAAATATACAGTTCATATCCAGTAATATTTTTCTGCGCGCTCCATGCCGCCGTCAGCATTTTGCTGCCTGGCGTGATCGCGGTGATCGACGGAATGTCAAGCTGCGGAGCCGGAATACGGTTTTCCATATCATTGACAAACGTCACTCTTGCGATTTCCACAAGCTTCTGCTCTTTTTTCGTCGTCCCAGTAATATGAATCGTCACCCGCTTTACCGCGATCTGACCACCAAAATCAAGTACCAGGGAGCCGTCAGACTCGGTCTGGACTGACGGGCTGTTCGCCCTTAAGGCAAACGACGCAAGCGCAGCCTGCTTATTTCCACGAAGATCCAGCGACAAGGTCTGTTCCTGGCCTTGATCGTCTGTATATACGATATCCGCCGATCCTTCTGCAATCTGGCTTTGTGTATTCCCATCAGCGGCATCTTCCAGCACAAGCGGCGCCTGAATAGTCATACCGCCTATCACTGGAGCCGATTGTGCATTTTCACCAGCCAGCGTAACCGAAAATTCCACAGGGTTTTGCTGTGAAATCTCCCCGCCGTTTTGATTTTTCAGCTTAACGCTGCCTTCCTGCGTAAACAACGCATCAAAACCTGCGGCACCTTCCAGCACCGTCCCGTTTTCTGTCTGTGCATCCGCGCCGGATACTGTCCAAAGCTTTTCCACAGACGATTCCTGCTTCTTATCCATACTTTGCACAAGTGCATCTAGATCTGCCAGATCCACCTTGCCGTCGCCATTGACATCATAAGCGGCATCATCCTGCTTTTCCCGCATCGCGGCTGTCATCAGCTTGGAATCTTCTTTGTCGATATCACCGTCACCATCCACATCCCCCGGACGCAGCCAGCCCGGCGCCGCACTGTCTCCATTTTGTATTCTGGCAGAGCAGACCTTTATTTTATGCGTCCAGCCCGCTTCCACCTGGACAGACTGTGTATAGGCAGCAAACTTTTCTGCCCGGATACTGACCGTATAAGCGCCCTGCGGAACCTGCAGCACCGCGGTTTCTGACGCGCCCTTTGTCATTGTAAGCTTCTGGCTTTTCTGCACGCCGTTTTCTCCGCTGACCTCTACCGTCACCTCCCCTTCATAGGGAAACAGCTGTGCGGATACAGCCTCTACCTCCAATATCCCTTCGGATCCTTGTTCCTTTGTCTGTACGGCATTTTGCTGCGCACCGTACACCGGCGCGGCATAGCCCGCACATGGCCCAAGCGCCAGACAGGCGGACAGCAAAGCCGCTGCTAATCGTTTTTTCATGATCTTGTTCCTTCCTATTTTTATAGTAGCTCAGCCTGTACGGCATTTTGCGTGCTTCCTGTTATTATAAATCTGTAAAAAACAGGAAAATAGTGTCATTATTCTATCATAGATAAACGGAACATACAATCTATATTTTCTTAATAAAATCCAAAAAATCCCTGAAACTATGTTGAAAGATACGGCGAAAGCCTGGTTTTTCCAAGAGTAAGGCCGGAAAGCATTGATCATACAAGACTCCCTGCCTTACTAGAAGTGGAATAGACGGGAATCGAACCCGTGTCCAAAGATCCCTCCACTGTACTTCTACGAGCGTAGTCTATGATTTAACATTCCCTCTGCGGCACCCGCACAGACACGGTTGCCGTTTCAGTAGCTTCATCATACGCCTGCATACGCAAAGCTTAATATGCATCGTTTCCTACATCGTCGATGCCTGGGTTCTAATGTGTAGGTGCACTAGATCAGACAGCTGCAACTAGGCAGCGTATGCTAAATTATCGTTAGCGTTTAATTTTAATTTTGAGAGTTGACGCATCTCCTGCGGCTCGCTTCTCCAGCTTTAAAACCCCTGTCGAAACCTTTACTATCCCATATGAAATTGTATTTATTTTTGCCATTATAGTCCCATGTTGTAAAAAAGTCAAGATAATTTCATAATTTCTTAAATTTCTTAAATTTACAAAATCCTCTACATAAAAAAAGAAAACTGACCGATATAAAAACTACTGAAACCAATTCACCCATATTCGAAAGGAGGACAATCATGACAAATTCTATCACTACGATCAAAACTGCAGCTATTGATACCAGCAAGGGTCTGGTTGTCCCGATCAAATGGAAAGATCATTCTATAAACAGCCTGCTATTGTAAGTTGTTTTTCTTCGCGAGACACCAGTACCCATTTTTACCGAGGCTTTATTTTGTGCGCTCTTTTACATACCAGCGGGTCACCACACTAGGCTTTCGGCAATCATGGAGGATTGAACTTATATGAATTTACCTATTACTATCTCTCAGTCAGACCTTTCTGAGCTTTTATTAACGATCGCGCCTGTGCGGCCCGTATTTATCTGGGGTGCGCCTGGCATCGGCAAATCTGCGCTTGTAGAGCGTTTCGCAAAGGATGTCGGACTTCCATGCGTTTCCTTATTGGGCAGCCAGCTGGCCCCGGAGGATATTATTGGCATTCCACAGATCAAGGGCGATACCTCTGAATTTCTCCCACCCAAAATGATCGCACGCAAAGAGCCATATGTACTTTTTCTGGATGAGCTGAACGCCTGCTCGCAGGAAGTGCAGAAGGCATTTTACAGTCTGATCCACGAAAAGCGCATCGGCGAATATCATCTGCCGCAAGGAAGCATCGTCATCGGAGCAGGCAACCGGGCGCAGGACAGCGCTATTGTAAAAACGATGTCATCCGCATTGGTCAACCGGATGTTCCATGTCCAGCTAAAAGCAGACCCGAAGCAATGGCTGGAATGGGCCTATGAAAACCAGCTCCATCCGTGGATAACGGATTATATCACAAACCGTCCGGATCATCTGTTTTGCGAGCCCCCGAAAACGGAACAGCCTTACTCCACACCGCGGTCATGGCATATGCTAAGCGATGCGCTTATAGAATCAGGCGCGGGAAAAAAGGAGCTGTCCGACGCATATTTAAAAATGCTTGTCTATGGCTGTATTTCGGCAAATCACGCCGGGATGTTCCTTGCCTATACCAAGCAGCTTGGCAATACCCACCTGCTCGCGGACATCATCAAAGGTGAGAAACGCTGGCCTTCCAAGCCGCAAGAGCGGGACGTTTTGTATTTTCTCGCCCAGTCGTTTCGTGGCCAGCTGATCCACGAGCTTCCAAAAGACAAGTGTCATATCGGCGGCGAAACAAAATTCCTCGTCCACCGGGCAAAGGCGCTGATCAAGGATTTATCCGCCATCAGCAATGAAATCGCACAGCTGATCGTAGCTTCTGATGAAAGCGGCACGCTGCCGGACTGGTTTTTGATCGAGATCATCCGCGACCTGCCAAGGCTTGCCATCCGGGATAAGGCAGGTGCGTAGCTATGAGCAGAAAAACCCACACACATAAAAACAGGAAGAATCCGAACCAGAAAAAGCTGTCCGCATCCGCTGAAAGCCTGCTGGCAGGCATCGGCCTAATACGCAGTTCCCCGCTTTTTGGCGGGCTGGATGGAGAGATCATCCCGCAGAGCAAGCAGCGTCTTGGTGCAAAAACTCCAGCTGTCGTAGACAGCCAAGGGCACATTTATGTCAACCAAGATATTTTTCTGCCTGCAAAGCAATGGCTGTATATCATCGCCCATTGTCTGCTGCACCTCGCTTTTGGGCATTTCGACGCAGTAAATATGCCTTCCTATGAGAAGCAGCTTTCAGACGGTACGACGAAACGTACCGTCTCCTTCCAGCCGTTTTTATGGAACGAAGCCTGCGACATTTATGTTGACCGTTTCTTGGCGGATCTAAAAACCGGAGAGCCTCTGATGGACCTTCGCACATTTCCGCTGCCCGGCAACTTGAAAACAGAGCTGCAGCTATATGAATACCTAACAGAGCACCATGCGGGCGCCAGTATACAGTATTTTGGTACCGCTGCTCCAGACCAGTGCGATATGTCCGGCCTCTCCCATCCGTTGACATACGATACTGCAAACGGAGAATACAACCATTTTGCCTCCTGCTTTGCCTGCCATCTGGCAGAATGTGTCTCCGACGCCGTGACAACATCCGGCGGACACGAAAAGCAGCACTTTTCCAACACGCCCGCTGCAAAAGCTGCCCGCTGGTTTATCGACCATTATCCGCTGCTTGGCGGCATTGCGTCACATTTTCGTATCATCGAGGATTATCGATGCTGTTATCAAAATGAGATCCGGATTGCCGCGATCGACGTATCTTCACAGGAAATCTACATCAACCCTGCCTGCAAATACAACCAGAACCAATGGCGGTTCGTGCTGGCGCATGAATATCTCCATGCCGGGTTAAAGCACAACGAACGCAGCATCGGAAGAAACGCTTATTTATGGAATATTGCGTGTGATTTTGTCATCAATGGATGGCTTCATGAGATGCAGCTTGGAGAAATGCCTACAGATGGGCTGCTGTATGATGAAAGTCTAAGAGGAGTGTCCGCAGAATCCGTTTATGACCGGATCTTATCTGATATGCGCAAATATAAAAGCCTGGATACCTTCCATGGAAACGGACATGGGGATATCCTTGACACTGGCGGACCATCGAAACACGGCTCCTTATCCAAATACCGTACAGGCGCCGTCAGCCTGGATGATTTCTTGCAAGAAGCGCTGCAGCAAGGACTTGAATTTCACCAATCGCATAACCGCGGCTTTCTCCCTGCTGGCCTGATCGAAGAGATCCGCGCCTTGTCCATGCCTGTCATTCCATGGGACGTGCAGCTGGCAGAATGGTTTGATCTGCATTTCGCTCCGCTGGAAAAACACCGGACTTATGCCAGGCCAAGCCGCAGACAAGCATCCAGTCCGGATATCCCAAGGCCTTTGTATGTGCCTGCTGAGATTTTAGAACATAACCGCACATTCGGCGTTATTATCGATACATCCGGCTCCATGGAGCCAAAGCAGCTCGGTATGGCGCTCGGCTCTATCGCCAGCTATGCAGCGGCAAAGGAGGTACCATACGCAAGAGTCGTATTCTGCGACGCCGCCGCTTATGATGCTGGCTATCTATCCGTCGAGGACATTGCCGGACGGGTACAGGTAAAAGGCCGCGGCGGTACTGTCCTCCAGCCTGCCGTCCGTCTGCTCGAACAGGCTGAAGATTTTCCCCAAAACGGACCGATTCTTATTATTACAGACGGCTTCATCGAAAGCAGCTTAAGCGTAAAACAGGAACACGCCTATCTGCTTCCCAGTGGAAGCCGCCTGCCGTTTACTACGAGAAGCCCTATTTTTTATTTCAAGCCTTCTTGATCGCTTTTAAGATTGAGCCTAGCTTCATCTTTGTCCCATACAGCAATACGCCAACGCGGTAAATTTTTGCGGAGGCTATGCCAATGATAATAACCGACACGATCAGGATCGCGATTGAAGCCGCTATTTCATATACAGACACCGTACTCATCGCCAAACGCGTAAACATCGCCATCGGAGACGTAAACGGCACATAGGAGCTTATTTTCATCAAAGTGCTGTCCACCGTTCCATTTCCAAGTGCCATCATCGTTATAAAAAAGGCGACGATAAACAAGATCGTAACCGGCATGACAGCCGTATTGACATCCTCCAGCTTGGAAACCGTTGAGCCGATCGCTCCGTATAAAAAGGCATAAATCAAAAATCCAAGTACAAAAAATACAAGCATATACCCAACCAGCCAGACCGGCATATCAAAAATGGAGGCTATCAGCTGGTTGTCACCCCAATACTGCTCGTTCATGCGGAAGCACAGCAGCGCGGAGCCAAAAATGAGAACCAGCTGCGTCAGCCCTGCCAGACATGATGCAATGACCTTGCCAAACATCATGCTGGCTGGCTTCGCACTCGTGATCAAAAGCTCCATGGCCCGCGAGCTTTTCTCCGTCGCCACATTCGTTGTGATCAGCTGCCCATACAGCAGGATTACAATGTACAACGCAAAAATCATAATATAAGTATAAAAGAAATTCTGTACCTGATCCTTTCCCAGATTGACCGTTTCATGTTCAATCTGCACAGCAAGGGCGGATGCAGCTTCCTCCGGCGTCATGCCCGCACGCACCATAGCATTCATGCTGCACATATTTTGCAAAGTCTCGTCAGCAATCACGGTTTTCTGATCCTGGATCGACAGATCTTTGACCAGATAATGATACGATGTCAGGCTATCCATGACAAACGCGCATTCCGCTTCTTCTGCAAGAATTTGCTGTTTGATCTCCTCATCCGTCTGCTCTGTAAGCATCACCTGATATCCAGGAAAGGATAGCGGAAAGCTTTCCATGATCATCTGGCCATTTTCCGCAGAATCCGCACGGATCAGCATGACTGGCCGACTGCCATCCGAAACGCTGCCGCTCGAAGCATCTTCCTCCTGCGATACAACCACAGAATTGTCCGGTTCCTTACTTCCCCCTCCATTTACCAGCTCTAAAATACGCGGGAAAAACGTCACGGCCACAATGATCGCGATCAAGGCTGCAGTCAGGCCGATACTTGTTTTATTCGTCAGGCAGCCTTTTAACTCAAAGCCCAGGATCGTCCCAAACTGCCGCATACCGGAGCTTTGTGTGACTGTCGGCTGCTGTGTTTTGTTTTCTGTCATAATTGCGCTTCCTTTCCGGCACTACGCCTGTTGTTCGGTATATTCTACAAAAATATCATTCAGCGACGGCTCAAATACTTTGATCTCATCCACATCATAAGCTTCCGTCAGCTGACGCATCACCTGCCGCTTCTCACCTGGCTCCGAAAGCGTAAGCAGCAGAGAGCCATCCCCACTGACCGAGCACGCCGGACCAAAGTCCGCAGCGATCTGCTGGCTCTGCTCTGAGCGTATGACAAGCCGGTTGCGCGGATAATTATGCTTGATCTCACGCAGATCTCCCGACAGTACGACTCTTCCGCCGTTTAAGATCGCAATATTATCGCAAAATTCCTCGATATAGCTCATCTGATGACTGGAAAACAACACAATCTTGCCTTTTGCGATCTCTTCTTTCACAACATCCTTAAGCAGCATCGCATTGACCGGATCCAGGCCGGAAAACGGTTCATCCAGTATCACAACCTGCGGATTATGCGCAAGAGCAGTAATCAGCTGGATTTTCTGCTGGTTGCCCTTTGACAAGGTATCCAAACGCTTATTCCGATGCTGCGCCATATCCAGGCGCTTTAGCCAGTAATCCGCCGACTGCACGGCGCTGCGCTGGTCCATGCCCTTGAGCTTTGCGAAATAAACGAGCTGATCGATAATCTTTTTTTTCGGATACAGACCACGCTCCTCCGGCAAATAACCGAACTGCACTTTTTTGTAATCGACCGGAGCATTGGAAAACATGATTTCTCCGCTGTCAGCTGGAAATACATCCATCAAAATACGGATCGACGTCGTTTTTCCGGCACCGTTTCTGCCGAGCAGCCCAAATGCCTTGCCGCTGACGGCTCGAAACGAAATCCCTTTTAAAACCTCTTTTTCTCCAAAGCTCTTGCGGACATCTTTCATTTGAAGTTCCATACTATTTGTCCTTTCTTATTTCTTGGAATATCATATTATGATGCAACCTGCGGCAAACTGCTGCATAAGCATACAGCGCTTGCGCTCTTTTCATTATACCAGTAAGCATACCAAAATAAAAGCGAAAAACAGAAGGCAGTTGAGCCGCTTCCGTCCATTGGCTGCGAAAACGCTTTATGGTATAGGATGCAGGATTGCTCAAGTAGAAAGTATAATATATTTTATTCTAAATGTCAATTATTTCATACTTTAAGGCAAGATAATATAGACTACAAGAAACTGTTAATCTATTACTCATTTTTGTCATATACTGCCCGAAAAAATGGAACTACTGCAGTCTTGTCAGCTCCCATACCACGCTCTTACCCGCTTCCGTACTGTTTTTGCCGTTCGTTCCCGCGTCCGCTGCTTCGGATACTGCCACAGGTGGTACTATAAATTCCTCCTCTGCTTTTGATAACTGTCCTTGCTCCGTTTCTGGCCCAACGTCCACAAATTCCGCCAAATACAGCGTAACTTCCGCCGTTTTCGCATCTATGCAAAAGCCTTTGCCTCCATCCGCTATCATTAAAAATGCAAGTCCATCGTTAAATCCATTTGGATAAAACTCTGCTGTCCTGCCCTGCTCATCACGTGCCCGCAGGATCATAGCATACGGCTCCGTTGCGCCGATTTCAGACTCATGGCAGATAATACTCTGCTCCAATGCATTGATCCGCAGCTCATCCAAAGTGATCGAAGCGCCATTTGGTAAAAAATAACGATATCCCAGGTCCATACGCTTTGTATCAGCATACATCTGCGAACCATCTGCCCGAAACTGAAAGCTCCAGCTTGCTTTTGCGCCTTTGATCCGAAAATCAAATTTGTTTTCACAGGAAAGCTCCCAGCCGTTCAGATCAAAAGTAACCTGCCCACCCAATAGCTTTTCTTCCTCATCCAGAAAATGATTTTGGCTCATCATAGCTCTGGAAGCCTTTACCCCATTGATAAAAAGCTGGTAATCCACATCAAAGCACGTACCCGGTCCCTCAAAAAACTCGTTTTCAAAGCCATACAGCATACGCCGCCCGTCCTCACGCCGGACTGCATAGCTGAGCGCCAGCTTCTCCGGCGCTGCCGCCGCTTCCTCCAGCGTCACAATATAGCCTCCAGCGCTGACAGATGTATGAAGCACCTCCTTGTATCCGGCCAGGTCGCTCTGCAGTCCCAACGCTTCGCTCAGGCTGTAGCTGATACGGCTGATTGCGGCGCGTACCTCCTCGTGAAAAATCCCTGTTGCAGCAACCAGTACTGCGGCGCAGGCTGCTGCCACCCGCAGCCGTTTTTTTACAACAGCACGCTTTTCCATGCGGATAGATGCAAGCACGGACTGTTTATATTTCATTTTTGTCGTATTATCCAGCTTGTTCAGATTCCCATCATCTGCCGTCTCCCAGACAGGCTCCGTTTCCTGCACCAGTCCCGCCAGCGTGTACAGCTGCGCTTCCCTGCTTCTTTCGTTCCTTGTTTTTTCCTGTTTTTTTCCTTTTTTTCGACTCAATCCCATCTTCCTATCTCCTTTCTTTGTTCCGCAAGCTTCCGCAGCTTCTTTTTCCCTCTAAAAAGCCGTACATAGACATTGTTTTTTGTAATCCCCAGCCTAGCCCCGGCCTGCTCCGGCTCCTCCTGCTCCGCGTAAACCCGCCAAAACAGCTCCTGGTCCTTTTCGTTCAGATTCGATAACAGCTCCTTTAACTCCCCGGATAATTCCCGCTCAAGTATAGCCGCAAGCGCGGCATCCTCCTGCGGAAGTTCCCATTCCAGTTCATCCAGACTCACCGTTTTGAGATCCCTTGCGGCCCTGCGCAGATAATCGATCGCTTTGAGCCTTGCCACGGCTGCTGCCCAACCTTGAAAGCTGCCCTTTGCTTCATCGAAGCTGTCAATATTTTTCCAGATACCGAAAAAAATATCATTCATGCAGTCATCCACCAAATACGGCACGGAAAACAGCCTGCGCCGAACAATCGCCTGCAGATACGCGCCATACACATCGATCACATACAGGATGCCTTCCTCCCTGCCCCTGCGGATAAGGCTCACAAAATTTGTTTGATCCGCTTTCATCATTTTTCCTCCTCTGTGGCACTTCAAATTGTTCCTTACACCTTACAATTCGTATCCAATCCGCGAAATCTTACACTATTTACAGCCGTTTCGATAAAGATAAAACTCATGCATTGTCCACAAATCCATAGACAAACAGATATCTGTTGGATATAATGGAAGAAATCTGGTAACAGCCCTGCCGGTAGGCGCTGTTAAAAACTACATAAAGAAAGGGACTAATAAAATGACCATTATGGAATGGAATGACCGCCTAAATATTGGCGTAGAATTGGTTGACAACGCGCATAAAAAGCTGTTTTCCGTTATGCGCCGGATGGTAAAGCTGCAGGAAAATCCGGAAAACTACAAGCTGCTCTGCCAAGAAGGGATCAAATATTTCAAAAACTATACGTTAAAGCATTTTTCAGAAGAAGAAGAGTATATGCGCTCCATCCAATATCACAGATATGAGATGCATAAGCGCTTACATGACAACTTACGTGACAAGACACTCCCTGTCCTGGAAAAAGAAGTGTTGGAAACCGATTACTCCATCGAAAGCGTCCAGCATTTTATGGGAGTCTGTATGGCCTGGATCACCCAGCACATTATGAGTGAAGACCGCGCTATCACTGGAAAAGTGCCGATGCCGCGTATGACCAGCCGCCCAGAAAACGAGATCGCTGCCTTATGCGAATCCGTCATCGGGATCTTAAAAACCATTCTTGGATTAGACGCACAGACCGCCAGCGAGCATTACAGCGGAGAAGATTTAGGAAGCATGGTATTCTGCCGCCTCTCCTATCGGACTGAAAAAGGAAAGCCAGTACGCGCCTATCTTGGCTTTGAAGAACCGCTCGTACTTACCGCAGTCAGTGAAATGATGGGCGCTCATGTAAAAAAAGTGGATAAAATGGCTCTTTCCGCAGTCCAGCTGCTTTCCGAATCGATCATGAAAAATCTCAGCCAGCAGTTCGTCTATGCGGACGCCTGCAAGCTGGAAAAAGAAAATATCATTTCGTACGAGATCATGCAAAAGCTGTTCTTAAATGCCTGCCCTGCCGTCAGCCTGCTGTTTCGTACAGAAGCGGGATATTTTGTATGCTGCGTTCAGGCTTGAGCATTCCCGTCCAACAGCTGTGATAGCGGCTTGCCTTACAGCAGCCGCTATCACACAATTCCTATCAACTATCATTCTTCTGATAATAAGGGCGGCTTCTGGTAAAGCTTGCGATTAATCTGCTTCCTTTTCTTAGCCAGCAGCCTAAGCACTGTTTCCGCCTGGTCTGTCTCCGCCGCTTCCTGTATATCGTCTATCAGATCCAGCAGATCCAGTAAATGGCAATTCAGCTCTTTTTCTGTCATTAGCATATCATCACCCCTTCCAGCACAATCTGAGATTATTTCAAGCTTTCCTCCTGCAGCTTGTCAAACATTGCCATGCATTCCTCCACGGTGGCCCCGCTTAACAGCTCCCGCACGATCAAGCACGTATTTCCCCATTGTTCCACCTTCAGGCTCGCGTTCGATCCAAGCACATAGACCCCTTCATTGATTCGGTCGTTCAACGGCTTTAATGCGTCCCTGCAGTCAACCTCCAGATTTTTTGACGGTGAGATCACTTGATTCGTTTCCATATACAAAGAAAGCGCCTCATCCGAAACCATCTTATCTAAAACGTCCATAGCTTCTTTTTTATTTTCTGACGCTGCAACGACACCGTAACCGGTCATCGGCACTACCGGCATCTGGCCCATGCTCGTTGGAAAGCCGATCACCTGCAGATTAAAATCCACGTTTCCATAAGAAGATTCCGCATTAGCCGCGCCCCAATACGCCATCACGATCGGCGTTTTCTGTGCCTTAAAATCAGGTCCTTCTCCATCGATGGCTTCATTCATATAAGCCGTTTTCGCGTCTATATACCCCTTGTCGATCATTTCCTGCAAATACACAAAGCCCGGCCGCATATAATCACTTAGCTTCGCCTCACCGCTGTTGATCGCATCAATTTCCTCCTGGGTATTGCCGCCATTATATAATTCTGCAAAGCCCTGCGAAAGTACAAAATTTTCCAGCCACCAGCGATTTGCGCCGATCGGTGTTGCAAAGCCGTTTTCTTGAAAGACCCTGCAGCATTCCAGCAGCTCCTCTGGCTTTTCCGGCAGCTCCAGATCATATTTATCAAACAGGTCTTTGTTTACAAACAGCCCGTAAGCCACAATTTCCTGCGGTATTGCAACCAGCTTGCCGTCAACGGTATTCGCGGTTTTTACCACCTCGCGCAGATTTTTCGCAGCTTCAAGACCGGATAAGTCCGCCAGCACACCCTCCTCGCCAAGCAGCTTGATCACATCCGGATTTAATAAATAAAAATCATCCAGCCCGCTGCGTGCGCGCTCAATACATACATCATCGTACGTTTTCTCTTGGTAATCCTGCGCCGTATACGTATTATAATCAACTACGATCCCAAGCGCTTCTTCAGCCATAATGACTGTCCGCTCCTGCGCGGTACGCAGCGTATTTTCTCCGTCCAGATTTGCCTTTCCCATTGGGCCAAACATGATGACCGATCTTTGCTCACCTTCGTCATTATCAATCAGATTTTTCTTTAGGTCTGGTTTTCCTCCCCTGCCGCAAGCTGCAGCTGTACAAACCATCATTCCCGCCAAAAGCAGCACCGACAGCCTTTTCCATATCTTTTTCATGACTGATCCTTTCTATCACTAACTATTAACTAAATATTTTCCCAGTGTCCTGCGGATCACCTCCATATCCACTGGCTTTGCAATATGATCGTCCATGCCTGCATCCCTGGCATCCTTTACATCCTCCGCAAATGCGTTTGCTGTCATAGCGATGATCGGGATCGTTTTCGCGTCGTCACGCTCCAGCGCTCGGATATTCCTCGTCGCCTCATAACCATTCATCACTGGCATCTGCACATCCATCAGCACCGCATCAAAATGTCCCTGCGGCGCAGACTGGAACAATTCGACCGCAAGCTTTCCATTTACCGCCACTTCACCATCCGCACCATCCAAGCGCAGCAGCTCCAGCAGGATCTCGGAATTAATCTCATTATCTTCCGCAACCAGAAAATGCCGTCCTTCCAGGCTGTTTATGATCTGCTCATTCTCCTGCCGCTTTTGGTCACACTTCGTATGCATTTCCTGTATTTTTTCTTTTAATGCCGATACGAAAAACGGCTTCGCCAAAAATCCATCAATGCCTGCCGCATACGCTTCATCCTCAATCCCTTCCCAATCACAAGCTGTCAGAAATAGGATCGGTATATGCTGTACCGTCACGGCACGTATCTGCTTTGCTGTCTCAATGCCGTCCATCACTGGCATTTTCCAGTCTAATAAAATAATATCGTAATGCCCCTTATCAGCAGCCATCTGCTTTACCCTTGTAACCGCCTCTTGTCCACTAAGTACAAAATCCGTCTGCACGCCGACATCCCGCATTAGCATTTCGATATTTACGCACGTATCCTTATCATCATCTACCGCAAGGATATGGACAATCCCGTTTTCCAGCCAAAACTCCTCTTGTGCCGTCTCATCCGGTATGCGAAGCTCCACCTCAGCAGTAAATATCGTGCCATAGCCGACCTCGCTCGATACCTCGATCGTGCCGCCCATCAGCTCAATGATATTTTTTGTGATTGCCATTCCAAGCCCGGTTCCCTGCACCTTGTTCGTTGTGCTGTTTTCCGCCCTCGTAAACGCGTCAAAGATCACCTCCAGATATTCCGGCGTCATACCGTATCCGTTGTCCTCTACCTCAATGCGGATATGCTCATACTGTCTGGATCGCTGTGGAAGCCCTATCAGGCGCAGCCAGATCATACCGCCCTCCTGCGTATACTTCACGGCATTGGACAAAAGATTGATAAGCACCTGGTTCAGCCTTGTTTCATCCCCGATCAGGCTTTCATGACGAATCCCGGTCACTACAACGTCAAATTTCTGACCTCTTGCCTTTGCCATTGGCCGAATGATCGCATCCACGGAGGAGATCATATTGTTCAGCGTAAACTCGGAAAGCGAAAGTACGACCTTACCGCTCTCAATCTTGGAAACGTCCAAGACATCGTTGATCAGGCTCAGCAAATGCCGGCCGGAAGAAGTGATTTTTTTTGTGTACTCTCGCACCTTATCTGGATGTTCCGCGTCCTTAGCAAGCAGGATCGTAAAACCCAAGATCGCGTTCATAGGCGTTCGGATATCATGCGACATATTGGACAAAAACATCGTCTTTGACTTGCTCGCAATCTGTGCTGCCTGCAGCGCCTCCGTCAGCTGCTTATTGTGGACCTCACGCTCTTTTTCCCGTTCCCGATACATTCTCGTCTTTAGCCGCTGGCTTACATAATATAAAATACAACAGATGACAAACGCCGCCAGCGTCACAAAAATAACGATAAAAATATTTTGATTTACCGCGTCTCCTTCCTTTTGGATCGCCGCAACTGGCACGTACCCGATCAGATACAAAGAGGCGTCGCTGACCGACCACATATAGATCAGTGATTCTTTTCCACGGACATCATGATAAAACATCAGATCCTTTCCTCTTTGAATGCCATCCGCCACTTCTTTTTGAATCTCCGGCTCAAGGATCCGGTTCGCCCGATAAAAATCCTGCAAATCCAGGCTTCCCGCTTCCCGCTCGCCCACACCCTTTGGCTTTAATACAAACCGCTCGCTTTTGGAATCCATAATGTACAAAAGCGCGTTGCTATTATAAAACTTTTCCGGAAGCGCATCATCGAACGTATCAAAAATATATTCTACATAAAAAGACGCCGTTTCCCTGCCATCCTTTACAACCGGGCATTTCATCGTGTATGCCCATGTACCCATATCGTTGACATACGCTTCAGAAACTGGAAGCCCTTCGATCAGATTGCCCGATGAAAAGTCCAGACTGTCCTCCGTAAACTCCTCTCCCGTACTGGATATGCCCTTTTTCTGCCCTCGCGGAATGAACGCAAGCTTTACCATTGTCTTATTGTTATGTTCCGAGCGAAAAAATTCCTCCGGCTCTTCCATCAAAGAAATTTCTTCCGCCAGCATACTTTGAAATTCCGCTTCTTTATAAAGGATTGCTTCAATCGTCCCTTTCAGCAGCTCCAGGCTCTCGCTCAAGCTTTCAACCGCAGCCTCTGACATCTGCATGGAGATCGTCCGTTCCACTGAATAAACGACACTCCCCAAAATACAGAATACAATCAGAATATTTGCTATGAAAACCACGCTAACCCCATATTTTTTCTTTTCCTTCTCTTTTTTTAAAATCATCAACTCTATACCTTTTAAGAAGATGTCAACAGTCCTCGCTGCTACATCACAATTCATAAAGCGCTTACCTTATTATTATGACAGAATCCTGTCCAATGTTGCCAGCAGCTCCTCCACATTGATCGGTTTTGCCAAATGACCGTTCATCCCGCATTCGATCGCCTGCTGTCTATCCTCTTCAAACGCATTTGCTGTCATTGCCAGGATCGGTATCTGAGCAAGAGTTTGATCCTCCAGCTTACGGATAGCCTTTGTTGCCTCATAGCCATCCATAACAGGCATTTGGACATCCATCAATACAAGACAATAATACTCCGGACTGGATTTTTTCAGCATATCTACTGCAATCTGTCCGTTTCTGGCGATTTCTATCGTAAATCCTGCATCTCCCAAAATCGCGGCTGCGATCTCCTGATTGATCTCATTATCCTCAGCCAACAGGATCCGGCCGGTATGCTGCCTTTCCTGCTTCTGGATACCTTGCACGCCCGCAGACTCCTCCGTCTCCACAATCGAGTGCAGACACCCCCGAAGCTCCGACAAAAACAGCGGCTTACTGCAAAATGCCGAGATACCGGCTTCCTTTGCCTCATCCTCGATATCCAGCCAGTCATACGCCGTCAGCAGGATGATCGGCACCTCATCTCCCATTTCCTTACGGATTCTCCGCGCAACCTCAATACCATTTATATCCGGCAGCATCCAATCAATCACATAGACCGTATAAATATCTCCTCTTGTAACTGCCTGGTGCGTACGCAGCAGCGCTTCCTTTCCAGAAAGCGTCCACTCGGCGCGCATACCGATCTGACCCAGCATATAGGTCACGCTGTCACACGTATTAAAATCATCGTCAATAACAAGCGCCCGGCAGCCTTGGAGCTTTGGAATATCCTGCGGCTGCTTATTTCCGCTGTAAAGGCGGAACGTAAAGCTGACCGTCACCTCTGTCCCCTTGCCAAGCTCGCTTTTTACCGCGATCGTACCATTCATCAGATCTACGATATTTTTCGTGATCGCCATACCAAGGCCCGTTCCTTGTATGCCGCTGATCGTCGTATTCCGTTCTCGTTCAAACGGTTCAAAAATATGCGCCACAAATTCCTCGCTCATACCGACTCCAGTATCCCGGATCGTAAATTCATAATCGGCAAAACCTGGCGCAGCGCCGGTCTTTTCGGTAATCCGCATCGTGATCATACCGCCTGCAGGCGTATACTTGACCGCGTTTCCCAAAAGATTCAGCAACACCTGGTTCAAGCGCAGCTTGTCACAGCAGATCTCCTCGTCCAAAATATCCACGGCATCCATATACAGATCCAGCCGCTTTGAATGAATATCCGCCTGCAGGATATTGCGCAAGCTATGCAGAATATCCGGCAGGGAGCACGGCTTTTCATCCAAGTGCATTTTACCGCTTTCAATACGGCTCATATCCAGCACATCATTGATCAGGCTCAGCAAATGGTTGCCCGATGTCATGATCTTTTTCAGATATTCCTCCACCTGATCCTTTTGATCCATATGCGCCATTGCAAGCGCCGTAAATCCGACGATCGCATTCATCGGTGTACGGATATCATGCGACATATTGGATAAAAAAATACTTTTCGCCTTACTCGCCCGGTTTGCCTGCAGGAGAGCGTTTTCCAGCAGATTTTTCTGCTCCATCTCCCTGCGGATCTCCACATCCACGCTGCGCATACCGATGACCATACCGCACTGGTTATTCCAACTGCCCGCACGCACCGCCTTTAACTGGTGATACACAACCTCGCCGCCGATCAACGCACGGTAATTGATATGCTGTACTCTCTGCTGCCCCAGCATTTGCCGCAGGTCATCCACCTGACAGAACTTTCGCAGCTTATTTTTATCCTCTTCATACACCTCATTTTGTATGTAATACTCCATACCTTCTTCAAAGAAAATATTGCCATTTTCATCTGCCGTAAACGCTTTCTGCTCTGTCTCATCGCCGCGGATCAAGATACCCTTGCCCGTAACCAGATTGAAAAAGCAGACAATATTATAATCCACCGTCAACGCCTGCGCGAGCTCGGCCTGTCGTTTTTCTTTTTTCTGTTCCTGAAGCTTTTGTGCCGTACAATCAAGTAAAAACCGCTGGTAAAACATCTGCCCGTTTTCCTTTAACAGCTTGACATTCCCCATTATATGCAGAATCTCCCCATTTTTATGCCGTACACGGTACTCTGTGCTGACGCTGTCGCCTTCCTTTTTCAAACTCTCAATACACTTGCAGAAACGCTCTTTATCCTCCGGCACGATCGTTCCTGCGACGGTCTGAAATCCGTCTGCCTCCATCTCCTCCTGCGAATCATATCCCAAAATCTTAAGCGCCGCCCGGTTGATGCTCAGAACACGGTTTCCATCCGAGGTATGGCGGATCACACCGCAGTCAATCGTTGTAAATATTTTCTCAAGCGTCTGGTTCTTACGCACGATCTCCTGCTCGTATACCCGCTCCTTTGTCACGTCGATTGCCACGCCAACCGTTCCCATTACGCTTCCATCCAGATCATAAAGCGGTGATTTATAAGTCATCAAAGTACGCGTACCGACTCCAGTCTGTACCAGTTCTTCCGAAATACAAGTACTTTGGCTGCTCATAACCTCCCGCTCCGATTCAATACACGCCGGATCGTCATGCTCCACATCCCAGATATAAGCGTGTCCACGTCCTTCTACCTGCTCCTTCGTCTTATTTACCGTACGGCAGAAGCTATCATTCACTTTTTCATGAATGCCGTTTTTATCCTTATACCAGACCAGATTTGGCACATTATTGATCGTCATCTCTAAGAAATGCTCCGTTTCCCAGAAATCCTTGCTCATTTTATAGTTCTGCCGCCATCTTTCATAGCGGAACCGAATTTGCGTTTCTGACATCGGCTCTGTCCAGATATCGGTAAGCTCTGGTAAATATTCTGTCAGGCTGTCTATCTGGTCTTGCCTGACGATTACAAGCATTTGCGTCTTTTCCTTTTTTCCCTTTAAAAGCGTACGCACCGCCGCAGGAGCGTCTGTATCCGCAAGCTGCGCTACAATTACGTCAGCCTCCGCTGCCGCAGCTGAATCCTGACTGCCGCCCTCGACATACTGATGCGTAAAATGTTCGTATGGTGTAATTTCTTTTATAAGATCAAATGCTCTGCACGGACCGCCTGACAAATAAAAGCGTATTTGACAATGGTACATGAACTGTTATCCTCCTTGTATTGAAATTCACGTTGCATAAAAGTCTATTAATAACCATTATACTGCATTCAGACTGTGAAAACAAGTAGAAATGATGCTGTAAAAAGCGCCCTACAGGAGTAATCTCCCGTAGAGCGCTTTTCTATGTGCGCCGCTTGCATTTCTTAGCTCTTATAGCTTCTGCAAAACCTCCAACGCGTCCTTTTGCAGCACGCAGGTACCATGCTCCGCCAGATAAGCCGCTTTATGCATATCAGCCGAAGCGTCCTTCATAAATTCTACCGAAGCGCTGATCACCCTGCAGATTTCCTTATCTCCAAGGCCATTGCGTTCGATCAACAGATAATACCGATTCGCTCCATGCTCCTGTACACGGAAAATACTGCTGACTACCGGCTCCTCCAGCACGATTGATTTTGCATAAGTAATAATCTGATCCATATTCGGAAATTCCAGTATGTACAGCCGCTTATCGCAGCCCTCCACGAGCGTATCCTGATCCTCTTCCGGCTCCTGGTTCTCCTGCGCGTTCTCCTCAAGCTTGCCGCCAAGGCCAGACAGACTGTCCACGGCCGATTTTAAATTCTGTAAAATATTCAGGATATTATTGTCCGGCCGCTCAGAAAATGTCAATGCCAGCAAATGCTCCGGCAATACCGCAACCTGCACGGATAACGGGCCTCCCTGTGCCTTAAAGCCGACCTCCTCTTCTGCCATCGATACGATCTTGCGTAAAAAATCTTCTGTCTTTCCGTCGTTTTGTAAAAAATCATCCATCTGCAGGCCGTTTTCCATCAATTCTGTCTCCGATACGATGCAGCGCACCGTGTCCATGTTAATCCTCTTAAATCTCATTCTCTCCACCCTGTTTTAAACGCATTCTCTGATTACTGCTGCATATGTTCTCTTGTATAGTATACACCACTTGAATGAGATTGTCTATTGGATTCTGCTGGCATCCTGCACTGGATATGCATCATATCAAATCCAAAAGCCAATCTATATTCATCAATACCGATAAAAATAGATTGGCTTTTCATCAAATCACGATAGGATTACTTTACGTTTCAGCGCTTAAATTAAATAAAATCATTAAACTGGGAAATTCCCTGTACGTTATATGCGCCAGCAGGCGTATAACCATTGGCGTTCTTTGCCATAGAGGTTAAATAGTGATCTACCAACGAAGCATTCGTGGAAACAGAACTGTTATAGTCTTTGAAAAACTTCTGTACACTAGACATATCTGATTTTTTAAATGCTTCTTCATTAATCGTCATTTTGTTATCTGCATTCAGGGTAATCCCGAACTGCGCTAACGCTTCTTTATTTTTCTCTGTTTTGTCCTTAATATAAGACAAATTCGTTGTTACACCGGAATTTGTGCTGGATTTTCCAGCTTCAAACATAGCGTTGTAATTATTGACAAAGCTCTTTGCTATAGAAAATATTTTGTCAATATCGTATGTGTACTTGCCATACTTATCCTTTACTTTTTCATATAACGCATCCGACGCAAGCGACTTGCTGTCTGCCATAAAGGAAGCTGCGCTGGAAACTGAACTTACGTTATCTTTGTCCGTACTGTTTGACGTACCAGAAGTAATGCCTGAAAACTCAAGCCGGGACAGAACGGTAGAGCCATAGCTCATGCTGTTTTTGCTTGAAAACAAATTCTGCACTTTGGAGATGTCTGCGTGCTTTGCCTGACCCTCAATGAATTGAAGCGTACCGTTCGCATTAACGGAAATGCCGATTTCCTTAAGCTTATCAGCATTTTCAGCCGTACTCTTCATCATGCTTGCAATATGCGATGTCTTATTTGACAATGTGGACTTCTTTGCCGCATTTACAACATCATTATATTCTGTCACGTAGTTCTTCAGTGCTGAAACTACCTTGTCTTGCGCACTCGTCTTACCATCCTCTGATGCAGTATACGTTGTATCCTTTTGTAATGCTTTCACCGTATTTGTCAGAGTCGGTATTCCAGCTGTCAGCTTGGAATTTGCTTCACTGGTCTTTTCGGAAAGCTTCGGATTTTTTCTCTCTTCAAGGATCCGGTCAAGTACATTGCTGGTCCTGCTCTGCGTACCGGATGATGTCGAACCCGAATTATTATTTCCACCGTAATAAGCTTTTAACAGCCTCCGATAACTGCCATTTCTAATGCTGGCATAGTCTGAGAAAATACTTGTATTTCCCATTCCACCGAAAAAATTTTGGTTTACATTCATTGTCATCACTCCTTTGAATAAAATATGGACTTCCATATCCTGACATCTGACATATGGCTGTCAGCGTAAAACTTTTAGTTGTATATTAGCATAGCACATCCGTTTTAAAATTGCAATCCAAAAACAAGCGTTGCGGCTGACCATTCGTAACATATCGCAATAGATTTCTAAGACATTTCAAAATTTGCGATTCACCCACTCGGTTGACGCATCCATAGCAGTACGACAGGCATTCGTCTGATCCAGCGCATTAAGCATCACAAAATCATGGATAGTCCCCTGCACCCGCAGCGCTGTCACTTCCACTCCTGCACATCGAAGTCTTTCGCCAAAGGCTTCCCCTTCGCTGCGTAAAACATCCGCCTGTCCGTTTATGATCATCGTTGGCGGAAAACATTTCAGACAATCTATACCCGCTCGGAGCGGCGATGCGGTTATCTGGCTTCTGGCTTTCATGGAATCTGTATACTGCTGCCAAAACCATTTCATCCCTTCCCGATACAGATAATAGTTTGTAGCAAAATAATAATAACTGGGTGTGTCAAAGCAGGCATTTGTTACTGGATAATACAACAGCAGCTTGTGGTTACACGGACCATACCGCATGGCTGACATTAGAACCATAGCGATAGCCATATTTCCGCCAACACTGTCGCCTGCTACTGTGAGTGTCGTGCCGTTTGCTATCAAAAAACGATCCGCAATAGCTCCCTGACTAACTTTTCGTGAGTATGAAAACTGCCAAACACCCAGCCTGCTCCATGGATATAAAATATTATATTTCTGATCTTTTCATTTCTAGGGGCAACAAAATATACTGGGATTTCGTTCCCCAAGTCTGCTCTGCAGGAAAATCAAAGAATCAGAATTTAAATATAAAGCTCGTTGCTCTTTCTCTCTGAACAGGCTTTTTTTATTGCCAGTGCTGCAAATGAAACCATGGCTCCATTTACTTTACGAGCTGATTCAGGACATTCTGTAACGCATCGCATACAAGAAATACACTTCTTACTGTCCGCCGTTTTCAGGTTCGCCTTGCTGATCGCCTGCGCCGGGCAGTTTTTGGCACAAAGCCCACAGCCTGCACAGCGCTTGTCTGCCTTTGGAACCAGACCAGCTCCTCCTGCTTTTTTGTAGGGACGGTTACCTGGTATTTGAAGTGCAGATGTACAGTCGGCTTTCTTAATCTTATCAAAGATTTTTTCTCCAAAACTTTGCAGTTCGCGTCTATCCTGCTGGTCGGGTCTGCCAGTGGCATACTGATGCATGATAGAATGTTCTGCAACTGCCCCAACAGCAGCAACCACATGGAATCCGCTCCGCTCAGCAATATCATTCAGTTCTACAAGTGTATCTTCATATGCACGATTACCATATACGCAAACGATGATGCAGCGTGTTCCGTTTCCGTGGATTTTTTTGATCCTCTCGGCTGCAAGGGCAGGTACCCGGCCGCCGTAAGACGGAACAGAAATGACTGCAACGTCATCCCCGGTAAAATCAACCACAGAAAAATCATTCTGTGCATTGGTCAGATCAATTTCATTGACAGGGATATCCCACTGCGATGTAATAGTTTCTGCAATCTTCCTTGTCCCTCCGGTTGGACTAAAAATGATTTGAATGACTTTCATGATATACCTCCTGTAATTTTTAAAACTACATCAATTATAACCATGTGGAGGTATAATGTCAACATTTACAGGATGCCTTTTGTGTGCTACACTATGAAAAGCAAAAAAAGGAGGACGTTCCATGCATATCAGCACAAAATGTTCTGTTGCGGTTCATTGCCTTATATTTATTTATGAATATGGAAATGTAAAAAAAGTGACCAGTGAGTTATTGTCACTATCTACAGGCAGCAATCCTGTCACAATACGGAACATCCTTAGTTCCCTGAAAAAAGCTGGCGTGATATCAATAAAATCCGGGACTGGCGGCGCCGCCCTTTCTGCTCCATTGCAGGAAATAACCTTATACCGGATCTGTAAAGCGATAGAGCCGGATTTTATGAAAAAGCTGATCGGCATCCATGCGATGCCTTCCCCTTTCTGCCCTGTTGGAAAAAATATCCATAAAGTATTAGACTGCTCTTATCAAAAGATCCAGAGTGATTTATGCCACAGTTTACAAGCCATCACAATGGAAAACATCATTGCGGATTATCACTGGAATACGCAGGATAGGTGAAAATTTAAATAAGGAGTATTCTGTCTGCCAAACAGGAAACCCCGGAGCCATTCTCCTCCCAGCTCCGGGGCTTTCAATTTACGGCCTTATTTCCATCCCATTCTTAAAGGTGAAGCGGATATCCTCCCGGCTGTATACCGTGGCATATTCCACAAGGCTGTACCAGTCCTCCTCGTTAAACTCCGTCAGCAAGCCGTCCCTCTTTTCCACTTCCACAAGGAATCTCTCCGTTTTTTCCCGCTTTGCCACCCGCTCCGTGATGGCACTGCCGACTGCCTCCAGCCGTATCATCTCTGCCACGATATTCATCTCATCCTGGAGCTGAATCCGCAAATGTTTTTCCTTTCTCATTTTTGGACAGTGGACTACAACCTCTTTATAGTGGTAATTCATTTTTACATTACGGGAAGGAATGTGCTCTTTCGGATTCCTGCTCATTTTGACAACCATACTTCCGGCCACCGGAGACTGCTGCCGTTCGTTAAAAATCTTTTTTCCGTGGTCCGCCATGCGGTTCTGTACGATCCGAACCAGAAAATTTTCTTCCAGATCTGCCGCTTCCGAAAAAAATTCATAAAAATCTCCTTCACGGTCACACACCGTCAATACCGAATATTTTCCGGAATCCTTTGATACATCTCGTTCATTGTATGAATCCAGCGGTAACTTTCCTTTTCCTCTATTGGCCTGGAACATTTTTCATCTTTTGTCGCGGATTCGTCCCTGCGTGTATCACTCGTATGCGTTTCCTGATAAAGAACGCCAAGAGGAATCCCCTGGTCTGCAACTGCTATACTGGAATGCATATGCATTCCCTTTTGCTCAGTACTGCAATGGTATCCCATCCCTTTGATTGCTTTCCGGTTTCCAAATCCAACAGATGTGGTATCCTGGACTGCCAGGATCCACTCAGCATCCGCATACTTCATTTTTTCTACCGTTGCTCTGGATACACTATCGAGCATTTCATCCCTGGATACATCCGTATTACAAAAGAAGCGGTACGCTGCCTTTGCAGAACTTCTGGATGCGGCTGCCGCCCAGGTGGATTTATCCGGTGCAGCAGCAAACGCATCCATAATTTTGAAAAAACGCGTTTTCAAACGCTGATCAACAAATATTATCTAATTTAAAAATTAGTAATGATTACTAAAGCGTTTCCATCCTTTCTGGACAAAAACGCTTTTTGACATCTATTTTTATACCATTAATGCTCCAGCATATTCTCAATAAAAATGCCATACCCCATCTTAGAATCCGAAATAAACACATGAGTCACCGCCCCGATCATATGCCCATTCTGTACAATCGGCGATCCAGACATCCCTTGCACAATCCCTCCTGTATCCTCCAGCAGCCTCTCATCCGTCACGCGGAACTGGATCCCTTTATTATTTCCCTCACTATGATAATCCGTCTGCTCTATTTCAATCTCATACGTCCTACGACTGCCCTCCACAGAACTGATGATCTGCGCCTTGCCCTTTTTGATCCCTTCTTTATATGTGACTGGCATCGCCTCCACAGACTTTAGCTCCTTTGGCATCTCTGTCAGCTTTCCATAAATGCCGACGTTCGTGTTTTCCTCCACAGTCCCCAGCTTATATTCGTCATTATAGTTGATCATACCAGACATCTCGCCAGGCTGGCCTCTTTGGCCCTTGCGTATCTCTAAGATCGTTGTTTCATAAATAGCCCCTTTTTCCACGTCGATCAGACTGCCGACATCTGCATCCGTAACGCCATGGCCAAGCGCACCGTATTGCTTGTCATCTGTGACATATGTCAGCGTGCCGACGCCTGCGATATCGTCGCGTACCCAGACACCGATCTGGTAAATGCCCTCCTTAGAGCGTACGGGCTTGATCGAAACCTCGATCTTTTCACCGCCGCGCAGCAGGCGCAGGTTGATCTTTTCGCCGCCGCAGGAGGATATTTTTTCTACAAGCTGTGCCTTGGAATGCACTGTCGTCCCGTTGACAGCTAAAATATAATCTCCGCTTTGGACTACGTTTTTGGCAGGTTCGCTTTTTGCGCCGGATTCGCTGACGACTTCCCCGGTACCAATGATCATCGTCTGCGCGTTTTTAACATAGATTCCAATATTTGTGCCTGCCGCAAGAAGCTCTTTTTTTCCGACCTCCTGGACAGCGATGCGTTTTACCGGAATCGTTCCGAATAGGCGGCAGAGCACCTCATAAGTGCCCTCCTGACGGCTGTCCTTCCCCTGTGTTAGAGGCGTCAGGTGGATCGCGCCGTTTTGTGCGGGCTTGCGGCTGGCAAAAACCTCTGTACTTTTTACGATAGTTCCCGTAACCGGGACGCCAAATGCACAGCTTGGCTCCTCACCGCGTTCCACATACATTTTATCCGGTATGGAATGCATTAAAAGCGCATAGGCAAATAAGATCCCTACGACTATCCCTGTATAGCCTGCGAGTTTTCTTTTTCTTTGAAACTGATTCCATAATTTTCGCAACATATCAGACATCCCTTTTCCTGTGTAGTATTTTCTTAGTGAGTCAGCCTGCTTCGGTTTGGACTGGCGCACTCTTTTTTGTATTCTGACAGACCGCGCCTGGCAAGGTCCCTGCAGCGGATGCAAAGACCTTTGAAGTGCTGCGGCGCGGCTGCTATCTTAATCTTACTCTACACTAGTATTGTCCTTATCGGATGGTTTCACTCTGGGAATTTTTTGTGGCGACTGCCAGATCCTTCATTTCTTTTGCGCTTTTTAAAACGGTATCCGTTATTTTTACACCGCCCAGCATCCGGCCAAGCTCTGCAACGCTTTCCTCCTGACAGAGCCTTCGGATAGAAGTCTGGGTATGGTTTTTTTTCGCTTGCTTTTCAATCAGAAAATGTGTATCTGCCATAGCGGCAATCTGTGGCAGATGCGTAATGCAGATAATCTGATGCTCCCTGGAAATGACATTCATTTTTTCCGATACCATCTGCGCGGTTCGGCCGCTGATGCCTGTATCGATCTCGTCAAAGATCAAAGTACCGATCTCGTCACAATCCGCAAGCACCGCCTTAATAGCCAGCATGATCCTCGACAGCTCGCCGCCGGATGCTATCTTTGTCAAAGATTTTAACGGCTCGCCCGGATTGGTCGAAATAAGAAACTCTGCTTCGTCATAACCAGATGAGGAATATTCCTTCTTTCTTGTAAGCTGCAGCTCAAACTGTACGTCTAGGAAATTCAGATCAATCAGGGCTGCTTTTATTTTTTTTGCCAGCCTGGACGCTTCTTTTTTGCGGATAGCAGACATTTTTTCGCAAAGCGTTTCTAAAACAGCTTCCTTATCTTCCAGTTTTTGCGAAAGTCCAGATAAATATGCATCATAATCACTTAATTTTTCAATCCGCTCCCTTTTTTTTTCATATTCAGCTAAGACACGCTCAATACTGCCACCGTATTTGGCCTTTAAGCCATTTAAGACATCCAGACGTTTTTCAATCTCATAAAAACGCGCCTCATCAAAATCTGCGCTGTCTATGTATCCGGCCAGCTCTCTGTTAAAATCATTCAGCAGACTGTCAATTTCCGTAAGCTGCTGCTCCAGCTGGCCAAGCTGCGGATCAAACATACTGATTTTTGAAAGCTCCATCACCGCGTGTCCTGTCATCTGCGCAGCACCGTTATCAGACGTCAGCTCATAGACCTGTCCAATGCCGCCCATGATTTTTTTCCCATTTGCAAAACGCCGGTACTGAGTTTCCAGCTCTTCGTCCTCTCCAAGCGCAGGCGCGGCGTTTTCAATCTCTTCTGCTTCGTATTGCAGAAAAGATAATTCCCTTGCCCGCTGTTCCGTATCCAAGGATGCTTCCTTTAATTCCTGTCTGACAGCTGTATAAGCGCGGTATGCCTCCGCCAGCTGTTCCTTTAAGCATTTGTACTCTTTTTTTGCATACGCATCCAGAATATTCAGATGGTTTTTTTGATTTAACAGCGATTGATGCTCATGCTGTCCATGAATGTCGATCAAAAGCGACGCCACTTCCCGAAGCTTTGTGGCAGAAACGCTTTCCGAATTGATCTTTGCGATCGGGCGCCCGCCAGATATACGTCTGGTCAATATGACCTGATCATCCTCCATTGGAATGTCCATCGCGGCAAGCCTGTCGCGCACCTTATCGTCAACAGTAAACACCAGCTCGACTAGGGCGTATTCCGCGTCCTTGCGTATCATATCCTTAGATACCTTATCCCCAACCGCGACCGCAATGGAACCGATAATGATTGACTTTCCGGCGCCTGTTTCTCCCGACAGGATATTCAGACCGTCCGAAAAATCAACCTCGGCTTCTTCGATCAGCGCCAGGTTTTTTACATGAAGATTTTGCAGCATACTTCCTCTCCTTATTTTTCGATTCATTTCGCTTTTCTTCTAAGTATTGTCTACGATTTTTCCCAGACGCTTCATAAGTGATGCCGTATCTTCCACAGTGCGGATCGCGCACATGATCGTGTCGTCTCCGGCGATACTGCCCACGATCTCATGACATTCCATCGCGTCTAACGCAGCCGCGACTGCCATTGCCATCCCAGATACGGTCTTGATCACAAGGATATTCTGCGCCATATCCATCGAACGAAATCCATCTCGGAACACGCGGATATATTTCGATAAATCTTTTTGCGGTTCTGTCAGCGCCGCATATTTTTGCCTGCCGTTTTTTAAAGACACTTTTGTCAGCTTTAGCTGGCGGATATCTCTGGATACCGTTGCCTGCGTGACCGGATATCCCTCCTGCTCTAATCTGGCCGCTAGTTCTTCCTGCGTTTCCACCTCATATTTGCTGATAATTTCCAATATTTTTGTATGTCTTGTCGTTTTCATGTTCCCATCACTCCCGTTTTGCCGCAGATACCATACTCAGCATAAAGTCTGCATCTTTTTGCGCAGGATTTCCAAAAAGCTGACCTTGCTGCATTTTATAATTTTTGTGCTTTCCTGCGCGCGGCATACCTGAATGCTTTCCCCCACACTGAGCCAGCAGCCGTGATCCCCGTCAAAGCTGACCTCCACGATTTCATCCCTCTGGGGACGTCTGCTTTCCAGCGTAACGACAATCTCATCCTGCGGATCAATGACGATGCTCCTCTGCGTCAGCGTATGGGAATTGATCGGCGTTAGAAGCAACAGCTGGGCCTTCGGGTCGACGATCGGCCCTCCGGCTGACATATTGTATCCCGTCGATCCAGTCGGCGTAGATAAAATAATACCGTCGCCCTGAAACGTATGCAAATACTGACCGTTGACGTAGACCGTCAGGCTGACTAAAGACAGCGCGCCCGTTCTGTGGATCACGATATCATTTAATGCCCGCAGTACACGGTGCTCACCGTTTTCCGCTGTCGGCTGCTTAAAGCCACGCAGCAGCATACGCTCTTCCAGCATATATTCATCATGCAGCAAAAGGTCCAGCGCATCGTATATATTTTCAATCTCCAGCTCGCACAAATAGCCAAGCGTACCCATATTGATGCCAATAAGCGGTACTGCGCATTCCACCGTATCGCGTGCGGCGCGGATCAGCGTACCGTCACCGCCAAGCACGAGTATGCATTCCGTTCCCTGCGGGATATCCTGCGCCTGTACCAAACGGACGCCAGCCTGCTCATCCATACTGATCAGACTGCTGCAGCTGCCGCCTCTTGTTTCGATATAACTGCACAGGCTGCGGGCTTCTTCCATGCTGCGTGCCTTACCGGCATTTACTATTAATACAAATTTTTTCATCTATTTATCTAACGCGGCATGGGCGGCTTCCACCGCCGCCCTGCAATCTGCCGCTTCCTCCTGTGCCCCGTCTGCTTCCTTCCCGTTTTGCCTGCGGATATGCATCAGATATTCAATATTGCCCTCCGGTCCCTTGATCGGCGAATAATCCAGATGCCGTATCCGAAATCCGGCTTCTTTTACAAATGCAGCTATCGACTCAACAACCTCCAGATGTACGCTTGGATCCCGCACAACTCCTTTTTTCCCAACCTTTTCCCGTCCCGCTTCAAACTGCGGCTTGATCAGACAGACCATCTCGCCGTCTTTTTTCAGAAGCTCCCTTGCCGGGCCTAACACCTTGGTCAGTGAAATAAACGAAACATCCACAGACGCAAAGTCCAGCTCATCCGCAATATCCTGCGGCGTCACATACCGGATATTTGTCTTTTCCATACAGACTACACGCGCATCCTGGCGCAGCTGCCATGCAAACTGTCCATAGCCGACGTCTACCGCGTACACCTTTTTCGCTCCGTTTTGCAGCATACAATCCGTAAAGCCCCCAGTGGAAGCGCCAATATCCATGCATATTTTATCCTTTACAGACACGTCAAACTGCCGGATCGCTTTTTCCAGCTTCAGCCCGCCGCGGCTGACATATTGCAGCGTCTTTCCCCGTACCTCAAGCTGCACATTAGGCGCAAACATCGCCCCCGCCTTGTCCTCCTTTTGGTCGTTGACATAGACCTTTCCTTCCATGATCAACGCCTTCGCCTTTTCCCTGGAAGGGGCAAGTCCCTGTCCAACAAGCAGTACATCCAATCTTTCTTTCATCTTCCCACCATTTTACATCCGTTATTTTAATGCTTCCATCACCTTTTTTGCAATGCTTTCCGCATCCAGTCCAAGACGGCGCTTTAATTCCTCCACATTTCCATGCGGCACAAACTTGTCCGCTGCTGCAATCTGCAAAACCGCAAGCCCTGCCCCGATGCTTCGCAAATATTCACATACTGCTTCGCCCATTCCGCCTGTACGTACATTTTCTTCCATCGTTACCGCAAGCTGATAGGTGCTGGCTGCGTGCGCAAGCAGCTGTGTATCCAACGGCTTTGCAAAACGCAGATTGATAAGCGCGCACGCAATACCTTCCTGCTGCAGCAGCTCGCGTACTGCAAGCGCCGTTTTTACCATGCTGCCATACGCAAGCAATACGACACGTCCATCCTCGTATAAGACCTCGCCTTTTCCGTATACAACCGGAGCCCGGAACTCGCTAAGCCCGTCAAAGGCTTCTCCGCGCGGATAGCGGATAGCTGCCGGATGCCCAAAATTGATCGCGAATTTGATCATATCCGAAAATTCCCATTTATTTTTCGGCGCGAGCAGCGTCATATTCGGGATCGTCCGTAAATAGGAAATATCAAAAATACCCTGATGCGTCTCCCCGTCGCTGCCTACAATTCCGGCACGGTCTACCGCAAACACGACCGGAAGGTCCTGCAGGCACACATCATGTAAAATCTGGTCGTACGCACGCTGCAAAAAGGAGGAATAAACCGCGAATACCGGACGCCTGCCGCCTGCCGCCAGACCTGCGGCAAACGTTACCGCGTGACCTTCCGCGATACCGACATCAAAAAAGCGTTCCGGGAACATATTATGGAACCGTTTGAGTCCGGTGCCTGTTTCCATCGCAGCCGTAACTGCGGTAACACGCTCGTCACGGTCGCCAAGCTTGCGCATCACAGTAGAAAATATATCGGTATAAGCCGCTTTCTTCTTTTTCTGCAGGACAAGCCCTGTTTCAATCTCAAATGGTTCTGTCCCATGGAAGCGTGCCGGATGGCGAACAGCCGGCTCATAACCTCTGCCCTTTTGCGTCAGAATATGCACCAGCACAGGCCCGTTCACGCGGGATGCCTTGCGCAGCATTGCCGTCATCTTATCAACATCGTGCCCGTCCACCGGACCAAGGTACAAGATCCCCATATCCTCAAACAGCATCCCCGGAATAAACAGCTGCTTAATGCCGCTTTTTGTCCTTCGTATCCGTCTGACCAGACGCTCTCCGTATACTGGGATCCTGTTTAACGATTCCATAACCCCGTTTTTTAAATCCTGATATACTCCTGCCGTACGGATACCGCCAAGATACTGCGACATCCCGCCGACATTCGGTGAGATCGACATATCGTTATCATTTAAAACGATCACAAAATTCGTTTCCAGCTTGGACGCGTTATTCAATGCTTCAAATGCCATACCCCCAGTCAGCGCTCCGTCACCGATCACAGAAACGACCTTATACTTTTCTCCCTGCAGATCCCTTGCCGCCGCAAGCCCCAGCCCCGCGGATATAGAGGTCGAGCTGTGTCCTGTGTTAAAGCAGTCACAATCACTCTCGTTCCTTTTCGGAAAACCGCTCATACCGTCAAGCTGACGCAGCCCGGCAAAGCCCTCCTTCCGCCCGGTCAATATTTTATGCGTATACGACTGGTGTCCTACATCCCAGATAAGCTTGTCCTTTGGCAGGTCAAGCGTCAGATGCAGCGCGATCGTAAGCTCCACCACACCAAGGTTAGAAGCCAGATGCCCGCCTGTCCGAGAAAGGCTTTGAATCAAAAACTGACGGATTTCCTCCGGAAGCTGTTTTAATTCTTCTTGATCCAGTTTTTTTATATCATTCGTATCATTAATCTTTTCAAGTACCATATTTTCATCCCGCATTCTGCTCCAAGTACTGGTATGCTGTCTGGTCCAGCTCCGACCGCACACTAACTGCGCCGACGAATAAGATAAAGCAGAAGATTGTTTAAAAAACTGTTTGTCACCGTCAGCTGCTCCATACAGCGAGCTGCTTCCTGCGTCAAAGTTTCCACCTGCTTTTGGGCTGCTTCCATACCATACATTGTAACGTACGTATTCTTTTCATTTTTTTCGTCCGAGCCAACCGGCTTGCCAAGCTCTTCCAGCGTACTTGTCACATCCAAAATATCATCCTGAATCTGAAATGCCACGCCTACCCTCCTGGCGGCCTGCTCCAGCAGAGAAACCTCCTGCCTGTCTGCCCCTGCCAGAACTGCGCCAATCGTCATGGCTGCTTCGATCAAAGCCCCTGTTTTCATCCGATAAATAAAATCCAGCGTTTCTCCATCTATCTGTTGATGGTCCTCATTCTGCACATCAACCACCTGCCCGCCGAGCATCCCGTAAATGCCTGCTTTTTTCGCAAGGATCTGCATCGCCTGGGCAACCCGGCGCATCCGCTCTTCTTCATAAAGCGGCTTTCGGCTTATCTGTATATCCGCTAAAAACTGCTGCTCCGTTTGCTCTGTCTGCATATCGAGCATAAACGCTTTCGCAGCCGTTTCAAACGCAAGGTTCAAAAGCGCGTCTCCAGCCAGAATGCCCATCGCTTCCCCGTAAACAACATGAGTCGTTTTTCGTCCTCTCCGGTATGCATCATCATCCATCGCCGGTAAGTCGTCATGGATCAGGGAATACGTATGGATCATTTCAATCGCTGCCAGAAACGGCTCTATTACCGTCTCCTGTCCGCCAAACATCTGGTAGGTTTCCAGCATCAGCATTGGACGCAGCCGCTTCCCTCCGGAAAGCAGGCTGTAGCGCAATGCTTCTATTATGATCTTCTGCGGCCCTTCCTCTTTTGGAAGATATTTTTCCAACACCTGCTCAATCTGTGCGGTCCGCACTTCCATTTCTTTTTTTATTGTTACAATATCCATTTTTTCATCCTTTTACACGGTCAAATAAAATCTTCCAGCTCTCCGCGCTCATTGAGTACCAGCATTTTTTTCTCAATCTGATCCACTTTCTCGCTGCAGATTTTCAGCTTGCGTATGCCTTCCTCATAATAACGGAAAGAATCCTCCAAGGAAATCTGCGGATCTTCCAGCTGCCCGACACACTTCTCTACTTGTGCAAGCGCCTCTTCCAAACGAAGCTCTTCCTTTTGCTGCGAAGCCTCTACATCCTCGTTCTGCTGCATCCCTTTATTCCTTTCCATATCGTTCCACCTCCAGTACTTGCGCATGGATCTTGCCGTCCAGTGTCCGCACATCAATTTCCTCTCCCGGCCGCACCTGCGCGCATTCTGTCAGCGGACGCCCGGACGGATCTGTCACGAAAGAAAATCCTTGGCTCATCTTTTTTACCGGAGATCCAGCCTCCAGTCTCCCGGCCAACAGCTGTATCCGATGCCTGCGGTCCTGCAGACGGTATTCCATCAGACGGCCCAGTACAGATTCGAGCTCTGCGACATACTGCTTTTTATTGTTCAAGATCGTCTGCGGGCTTAAATAACTTAGACGCAGCTTCAGCTGTTCCTGCTTTTGACGCTCCAGACGGATATGCTCCCGCATCCTTAGCTGCAGCGCTGTGCGTATAATCCGCATGGACTCGTAAAACTGGCTGATATCATATACTGCCAGCTCCGCCGCCGCAGATGGTGTAGGCGCGCGCAGATCCGCCACAAAATCCGCGATCGTCGTATCCGTCTCATGCCCAACTGCCGAGATGATCGGAACGCTGCATTCAAAAATAGCCCTTGCCACGATTTCCTCATTGAATGCCCACAGATCCTCAATGGAGCCGCCGCCGCGTCCTACAATGATCGTATCCACACCAAGCCTTTCCAGAGCGTAAATACCGTTAACGATACTCTGCGCGGCGCCGTCGCCCTGTACCTGGGCCGGATACAGGATCAGCTGTACATATGGATTGCGCCTGCAGCTGATATTGCGGATATCCTGTACTGCCGCTCCGGTCGGCGCGGTTACCACTCCAAGCGTACGAATATATTTCGGTATCGGCCGCTTATATTCCGGCGCAAACATCCCCATTTCCTCCAGCTCCTTTTTCAGAGCTTCAAACCGCAGAAACAAAGCGCCCGCGCCGTCCAGCGTAATCTCCCTCGCATAAAGCTGATACCGCCCGTCCCTCTCATAAACCTCGACCGAGCCTGCAGCTACTACATGATCTCCATCGCGCATCTGAAATTTAAGTCCGTTTTTACGGTTTCCCGCAAACATAACCGCCGCAATCGTCCCAGTGGCGTCCTTTAAAGAAAAATAAATATGCCCGGAACTGTGATATTTGCAGTTGGATATTTCCCCTTTTACGCAAATTTTGTGCAGCAAAAAATCCTGCGCAAACATATTTTTAATATACGTATTGACTTGTCCCACACTATAGATCCGCTTCATCATACAGACTCCCAGCTCTCCAATCCAGCACACATTACCACGCACAAATACCCGCGCTTCTTTCCGACTTACCACGCACAAACAACCGCGCTTCCTTTCATGCTTACTGTGCACAAAACAACCGCACCTTCTTTCATACTTACTGCGCAAGCTTTGCGAGCACACCATTTATAAAAGCCGGCGCTCCGTCGCTGCTATAAATTTTGGCAAGCTCTACAGCTTCATTGATCGCAACGCCTGTCGGTATTTCATCTTCATATTTTATTTCATAAACCGCGAGGCGGATCAACGCTAGGTCTACTTTTGCCATACGGTTTGTTTTCCACCCGGTCGCTTTTTCATTGACCAGCGCGTCGATATCTTCTTGTCTGCGGCAGATCTCACGCAGCTTTTGCTCAATATACGACCGCTTTCCTTCATTCTTTTCTTCCAGCTCTTCCATAGATATCTGGAGCTGCTCTTCCAATTCCTCTGCGCCATAAAACTCTGCCTGGAACAGCATTTTGAATATTTGTTCCCTGATTTCTCTCCTGTTCATAAATCCCTTTCTGTCCAAAACCCAGCTCGCCGTCATATGATAAAAGGAGTGCCTGCGTGACACTCCAAATGCAGCTGTCCCAGCCGATTACACGGCCTTCTGTCTTATTTGCTGTTTCCCATATCTACACTGGCAATCCGTATATTTACGGCATTTACTTCCAGACCTGTCATTGTTTCGATTGCTGTTTTGATCTTTTCCTGTACCTTTGCAGAGATTTCCGGAATCGAGTAGCCATACGCGATATTAAGCGCAACATCTGCCGTTACACAGTTATCAACTACATCCACCTTCACTCCCTTAGCCAGGTTTTTTCTGCCAAGCTTACTCACCAGCTCATTCGTAATATTGCCTGCCATCGAGCTGACACCCTCAACCTCTGTCGCTGCCAATCCGGCAATGATCGTGACTACCTCATCCGCGATATTGACTTCGCCAAGATTGTCCTCTTTAATACTGTATACCTTTCTATCTTCCGCCATGTATCATTCCTCCTAAAAATATTCCGTTGATTGTCGATAAACATTATTTTATCAGAATTGCAGGGAAATCACAACCATCTGCGGTAAATTTTCGCAATGTTATATTATAACCCGTTGATGGTTGCATATCAACCATACGTAATTTATAATAAAAGAAAAACAAAAGGAGGCTCCGGTATGCTCAAAAGCTCAGACCTGTTCCACATTCCGTTTTACCAAAAATCTCCCTACACCGGCAGTATGAATGGTATGCGGTTTTATATCGAAAAGTCAGAAAAAGACGATACCCCCGTTTTCCTTGTATGGATCTTCCCTGGCCCTTACTGCTTTGAAAAAACAGACGACAGCCTAAAAGAATCCAAAGCTTTTCCCTTTTGCGAGGAAAGCATTGCCAAGATCGCGGACTGGTTAAACAGCCGTCTTATTCCCTGACCATCTCCAGCAGACGTTCCTCGCTGATCACCTGTACGCCGAGGCTATTTGCCTTCACAAGCTTGCTCCCGGCGTTTTCTCCCGCAAGCAGATACGTTGTCTTTTTTGATACGGAACCGGATACCTTTCCGCCGTTTTGTTCGATCAGCTCCGCCGCCTGCTTGCGGTCCATACTAGGAAGCGTGCCTGTGATCACAAACGTCATTCCCGCAAAGCGCTCGCTGGCTCCTTCCTGCAGGATGCGTTCCATATTTACGCCTTCATCCTTCAGCCTCTGCAGCATTTTTTGATTCGATCCATCTGCAAAAAAGCTGCGGATACAGCCTGCGCTCACCTCTCCAATATCCGGCACCTCCACAAGCTGCTCGATATCGGCTTTGGCCAGCGCGTCCATCGTGCCAAACTGCTTCATCACCGCTTTCGCCGCAGCCTTGCCCACATTTGGTATGCCAAATCCAGTCAGCAGTTGGCAGGCATCCCGCTGCTTAGCTCCTTCGATCGCATCTAACAGTTTATCCGTATTTTTTTCCTTTCCAATGATCCCTTCCTCGATCAACTGCGCACGGTGCTCCTTTAATACAAAAATATCTGCGATATCCCGGATAAATCCGCGCCTTACAAGCTCCTCTACATAAACGGTCCCAAAGCCTTTGATATCCATCGCGTCCCTGCTGACAAAATTTATGATCCTGCGCTCGATCTGGGACGGACAGCTTGGCGAAGGGCATTTCATATCCGCCGTATCCTTTTCACGAACCGTCTTTGTTCCGCACACCGGACAAACTTCCGGCAAATGAAAACGCTGCACGCCGTCTTCTCTGCGTTCCTTTACGACTTCTCGGATCTTTGGAATGATCTCACCCGATTTGTACACCTTCACATAATCCCCGATACCAACGTCCAGCTGGTCAATAAAATCCTGATTATGAAGTGTCGCCCGCGACACAGTTGTTCCGCACAAGCGTACCGGCTCAAAAACTGCTGTTGGCGTGATCCTGCCTGTCCGCCCTACCGACACTTCGATGTCTAAGATTCTCGCTTCCTTTTCTTCTGGTGGATATTTATAAGCGACCGCCCATTTCGGCACCTTTGATGTAGCTCCCAGCTTTTCACGGTCTGCAATACGGTTGAGCTTTACAACTGCGCCATCGATATCATACGGAAGATTCCCACGGTTCTCCCCGATCGCACAGATCGCTTCCCAAACCTCCTTCGCCGTATGGCAGACACGATAATCCTCGATCACCGCGATCCCCTGCTTTTTCAAGTATTCATATCCCTGCGTATGCGTTTCAAACGCAGCTCCCCGCACCTGCTGGACATTAAAGACAAACATAGAAAGTCCGCGCTCCTTTGTCACCGCCGTATCCAGCTGGCGCAGTGTACCGGCCGCACAGTTTCTCGGATTGGCAAACTGCCGCTTTCCCGCAAGCTCCTGACGCTCGTTTACCTTTTCAAAATCCTCGTTTGTCATATAGACCTCGCCGCGTATTTCCAAATAAGGGAGCGGCTGCTTGAGTTTCTTTTTGACATCCCGAATGACTTTTGCGTTTGCCGTAACATCTTCACCAAAATTAATGCCGTCGCCTCTTGTTTCTGCCAGACTGAGCAAGCCGTCCTCGTAACGCAGTACAAGAGAAAGGCCATCAATTTTATATTCCACGACGAACTCCGGTTCCTCCAGCTGTTCGCGCATATCTTCCACAAACTCCGTCACTTCTTCTTCCGAAAAAACATCCTGCAGGCTCAGCATCGGCACATTGTGGCGCACCAGCACACCCGCTTCCCGCTTAGCGCTGCCGCCTACCCGCTGCGTCGGTGAATCCGGTGTTACAAGCTCTGGATGCTCTTTTTCTATCGCTTTTAATTCCCGCATCAGCGCATCGTATTCCTGATCTGTAATCCTTGGATCATCCTGATCATAATAATATTCCATATGCTGTCGGATGATCTTTGTCAATTCCTCATATCTGTCTGTCGGATTCATTCCTCTTCCTCCCAAAGCTGCTGATTCGTATTAGTAAAACTGTTATTGGAAGAGCCTTCCAGCATCCGCTCCAGCTCCTCCAGCTCATGCAAAGCCACCTTACGGTAAGCGCCCTCCGCCAGGCCGTCCAGATAAATATTCATGATCCTTACTCTTTTTAGGCTTACCACACGATAGCCAAAATATTCACACATTCTTCGTATCTGGCGATTCAAGCCCTGCGTCAGCACGATCCGGAAGCTTCTTTTTCCAGTACGCCATACACCGCACTTTCGCGTTACCGTATCCAAGATCGGCACGCCTCCCGCCATACCGCGCAAAAACTGATCTGTTACGTCCTGATCCACGGTAACAAGATATTCCTTTTCATGATAATTCCCGGAACGCATGATCTTATTTACAAAATCACCCTCATTTGTCATAAGCAAAAGCCCTTCGGACTGCTTATCCAACCTTCCAACCGGATAAATGCGTTTCGGATAATTCAGAAAATCCACAATATTATGCTTTTCTTTCTTCTGTGTCGTGCAAACAATGCCTTTTGGTTTATAAACTGCCAGCAAAATGCGCTCTTCTTCCGGCTCGACAAGTCTGCCCTGAAAATAAACCGATTCGCCCGCACCTACCATATCGCCGATCTGCGCTGTCCTTTCCCCAATGCGTACATTACCAGCCGCAATCTGGCGATCAGCTTCCCTTCGGGAACAAACGCCAGCAGTACTCAAGTATTTATTGATCCTTACCTTTTCCTCGTCCATAAAGCTCCTCATCTCTTCCATTTTCCACCGGCGGCCATATGCTTTGAAACCACAAAAGCGGATGCCATATCATCTTGCCGGAACCGGCTTTATCCAATACAGCAACCGCTTTTTATAAAAACTTGTAAAACTATCTCTTACCGCAAGTACTCCGTCTTTGCGTAGCCTGTCTGCCCATTCCAGGATACCTTCGTCCAGCCTTCCGCATAGCTCATAATAACCGTCACAACATCACCTTGATATGCAAGACCTACGCGATCTGCATCCTCCCTCATAGAAGAACGGATATTTACAGAATCAGAAAGCGTGATCCGGTCGCCTTCATTCAAATACCTAACCGGCTGTCTTGACGGCTGATCCTGTGAGGAATCCTCTTTCTCCACCTTGGATTTGCTGGATACAATGTATTCCTTCTTTACATACCCATACTTACCCTTGCTCCTAACCTTAAACCAGCCCTGCTTGCTCGTCCCATAGATCATAACCTTTGTTCCGGCTTTCAGCGTTTGTACCACTTCGCTGTCCGTACTGCGCTTCTCACGCATATTGACTGTTGTCTTTGCGTATGCCGTCCGCTTCTGTACCTCAACCTTGGACGGATCGGAAACTACATACTCCTTGCTTACATACCCGGTCTTGCCCTTGCATTTTACTTTAAACCAGCCGTCCTTGCTTGTACCATAGATCGTAAGCTTGGTGCCTGCATTTAACGTCTGCAGGATCTCACTGTCTGTACTGCGCTTTTCTCTTAGATTGACCTTCGTCTTTGCGTATGCCGTCCTTGTCTGCTCGTTGGCAGCGTCCGTTTCGTTGTCATCATCTGTCTTTGTATCATCCGGATCGTCGTTTTCATCCGATTGCGAATCATCCGGATCGGTTTTGGTATCACCCTCATCTGGGCTGTCCTTTTCATCATCCGGCTTCGCGTCGTCCGCTTTATCCGGCTTCTTATCATCCGCTTTGTCGTCAGGCTTTTTATCGTCCGTAGTTGTCTGCTCGCTAAAGCTTGCCACCCATTCCGCAAGAGCACTTGGTATCGTCGATGTAAGCATTGTTTTTAGCTTTTCGTCTTTTTCCAGAGCGCTGTCGTATTCCTTCCAGACATCCTTGGACAAGGCAAGCATATCCTTATCCTCCCCAAACTCTGTAAGCAGCGTAATAATTTCGGCATCTGTTGTATTTTCTTTATTTTCCTGGTTATACTGGCTATAGGCGTTGTCAATATAAGAGTTTCCCTTATCGTCCCTGCGGACATAAAAGCTGGCCATTTCCGGAGCTGTCTCGGAAACATCTTTAAATTTCATCTGTGTTACAACCGTTACGATATATTCACCCTCTGCCAGTCCCTTTTTCGTATAGCAATTTACATCCTCGCAGGACTCCACATATTTGCTGAAGCACTTAATATAGCTTTTTTCCGTATCAGAAATAGGAAATGCGATCTTTTCAATCGCATCCGTATCTCCCTGCGCAAAATATTTATAATAATTCTCAAATAATCCGTTCACCTGCGGATACGCATTTAATTCAACCGCTTCCGTACCCTGACCGTTATCGTCCGTATTGGTAGCGCCCTGCTTAGTGTCCGGCTCCTTCGGCCCTTCTGTACCAGAGCCTCTTGTAGACGTAGCTACTACAACCGCAAGCAATACGAGCATAGCGCCCGTCGCAATATACTTTTTATATTTCGAACAGATATTTTTAATTACGTTTATATTAAAACCAAGGTTATTATCATTCTTATTTGAATTATTAGCTGCCATCAACTGTCTCCTTTATCTATATCGGCAACAGTTCAGACGAGTAAGCCTGCTGTATGAAAATCCACTGGAAGCTGCCTTAAGGCGGATTCTTATTCTGATCTATCTCTTAATCTTGTACTCTATACATACTGTGCGGGTACGGCCCACACAGCAGCGTGCAAGCCTGTCCAAACTGTTCATGAAATGGTTATGAATTGTCAAATAGTCTGACGACTATGGAAAGATACCGTACAAACGGCCGAACAATTAGAAAATAAAATGCAACCGGCGGGAATCGAACCCACATTACAGGAGTCGGAGTCCTGCGTTCTATCCGTTAGACTACGGTTGCAAAAGCTGTTTATTATTATAGCATCTTTTTTCCAAAAAGAAAAGACTAAATTTCTAACAATATTATTTTTTTCTGCTGCTTCGTTTTCGGCAAATCGATCAAACGCTGGTTCTGCGATCCACGAAAACGCAGACTAATATTTTTCTCCGCTTCATGAAATTCGCCGTCCACTAACACATCGATCATAGAAAGCATCTCATCCGTCACCTCACACCTGGCACGGCTGTCACCAATCAGATCCGTTTCATACGTATACCCCGTATAACACCAAACATCCTTTTGCGGAAAATGCTCCCTGACACGACGCAGCAGCTTTACAAGCTGACGCTGATTCTCCGGCTCAAACGGCTCACCACCCAAAAGAGTCAGTCCTTTGATATAATCATGGTTCAACGCACTCAAAACCTGCTGCTCAGCAGCAGCCGTATAAGGCGTACCATACTGGAAATCCCACGTTTCAGGCTGAAAGCACCCTTTGCAATGATGCGTGCACCCAGATACAAATAAGCTAACCCTAACTCCTATTCCATTTGCAATATCCGTCGTCTTGATCGCTCCATAATACATCTATCAAAGCCGCCTCCTACCTTTTACCGCCCATCCCGCGGCTAATTCAAACGCAGCTACATTATACCCGATTCACGACAGTTCCACAAGATATTTTTTGAATTTTATATATTTTTAAGAGTCTTAAGTAACAATTCAGACAAGCTGACCTGTTACCTGCAAAATCCATTGAAAATCGCTTCGCGATGGAATTTTTGCACTCCTAAATCATATTCTTACGGTCCATAACATAACCAAAAGCTCCTTCATATGTAACCGCCCTCCAAAAAACAACTGGATGAGAGGCCATCCCCTCCCCCTCCCATCAAAATTTGACAAACAAAATACACTCATGTAAAATATCAAAAAACATTCTAAACAAAAAAAGGAGACACCATATGAGTTTTCAATTTGTCAGGGAGCTTCCAACTCCCGTCGTAATAAAAGAAATGTACCCCGTTCCCGACGACCTTGCCGAACTAAAAAAAGAGCGCGACCGCATGATCTGCGACGTGCTCCTTGGCAGGGATGACCGTTTTCTCGTTATCATCGGCCCATGCTCCGCAGACCGCGAGGACGCAGTATGCGACTACGTAAGCCGCCTGACCGCCGTGCAGGAAAAGGTAAAAGACCGCGTCATCCTCATACCAAGAATCTACACAAACAAGCCGCGCACAACCGGAGAAGGCTACAAAGGAATCGTGTCGCAGCCCAATCCTGAAGAGGCTCCAAATATGCTAAAGGGGCTGGTAGCCATGCGCCAGATGCATATCCGGGCGATCCGGGAAAGCGGGCTTACGGCTGCGGATGAAATGCTGTATTGTGAAAACTGGAGCTTCGTAGACGACCTGCTGTCTTATGTAGCGATCGGCGCCCGCTCTGTAGAGGATCAGCTGCACCGTCTGACTGCCAGCGGCTTTGATGTCGCCGCAGGCATGAAAAATCCAACGAGCGGTGATTTTTCCGTAATGCTCAATTCTGTCTATGCGGCGCAGCACCCACACCATTTTATCTACCGCAATTACGAAGTAGATACAGGCGGAAACCCACTGACCCACGTGATCCTGCGCGGCGCAGTAAGCAAGCACGGCAATACGGTACAAAATTACCATTATGAAGACTTGATGCGCCTGATGGAACGGTATCATGCTATGCAGCTGAAAAACCCTGCTGCAGTCATCGACGCAAACCATTCCAATTCCAACAAGCAATTCAAAGAACAGATACGGATTGTGAAAGAAGTCATGCACAACCGGATGGTATCGCCAGATATCCGTTCACTCGTAAAAGGCGTTATGATCGAAAGCTATATTGAAGAAGGCGCCCAAAATATCGGCGACCATATTTACGGAAAATCGATAACCGACCCATGTCTTGGATGGGAGGACAGCGAAGCGCTCATTTATACGATCGCAGAAATGAACCATTAATCAGCTCAGCTTCTTTCACGCGGATGCGCTTTTGTATAAGCCTCTCGTACAGATACCCGGTGCATTTTCGCATAAACCTGGGCAGCTGACAGATCCGCGTACCCCATCATCTCTCCAACCGCATACAGATCCGCTCCGTTATTTACCAGATGCGCCGCAAATGAATGACGGAGCGTATGCGGCGTGATCTCTCCTTCAATCCCCGCCTCCTGCGCATACTGCTTAACCAGCTTCCAAAACCCCTGCCTGCTCATTTTTTTGCCGGAAAGATTCGTAAAAAGCTGTTGGCAGTCCGTATCCTTTACCAGCTGCGGCCGCGCTTTTTCCAGATATTCCGTTAGCGTCTGCCTGGCTATGCTGCCAAACGGAATGACCCGCTCTCTTGTCCCTTTGCTGCACACAAGATATTCCATTGTCAGATTGACGTCTCCGATTTGGAGCTGGATCAGCTCGCTCACGCGGATACCTGTCGCATACAAAAGCTCCAGCATTGCCCGATCCCGCATCACCTTTGCCGTATTCCCCTTTGGCTGCTGTAAAAGCCTGACCACTTCCTGCGGAGTCAGGATATGCGGGATCCCTTTTTCGACTTTCGGCGCCTTTAACTGCTGCGACGGATCATACATTACTTGTCCGGTCTGCTGCAAATAGCGGAAAAATGCTTTTACCGAAGCTGCCGCCCGTGCGATCGTGGCCGGCCGCTTGTGTTCCGCTTCCATTTGCAGCAAAAAACCACGCAAGTGCATTTCATCCGCCCGGCAGGCTTCAAAAACGCCTGCGGATGCCAGATATGTTTCCATCTGACGCAGGTCGCGCTCATAGGATACGATTGTATTTTGTGCGGTTCCCCGCTGCTTTAGCGTCTTTATAAACGCTAAAATTTGCTCTCTTATTTCCATCCTGACCCACCTCTTTATCCGTCTGGCTTAAGCAGCCATCACTCCTAAGATAAACAGTTATCACCATCTTACATTCTTCGAATATAATTCATCAAAAGGAGCGGATTTACATAGCTTTCCAACCAGATCCCCGCAGCCATGCACAAAAACGCGGACAGCAGTAAAAACAGGCCCGGATTTTTCCACAGCCTTTTGATCCCCATCGGCATAGACAGCTCCGAAGTCACGCCAAACAAGACCCTGCCGAGTCCGAAATACGCAGCTGCATAAAAAATGATCTGCGGAAACAACGACACCAATACGAGCAGCATCCCCTGGAGCTTCATACACACAAGCGCGTTTACAAACAAATAGCCAAGCGAAAACGCATACCATCCGATCACGCCAGGCAGTACAAAAATGCCAAAGCGCGTATATATAAAAAGCGCCGCCATACCGAATACCTTCATCCGAAGCCTGCACAAGTATAAAAAATACGCGCCACTATCGAGCTTTGCATAAGCCAGCTGACCCACATAATACTGGTTAAGCATTCCATATTGTATCATTTTTTCTCTTCCAACCCAGTTTGCAGCCAAGATACCAAGGAAGAAAGATACCAGAAAACATCCAGCCAAAAATCCTCTCCACGGAAGTTTTGGAAGCCGAATATGCGGTATATTCATTGTCCGGTTTTTTATTCTCACTACCTGTCTCTTTTTCTTTTTCCCGTTAGTTTAATTTATGCACGTTTTATATTTTTATGCTGCTTACCGGTACTTATTTTTATATGCCATCAGCGCAGCCACAGTCTTTCCATCCTGAATCTCGCCTGCATAGATCCTATCACACAAAACATCCAGCTCCATTGGCTCCAGTTCAATAAATTCGTACTGGTCTAAATGCTGTCTGCCAGGCTTTAAGTCCCATGCCACATAAATATCAATAAATTCATTATCATAAGCTACCGTCGGCTTTAAAGAAATCAAAAACTCCAGATGCTCGCTGCGGTATCCTGTTTCCTCCTCCAGCTCCCTTGCTGCGCAGACCATCGTATCCTCGTTCGTATGATCTCTTGCTCCAGCCGGAATCTCTATTGTCATACGATCCAGAGCATTGCGATACTGATGCACCATTAAGATCCTCCCGTCGTCCATCACAGGCACAACCGCCGCTGCACCCTTCCGATGTGAAACGAAATCCCATTTTACCACATTCCCATCCGGCATCTGCATATAATCCGTATAAAAGTCCAAGATCGCTCCTTTAAATTCCAGCTTTCTGTCAATCCGAATAATTTTATTTTCCATTTTTCCGCTGTCCTTTCTAAATTTTTTTCATTTTTATGATCTCATATGTTTGATATTGAAATTGAATATTGAAAAAAGCGCCAAAACCATTTTTCAACGGTCTGGCGCTTATTATTCTCTTTCATTTTTTAATCATGATTATTTCGCGTAATCTATTACTCTTGATTCACGAATTACATTCACCTTAATCTGTCCCGGATATTGTAGCTGCGATTCAATCTGCTTCGATATATCTCTTGCGAGTAATACCATATCTGCATCGCTTACCTGCTCCGGTACAACCATAATACGAATCTCCCTGCCTGCCTGAATGGCAAAAGATTTTTCCACTCCCTTAAAGCTGTTTGTAATATCCTCTAACTGCTGGAGGCGGTTCGAATACGTCTCCAATGTCTCTCTTCTTGCTCCTGGCCTTGCCGCGCTGATCGTATCCGCAGCTTGTACCAGACAAGCAACCAAAGATTGTGGTTCTACATCACCGTGATGTGCTTCTACTGCATTAATAATAATGGATGATTCTTTGTATTTCTTACAAATATCAACCCCGATCTGAATATGTGAGCCTTCCATCTCATGGTCGACGGATTTTCCGATATCATGTAATAATCCTGCGCGCTTTGCGGTTCTAGCATCTACACCAATCTCTGCTGCAAGCAGTCCTGCCAGCTGCGCCACCTCAATCGAATGCTTCAGTGCGTTTTGTCCGTAACTGGTTCTAAACTTCATACGTCCAAGCAGACGCACCAGTTCTGGATGAAGTCCATGAATACCAGCTTCCAAGGTAGCTGTCTCGCCTTCTTCCCGAATCATGCTCTCTACTTCTTTCTGCGCCTTCTCCACCATCTCTTCGATCCTGGCCGGATGGATACGGCCGTCCACGATAAGCTTTTCCAGCGCAATGCGCGCCACCTCTCTTCGGATAGGATCAAAGCCTGAAAGGATGACCGCCTCCGGTGTATCATCTATGATCAGATCTATTCCCGTCAGCGTCTCCAAGGTACGGATATTACGGCCTTCCCGGCCAATAATGCGTCCTTTCATCTCATCGTTTGGAAGCTGGACAACGGAAATGGAAGTTTCCGCAACATGGTCTGCCGCACATTTTTGTATCGCGGTGACGACATACTCTCTTGCCTTCTTTCCTGCCTCTTCCTTCGCCCTTGTTTCCATTTCTTTGATCATTTTCGCAGTATCAAGCTTCACATCATCTTCTACGGTCTTTAAAAGATATTCCTTTGCCTGTTCGGAGGTTAGTCCGGAGATTCTTTCCAGTTCCTGCAATCGTTCCTCATTCAGCCTCGCGACTTCTTCCTTCTGCCTGTTGATCTCTTCTTCCTTGGCTGCAAATCCGGCTTCGCGCTTTTCAATCGCATCCAGCTTTTTATCCAGATTCGATTCCTTTTGCTCAATACGACGCTCATTGCGCTGGATTTCCGCCCGCCGCTCTTTGATCTCGCGGTCAAGCTCATTCTTTGTCCGGATGGATTCTTCCTTTACCTCCAGCAAAGACTCGCGCTTTTTCGTCTCGGCCGTTTTCACTGCTTCATCAATAATCGCCCTTGCCTTTTCATCTGCGGAACCAATTTTAGTCTCGACGACCTTTTTCTGGTAAGCAGAGGTGAAATAGTAAGTAACCGGCACCGAAATCACAGCTGTAAGCAATACAGCAATAATGATTGGTATTGGTGACACAGGAGCACCTCCTTATTTAGTTTTCATTGTACATATAACATCACTCAAAATTACAGCCCTTATATATCGCGTGCGGGCACAGACAAAGAGCTGCCGGAAACCGCCGCCGTGCTGTATTTGCGGCTGTAGATCATCGTTCAAGTCATAAATAACAACAATTAGATTTTATACTTTCCGGTGCATTATGTCAAGCATATTCCGAAATACGGGGCTGAAAAACTATTACTGGCTGTTGGACGTTCTTGACTCAAAGCTTGCATACGTTCTGGATCTCTCTGTTCCGAAACCCTCTGCGCAGTAAATACTGGTACATCCTGGCTGCTTCCTTTGGCGTTGCCGCAGCTGGGTCAAAGCCTTTTTTTTCCAGCAGCTTTTGTATCAGTTCCTCCGGCTGCGTCTCCAGCTCCTCCTCCAGTGCGCGTTCAATCACGTCTGGAGCTACGCCTTTTGCCAGAAGGTCTGCCTTCATGCGTGCAGCGCTTCTTTTTTCTTGGTTCAGCCGGATAAAATTACGGGCGTACCGCTCGTCATCTATGTAACGGTAAGACTTCACATACGCAATCGCTTCCTCTGTAAGCTCCTTAGGATACCTGCTTTCCAATAGCTTTCTGCGAAGCTGCTCCTCTGTCCGATCCATCTTCTCCAGCAGATGCAGCGCGCGCTTTTTCGCACGCTTCCCGATGATCTCATGATAGATCTGCTCATAAAGTGTCTCACTGATGTCCATCTGTTCCTCAAGGCCGAGCTTTTGCAGCTCCCCCTGATACAAGACAAGCTCCTCGCCGCTGTCAAGGGTTATTTGTACCTTCCCTTTTACATATTCCAACGGAACAATCTGTGTGATCATCATAACGATTTATCTTCCTGTTTTCTCGTATCAGCTGTATTTTCTCCGGCTGCGGACTTTGCCTGCGGATCTTTAGCGCCCTTTGCATCTGCATCTGTCTTTTTCGCAGACGTCTTTGCTGCTGGTTCTGGTTTTTGCGAAGCTCCGTTCTGCCTTGCAAACATCTCCGCTGCTTTCGCCGCCTTGGCAGCTGCTTCGGCTGCTGCCTTCTCCGCCTCTTCCTTGCGAAGCGCTTCGTAATGCGCGCGTACCTTTTGATCTATTTCCTCGCATAACTCCGGGCGGTCTTTAAACAGCTGCTTTGCGTTTTCTCTTCCTTGTCCGATCTTTTCACCTTCATATGCATACCACGCGCCGGATTTATTGACAATGCCAAGATTAACTGCAATGTCTAGAATATCCCCTTCCCTGGAAATACCTTCTCCAAACATAATATCAAATTCCGCTTCTTTAAACGGCGGCGCGATCTTATTTTTCACAACCTTGATACGTGTACGGTTGCCAACCATAACGCCGCCCTGCTTTAACGTCTCGATCTTGCGGACGTCCAGCCGAACAGAAGAATAAAATTTGAGCGCCCTCCCTCCGGTCGTCGTCTCCGGATTGCCAAACATAATGCCGATCTTTTCACGCAGCTGATTGATGAAAATAACAACACAATCTGTTTTGCTGATAATGCCGATCAGCTTGCGTAACCCCTGCGACATCAACCGCGCCTGCAGCCCGACGTGGGAATCGCCCATATCCCCGTCAATCTCCGCCTTTGGCACAAGCGCGGCAACCGAGTCAACAATCACAACATCAACCGCGCCAGAGCGGACCATCGTTTCTGTAATTTCCAACGCCTGCTCTCCATTATCCGGCTGTGAAATATACAGATCTTCTATCTGTACGCCGATCTTACGCGCATACGCCGGATCCAGCGCATGCTCTGCATCAATAAACGCAGCAATCCCGCCTGTTTTTTGAACCTCGGCAACTACATGAAGCGCAACCGTCGTCTTACCGCTGGACTCCGGCCCATAGATCTCGATGATCCTGCCCTTTGGAAGTCCGCCAAGCCCAAGCGCCAGATCCAAACTGAGCGAGCCGGTCGGTACCGTCGCTACGTTCATATTATTCGTAGGATCGCCAAGCCGCATCACAGACCCAGCCCCGTATTGCTTTTCTATCTGTAGGATCGCAGCATCCAGCGCCTTTAATTTTTCTTCTTTACTTTCTTTTATTTCCTTTGATTCTTTCGCCATATTCATTCTCCTTAAAATTGAAACAGCCACGAACGGGTGTTCGTAATTCTATTCTTATACTAGTATACTTTTCTTGTATTGTCAATGGGTTTTTTAAATTAACGAAATTTTCTGAGAAGTTGTTTTCGGAAGCGAGAAACAGATCCAGAAGCTTGTTCAGATGTTTGTATTATAGTATTTGCAGAGATATTCGTCAAGCATTTTCTGCTTTCTTCAGCTTTTCTGGATTGCCTGCCCTTTCATTACAACGGTCAATGTATAAAAAAACAACTGCAGCAGGACACTCTGCTGCAGTTATCTTTTATTGTAAATTAATCCAGATCCTCGCCATTCGAAGCGATCACCTTCTGATACCACCCAAAGGATTTTTTCCTGCTGCGTGCAAGCGTCCCGCTGCCGTCGTCATGCTTATCGACATATATAAATCCATATCGCTTTCTCATCTCACCCGATGACGCGCTTACCAGATCCAGACATCCCCAGGATGTATAGCCCATCAGATCAACGCCATCCTCTTCAACTGCGGCCTTCATCGCACGAATATGCTCTCTTAAATAAGCGATACGGTAATCATCCTCTATCACGCCCTGCGCATCCGGCTCATCCAGAGCGCCCAGCCCATTTTCCACAACAAACAGCGGCTTTTGATAGCGGTCGTAAACCTCATTCAGTGTAATACGCAGCCCTAACGGATCGATCGGCCAGCCCCAATCGCTGCATTTCAAATAAGGATTTTTAACGGAACAAAACAGATTGCCCTCTGCCTCTTCCTGCTTGCTCTCAGGCGACGCGATGCACCTGCTGTTATAGTAAGAAAAAGAAATAAAATCCACCGGATACTGCTGCAGTATCGACGTATCGTCCGGCTCCATATCCGGATAAATGCCCTGCGCCTGCAGACGCTTTTTCGCATAAGACGGATAATACCCTCTTGCCTGCACGTCTACAAAAAAGTAATTTTCCTGCCCGGTCTTTAACGCCTCCCACACATCCTGCGGATTGCAGGAATAAGGGTATACGCTGCCCGCGGCAAACATACATCCAACCTTGCTCGCCGGATTGATCTCATGCGCCAGCTTTACCGCAAGCGCACTGGCAACCAGCTCGTAATGCGCGGCCTGATATTTGATCCGTTCCTCGTTTTCCCCTTCCTCAAACACAAGACCAGCTCCCAAAAACGGCGCGTGCAGGATCATATTGATCTCATTAAAGGTCAGCCAGTAAACAACGTCGTCTCGAAAACGCTCAAATAGTGTCCTGCAAAGCCGCAGATAATGATCGATCATCTCCCTGCTTTTCCATCCGCCGCATTTCTTGATCAGGCCGATCGGGCAGTCAAAATGGCAGATCGTTACGAGCGGCTGGATGCCATATTTTTTGCATTCCTCAAAAACTGACTGATAAAAGCGAAGTCCTTCCTCATTCGGTTCTTTTTCATCCCCATTTGGAAAAATCCGCGTCCAAGCAATGCTCAGACGGTAAACCCGAAAGCCCATTTCGGCAAACAGCCGGATATCCTCTTTAAAATGCTGATACATAGCAACCGCTTCTGCAGCCGGATATGTATGTGCATCATCCATCGCAAGCATTTTCTTACGCCCAGCCAGCACCGCGCTGCGATCAGCGCCCGCCGGACAGACATCAACATTTGCAAGCCCCCTGCCGCCTTCTGTAATAGCGCCCTCGCACTGGTTTGCGGCAGTAGCTCCTCCCCATAAAAAGTCTTTTGGAAATCCCATATGCTCACCCTCCTAATTTAAGATCTTAAGCAGCTCTTCTCCTGCATTTATATATTCCGAGCTTGTTTCCACAACGTCCAGATAATCCTCTGCATTCGTAACTAATACCGGAGTCTCCGTAAGATATCCCTTGCTTTCGATCAACGCGATATCAAATTCCAGCAAAAGCTGGCCCTTTTTCACACGGTCGCCTTCCGACACAAACGCTTTGTAGCCTTCTCCATTTAACTGCACCGTATCCAGTCCAACATGGATCAAAATCTCCGCCCCTGGATCTGTCGTAATACCGATCGCGTGCAGCGTCGGGAAAAACGCGGAAACCACACCGTCTGCTGGTGCAAGCACCCTTCCTTCCTCTGGCTGGATCGCAACGCCTTTTCCAAGCGCGCCTGATCCGAACGCCTCGTCTTTCATATCCTTCTGCTTTATGACCTTTCCCTTGATCGGACTTAAAAGCTCCAGTCGATTTACCAGCTGCTTTGTGCTTTCGCCTGCGCCAGGCTTCACCGCGGTATCCTCTTCTTTTTCTTTCTCTGCTCCGCCGCGCGCCGCAGGTTTATCCTGATATAAAAATAACGTAGCCGCAAACGCGATCGCCATCGTAAGCAGCACACCCGTAACCGCCACGATCAGGTTGCCCATACTCCCATCCGGCTCAAGCATGGCAGGAAACTCAAAAATACCCATGCCGCCCATCGAAAATTTGCGGAAATTAAACGCTCCATAAAAACCACCGCCGATGCAGCCTGCAACACAGCTGATAATAAACGGCTTTTTTAACGGCAGTAAAATACCGTAAATAGCCGGCTCTGTCACACCGAAAATACCGGAAATAAAATTCGGCAGAGCCATCTCCTTTAATTTTTTGTCCTTTGTTTTTACCAAGATACCGAGCACAACCGCAGATGTTGCAAAGGTACAGGCAAAAAACGGCATCATCACATTGTCATAGCCATAAGTCATAATGTTGTTAATATACACCGGAATAAAGCCCCAGTGCAGGCCAAAAATCACAAGTATCTGCCAAGTCGCCCCTACGATAGCGCCTGCTAAGAGCGGACTGAAATTACGTATCGAAATTACGGTCTGTGCGATCACTGTAGAGCCAAACGTAGCCACCGGACCGATCAATAAAAAGCCTGCCGGGATCGCCACAACGAGCGTCAGCATCGGCACAAAGAAAAACTTCACAAGGTCCGGAATAAATTTGCTGAAAAACTTCTCGCATTTGGAAGCAAAATACACTACGAAAATAACCGGGATAACCGTTCCCGTATAGTCCATCGCGATCATTGGAATGCCAAAAAATGTCGTACACACTTCCGACTCAAACATCGTCCCTGCAAACAGCGTATAAAGCGTTTCTCCACTGGCAGACAGCGCGCTGCCCTGCACAGATGGATAGCACATGATCGCCCCGATCACCAAGCCGACCATTGGCTTTAACTGGAACTTCTTCGCTGCAGTATAACCTAAAAACAGCGGCAAAAAATGAAACAAACCATCACCAACCGCGTTTAATACGAGATATCCTCCGCCTGTATCCGCATACAGCCCGATCGCTGCAAACAGGGCGTTTAGGCCCTTGACCATTCCGCAGGCTGCCATAATGCCCAAGATCGGCTGAAAAATACCGGAGATCACGTCGATTGCACGGTTGAAAAGGCTTCCCGATGGCGCGTCCTCTCCCTTGTCCGCAGCGCCTTCCTCCATCCCAAGCAGCGGCAGGACATCCGCGTACACCTCCGGCACATGGTTGCCGATCACCACCTGGTACTGACCGCCGCTTTTCATCACAGTCACGACGCCTTCCATTTTTTTGAGCACATCGTCGTTCGCCCTGCCCTCATCCTTTAGCTTAAAGCGAAGCCTTGTGATACAATGTGTCAAACTGCTGACGTTTTCTTTTCCTCCTACATTTTTGACAATCTCTTTTGCCAGATTTTCATACTTGCCCATTCTTTCTCCTCCATGAATTGAATTTTGATCTTCCATTATGAAGGTTTGGCCAACTTAATGTCACCATCCTAGTGTACTGACCGCTTGGTATTTTATATAACATTCCGCAAATGCCAAGCGGTCGGTATACTAGTGTACTGGCTTGCTGGTACACTAGCCCGTATGCATTTTGTGAATTGCACGTTCAATATGAATCGTCAGATAAAGCTGCTCCTCCCTGGACATGGAATGCCCGTATTTTTTTGGATAAACTGCGTGATCCGCTCTACGCAATGGTACGATCTTTCATATTTTTGCCGGATCACCTCAAACAGATCGTCGTTATCATCATCCTCATAATTATTGTGCTCGACAAGACGCTGCGCAAAAAATTTTAAATGCGTAATAAACCGGTAATAATAAACATCCTCCTCCTGAAACTCTACTTGGAAAAAATATTTTACGATGTTTAATACCTCCTGCATCACCTTCGTGATCTCATACATATTATGCATCGAAGATTCATCCATCTGGGCATTGGCCAGATGCAGCGCGATAAACCCTGCTTCATCCTGCAAAAGCTCGACCTTAAGCTGCTCCTTGATCCGCGCAAGCGCCCAAAGTCCGATTTCAAATTCCTGTTTATAAAACCGCTTGATATCCCACAGCAGTACATTTTTCACCGTAATACCGTCCAAAAACCGGACGATGGAAGTATGTACATGGTCGATCAGCGAAATATACACCATATCATTCAGTCTTTTTCCAAGCTTTTCACGGGCCTGCGATATGATCTCTTCCCCGATCGCAATATGTTCCATCGGGATATCCTTCACCAATACCTGGAACTTGCTGTTCGCATCCTCAGCCGAAAGGAAAAACGTCTTGTCAACCACCGCCTGGTCTACTTCGGCGCCCAGCTTTTTCTGATAACAGATGCCCTTTCCCATAATGATCTTTTCCCGCCCTTGTTCATCGCGGACTACCGCCGCGTTGTTGTTAAGAATTTTATAGATCCGCATATACGCTCCTCCTATACGGGCGTGAACCTGCCCTGCAGTACTTTTAGGTACAAAAAAACCTATATACACAAATAAATCTGAAAGCAGATGCCTCCAAATATATCTCTGTATATAGGTGTAGCTTGCTGTCCGCAATCACTATCCTTTTCTAAAAAATATTGTAACACAGGCTCATAAAAAAGTCAAATAATTTTTTATATTTTTACAGCAATTTTGATCCACAACCTTAAAGCAATCAATCAAAATTGCTGCTTTTAAGACCCCTTTTTCTGTTATTCTCTGCCAAACTCTGAAAGCACCAGGCCCTCGTTGCGGTCCAGTGTCATACCTACGCTCCAAGCGTTGACAAACAGCAGCAGCGGCCTGCCCTTCATATCCATAACCTTTTTCATATCCGAGGTGCCGCTGAGACGGTCCAGATCCAGCTCTTTATTTTCGATCCAGCGGATATGCTCATATGGCAGGTTTTCCATACGAATTTCCACATTGTATTCATTTTCCAAGCGGAATTTAAGCACATCAAACTGCAGCACGCCGACTACTCCAACGATGATCTCTTCCATACCGCCCTTGTATTCCTGGAAAATCTGGATCGCGCCTTCCTGTGCGATCTGTGTCACGCCTTTGACAAACTGCTTGCGCTTCATCGTATCGATCTGCCGCACTCTGGCAAAATGCTCCGGCGCAAAGGTCGGGATTCCTTCAAACGCAAATCCCTCCTTCGATGTCGTCAGCGTATCCCCAATGGAAAAAATACCCGGATCAAAAACGCCGATAATATCCCCGGCATATGCCTCTTCGATGATCTTGCGCTCCTGCGCCATCATCTGCTGCGGCTGGGACAGCTTTACTTCCCTTTTGCCCTGGATGTGGCGCACATCCATGCCAGCCGTAAATTTTCCGGAGCAGATGCGCATAAACGCAATGCGGTCACGATGGTTTTTATTCATATTTGCCTGGATCTTAAATACAAACGCAGAAAAATCCTCGGAAAACGGGCTGATCTCTCCCATATCCGACTTTCTTGGAAGCGGCGTGTAGGTCATCTGCAAAAAATGACGCAGAAACGTTTCCACACCAAAATTGGTCAACGCCGAGCCGAAAAATACCGGCGACAGCTCTCCCTTCGTCACAAGCTCCTGGTCAAACTCTGCGCTTGCGCCGTCCAGCAGCTCGATCTCCTCCAATAGCTGGCTGCGTGCTTCTGCCCCGATCTCCTGCTCCAACGCCTCGTCATCGATCGCAAGCTCCCGTTCCGTCCCTTCCTTCGTTCCTTTTAATGTGTCAAAAAAGGTCGTCACACGTTTCGTATTGCGGTCGTAAACACCCTGAAACGCCTTACCGGAACCGATCGGCCAGTTAATCGGGCAAGTAGCGATGCCAAGCTCCTTTTCGATTTCATCCAACAGCTCAAACGTATCGTTTGCGTCACGATCCATTTTGTTTATAAAAGTAAAGATCGGGATATGGCGCATCACACATACCTTAAACAGCTTTCTTGTCTGCGCCTCCACACCCTTTGAGCCGTCGATCACCATAACCGCGGAATCGGCTGCCATCAGCGTCCGGTATGTGTCCTCTGAGAAATCCTGATGTCCCGGCGTATCAAGGATGTTGATGCAATAGCCATCATAATTAAACTGCAGCACAGACGAGGTTACGGAAATACCTCTTTGCTTTTCGATTTCCATCCAATCCGAAACGGCGTGTCTGGCGGTCGCCTTGCCCTTTACAGAGCCCGCGAGATTGATCGCTCCGCCGTAGAGCAGAAATTTTTCCGTTAACGTTGTCTTTCCCGCATCCGGGTGGGAGATAATTGCAAATGTTCTTCTTTTTTCTATTTCCTGACGTAAATCTGCCACAATAAGTTCCTCCAGTTCCTTCGGAATGTATTCCCGCCAGCAGGATACCCAGTCTACAGCAGTCTGGATATTCCTGCCAGCAATCGTAATTTTAGTATAGCCTCATGCATATGTCAAGGATATCCTACGCATAAATATACGTATAAAATAACTATTTTTAACAGAAAGGAATGACAAGCCTATGACCTTCAACGAACTGCACCGCAGCGTCCTAAAAGCAAAAAAAGACGGCACCGCCCTTCCGGACGGGCTGAACGAAAAGGAGCAGCACCAGCTGGACTGTCTGCTGCATCCGGACGAGCATCCTCTTATCTGGAAATTTTCCGACTGTGACTGCAAGGATGGAAAATGCGTCGCCGCCTGTACGTTTGCGGCATTGGAAATCAAAGACGGGCAGGTATCGTTCAATCCGGAAAAATGCACCGGATGCGCCAAATGTATCGAAGCCTGCCAAAACGACAACTTGGCTTTCAGCCACGATTCGATAAAAGCGCTGGAGCTTTTAAAGGATGAAGCTCATCCTGTATACGCCCTGATGGCGCCTGCCTTTATCGGACAATTCGGCAAAGACGCAACGCCCTCCCGTATCCGTACTGCCTGCAAGCAGATCGGATTTGCAGGCATGATCGAGGTCGCCGCCTTCGCCGATATCCTGACCTTAAAAGAAGCGCTGGAGTTCCATCAAAATATGAAGCGGCCAGGAGCCTTCCAGCTGACAAGCTGCTGCTGTCCGGTCTGGATCCGTATGATACGCAGCGATTTTTCTAAGATCGTGGAACACCTTCCGGCTTCGGTATCGCCAATGATCGCCTGCGGACGCGTGGTCAAGCAGCTTCACAAGGGCTGCCGCACAATTTTTATCGGGCCGTGTCTCGCAAAAAAAGCAGAAGCAAAGGAGCCGGACTTAGCAGGCGCGATCGACTGTGTGCTGACCTTTGAAGAATTTCACTATATGATGGAAACATTTCAAGTAGATTTTTCTGAAATAGAGGCTGAGCAAAAAGAACATTCCGCTGCAGCGGGACGGCTTTACGCGCGTACCGGAGGCGTCAGCCAGGCAGTCCGCGAATGTGTGGAAAACATCGATTCTGACTGTCATGTAGACCCAGTGTGCGCAAACGGCGTTTCCAACTGCAAAAAGCTGCTGGAAGACATTTTGCAAGGCAGGACGGAGGGAAATTTCTTTGAAGGCATGGCCTGTGAAGGCGGCTGTGTCGGCGGGCCAAAACGGGTCATTCCCGCCAAGGAAGGCGCTAACCTGGTCGACGCGTACGCGCAGCAGGCACAGTACCGTACCCCTGCCGAAAATCCGTATGTTATTGACCTGATACACCGACTTGGCTTTTTTACGATCGAAGAGTTTTTAAAAAACAGCGATATTTTAACGCGCAGCCTTTAACCAAAAATCACAAAAGTCCCTGCCGTCTGACACGGACTTTTGTGGTTGTATTTCAAATCGCATTGGCATGCTTACTCTTTCCTTGTTTCCTCTCAAAATAACGGTCGATCTTCTTCTTGATCTCGCCTGGGTTTTCACTCTTTAACAAATAGCCTTCCGGTTTTAACGGGATCACCTTACTGACGCTCGCTTTATCTACCCTGCCTGTTAGAAAGAAGACCGGAATATCCGCAAACTCCGCTTCAGAGCGTATCATTTGCAGCACCTGCGCACCATCGCAGACAGGCATATCATAATCCAGCAGCACTAAGTCCGGGCGTTCCAGCGAAATACTACGAATAGCGGCTGCTCCGGAATGAACAGCCGTGATCTGGTAATCCTCCTGCAAAAGCCCCTTCATTGCAAGCTGGACCGTATCGGAATCATCTACAACAAGCAGCTTTTTCTTCTGGCTGCTGTTTTCCCTTTCGTTCCTTGTCAGATATTTTTCAATATCCGTCGCGGTGTGCTCCTCCTGCTGCTGTGCCCCCTGCTTGCGTTTCGTCTGCGGCGTCATAGCACAATACGCAAAATATCCTGCTCCAGTATCAAACAACAGACTATACTGTGGAAGCTGTCTGCCAAACGCCCGCTCAAACTGCTCGTACGTCAGCAGGTTTTCACTTTCCAGCTGGTAATCCTGCGTCGACGGAAAGCGCTTGCGGATGCTTTCCACAAATTGCCTTGTCGTAAATCGGGCTGCGTTTAAGATCATAGCGTCCAGCTTTCCGGCAGAAGCTCCGATCAGCTTTCCTACCGTCCCAACAAGTACCTTTTCTTCATAGATCACAAAGATTTCCCGCTGCCGCCCTTTCCTGTCGCCGTAAATAAGCCGGAAATAAACGCCGCTTCCAAACCTTTCCCCGCCATAGCATTCGCTCACCACCTCTGTATCCAGCTGGAACATCTCATGCAGCTGGCGCAGGATCGTCTGCATAACGACAAACTGCTCCTCCTCCGGCATCAAATTTACCCACTTGCTCTGTTCCTTTCCAACGATCGCACGATCCTCGGTCAGCGTATGCCCGATCAGCCATCCGGCGCAAACGCTTAAAAAATGCTGGATCGCATCCTTTGCATATCCGGTGCGTTCCAGCTCCTTTTCCAGCGCCGGAAGCGTATGCCTGCTAAAGTCCTGATGCAGATGCCTGTGCATCTCCAGCCCCGGATAAGAAATCGCGGCCATATAAGCCTCCTCTTCTGCGAAATGCTTGACCGCATGGTCTTTAAAATATTTGATCCCCTCCTGGCAGACCCACGGCCCTTTTTCCTTTTGTTCACTAAATACAAATAATTTATTTACAATCTGAAAGAGCTTTTTATGCTCTTTGTCAATCTGATCTACACCGATATTAAATCTGTCCTCCCATATCAGACGATTTGCCATATAATCCCTCCTTTTTCATTTGCCAGCATTGGGACAAACTGGCTGCCTTTACAGGCTCCTAAAGTATTATATGCCTCATTCAAATATCGGACATAAAAAAGAACATCTTCCAAAAAACATTCGGAAAATGTTCCTTCTTCTGCTTTGCTGTCTGTTATGTAACAACGCAAAATATTTTACTTCTTCTTTGCGTCTTTCGTTGTCGTGATCGGGGTGATCACAATATTTTCCGCTGACACCTTCGTCTTGCGCTTTACGATATCCTCGATCTGCGCACGCTTTGCGTCTGTAACATCACCCATATTCAGCACAACGTCCGCCGCATCTTCGGTAATACTCACAACCACATCCGTAAAGCCTTTTGCCTCCAGCAGCATCTCCGCATCAGACTCCCGCTGAGCGATATCGGTCAGCGTTACCATCTTATCCACGGCATCCTGCTTTTCTTTATCTGAAAGCGCCGTACTGTTGATCACCTCCATAAGATCCTCTTTATTCTGGGAACGCACCTGCTCACGGTTTAATTTTGCTTCTACTGCAAAATTGATATTAGACACGCCAGTACTCGTCAATACCGTTTCACCCGGATTGTCGATCTTATCATCTTGGGACTTGTTATCCCCGGAAGCAACCGCTTCCCCATCTGTCGCTGCCGCGTTCTTTTCTTGATCCTGCGTTTTTTTATCTGCATCCGACGCTTCTTTTTTTGCACTTTTATCTTTGGAATTATCTTCCTTAATATCCTCTTCCTTTACATCCCCTGCTCCGTCCGCCGCCGTATCGTCCTGCTTGGTATCCAGCTCCGCTTCTGTAAAAATATCTGCGTCCACCACAGTTTCGTCGTATACGATATCGTAGTCCTCTTCTGTCAGTCCCGCGCTCGTCTGCGTCAGCTCCTCGCCGCCAATGCTGCTGTGCGTATAGCTTAAATACCCTGCTGCGGCAATCATCAGCGCCAATGCGGTAATAATGATCTGATTCTTTTTGAAAAGCTTTTTCATACTGATTCCTTCTCCCTGCATGGTCATATTTTCCTGTTTTTATTGTATGCCCTTGTGTATTCGTTTATGACTGCATGATACGCGCTGCTTTTACGACGCCTCCTGCATCCTCACAATCTTGATCTTATGCACCTCCACTGGAAATAATGCCAGTACAGCTTCAAAAATCTCCTGCTTGACGGCTGAATCTCCTCCGCCCTGCGCAATGACCAGCACGCCCTCCACCGCCGGAAGCTTCTGCTGGCTGACATATGGCTCCCTGCCGTTTTCCTCCTGATAGACCGTTGATTCCTGATACTGCCCGCTGCCCTGTCCTTCCAGCTGCGCGCCGGACGATCGGATAACATCCTTTTCCACAACTGCTTCTCCGCTGTCGCGAAATGTGATCATTACACGAACCTTGCCAACTCCGTCCATACAGGCAAGCGACTTTTCCAGCTCATCCGCCAGCTGTTTTTTATACGTCTTGATAAACTGCTCTTGCTGCGTACTCGTTTCCGTCCCAGGATCTTGTAAAAACGTACCCTCCTGTGCGCGTTCAGCCTGATCGGCAGGCAGCGCGACCACCAGCAGCAAAATACCACTCAGCCCAAGTACCATCCATTTCGTTTTATCCATCTTTTTTAAAAAATCTGCAAACCATTTCACAATATACTTCCCTTCCTGTCTGATCAGCCAAGGCTAACCAATCCAAATCTGCCCTTCCTCCAAACGGTACGTATCCTGTAAAAACGCCGCCATCTTTTTTCTTGCTGCAGCAGCTTCCTCTTGCTGCAGCGGCTCAAGCCGTACGCGCACCCGTGCGATCTGGTAATCCTCTGTAAGGCTTACGCTGACCTCAGCAGCCGGGATGTCCTTTTGGCGCGCCTGTGCCTGAATATCCGCAGCAACCGCAGTTTCATAAGCGGACAGTCCTTGTCCTTCCCAAGAAAACTTCTTGTTTCCATCCGCCTGCTCGGACGCAGCCGCATCCAGCTGCTCCCAAAAACGATCATAGGAGCGCAAAAGTTCCTTCCCGCCGCCGTTTCCAAGCAGACGCCGCAAGGGAGCGATCAGCACCAGAAGCAAGATCATACCTGATAAAAAACGCAGGTATTTTTTATATTCCTCCGCTGCCGCAAGCTGCATCAGAACCGTCAGCAAAAGATACAGGATCAAAAATTCCTTCATCCAAGTAAATACCAGCTGCATTCTATTCTCCTTACATTCCCATCTGCCATCAGATAAGCAGCGTCGTCGCCGCGCAGATGATCGCCGTCGTTAAAAAAAACAACAGTACCGCGTAAAACATCAGCTTTAAATACAGCCCCGCTGAATGTCCAAGCGCCGCCACCGCTGCGCAGAATCGTTTGTCCGCCACCGGCTCGATAAACGCAGCGCAGGCTCGGTACAATACGAAAAAAACAGCAATCTTCACAAGCGGCAGGAAGCTGATCACAACCAATACGATAAGCGCCGCCACCCCGACGCTGTTTTTAATCAGCATCGCAGACCCCGCCAAAATTTCTGTCATGGAATTTAAGATCTGCCCGGCACCCGGTATCGCACGCAACGCCCCAGCTGCCGTCATACGCTTCAAACCGTCTATTCCAGGCGCCAAAAGCCCCTGTACAAGGTTCAGCCCGATAAAGGCTGTCGTCAAAAGCTTGACGCACCAGTGCACACTGTCAGACAAAAGCCCCGCAATGCCGGAAAACCGCTCTCCGGTCAGATGATTGACCATCTGCAGCACCATATACACCTGTACCACAGGCAGCAATATTTTCGCAAATACCATATCGATTAAATAAATGAGCAGCAGCAAAAGCTGATCATACGCCGCCGCACTGATACTTCCAGTAGAAAACACCATGCTCAGGCAAAACGCAGGCTGCAGCAAATACATAAACTCCACAAGCCTTGTAAAAAAGCTCTCCACCGTCCCTGTCATAAGCAAAAACAACCGCAAAAGCAGCAGCATGATCAGCAGGTACACGCCTAAAAATCCCAGATCTGAAATATAATTTTTCTGTAAAGAAGAAGTCATCTGCAGCAGCACAGAAAAAGCGATCGCAAGCGTCAATATTTGGATCAGGACGGAACGGTTTTTTTCGTAATCCTCAAAAACTACCTGCTTCATTGTCTCTGCTGCCGAAGAAAACCGCAGCGATAAGCCTTGCTCCATCAGCTCACGCACCATCTGGGAAAACGTAACCTGTCCCAAATCCTGCCGCCGCAAATACGCGTCAATATCCGAAAGCCCCAGCTCAGAGAGCAGCGCTTCCGCTTCCTGACGCATATCGTCTTGATCCAACTCCTGTCGGTTATCTTCTTCCTGCATTCCGTATACTTCCAGTCCGCCGCTCCAACTGCTGTCCGAGGCGTTTTTTTCATCCGCCGCAAATGCACAAATCTGCAGACATCCTCCCGCCAGCAGCCCGGCCAGTACCGCCATGATCACGCGGCAGGCCGTATTTTTGCGCATCATAATACCTCTCCGATCATTTCCACCAGCGCCAGCAGCACCGGAAAGCTTAAGAACAGTACCGATACCCTGGCAAACAACTCGATCTGGCTGGCTACCGCGCTGTATCCGGCGTCCTTACAAATATCTGAAGCAAACTGGGTAATATACGTGATCCCAAGCATTTTCAATATCGTATCCAGATAAACGCCGTCAATATCCGCCTGTACCTCCAGCTGGCTCAGGTACCCCATTACAGCCTGCAGCCTGGATAACAGATACAGAAAAATACAGATGCAGACAGCCATGCTCAAAAACACACTGTATTCCGGCTTCGTCTGCTTAAGCATCAGCGCCAGCAGCACCCCGCTCAGCGCCAGCGCCGCAACTCTTAACACTTCCATCCCTTTCACCCCCTCCGGCTCCCGCTACAGGGTAAACAGCGACTGCATCGTCTGAAACAACTCATAAATATAAGGCACAACCCAAAACAAAACGACCATCAGTCCGGCAAGGCTTAATAAAAACGCATGCTCCTCCCTGCCGCTGTGCTTTAACACCTGACTTAATACAGATACAATAATGCCGACCGCCGCAATCTTAAATATTAAATTTATACTCATGTTCTCTTCCCTCATGTGGCTTACCATAACAAGATCATCGAAAAAAGCCCTGTCATATAACACAGGCAGCAATACAGCCTCCTCTTGCCTGCAAGCTGCGCATACCGGCTCTCCACAATTACAGAAAGCCTGTTACGCCCAAGCTGTAAAAGCTGCAGCGCGGCCTCCAGCGACGAATAGGAAAACACCTCGCCCATACGCAGCAATATCTGGTACGCATCCTGCGCAAGTCCAAGCTGCGCGCCAAGCTGCTGACAGACCTCCTTCCATAAGGCCGGGATATCCGCTTCCCTATTGTCCTCCATCCTGCCCGCAGCCTCCCGCAGCAGCTCCTGATACGGCTGCTGTGTATGCTGCGCCAGATACCGGAACAGCTCTGGCAGCGGACAACGGTTGTACGTAATCTCCCCTTCCACAGCCGTATACAAGTCCAGCAAAAGCTCCGTCTGTCGAAGCTCCCTTTTTAGCCCTTGGCTGCAGCTATATGACATTCCCGCTGACGCAGCCAGAATACAAAGGCAGCCAAGCAGTCTTAGCATAATAGCTCCTGCTTCGCGTTATACAGACGGTATCTGCGTGCACCGCCTTCCTCCTTATCGATCACAAGATAACGCTCAAAAAACCTCTGCTCCAGAAAGTCCCGCAGCACTGGTTTTTTCTTTACCTCGTCCAGATCTGCCGCATGGATAGATCCGAGAATACTGCAGCCGCAATGCACCGCATAGGCGACCGCATCCACATCCTCCTTGGAGCCAAGCTCATCCACCGCTACTACCTGCGGGGACATCGTACGGATCAGCAGCATCATCCCACTAGATTTTGGACAGCCGTCCAGCACGTCCGTACGCATTCCAACATCGTTTTGCGGAACGCCCCGGTAACAGCCCGCTATTTCCGAACGTTCGTCTACAATGCTTACCTTTAATCCCGCGTGCTCCTTTGATCCATTGGAAAGCAGGCGGATCAGGTCCCGCAGCAGCGTCGTTTTTCCCCTGCCCGGCGGAGAGATCAAAAGCGTATTGTAAATACCCGACTGCCGCAGCGACGGCTGACGGTACAAATGCGGGATCAAACGTCTGGCGCATTCCTTTTTTTCATGATTGACACGGATATTCAAATACGAAATATTGCGTATCGTCTGCATCCAGCCTTCTTGAAACACAGCCTGTCCGCTCAGCCCAACCCGATGACCGCCCTCGATCGTAATAAATCCGCCCCGTATCTCCTCTTCAAACGCAAACAGCGAGTAACGGCTGATAAATACGAGCATATCACTGATATCATGCGACGTGACCGCATAAGCATCGTTCGTATCTCTGGTCAGATACCCGTTTTGCATACTAAAAAAAAACTCGCCCCGGTCTGTCAGAAACATGATCGGCTGGCTGACCCGGATACGGATCTCCTCAATCCCGTCAAGCGTTTGAAATACCGTCTGCAGCTCGTTTCTAATATGTAATGGAAATATTTTTAATATGTGCTTCATAAAAGATCCTCCCTTATTCTCCAAAGCTGTCCCATGATTATATATATGAGCCGCCGCGTAATTTAGAACCATAACACAAATTTTTTTGTTTATTTCAAATGGAAGGCTCATTCATGGTTTGCTCTTGCAAACGGACACCTTTTTCCAATACATTGCTAATCTGCGCTGATACCTGCGCCGCAAGCGCCGGCTGCAATTCGATCGCTCCTCCCGCATTTTTATATGCGGTCAGCAAAGCAGCGCCAACCATAATATGATGCTCCGGGCCATGCATATGACAAAACGACTGCTCCATCATCCGCTCTAAGATCACAACCGGGTCTCTTGAAACTTGCTCCAGACACAGACCTAGTGTGGTGACCCGTTGGTATTTATGGTAAGCGTGCTGCATATTTTGTCACTCTGCAAGGCGGATTTTCGACGGCGTAGTGGTTCCTACGGCTAGAAAATCCAACGCGGCAGATGGCGAAATAGGCAGTGCGATTGCCATAAATACCAGCAGGTCACCACACTAGCAACGCGTCGATGCCGGCAATATGGCATTCATTGCATACATAATGCCCTTCTGCACATCTGGCTTTACTTTTTTCTTTCTTGCGGCATATCGCGCACTCCATCATTTCGTCCGCCTCCAGATAGATCAGCGGAGCCTTGCAGATCAAACGCTCTTCTTTCATCACTGTACCTCCTCGTTACTATCAAGCGCATCCAGCATCATTCTTAGCATCTGAAAGTTCGCCTGCGGCGAAATTCTGGTTTCCTGACTGTTCAACGTTCTTGGCCCATAGCTTTGCAATAACCGTTTATTTCCGGTATTTCGACGGCGCACAGCCCTTCTGCTTACGGAACAGACGGCTGAAATACAGCGGATTCTCATACCCGACAATACGGGAAATTTCATTTACCGCATATTTCGTCGTTTCTAACAGCATCTGGGCATTTGTAATCCGGATCGAGGTGACAAACTGCATCGGGGTCGTCCCCGTATATTTTTTGAAATTACGAATAAACCAGCTGACACTCATACCTCTGGAAGCAGCATATTGTTCAATATTGATCTGCGTATTGTAATTCTCATTAAAGTAAGCGGCAGCGGCTTCCATCTCATGATCCAAATATTCGTTCCTCACGCTGTGTCCCTTTATCAATTCCCGGTGAAAAGCGATCAGCAGGTAACGCAGCAGCAGAGCCATCATTTCTTCATAATCATCCCGACATCTTTGCAGCTCCAAAATAATCCTTTTAAATATACTTTCATATTCCAGTGACGTTCCGACATGGAAGATCCGTCTGTCGTCCGCAAAGCCATACCTTCTTAACAAATTCTTTACATCGCTTCCGGTAAAATGGATCCAGTAGACTTCGGTCTTATCTATCCCATAGTATTCATACTTTTGCAGCTCCTTTGGCCGGAATAGTACGATGTTTCCGGCGTTCACGACCGTCTCGTTTTCGGGACTGTCAAAATGAAAATAAGCACATCCTGAAGCGATATAGATGATCTGAAAATCCAGCCTGCCCCTAGGCCGGTAGGTTGGCAGCTTTGGATGTGAAAACAATCGATAAGTTCCGCAGCTGCCGACAACCAGCGGTCTGCTTTTATCTTTAAAATCAAGAAAGGAATTATTTTTATATCCAGAATTTACATACATCGCACGCTCCTCCTTATAACTACTGCTTTTCTAATAGTGTATCATTTTGTGCATATTTTGTCCATTTCTGTTTATAGACTTTTTACACCTTAGAATGTATGATAAATAACAGTTCAGACAAGCTGACCTGTTACCTGCAAAAACCATGGAAAATCGCTTCGGGATGGGATTTTTACACTCCTGAACACTGAACAAAAGTACAAAAAAATACATATTAAAGGAGGACTGCCCTATGATCGTACCACGTTACTATGAGGACCTTACTATGCTGCACGAAAACACGATGCCCGCAAGAGCCTACTACATTCCGGCATCAGAACGAAGAGAGGATCTGGTTGAAGCCCGCGAAAGCTCAGACCGCTTTTTGCTGCTCAATGGGGAATGGCATTTTCGGTATTTTAAAAGCATTTATGATGTGACTGAAGCTTTTTATGAAAGCGGCTATGACACCTCGGCATTTGACAAAATCGCCGTTCCCGGCGTATGGCAGATGGCCGGGTATGACAGCCATCAGTACACCAACATCCGCTATCCGTTTCCGTTCGATCCGCCGTACGTACCGCAGGATATTCCCTGTGGAGCATATGTACATACCTTTTCTTACCAAAAGGATCCAAAAGCGCCAAAAGCATTTTTAAATCTGGAAGGGGTAGACAGCTGCTTTTACCTATGGGTGAACGGCATATACACCGGCTACAGCCAAGTGTCCCATGCTACCAGTGAATTTGATGTGACTTCTCTGCTGCAGGAGGGGGAAAACACGCTTGCCGTTCTCGTGCTCAAATGGTGCGACGGCTCTTATTTAGAGGACCAGGATAAATTCCGCATGAGCGGGATATTCAGAGATGTATATGTATTAAAAAGACCGGAAAAAGCCATCCGAGATTACTTCATCACAACAGATATTTCCAAAGACACCGCCACCGTAACGATAAACATTTCCTTTAGCGAGCCAACAGCCGCAAAGATAACGATCGAAAGCAAGGACGGCGCTGTCGCAGCCCAAGGCGGACTTTCACAGGACGGCGCTGTAGAACTTACTGTGCTGGATCCTATCCTTTGGAATACCGAAGATCCCTATTTATACACGATCATTTTTCAAACAGAGGATGAGGTCATTACTGACCACATTGGTCTGCGTACCATCGAGATCAAAGAGAAAACCGTCTTTTTCAACGGAGAAAAAATCAAATTCCGCGGAGTGAACCGTCATGATTCCGATCCGGAAACAGGATTTGTCATCAGCCTGGAACAGATGAAAACAGACCTTACCCTGATGAAACAGCACAACTTCAATGCTATCCGTTCCAGCCACTATCCAAACGCGCCGTATTTTTATCAGCTGTGCGACCGATACGGTTTTATGGTGATCAATGAGGCGGACGTTGAAGCGCACGGGCCAGTCCTTTTGTACCGCAAGGAGGATACCGACCGCAACCGCTTCAACCGCTGGAATGAAGCGATCGCCGATAATCCGGCATGGGAAAACGCGATCACAGACCGCGTACAGCTAATGGTGCACCGGGATAAAAACCGTCCCTGCATCGTAATGTGGTCCATGGGTAATGAAAGCGCCTACGGCTGCTGCTTTGAAAAGGCGCTGGAATGGACAAAGCGCATGGATCCCAAACGGATCACACAATATGAAAGCGCCAGATACCGGAATGCCAGCGTTGCCTATCATTATGAAAACCTGGACATCTACAGCCGGATGTACCCATCCCTTTCAGAGATCGAGGAATATCTGGAAAAAGACGGCAGCAAGCCGTTTTTGCTGGTAGAATACTGCCACAGTATGGGAAATGGGCCGGGAGACTTTGAAGATTACTTCCAGATGATACAAAAGGATGACCGGATGTGCGGCGGCTTTGTCTGGGAATGGTGCGACCATGCCATAGCACACGGAAAAGCAGATAACGGCAAAACCATCTACCATTACGGCGGCGACCACGGCGAGCGGATCCATGACGGCTGCTTCTGTGTGGACGGACTGGTATACCCAGACCGTACACCGCATACCGGGCTGCTGGAATATAAAAATGTATACCGCCCAGCAAGAATCGTTTCGTATGACGAAAGCAGCGGAGAGCTGGTGCTGCATAACTATATGGACTTTGACAATCTAGCGGACTATGCCGAGATTTCCTATGAACTAACGCAAGACGGGCTGACCATCGTAAGCGGCCAGCTGCCAAGCGTATCCGCAGCGCCCCACAGTGATGCGAGCGTAAGCTTAAAGCTGCAGATCCCGCGTGCGGGACGGATCTATCTGAAATTAACCTACCGATTGAAAAAAGTACTCCCGCTGCTGGAACGCGGCCATATTTTAGGCTTCGATGAAATCAGGCTGACAAACGAGGACGGAAGGAACCGTTATGCGGCAAGACTTTTGGAAATGGTGGCGGCCTGCGGCGATATCAAGGTAACCGATACCGGAACCAAGCTTGTACTGCAGGCCGCGGATTTCTGCTATGAGCTTGACCAGCGCACCGGATTATTTACACAAATGCAGTATGCCGGAAAAGCTTTCCTAAACCACCCGATGGAATTAAACATTTGGAGAGCGCCAACGGATAACGATATGTACCTTAAGGAAGAATGGAAAAAAGCGCATTATGATAACGCCTATACAAGAGCCAGCCATATTGAAGTATTTCAGGATAAAAACGGTGTGCGGCTGGTAGAACAGCTGGCGGTTGTCGCAGCGGCCGTCCAGAAAATCCTGGATGTGGAAATTACTTGGAACATTGATGGAAACGGTATGCTTTCCTCCGTCATGTCCGTAACAAGGGACGAGGAATTTCCAGCGCTTCCGCGGTTCGGAATCCGGTTATTCCTTGATAAGGAAATGGAGCAGATCAGCTATTTCGGCATGGGACCGCAGGAAAGCTACCAAGATAAGCATCGCAGCGCCTGCCACGGGTGGTACCAATCCAAGGTCCGCACCATGCATGAGGACTACATCCGGCCGCAGGAAAACGGAAGCCATTTTGACTGCGATCATGTGGAAGCAGCAAGCGCGCAATACGGCCTCACCGTTGTATCCGAGCAGCCGTTTTCCTTTAACGCATCGGTCTACACACAAGAAGAGCTGGAAAACACGGCGCACAACTATGAGCTGGTAGAATCTGACAGCACGGTACTGTGCATTGACTATGCGCTAAACGGCATCGGCTCTAACAGCTGCGGCCCAGCTGTTTTGGATAAATACCGGTTTGATCAAACGGCATTCCGGTTCCAATTTGCACTTGTTTTATTTGCCAAAGAGTGAAATAGAAAGGAAGGAGGAATTATTTATGGAGGAAAGGAATTACTTAAAGTGGTACAACAAAGTTGGATACGGATCCGGTGATGTAGCAGGAAACGTAGTATATGCATTTCTGTCGTCCTTTGTCATGATCTATCTAACAGACACCATCGGTCTTGCATCCGGGATGGTCGGCTCATTAATAGCCGTATCCAAGCTGTTTGATGGATTTACAGATATCTTATTCGGCTCCTTGATCGACAAAACGCACAGCAAGCTTGGAAAAGCAAGGCCATGGATGCTGTACGGCTATATCGGCTGCGCGGTCACGCTGATCGCCTGCTTCGCAGTACCGACCAGCCTTGGAACGACCGCGCAGTACGCCTGGTTTTTCATCGCCTATACCCTGCTGAACAGTGTGTTCTATACTGCAAACAACATAGCATATTCCGCACTGACCTCCCTTGTTACCAAAAACAGCAAGGAGCGCGTACAGATGGGCTCTTACCGCTTTATCTTTGCATTTTCTACAAGCCTTCTGATCCAGACCATTACCATTGGATTTGTAGATTCCTGCGGCGGCGACGCTGCGGCATGGAGACTCGTAGCGATCATTTATGCGGTCATCGGTCTGATCGTAAATACGATCTCTGCCCTTTCCGTAAAAGAGCTTCCGGAAGAAGAAATCGACGACGTACCAGCAAGCAAGGAGGAAACGTACGGGCTGCTTCAGGCGTTCCGGCTGCTTGTAAAAAACAAGTATTATCTGATGATCTGCGGCGCTTACATTTTACAGCAGCTTTACAGTGCTATGATCGGCGCGGGCCTTTTTTATATGACGTGGGTCTTAAAAGACAAAAACCTGTTTGGACAATTTGCCTGGGCTGTCAATATCCCGCTTATTATCGCGCTGGTGTTTACGCCTGTTCTGGTCGGCAGATGGAAGGGTATGTATAAGCTGAATCTGAGAGGCTACATCCTTGCCGTGATCGGCCGGGCACTGGTAGTCGTCGCCGGATACATGGGAAATATTCCTTTGATGATAGCATTTACGGCTCTGGCTGCTCTCGGACAGGGACCATGGCAGGGCGACATGAACGCCGTGATCGCTTCCTGCTCCGAATACACCTACCTGACGCAGGGCAAGCGGGTCGACGGAACGATGTACTCCTGCACTTCTCTCGGTGTCAAGATCGGCGGCGGTATCGGAACAGCGGTCGTCGGATGGCTATTGGAGCTCAGCGGCTACGTCGGCACAAATACTGCACAGCCGCAGTCAGCCCTTTCGATGATGCAGTTTATGTATTTATGGCTTCCGCTCATTTTTAATATTTTGATCCTGCTTGTGCTCTTTGGAATGAATGTGGAAGGAGCCAACGAAAAGCTCAAAAAAGGGTTGTAAGGAAGATAAAGATCCAGTAAAGATTCTAAATGCCGCTGCCTGGAGTAAACGCCTGGCAGCGGCATTTAATTGCAGTTATGACTCGCTGCATTGTTCGTCTGGCAATGCCAGATTGTCTATTCCCTTTGGCGCAGCGATCCCTATCGGAACATCATCTCTTTGGTTCAAGCGGCTCTCAATCGCTAACGTCTGCTTTTGCACCGTTTCCAGCATCCCGGATGTAATCTCTCCTGTCTGCGCCAAAATGCGCTCTTTGCTCTGCAAAAATCCGTCAATGACCTGCGACTGCCTTTTCGATACAGCTTCTATCTGCATCATATAATGCTTTGTCTGCATCTGCATATCTTCTTCGATCCTTTTCATGTAAATAGTATACGGCGCGGAATCCTCCTTATAATTCTGCAAAACAGAAAGCAGCTCCGGCAGTTTTTTTGTACTGTAATCATTATTATCCTCTTGAAGCCTCCTTCCCAGATCATCGTAAAACATTTCGATATCCTTGATCACCTGCAAGGAACCCCGCTCTATGATCAGAAGCCTTTTTTCCGCAATCTCGTTTAATTTTTCCTGCATAACAAGTATTGTCTGTGCCATTACGCCCAGTCCCTTTGCCCTCGCCTGCTCTAAGGCGACCTGGCTCTCTGTTTCAAACTGAAGGATATCCATCCGTGCCTGTTTCATCAGTTCGATCCGATCATTTTCCAAATGTGCCAGACGAATTTTCGTATCCGCCTCAATTTCTGCTGCTTTTACTTTATCGGGTTCATATACTGTGGAAGAGCTGTCGCCTCCGCCGGAATCACCACCACCTCCAAAAAGACTGCTAATTGCGCCTCCAATTATGCTAAAGATACCCATATTTCTCCTTTCTGTACTTTACGTTCAAATTTTGTCCGCTGTCTGCTTCTTTCTATACTTTTTCGTAAGTCTTATTTTTATCTGGCCAGATTTTTCCGCATTTTATAAATCAGGGAATTATACTGCTTTTCTCTACGTGACTTTTCTTCGCTGTATGCCTTTGCATCCTTTAAGTATATATGATAAGATTTCCGTTTCAGCTCTGCAAACTCGTTCAAGATCGTTTCCGCCATTTCCTGCAGGTCATGGTCTGCAACAAACTCAAAGATCCTGTCTATCTGGAAATCCACAAGCCCGTCCGCCCACTTCAAAATAAACAGCCTGTCATCCTTATCCTGACAGCTGAAAATAATTTTCTGCAGGGCGGACTGAAGCTCAGCCACATAGTGATACAGAGCGCTTTCTGTTTCCAGCCTGTCCTGAAGCTCGCCGCCGCTTTGAAAAGCATATTTTTGATAAATGCTTTTGCGCTCTTCCAGATAAAACTTGTCGACGGAACGCTTATACATTTCCAGCGCGTTTAGAATCTCAATCGCTTTATTATCGTCATCTGCATGATCCGCTGTAAAACCACCCTCCAATCCATGTTCGATCATAGGCTGTACCTTTTGTTCAGCTGCATATCGGAGACTGCGCCATTGCTCAAACCAAACTGACCATATTTCATCTTCGACTCCATCCTCTTCACAGGAGCTTTTAAAATCCTCTTTGTATGTAGTCTTAAATACGCGGTAATCGTCCGTCCACTTTTCCAGCGAACCGACAGCATCCGCAATATACGGATGGTTCATCGCAAAAGATTCGACTTTCCCTAAAAACTTACGAAATATCTTTGCCGTATTCTCTGCCAGCAATAAAAAGCTTGCCCTCGGTTCCTGTTCTAAAACAGCAAGCTCATGGATTGCATCATCTCCATTGTCAATCTCATCGATACGGCTTTCGAGAGCGTCCGCCTGTTTTTTAACAGACAGAATCCTTGATCTTACCTGATCAAAATCTAAGGAAAACTTCTCCTGAAAATATTTTTGCCGTTCCTTTAACAAACAATTTTCATCTTCTGTCAGACTTTCATCCCTATGGTATTTGCCTGAAAGTTTTAATTCAATATTGCGAAACTGCCGGATAACGGATTCCTTCTGTTCTTCATAGTCGTTCATTATTGCAAGCAGTTCACCTGTCCATTGTTGGACTGCCTGATAATATTGAATGACCGATGCATTGATCGCCTGTATATCGTATTTTTCCAGCAGCTTCGTATAGTCAAATTTAATTGAAAATGATTTTTCCTGCGCTTCTGAATCTTCTTCTTTGTCAATATAAATCCGTTTGTATAGCTGCGTAATTTCATCGTCATCAAAGACAGGCCATAGATCGTTTTGGATAAAAAGATCAAGGGTCGCTTGCAGGCGTTCTTTTAAACTATACGCTTTATTGTCCTCTGAAATTCTTGCTAGATAATCGGTATCCGCTACTAAAACATCGCTATTTGGCAACAGATAACCTGAGTTATCATCAAATGGCGAATAAGTAGAACCCACGCCACTCACTAATAGCGACGCTCTCCGGCTTATTTCGTTGATTACCAGCCACTTTTCTTCCGAACCCCTTCCATCCAAATCAAATGGCGAAGTTTTATCATAAAATATAGGCCAAATCTCAGATCTCTTAGGAACCTTCCACCCTTCATAATTATCTTTACTAAACTTTTTCATTACCTTTTTTACTTCTGATATGTAATATCTATTCTCCCAGGGAAAATATGCCAAATTGGCCCATAGAAGTCCTGTTTCTTTGTCCAGTATTACTTTTGGCTTATTTTTAAAATAATACCATCTTTGCCCATGTATAGCAAACAAGATCTTGTCACTATTCGTTTCCAAAGCAAAAATAGGCGTTTTTTCCTCCTCTGTATCCTTAAAACCATTCTCTTCCTTCAACCTCTCAAAGATCCTATTACTACCTGTTATCATCACTTACTCTCCTCGCTTCCTCAATCTGTTTATAATGTAATAAGCGCCATAAAATCACTTTATTTTTTCAATATATCCAGCTTTTTCATTTTACACATATGTGCATCTATCCGACCTCTTTTCTACATATTTCTAAATAAAAATAGCATACGCATATGGCTTTTCCTTTAAAAACTTTTTACATTACATCCCGAAAAAAGTCCGCATACTCATCCGCTCCCTTGCCATCCGCCAGCAGAAGCAAAAGCCCTCTGACTGCAAAACGAACACCGAAATAAAAACCTCCCTTTTTTGCGGACGATACGATATGGTCGATCTGCTCTGTCATCCGCTCCAGCTCTCCTTCATCGGCCTGATCCATTTTATCCCTGTACCTGGCAAGCATTTTACTTACCTCACGTTCCATTTTCAGGCCAAATCCATACATATCCTCTTCGCTGCAAATGACTTCCTGATAAATTTTATCAAATATCCGATCCATATGATATATCTGCCTCCTTTTCTCTGTTTGCTGTCTGATTCTGAAAACAGCATACCAGCTTACTGTGACAAAATATGTCATCCGGATCACATTGCAGAAAATCTGACCAGAATATTTTGATCCTCATACATCATACTGCGCCAGCATATCCAAAAGCATTTTTTTCATTTCTTCCCGAAATGCCTGCGGCTGCAGCACTTCCACCATAGTTCCCTGGCTGAGCAGCCACATTAGAATCCCTCTCCCATATACTTCCGCTTCTATCACACATCCATTTCCACCTTCCTGTATCACCTTCGCTGTCGGCAGCCTGTCCAAAACTGCATCCACGCTGTTTCCCGTAAAGCGAAACTGCACACGCATCAGCTTTCCCGCAAACATAAACTGCAGGCGCTTGCGGTACTCCCCTTCCTCAAATCTGTCTGCATAAGCAATCCGGAATTTATTCCCCGTTTTTTTGTATGCATGGATCCGGTCAAGCCGGAAGATGGACGGATGATCAAATGCCTGCACATACATACCCTTTTCACCTTTTTTCATCAGATAGGCATTCAGATAAAAATAGTATTCCGAAAACAAGATCGCTACGGGCTGCACGATACGTTTGACTAATTCCCTCGTATCGATCTGCTTCTCATAAGTAATTTCCAACAGGTTATGACTCTGTATTTCCATGCCGATCTCCCACAGCCTGTCCCAAATATCCGCTTTATGACGCGTCTCTACATAGTGAAACTTTTCATTCGCAAGCAGCTCTGACACCAGTTTTAAATTTTTCTGCGGAGCACATCCGGCAAGCAATTTGTCAATGATCGCATACATATCTTTTCTCGTAAAAGCCCTGCTCCCTAATAATATTTTGCCGACAGCAAGTATTTCACTGTTGCTCATCATCGAGCTTTCTGTCCCTGTCATTACGAAACCCTTTCGCAGATGGCAGTATGTGATCTTTCTTATATCCGAAGCATTTACCGAGCGCTCATCCAGAAATGCCCGTATATCATCAATATCCCGCTGGATCGAACGAGCATCCACACCAAACCTTTCCGCTTCCCGCACCTTGTTGATCGTTTTCCCTTCACAGAGCCGTACATAAATGTCAAGCACTCTGAAATTCTTTGCCTGTTTGTCCATCTTAACCTCTTTTTATCTGTTAAATTAAAAGCTTTTCTTTCATTATAAACGATGCCACTTTAAAAGTACATCTATATTTCTTATCCAAGGCTATGCCTCCCCTTATAGAAACGTCCCGGTTTAAAGAAGAACGGATACAAACCTGCTTTTTTCAATACCATCCCTATACAAACTGGTATCATAACTGCCATGAAAAAATTAATGACTACATTCATATAAAACTCAGTAATCCCTAATTTGATCAGGATCAGCCTGTTAGCAGCTGTAATATAATTATGGAGCACATAGATTTCCAGGGAATATTTTCCACATAGATTTAAAAAACGCGAATTTTCCAAAAAATATATGTGCGTCACACTCATAATGATAAAAATAGAGATTGCCAGCGCCGCCACGATCTCTACGATACTGATCATGTCCAGATCCTTTCCGGTAGCTGTAATAAAAGACATGGCCGCCACGCTTACCACCCCGCATACCGCCCATATCTGCTTTCCCAATCTCCTTACAAAGTTATGTTTTGACAGATAGATCCCCATATAAAAAGGCGTCGCATAGAAAAAAAGCTTTCGAAACGCTTCCAGACCCGCTATCCTAAAAACAGATCCGGCAAGGCTTAACGTAATGACCACAGCCCATATCCATTTTTCTTGAACATTTCTTTTGTCTGCATAATAAAAAAACAAATAGTAAAAGAACAATACCCATAAATACCAATACGGATCCAGCGGACGGATCAGGAAACATACCAAGTCGCTGACTGTCAGCTTTATATTGATTTGGTCAGGAAAAAACTGTTTTACCGCCCACCATAAAACACTATATAATAAAAATATCCAGACAAGGTTCAACAGCTGTCCAATATAATGATCCTTTTCGGGCTGTCTGTCTGGGCTGTACGCTTGATAAAATACAAATCCAGACAAGAGAAAAAGGAGTGTCATATGAAAAGCATAAGCGTAATTCCCAAGCCTTATCAACACCTGCTGATAGTCCGGAAAGAGCCAGGCTCCTTCGTATCCCCTTGCTATATGCCCCAATACTACAAAAACAATCCCGATCCCCTTACAGGCATCGACCCATGGGATTCTTTCATCTGTATTTTTCAAATTGTCATCCATGTCTATGCTCCGTCTCCTTTTATAATTATTTTTATGAGTAGATATCTACTCATAAAAAGTATATCACAAAAGCCATTGCGCATCAACACAAATAATGAGCAGATATTTACTCATGCTACACAATTATAAATATCCACTCATGGAAATAATAGTATTTAGAAACTATCATAGTGATGGGAGGTACTATTATGACTGACATAAACTTTGGACATATCCGGATCAAATTGGCTGAACTGATGAAAAAACAAAATATCAGTATCAGTAAACTTGCTTTCCGTTCCGAAACACAGCGTACACAGCTAAAAGCCTATATCCGTAACGATATTCAAAGAGTAGATCTAGCTGTACTCGCGAGGCTATGCTACGCGCTGGATTGCAGCCTTGACGACCTGATCGAATACATTCCCCCGCAGGATGCGCACAATACCGAATCGTAAGAATACAGCGCTGATCAGATCAAGCAGCATTTCGATCTCTTTACACCTGCGCACCATATAGCTGCCCAGTGACCAGAAGGTTTTCTGTTCGTAATAACCTTATGGTCACTGATTGTCGCAGCACATCGTCCACAAAATAGCTCATAGTTAAGCTTAGGATATTATTCTGAGAGTACACGACAAAAGCCGGAGGTGTTTCGGAATATTTCAATCCAGACTCACCGTCCTCAATCAACGGCGCAAAGAAGCGCTAAAATTTTCCATCTTTCTATGCCAACCGTATAAAAAAACAATGTGGATATGAGTACAACTCCAGTATGTCCCCAACATTAAAAAGAATGAAGCATACTCATTGCCTTCTCCTTATTTTCGGAAGGACACGCTTCTACAACCGGACTAACGAAAACTTCCAAAAGTCCGCCTCCAACTGCATAAATCATTACCGCAATCAAAATTCCGATTACGGGGCTGGCAAAATCTCTGGCAGGACTGTGAGAAGGATCAATCCTGCAGCTGCGAAGCCGTGGGCCAGGATCATTGAGGCGCGATACCCTATCTTGTCTATAAATCCAACGGAAATAAGATCGACCAATAGCTGTATTCCAAAACAAAAAACCGGCAGCTCAAAATGCTGCCGGTCATAATTTGCTTATTTTTTCGTTCTTTTCCCTCATAGACACGATCATATGCTCAATAATTTCAATATCATCTTCTGTCAGTCCAGATAAATCGGCCCTTTCTACCTTATCGATTCCAAAAAGATAGTCCGTGCTGACATGGAAGATCGAAGCAATCTTGATCACAGCGATTGGAGATGGTATACGTTCTTGATTCTCATATTGCGAAATTGTCGATTTAGAAAGCCCCATTCGCATAGCAAGCTGTTCTTGTGTTAATCCCGCCTTTTCTCTTAACGCTTTTAATTTGTCTCCAAATCCATCAATAATCTTCATACATCACCCCATATGAATCAGTCTATGTATATTTTGTTTTATTTAGGTAAATTTTTTCAAAAAATAATTTGCTAATTATAGACTTATTTTGATTTTTATAGTATAATCAATTTCAAACAGGAGGGCATTTATGAAAAACAAACAAATGTACAACAGCTTTGAAGATCTTTGCGAAGACTATATCAACTTTTTAGAAAATAACAGAAAATCAGAAGCCGAATGTATGCGCTTCATGGAAATATGCGGAGCCTTGTTTTGGTTCGTTTATGTTTTCATGTCCGTGATCCATGACGATGTCGATTATATTACCTTTTATGGTATTTTTAACTTTATAGGGTTTATTATTATGATTGTTACAGAATAAAAAATTGTATTTTTTGACATATAATCTATAAGTACGATACGAATGCCGAAAGACCTCTTGCTCATGAGCGCAAAAAAACAGGAAATCGTTTCTTGATCTCCTGTCTTGGTGTGCTGCTTTATATAACAGCGGTTATCCTGCTCATAACGAGGCAGGATAACGTCTATTTCTTTTTCTCCATCGCTACATTCTCAAAAGTTTCCGAGAATACTCCATCATTACAAAACTCGGCAGACCGACAAGCAGTATTTCTTTTGGATTCCCCTGCTGCAGGGAATAATTTCTCAGGGAAAATCTGATGACAGTCCGTTCTCTATTTTTGTACAGAAGAAAGATAAGATACGTCATGGCTTCTGTTATTTTTTATCATACACAAAATAGTATAGATTGCAACTGCCAGCTCCGTAATCGGCATGACCCACCATAGAAGTTTCGCACCAAACAGCGCCGGAAGCACAAACACTAATACACCGCATAAAACCATGCCCCGTGCCATAGAAATGATCAATGCTGTTTTCGGCTGCATCACAGACTGGAAATAATAGGTTGCGAAAATGTTCAGCGGCAAAAGCAGATACGCAAGACCATAGGTCTGCATAATACCGGGTGCAATCTGCAGTACGCTGTCTGTTGGAGACATGAATATTTTCACAAAATCATTCGGGAACAAAAGTACTGCAGCTGTCCATAGAACACCGAAGACTGCGACTGTCCACAGGGAATATTTCCGCGTTTCCCTGATGCGCTCTATATTATGCACACTGTAGTTTTCGGAGATAATTGGCTGTGCAGCCTGTCCGACAGCGTAAGTAAAGCATTGGACAAGACCGGATATTTGGACAATAACCCCAAATACCGCCAGCGCATCTGCACCAAAATAATTCATAATCTGACGGTTAAACAGCATTGCTATCATTCCCATCGCTATTTCCGAGACAAAAACAGAACAGCCGTTGAGCACCAGTTCTTTTGCCTTATGAATATAACCATGAACACGGGCCAGCTTGAGTGTATTTTTCCTGCTGAAAAAGTGAGAAACCATAACCGCAATCGTCAGCGTTACGCCGATAGCAGTCGCAAGGCCTGCGCCAAACATACCCATGTTAAGCCCAAACACAAAATACAGATCTCCGAAAACATTGAAACATCCGCCACACAAAGTCGCAAAGGCTGCAAACCCCGGCGCATTATCGTTTCTCAGATAAGCGGCTAGCATTTGCGTGAACGGATATGCCGGAATCACAAATTGAATCGGGCGAAGATATGTCTTTGCCAATGGCAAAAGAATATCATCCGCACCAAACAGGCGAAGCAGCTGGTCATCAAAAACAGTGAGTCCGATCCAGCAAATTACGGCTATGGTCGAAGTGTGAAGCAAGGACAAAGTAAAGTAAGCGTTGGCCTTGTCGGTCTTCCCCTGTGCCTTGTAATATGTATATTTGATAGAACCTCCGCTGCCGGTCAAAATCCCCAAACTGTACAAAATTGTCCAAATCG
>CAJUIL010000005.1 GCA_910586225.1 uncultured Eubacterium sp. | reverse complement strand
CTCTTTTTTGTATAAAGTTCAATCCATTATTCAAGAGTTTCCGAGAGTACTCAGTCTTTGCTGTTTATGAAAAACGGGCGGTTGGAAAACCGCCCGTTACGAATGGCTGCCATTACTGTTCGCAGCACAGCTGGTTTTAACTGTGATGTAAGCAGTAACGATTTTACTCGTTGCCGCCGTTCGCAGCCTTATATTCTGCAGCCCAGCCATCAACAAACGCTTTTTCTACCGCAGACCATTCGCCGGTGCCCTGTGCATATTCCAGCAGAGCGCTTCCAACATCATCCTTCCACTTCTCAGAAGGAATGGTTGAGAAGTTCCATGACACAGGTGTCTTGCCCTTGCTGATATATTCGTTTGCAATCTGAAGCAGCGGGTTGCTTGCTTCGTAGCCATCGTCAAACGTATCGAATGGAGTTACAAAGCCCATCGTATTCGCCAGGCTGTCGCGTCCCGTATCGCTTGTGATCACCCAGTTTAAGAAATCCAGTGTCGCCTTGATGTCCTCTTCAGGAGCATTTTTGTTGACACACCAGTAGTTTTCAGAACCGGTGCAAAGACCCTGATCCTCCTCGCCGTCTACGCCGATATAAATCGGGAGCATACCGATATCATCATCTGTCAGACCATCGTTCATGATATCATTGTAAGCCCAAGTACCGTTCTGGTAAAATACCGCGTCGCCTACCGCAAATTCCGCAGCCGCATCATCACCAGTCATACCGGAAATCATACTTGGCGCACAGGTAGAATCAGCCAAATACAGATCCCACATCTGCTTATACTGCTCAAGGTAGGTGCCTTTAATCGCTTCGGAAGAATCTACACCATCAGCCTTATATTCATAATAGATCGGAATATTCGCCAGATGCGTTTTAAATCTCCAGTCTGAGCTGGAATCCATACCTGCAGAAGTAAACGCGCCTGCCACGCCAAGGTCATCCTTTTTCGCCTGGATATCATCCGCTACTTCTTTTAATTTTGCAAAGCTGTTGATCTCATCCACAGACTGGATCTTTGCTCCGTCCATCGCGATGTAATCATTCAGCAGTTTTTTATTATAAATAATACCATATGTCTCGATAACGTAAGCAATACCTGGTACCGCTTCACCATCTGTCAATACAAAATCATCGCTCTTTACGTGCTTGTAAATCTCAGAATCCTTAAGGTCATAGCAGTAATCCTTCCAGTTCTGGTAACCGATCGGCCCATTTACCTGAAACAGCGTCGGCGCCTCCGTCTTAGCCATTTCAGACTTGAGCTGCTCTTCATAAGTACCTGCCGCCGCAGTCTGGACATCAACCTGAACACCTGTTTCCTCTGTATACTTCGCCGCAAGCTCTACCCAGTCCTCAGCCTGCTCTGGCTTAAAATTCAAATAATATACCTTGCCTGAGCCAGTACTTGTCTGAGAATCCCCATCTTCTGCATCCGCATCATCTCCGGCCGCATCTGATCCAGTGTCGTCTGACGCATTATCTGACACATCGTCTGACGCGTTGTTATCCTTTGCGCTGTCGCCGTCAGAAGAACCACATCCGGTAAATACTGCCGCTGTCATTGCCGTACACAAAAGTGCACAAACTAATTTCTTTTTCATACTTTTTCTCCTTTTCTAATCATTTTCCTGATTCATCGTTCGCTGCCATTTCCGCACCGTTTCCGGTAACGCTCTCGGTAACGGTATCGGTAACGTTTCCGATAAATAGACTATAGCACTAACCAAACTGAAATTCAAGATTTTTTTACTTGCCTATTAAATTTTTGCACATTTAACCAAATCTACATTCTGTTTTTTATGAAATATTCACAAATAAACCAGCTGCAGCAAAAAGATCTGCCATATTTTTATATGACAGACCTTTGTTTAAAATGCTTATTATCATATGCTTATTTTTCTGGGATCGAATCCTTCCCAAATACTGCCATCAGAATAACTGCTGCCACAAAGCTTATCCTTTTAAAGGCTCTTACTTATCTCTATAATGAGAACCACATTGAACAATCTTTATCACATTATCTTCTATTCGATAAACAATACGATTGGAACCATCTATCCGCCGGCTCCAATAAGCCGCCAGATCACCACTTAATCTTTCCGGCTTACCTAATCCATCATACCTATTCCGATCAATATCCTTCAATAGCTGAAGAATGCGTCTCAGCGTTTTCTTATCTTGTTTCATCCAATACTCAAAATCTTCCCATGCTGCATCTGACCATGACTTAATCATCAAAATCCACCTCATGTATCGTACCACCTGCAGCCTCCATTTGTGCTACCGATTCCTTAAGTCTGGTCATATTTTCCTGTGAATAAAAAGGATCTACAGCCACTTCAAATGGTATCCGCTTCTCTCGCCCCAGTTTTTTAAGATAAATATTAATTGCCGTAGATAAAGACATTCCAATATCGGCACAAGCTTGTTCTGCCATTTTCTTTACATCATCCTCTATGCGCAAACTAATTTGAGCCATCTTATCACCTCTTCCTTTTATGATACTTATAGTATACCCCATTGTATAGCATATGTAAAGCATTTTGCTGTGTATATTCCTTTTTGCAGCAGGCTATTATTTTCTGTCTTGCAAGCAGGTTTCTGTAAGTTCAACCGCTGTAACCAACATCCCTTTTTCATTTTGATCTGTATATCGCATATGCATACTGATTTCATTAATACCCTTATGCAAATATGACGACGGAATATCAACATTTAATGCGCCGCTATTTTCTATCTTCTGCTCACCTGCCTTCTTACTATTCACTAATACTATTACACTTTTTCCCGTGCTTTTCATCGTATCAACTCGCAACTGATATCTATTTCCCTTTTCTACATCTACCTGAAAATACAGATATGACTCTGCCTCGCTTGTCCATGTGCCATTTTCCATCACAGTTCCCCAGCCTTTTCCTTGATTCCGATATCTGCCGTCAGGCACATAATAACACTTTTCATTAACTCCATATCGGCTCATTTCTCCGTCTGCAAGAAAATACGCCAGCTTGTCCTCAATATAAAACATCCTATATTCTGCCGAGACATCCGCATCCATCCCACTACTCAAGCTCCAAAGATAAAATAGCAATAATAAAACTGCCGCAAAATACTCTGTCAAAACCAAAACCTTCTTTTTCATATGCACCTCTATACCAGCAAACTGCTGCCATTCAACCAAGCGTGCACACACGCAAGTTCAAAAATAAAAGCCGCAACGCAGATCAGCGCTTTATTTAACCTCGTACATTCCTTCCATTCGTCCGTAAATGCTAATATCATGGTAAAGCTTCCCACCATATATCTTGGTGTTGACATAAGCGAAGAACTTGCCGCTACTGACAGCGTGATTGCAGGCAAAATAGCTTCTTCTGTGCGCTTGTTTTTCCACATCAATACTATCAGCAGATAAATAAAAATGCAAAAGCATATTCCTAAATAGCTTGGCGGAAACTCCATAAACAATGCATCCTTTGCCACCTTCCATACACCCACATTTTCTCTTCCCCAAGCTTTCTGCACATGGAGAAAAGCAAACGCGTCTCCTGTTTTGTATTTTAGATATGTCATATAAGAAAAAAATCCAAGCGGAACCATCATCGTGCCAAGAACCAGCGTATCCTGTTTCACAGTCTTTTTTATCCATCCGGCAATGTTCCGGTCTTGCTTTTTTTGATATTTCTTGATCCAATGCACCAAAATAACAAAACAAAAAAAGACACCTGTATTCCGCGTCAGGCTCAACAACGCTCCTGCTATGCCCATTTTCAAATATTCACCTTTGCACATAAAATAATACGCACAAGTAAGCAAAAACAAATACAACGATTCTGTATAAAATATAGAAAAATAAAAGGAATAAGCTCCAAATGTCATAAAATAAATATATCCGATACCCTGCCGCACATTTCCTCTTGTCAGGAAAATATACTGACACCCCACGTACAACGCCATACATAAAAAAAATGCATTTAATACCACGGCTATGTAATTTACATCTATCGAAGTCATTTTCCATATCATATGTACCATCAATGGAAAGGCTGGAAAAAATGCCCAACTTGCCTGTCCTGTCAAAGCGTCATTTGCCTGAGTCGGATACAATCCCTCTGCAATCATACGGTACCATCCGCTGTCCCAGATATTCATTTTTTGAATAAACAAACCGCAATTCCAGCTTCCATGGCAAATACCAAACAGCAGATACATCAGAGCTCTGGACAAAGCAACACACAACAAGATTAAAAATATCACTCGTTTTTTTTCGCTTCTACTCATTTTTTATACTCTCATTTCCTCATTTCTATAATTGAAGAGCGCCTCCCAGCTTATATGCCAGTATGGATCCCTCTATTTTTATCATTCAGATACTCTTCAACAATATAGCGAGGCCTTCGTTTCGTCTCCATATAAATTTTGCCGATATATTCGCCAATAATACCTATCGCAAGCAACTGTAGCCCACTAAGTCCCCAAATAGATATAACAAGCGTCGTCCATCCTGGAACTGTTTTCCCCATATAGTAACCGGCAAAAAAATAAATTAGTAAGAAAATACTTGCCAAAAACAACGCAACCCCAAGACAAGAAATCATCCGAATCGGCCGTATGCTCAGCGACGTTATTCCATCCACTGCAAAGGAAAGCATTTTTTTCAACGGATATTTGGACACTCCTGCAAATCTTGGATTTCTCTCATATTCTACAACATCTGTTTGAAATCCCAGCATGGGAACAATTCCCCGCAAAAACAGATTCACTTCCTGAAATCCTCCCAGCTCATCCAGCGCTCTTTTACTCATCAGTCGATAATCTGCATGATTATATACGATAGTAACTCCCATCACAGCCAAAAACTTATAAAACCCTTCTGCCGTCACTCTCTTAAACCAAGTATCCGTATTTCGGGCACATCGAACGCCGTATACAATATCGCAGCCTCTATGATACTTTTCCACAAACTGATCCAGCGCTTCAATATCATCCTGCAAATCCGCGTCCATAGATACTGCCATATCACAATCATCCTTGACTGTCATCAATCCTTCCAGCAAGGCATTCTGATGCCCCCTGTTTCCAGAAGATTTAATGCCACACACATAAGAATTTTGATCGTGCATTTTCTGGATCATTTGCCAAGTATGGTCTTTGGAGCCGTCGTCTACGAATACAATTCTGCTCCGGTCAGAAATCAATCCGCAAGCAGTCATTTTACCCAACTTTTCTGTCAGTCTCTTTTCTGTCTCCAAAAGAACATCCTGCTCATTGTAGCATGGGATTACGATATATAGTATATTATTTGTGTTCATTTTTAATTATCCCTTTTTGCTTGATTATCATTTTCTTCTGAAATCTTTTATTTTGATTCTGTTTTAGATCAACGTAGATCTATCCCCTATATTCCACCTTATAATTCAAGTATTCTGATTTATTAATACTATTTCCTTCAAATACATAAAAACAAAAAAAGCTGCAAGTACCGACATCAATAGTGCGGATAACCCAGCCGCTCCTATAATTCCATAATTTCTTACTGCTCCGTTTGATAAACTCAGAGCCAAAAGCGCTGCTCCCGCATACCCATACATAACGGCTTCCTGCCTGCGCATAACCGTCAGCAACACTCCAAAGTACCCTGCATACCCAAGCATCCCGCCGCCGCACAGCAGCACTAACAGCTCCTTACGGTACCCCGACAGGTCCGTGCCATAGATCGCAGACAGTACTGGTATCCCACAGACATATGCACCTGCCAAACATACACACGTAAGCCCCAGCAGTACTGCGCACTGCCTTTTTACCCTCCTGCGAAGCTGTATCAGCTTCCCCTCCTTCCATTCCAGCGCCATATGTACCAAAGATGGCTGGTAAAAAAAGCCGTTCAGCAATTCGACCACAAACACTGGCATCGAAAGGAAACCGTAACAAGCCTGCATCTCCTGCGTGAGACACCGGTCGATCGCATATTTCGGCGCGTTTGTTACATAGATCGTCAGGAACGAAGCCAAAAACAGCGGTAAGCACTGGCGCAGGATGCGCCTAACGGCGCCCGCGCTCCCTATACACAGCTTTTCTCCGGTTCCGCGGAAAACAAAGACATTGGAGATACTAGACACCACAAGTCCAGCAGCCGCACCGCTGACCGCCGCCACGCTTAGATCTTTCGATACGAACAGGATACCGATACAGACAGACAGGATCACCGTCCAGCGCAGGAGGAAGAGCTTGGCCCCGGTATCCAAGGACTGCCGCAGCTGGTACAGCCCCCAGAACACATCCTCCACGGACTCAACCAGGTAAATAAAACAAAAAGACAGGATAATGGCAGCTTTGCGTATCCCATACGCCCTCCACCGGATACCACAGCAGACGTAGAGCAGGCTTGCGGCAGCCATCAGGGCCACCGTAACCATCCGCGCGCGGAAATACTCTGCAAAAGAAAATCCCTCTTCCACATCTGTAGCCTGGTAGTTCCTTACCCCGAATTTCCCGATGGTCATCATCAGGTTGCCAACCGCAAACGCCATCGACAGCACGCCTGCGTCCACAAGGCCACTTATTCGGGTAACGACCATCGACAGGATAACGGCCTCTCCCGCATTTAGGATCCCAGCCGCACTATTCCAGAAATACCCGTTCTTCTCCTTTTCGATCAATCTGTACGCACCTCATCCCCATCCATACAGGCACATCCCTGCTTTCGTACAACCGTTCTCCTTCACCTGTTAGCAGATGCACCGACCGCCTGTCTGACTGCATCCGCCATCGCATGGAGCATCCCGTTCGTCATCCCTGGATATACACCGATCCAGAACGTATCCCGCATGATCCGGTCCGTATCCCGCAGGCTGCCCACGATACGGTACCCGCTCTCTTGCGCCCGCATCCCATCAAAACACGGATGGCGTGTCAGGTTCCCCGCAAACAGCATCCGGGTCTGTATGCCCTGACTCTCCAGTCTGCGGACCACCGCATTCCTGTCCACACCCTCCGCGCACGTAATAGGGAATCCAAACCAGCATGGGTCCGTATCTGGCTCTGCCTGTGGGAGTAAGATACGCTCCTGCAGGTCCGACAGGCTCTCGTAAAGAAATACAAAGTTCTGCTTCCTCTTTTCTGTAAATCCCGACAGCTTTTCCAGCTGTGCACACCCAATGGCCGCCTGCATATCCGTGGCCTTTAGGTTGTACCCGAAATGCGAGTATACATATTTATGGTCATACCCTGCCGGCAGCTGCCCGTACTGCCCGTCAAAACGATGCCCGCAGGCGCCATCCTGCCCGGACGGGCACACGCAGTCCCTTCCCCAGTCCCTGAGGGAACGTATGATCCTATGTAGGAGCGGCTGGTCTGTATAGACCGCTCCGCCTTCCCCCATCGTCATATGGTGCGGCGGGTAAAAGCTGGATGTCCCGATATCCCCGACCGTCCCGGTACCATGCCAAGTACCATCCATCTCATACCGTGAACCGAGTGCGTCACAGTTATCCTCCACCAGCCACAGCCCATACCTGTCACAGAACTCCTTCACGTTTTTTAAGTCAAATGGGTTGCCAAGCGTATGCGCGAGCATGACCGCCTTCGTCTTTTCTGATACCGCGGCCTCCAGCATCCCGATATCTATGTTGTAATATGGGATCTTCACATCCACAAACACTGGGACAGCGCCATACTGCACGATCGGGGCTACCGTCGTCGGGAAGCCTGCAGCCACGGTGATCACTTCGTCCCCGCGGCGAATCCTCCTGTCACCTAACAGCGGTGAGGTGAGCGCCATAAAGGCCAAAAGGTTCGCAGACGAGCCGGAATTAACGAGCGAGCAGAAGCGAATGCCAAGATATTGCGCAAAGGCTGTTTCAAATTGCTCTGTATATTTTCCAGAAGTCAGCCAAAAATCCAAAGCGCTGTCCACCAGACTGACCATCTCTGTGCTGTCATATATGCGAGAAGCATATGGTATCCGCTCCCCTTTTTCCCATTCCTTTTTCTTATGGTACTTCTTGCAATATTCCTCTACCTGACCTAGGACTGCTTCCCTTGCCTGCTTTTCAGACATTTGTTCAAACATTTCCGTTTCCTCCCTCTGCTTCCTGCTGTCTAGCATCAGCAAAATTAATTTTCTCCCGCAGCATGACATCCGGCCGTTTTGTAACCTTGCGCAGTACCACCCCGATATATTCTCCCAAGATCCCCATAAATAACAGCTGTACCGAACCCAGAAAAAACATACCGATCAAAACAGGCGCTGTCCCTGCCTGGAAATGATTCCAGTACACGAGCTTCCATCCGAGATAGACAAGCCCAATCAAAAAGCTTGCCGCAGACATCCAGACGCCCAGTACCGTCATGATCCGCAAAGGGGCTGCTGATGTCGATATCATGGAATCTATCGCAAAGGAAAGGTAACGCCAGACATTATAGCTGGATCTGCCGCTTTTGCGCTCCTGCTGCTCATATTGTATCAGCTTGACCGGATAGCCCATATCTGCCAGGAGGAACCGAAAATTGATATCATAATCTGCCTTTTCGTATGCACGCATGACTGCCCGATCATAAAGCACGATCCCGGATATATGCTCATACTGCGGAGTATCCGACAGCATCCGGATCACCTTATAAAAAAAGCTGCGGCAGCTGTAACGAAGCCTGCCTTCTTTGGAACCTGTTTTCTGCCCACACACCACCGGATACCCCTGTTCCCAGTAATGGATAAATTCCGGCAGAAGCTCCGGCGGCTCCTGGAAGTCGCAGGCAATATGGATCACAACGTCTCCGCACAGATATTGTTCCGTGTTTCTGGCTGACCTGCCATCCGTCCCGTAATTCCTACTGTTGCAAAGGACCTTGATACGCTTGTCTGCTCGTGCCAGCTCCCGTAGGATGTCCACAGTGCCATCCGTAGAGCAGTTATCCGTAAACACGATCTCATATTCGTATGGAAGCTCCCTCATAATGACAGTAAGCGTTTCTGCCATCTCCCGGACATTTCCGACTTCGTTATAGCATGGCACTGAAATACTAATCTTTTTCATCTACCCTGTAACCTTTCTTCCTAGATACACGGCAACGCCGTGCACCGTTATCTGCGGCCCATATCCATGATCTGCCTAGGAACAAGCAGATTTTTTTGTATCACATGATCTTGTCAGCTGTCCGCTACAGATAAATACCTGTTTGCGATACCCATTGCCTGTATCTGTTTTTCTATATCGCCCGCATTCAGCATCGAGCAGATCAGGATCGGATACGGCATAGCATCATGGAGCAGCCTCTGCGGGGCATAAACCTCTTTCCCTAAGATCCTCCTGCCCGTTTTCATGACATTACTGTCTATAAAGCCAGCGATCCGCTCGTGTATCTGCGGCATACTGTACAGCAGCTGCATCGTATAAGCCCCTGTCCCCCATATGAGGATCCTTGAACCACTGTCCCGGATAAATCTCTGTATCTTCTGTGCATCAGCCTGCTCTTTCTCCCTGTCCTGCACAAAATAATCTTTGATGGATCTTTTTGAAACCGTATCCTTTTTCCACCCGGCTTTCTGCCCTGTATGTGCATATACCGCTGTAATACTCATTTCCGGCTGTTCTTCATGGACCATTACCACACTTTCCGCTTCCAGGCTCTTCCTTTCGCATCCGTATTTTGCGAGCATATTATCCAAAGAAGTCAAGCTGAAATAATTAATATGTTCCTGGTTAAAATAATTCGCCCTGCTTCGATAGATCTGTCCAAACCCTTCCACAGCAGGGGCATCTATATAGACCTGTCCATTCGCTGGAACCAGATAACCGAGCAGCTGCTCCAGGAACCGGTTGACATCATAGATATGTTCGATCACCGCTGTACTCATAACAACATCGAAGGAATGCTTATGCTCATCCGCAATCTCATCAAATATATTTTTTACCCCCCCCGGATTCCCTGCGCCCGTAGTCCTTCAATGAAATCCCTGGAAGGGTCCAATCCATATAGATTCTTGTATCCCTTTTCTTTCAATAATTTCAGCATACTGCCGCTGCCACACCCGACATCCAATATCCTTGCATCCCGCGCAACGTATCTGCCTAACAGCTGGTACCTGGCTTTGTTCATGCTTTCTGTAATCCCTGTTTTTAAAAGGGCACTGCAGCTGTAGTCATTATTGTTTTTATAATATGCGTCATACATTTTCTGTGAGCCATCCGCATCTGCAAATGTAAATCCACAATCACTACAACATACCACATCATATTCACCAGGGATCGGCACATCATCCGGCAGCAGCATCGCAATCCTATGTAATGCAGCTCCATATTTTCCAGAGCAGACTGGACATGAACGATGCAGTTTTTTGATCTCTGACTTTTGATCTTCTTTCATACACAACCACCCCCATCAGATCATATCCCATGTGAGAATCGTATCTTCTTCCAGGTCCAGTGTCGCCTTACGCCCTGTAACGAGCGCTGCATACTTTGGCGGGATTCCGGTCCCTGGCCTTTTGGGGATCAGATCCGCTTCTTGTATCTCTTCCCCAGCTCTTATAGCCCTGGCTGTGACAAGCGACCGCCTCGCCTCCCTGCGTGGGACCTGCTCACATTCCAGCACACGCTTTTCTGGCGAACCCAGTACCTTGTCGATCCATCTAAAATTAGCAATCGCTCTTTTAAAATCCTCCGGATCCCCAGCATGATAATGATCATTCCCTGGGATCGTCTTATCCAGTGTAAAATGTTTTTCGATCACCTGTGCCCCTGACAGGTATGCCGCTGCAAGCGTCAGCATCGATGCATCTGGCGCCACATGGTCGCTAAAACCTACTCGCACATCCGGAAATGTTCGTTTCAATGTCCCGATCACACGCAGGTTCGCGTCTGCAGGATCAGTCGGGTACGAAAGGACACAATGGAGTAGCACGATGTCCCTGCATCCAGCGCCCCTGAGTGTGCGCACGGCCTCGTCCACCTCGGACAGCCACGATGCGCCCACAGACAGATACACCGGCTTGCCTTTCGCCCCTATATGCCTGATGAACGGCAAATTCGACAAGTCCGAGGATGATATTTTATAAAAATCCACCAACCCCTCTAGATAATCCGCAGAAGCCCGGTCAAAAGGCGTAGCGGTAAATGCCATACCCTTTTCATGCGTGTACTGGCTCAGGATGCGGTACTCTTCCTCCCCAAAACTGTCAAACTTACAAAACAACTCATGTTGCGTCCTGGTCGGCTCCTTTGTTGTATCCCAATATGCAGGTGAATGCACGGATGCGATCGTATCTGCCTTGTAAGACTGGAACTTCGCACAGTCAATCCCTGCAAGAGCCGCCTGGTCAATATAAAGCTTCGCTGCCTCAAGCGGCGATATCCCAAGTACGCTTGCCGTATCATAGAAATTTACACCCATTTCCGCAATCAAATATGGTTTTCCCATCCTTTTCCCTCCTTGTATGCCCCGCCCGGCTATACGCCTTCCTGCGGATATGCGCCTGTTAATAGCGCCGTCACGTTTTCCCTGCCATGCCTTAAGTCATTTCCCAGCAGGAGGCGCTGCATCTTTTGCCTTTCCTGCTTGCTGCTGCCACACAGCCTGCGAAATTCCTGCAGAATCCTCTCCATCGGCGGGTCAAAGCCCAGATAGGCAAAGCCATTTTCCTCACAGACAAAATCATGCCGCTCTTCCCGCGCATTCTGCGCGATGGAAATCGTTGGTATCCCAAGCGCCGCCAGCTCATAGCAGGTCCTGCCACGGGATGTAACTGCCATATCACACCGACTCATGACCTCAGGCATATTATCAATGTTATGCAAAATAGTGATGTTCGGATATGTGTCATATACTCCCAATCCTTTTACATTCTGTTTTGCAGCGCCCAGAACTACATAGAAATGCAGATCGGCAAATTCCGGCATGACAGCCAGCGTGAGCAGCTTATCCGTATACCCCTGTGGGTCAGCGCCACCAAATGTAATGATAATGCTGCGCACCTTATCCGCAATACCGATCGCCCCGAAGATCAAAAACAGCTTTGGCAGTATATAGTACCTACTCCCTGTCTTTACGTTACCATGCATACTGTGTTCATACAGCGCATTGACCACTTCGTCCGCAAGCTGCGCCCCCTCCCCTTCATCCTCAAAATTTACGATCCTGGCTGCCGGGGCCGCACGTCTTAAATCCTGCATATAGGCAAGGCTGGTCGAAAGTATGTCATTGACCACCACGTCGTAATGCTGGTGCATGAGCGCGTTGATCAATCCCTGTTCCCCGTCTACTGGAATAAGGCTGTGTGACGTTGCGCCAAAAGATGCTGCATCCGTCTGTCCATGATCATAATATATATCCGGCTTTGCAAACAATTCATCTGCAACCTGCAAAACACGCGCGATATGCCCCAGGCCAAGCTGTGTATTCCCATTCACATAAAACGCGTATCTTTTGCTATCCATCACGCTCTCTGCCTGCTTTAGATCCCCAAATGTATTGATATCCAACGCTTCTTCCCCATGCAGCTCATACAACCCTACCTTTTGTCCGATCCGGCTGTCCTCACGGACCAAGCCTGCCCTTGTTATCAAAAATGCCCCTGTTTCCTTATAAAACGGCAAAAGCTGGTGCCGGTTCATCCGCTGCTCCTGCTGCGGAACAGGCCCGCCATCCTGCATCCGCCAATAAAAATCAGAGCTGTTCGTAACAGAGATCAAGGTATCATACCCTTTTTCTATCATCCGCACAAAAGCATCATCCAAGGTGCCCACCTTCAAGACCGGCGAGATCGACTGCATCGTCACCACATAATCATACGCATCCTGGCTTACCTGGCGAAACACATCATATACGACTGCATCCAACGATACACTTTGGCTGCATAAAGAAGCGTCCCTTAAACGGTAACCGACACCCATCTGCTTTGCGATGGAAATGACTTCATTAGAATTGGACGTGACAATGATGTCCGTTATATAGCTTGATCTCCTTGCATGGTCAATGACATAATAGACCACTGGCTTCCCATGGATGACACGGATATTTTTATTGGGAAGCTCTGCCGAGCCTTCACAGGCTGGTATTACTGCCAAAATCTTCATGCTGTAAACTCCTGTCCCTATTATCTGCTACTGGCATTTACCAGGCCGTCTGCCCGCCATCGACCATTAGGTTTATACCCGTTATATATGCGGAAGCTCCAGAAGCAAGGAAAACCATAGCTCCAACCAGATCCTTTGGACAGCCAATGCGCCCTAACATCGTCTTTGCTTCCAGCCTTCCTTTGAACAACTGATCCTTTTGCACATCAGGATGCGGGAATGAGCCAGGGCTCACGCTATTTACCCGGATGCTGTATTTTGCCAGATAAGCCGCACAAAACCTGGTCAACTCTACCGTAGCTGCTTTTCCTGCTCCATAGTTGGGTGTACTGCTAAATGGAGTATCCAGATAGGTCCTTGGATCTGGCGCTCCAACTGCATACAAGGAGCCAATATTAATAATACTGCCACCTCTTTTTTTCATATATGGAACTGCCTCACGAATGGTTCGAAATGTATAACCGACAGTACCATTTATCCCCTTTTCCCAGTAAGCATCATCCATATTTTCCACATCAGACAATACGCCAGCACCTAAATTCGCTGCCATCGTGATCAGGATATCTATCGTACCTTCTTCCTCAGCTGCAGCAGACATCATCCTCTTTATCGCATCCGTTTTATCCAGATCGCACTCTTGATAACAAATATCCCCCTCCATGCATTCCACAGGTACAATTTTTTGGTCTGCAACGACAACCTTTGCTCCAAATTCTGCCAGCCCCTTGACAACCTCCCTACCCAAGTAGCCGCACCCACCAGTGATGACCGCTTTTTTCCCTGCCAAGGAAAACATCCCTTTATAATCCATATACACCTCCTGTTTCAGCAACGCAGCCTTTTGCAAGCTTCAATGTTTCATAAGCATTTTCCACCGTATTAATATTTCTTTTCTTATTTCTTAGTAAAACCAGATCCAAAAAATACCTCATTTCCTCCAGATAAAAATCATCATCTGGCCCAAACATCTCTGTTTCTCCAGAGAGCTGCCTTACTGCCGTTTTCTTATGAAAATCTACAACGATTACGTCCTCTTTTGTGAACAACTCGGTCCGCCTGTTGTTTACCCTGCCAAAGTAATCCAGGTGTAATTCCACCAGCTTGTCCGGATAACGAAATATGTAGTCTGCTAGGTCACAAGCCTCCATCGCTAGATTTGAATATTTTCCTGCTGCGTGCAACACATCCTCTGGTCTACCAAACAGCGCCGTCATATAATCGATCTCATGCAGAGAATCAATGTCCACCCCTCCGCCGCGATCTGAAAAACAGCGAAAGCTATTCCGATAATCTCGCCCTTTCTGCCAATCTGGCATATAACTGGAAAAAATAATGCGTGCTGCATAAATTTCCTCTATCTTGGCATACTCAGCCAATTTTAAGAAATATTTGGAAAAACGAATCGGAGCAGCCACATAATAGACCGCATTTTCCGGAATAGGTAACACTTTTTCAATCGGTATATTTACATCTGCAAATACCGGTTTTTCTATAAACATATGGCTACACCTGCCCCGATACTTTAAAATATTGGCAAAATGCGTCTTTGTTTCGTCTGTCACAAACACAACATCATAGTGACCGGCAAGCTGTACATCTTCCCGTACCTCCCGACGTAGCAGCTCCTTCACATCCTTTGCGAGCTCACGCTGGCTATGTCTGATGACATCAATCTGCAGATCCAATCCTTTTTCCTTGCATACAGCATCCAAGTTTCGAATATGTCTTGCTCCAATGGAGCCTGCAGCTGTAAACAATACTTCCATGCAAAATCCCCCTATCCATACCAATTTGGCATATTTTCTCTCTGTTCCTGTACACTCACAAATGGATACAGGTTTTCCAGACTGCATGAAGAAAATGTACCATCCTCATTTACCGTTGTCACAGATTTTGGTATTTCATCGAACTGGATACTTCCTTCTACCTCACACAAACATGGCCTGTCATCCTTCATAACCCGCTCCAGCACCAAATCAATCTCATCGTCTGAATGAATACAAAAATACGCAAGTCCATACAGACGCGCAGTTTCTTGTATATTTGCAAATGCAAGCCCGCTCTGGACAGTACAGCCTGCAAAACGACTCTTAAAGTTGTTCCGCTGCATCGTATAGATTGAGGCATACCCCTGGTTTGAAAATACGAACAGCTTTATGGGAAGTCTGTATGTCGTAATCAAACGAAGCTCCTGGATGTTATGCTGCAAACTCCCATCGCCTTCCAACAGCAGCGTGCGTTTCCTCCCGCTTGCAATACAGCAGGCAATCGCGCTCGGCAGACACCAGCCCATTGATCCGAGTCCCATCGATGTGATAAAACGCTGTCCCTTTTTGAGTCGAAAGGCCAAATGTGAAATGCCACAGGTACGACCAGAAGATGAACCTACAAATACATCATCTGCACTTGCATAATCGGACAGCTTGTCCGCAAACTGATAACCGTCCGTCCTCCCGCCATTATCAAATGGCTGCTCCTCCTTTACAATCGGGTATCTCTGTTTCATACACGCACAAAACTCCAACCACCTGCTACGATCCACAGTGGCATACTCTTCCTTCTGCTCCAGCATTGCATCCACAAAATCACCGGCATCCAAAGCGAGCTTCAATGCAAATTCCATATCCAATTTATCCATTTCCGCCTGCTCAATGTCAACGATAACCTTTTTCGCCATAGGCGCGAAATGTGCCTCATCATAAGCCGTAAGCGTGGCATTCAGCCGGCTCCCAATGACCAACAGGAAATCTGCGTTCTGCAGTACATAATTTGCATACCTTGGTGCTACCGTGCCAGGGCTACCCATAAACAATGGCTCATCGTCTCCAAAAATATCTTTTGCCCGCCAGGTCACAAGCACCGGAATACAAAGCTTTTTTACTAATGCACTCAGTTTTTCCTGGCAGCCTGCCGCAACTGCACCATGACCAACAAAAACAACTGGCCTGCTGGCCTTGTTTATCAGCCGATAGACCTCGCAAATATCTCCTCTGCCTACTTCTGCTCGTAGTATATCTCCCTCTGCTAAAGGATCATAAATATCAAGAGTTTCTACATCCACTGAATCCCCCTGGATATCCAGCGGCACATCCAGCCATACTGGCCCTTTCCGTCCATGTGTCGCTAAATATACTGCCTTTTGCAGATGATACTGTATCTTTTCTTTATCCAGAATCGTAACCGCATACTTGGTAATCGGCTTTACACATGGCACGATCGCCACCTCTTGTGCCCCGTAAATGCGCAGTCCCTTTAACTGCCCCATCTGCTGCGTTTTACACTGTCCGCTTATAAAAACCGCAGGCGTAGAATCCAGCCAGGCCCCAGCGCATCCAGTTACTGCATTCGTCGCACCCGGCCCAGTCGTCACCATACAAGCTCCAAGTTTTCCTGTAAACTGTGCATAGCTTTCCGCACAAATGCCACTTGCCTGCTCATTCAGGTTAAAAATCAGATTCAACCCTTCCTGCCTCTGTGCAGCATCCAAAAGATGCATCATACCACCACCTGGTACAAGAAACAGATCGCGGATGCCATGATCTACAAGAAATTGCATGATATAATCAGAAACCTTCATCATTGCCATAGATCGCTCTCCTTTATTTCAAATTGCATATAATACTGTATCAGCAGCTCCCCAATTATGATGTCTCAGATAAAATTTATATTGTGGATTTACTTGTCTTAAATATCTTGGAATTTCATAAATGTCGTCCATATGATGATATACACATACTGCCATTTTAGGCTGATATTCCATAATCGTCCTTACCCCCCCCCCTTAAGCAATCCATCTCCATACCTTCAATATCCATTTTTATATAGGTAACCTTTTCATGTAATTCCTCATCTATACTTGTCACATCAATCATATAATCATACCGTTCCTTGCTGACAGTCCTAGATGTTCCATATGCAGGCTCGGATTTAAAATATAATTTATCTCTCCTGCTCCCCGCACCCTTTTTGATCAGGCAAATTTGCTTACCACTTTTATTAACTATTTTTTCCAAGACAGGAATGCATTCACGATCAGGTTCAAAACAATATATTTTCTCGAAATTACCGCCTGTCCTCTCTATGATATCCATTAATGTCTGTCCGTCATATGATCCGACTTCTACAATTACTTCCTTCTTCCCTAAAACCAGAACGCCATCAGGAAAATATGGATCTGGATCTATAATTTCACTAAAATACCTTTGATCACCAGAAACTCGCCCTTTTACAAAATGAATCAATGTTTCTTTTGATCTTACATCTTCCAAAAGCTCATACAACTCACAAAAATCCTCATAATGCGTCAATAAAAATTTTCGATATCCATAAATATCCTTTATAAAATTGCAATAAATCTCCGCTTCAAAGGAATAAATCCTGACATTTCCAAACTCTTTTCGAATGCCATGCATAATTTCCTCCCTGCAGCTTGGCGCAGTCACAACAAATTTACACTTCTCCAAATCCATGTGGTTCGCTATATACGCATACGATACAACGGGTATCCCACACCTTTCCCGCATCTGGTGGCTTTTTTTATCAATAATAAAATCTGGCTCCACTCCATTGCACGCGAAAAACCTGCAGTACCAGTCAAGAGCATACCCATTGCCGCATAAAATAATAAGTTCTCCTGGTTTCAGCCCTTTTAAAAAATCTTCACCCAGATTTTTCTCTTCACGTATAAAGTTTTTAATATCTTCCATCTTCCTTTCTCCCATCCTTATCCAGCCAAACCGTCCCCTGCACAGATCATGGGTACAACAGGGGATACAGATCAATCCCTTCTTCCCGCTCCAAATACCACTTGTAAAGCTCTTTCACAGCTGTCTCCATCGGCGTATATTCAAACACCCCTATTTCCTGTAGCAGCCTTTCATTGGATGCCGTATATTCTTGCGCCAGTCCATCCCTGCATACATAAACCGGAAGCTGCTTACCGCTTGCCCTTAACACCAGGCCAGCAATCGTAAGCAGGTCTGTCCTTTTACCTGAAACTACCTGATATTCATGAGCACTTAGCTGTTTTTCCATCAATATTTCCACTAACCTGCAAAAATCATTGATGTACAAGTAATCAAAATATACATTCTGCCGAATCGTGATCGGCAGCCCCTTGACTGCACGACAACACGCCCCAGAAATAAATGTCGTCTTCCAGTTCTCATATTTCCCAAACAAGCCGAAGATACGCAGGTTATAAATATTTCTGCTTTTTAATATCTGCTGTCCGATCACATATTTTGCAAAGCCATAATCTCCCACAGGCACTGTACGGCTTTCATCCTCCTCACGGACCTGGACCATGGGGTTACGTTTGTCGTATTCAGCTCCGGAGCCAAAGCAAAACATCCTGCCATAAAGCTCCGCGTATTTCTCAAAGTTATAAAACATACGCAGGTCATATTCCAGCTCTCTTTGTGCTTGTTTACCTGTTCCAACCCTGGGATTGTAAACAGCCGCATGAAGAATAATATCCGCTGGATGATGCTCCAGATAATATCGCACACTGTATTCATCCACACAGTCCAATTCTTCTTTCTTTGGACATAAGAGATGATACCTGCCGCCTGCTTCCAGGTGCTCTTTCAAGTTTTTTCCGACAAACCCACCTGCGCCTACGATCAAAACCGTCTTCATTCCTGCCCCTCCCATACCATCCAGGGCGCATTTCCCTTCGCGATCATCATCTCCAGCTGCTCTTTCTCCCGTTGTGTATCCATACATTTCCAAAACCCATCATGCCGATATGCCGCAAGCTGCCCTTTGGCCGCAAGCTCTGTAAGTGGTTCCTTTTCAAACACTGTTTCATCCCCTGCAATATAACCAAACACCTCTGGCTCCAATACCATATAGCCTCCGTTGATCCTGGAACTGTCTGTCATGGATTTCTCACGGAAGGCAGATACCGTATCCGCATATGCATCAATCTCCAGCGTCCCGAAACGCTGGCGCACCTGTACGGCGGTAAGCGTCGCCGCCTTCTTATGCCGTCTGTGGAAATCTACAAGGCTTTGGATATCCACATCCGCCACACCGTCCCCATAAGTAAGCAAAAACGTCTCTTTCCCAATATACGGCTGGATACGCTTCACCCTTCCCCCGGTCATCGTACTCAGACCGGTATCCACGATTGTCACCTTCCAGCATTCCGAAATATTGTTATGGACGGTCATCGCGCCTCCATTGGAAAAATCAAAAGTAATATCGCTATTATATAAGTAATAATCCGCAAACCACTCCTTGATGACCTGCTGCTTATATCCTGCGCAAATAATAAATTCGTTGCAGCCATAATAAGAATATCCCTTCATAATGTGCCACAAGATCGGCTTGCCACCGATCTCGATCATTGGCTTTGGCCTTAAATGGCTTTCTTCGCTGATACGGGTGCCGAAGCCGCCCGCCAAAATTACTGTTTTCATTTTTTTAGTCCCCTCATGTAAAAATTCCACACTATTCCTATCAATTTATCATCGATATTGTAATTTCATCTTTCGATAAGCTATGGACAGCATTCTCGGATCTCCGGCTCCTGGACTCGCCGCTTCTGGATATTCAAATCGCAGCAAAAGTTTTTGCTCCCATACATTTTCCTCTGGAATAACGACCCGATTTGATCCGCAATTTAATTCAGAATCTAAAATAATCCCATCAATTCCACAAATAATAACTCTGCCCGTTCCAAATTTTTGAAACACATCAATATCTAACTTTATATCCCCTCCCTGATAATCCGACAGCTTCATTAAGAGATATCCGTATTCTCCATCACTCCAGGTAAAATCTCCTTCGCAGGAGCTAAAACCTTTTAAGCAATATGCCCCGGCATTGTTCTTCGCACTTGTAAAATCAATATCCTGCTGATTGTAATAATTGCATTTCTCATCATCTGCTATGAAAAGCTTCTCTTCATCTACTCCTCGCACAAAAATATAATCCAGCGGTTGATTTACACGATAGATACTCTCTCCTATCCGATCCAGTGAACTATGATCTATCTGGATATCATCATTTTCATAAAAAATTAATAACCTATTCTCTAAAGAATCATGACCAACAATATAAAAATTTGATATCTGCTTTTCCATACGTCCAATGATCATACATCTTTGACTATGATCATAATCTAACTTCCATGCAGTTTTTCCAAAGTCCATATCTTCTATATCTTCATAAAATACAAGCTCTTTTCCAGTACATTCTTTCGCAAAAATCTGCATTTCATCCAATGTAGTATTGCCTATTCCCTTATGATATGGCACATAGATCTGATCATGCTCCTTCAATTCAGAGGTAATAGTTTTATTCTCAAAAACCTTCCGAAAAGTTTCCCAACGCTGCTCCTGAGGTATAAATGCTATATTCCGAACATTTTCATTGTTGTAATCTGTACATAAGCTTAAGCAAACTATACCCAAAAAACAAACCAAACACATAAACGGTCTCAGCACAGAAGGCAACTTCTGATACAATAAAAGAACACCCGTACATAGTGCTATTACATGAAAAACATATGTATAGTAAGAAGGCAAATACGCTGTCACCCCCATCTTTACCCACTCAATATATTTAGGAGTTAATGATATCAGCAAGACTGACAAAATAGCTCCTATCTCACTAAGCACCATAACCGCTACCAATCTTTTTTCATTTATCCAGCAAGTTTTACAAATGATCCATATACACGCCACAGCTGCCACTAATGCTTTCAGAACATACCCAATTTTACGTATGTCTAAAATAAAATCCAAAAAAACTGACTGTCGCAGAACATCATTTATACGATAAAATGGAATCTGTGTTTTGACCAAAACCCAAAGTGTATCTAACACATCAAAAATCGTATCAAACTGAATTACATTGCCATTATAAGCTGACGGATATAATAATCTCCAAATAATTGTAATGAATATATAAGCTGACATACTTAACATATGCCATTTCAAACTCCTGACAACATTCCAAATAGCTTTAGTGATGCTTATATTTTTACCAAAATCAACAATATATGCCGCCAAAAACACAAGGATGGCATATGGAACCATATTTTCATATAAAATGCAAGAGATACAATAACATAATGCACTCAGTTTTTGTGTCCTGCTATTTACTTCTTCATAATTGCGAAACATCAAATAAATCGAAAGCCAAAACATTCCAAACGCCAGATGATATGGTCCTGGGTAGCTAACAAACAAATTATGCTGTGTATCCAGCCATGCTCCAATAAAATATGTAATTGTAATGAGCTGCGCACACTCCTTTACAAGAATTATTTTCAAAGCATAATACATCATAGTCACTTCAAATATAATTGTCCCATAACAAAATATTTTATAAATCAGATAATTTCCTGATGCATATATAATCTTACCTAACATAAGAGGATATGTTGCAATCGACCATACTCTTGAAAATGCGCGTGCAAAATATATCGTATAATCCCATATTTCACGAAAAGTATTCATACCGCCATCTTTACAAAAATATGCAATATAAGCCCAGAAATCATCATGTGTAGTAAGGTAGATCGGCCAGATCATAGAAAAAAAGCTGGCTGCAGTAACTAGTATCGCAACATAGGCCCAGTACTTTTTCGCAGCACTCAGTAATTTACTTTTCAGTGCACTTTTACCCATGAAAATTCTCCTACTATTTTATCAATTCTACTTTATAATCTGTCAGCATATAGCATAGCTCTCGACTATCATTTTCTGCCTCTACCAACGGAGCATCTGTATACACCTCAAACGAATGAAATCCTGGGTCCAGATCAAGTTCTAAACAGTATTGCTCACTTTCTCCTGGATCCATTTGAAATGTGTGCCTTTCTTCTCCTTGTATGGTCAGCATATGGCTTTCTTCCCAAGCCGGCGTCTCTGCTTGCAGCATAATACGCACCCTTTGCGTAACAGAGGACCAGTTATAGATCCAAAACTGACTTTTTTGGCTAACCCACCGCCATTCTCTATCCTGACTCGTCTCCTTACCATATACGCCGTTTCCAAACTCCAGGCTGCAGTAATCCTGTTTCACATTTTTCTCTGCCGTATAATCTTTGAGTGAAAAATAAATTTTATTTTCATCCCGGCTTTTTATCGGATCGCAATTCAGTACATGAAAAAGGCCTTTCGCAAGCTGCTCATACTCTGCTTCATCGTAACCTTTTCGATCAATATAAATGCCCGCATATCCCATTTTTGCTGCCTGCAACGCTAATTCTTCTGCCTGCAGCTGCTTTTCCTCAAATACCTCCAGCATTCCGCTTCCCTTTCTGCCTCTGAATGCCCCATAGGACCAGCGCAGGTCATCAGAATAAAGATAACCAATTAAATGTGCGTAATCTCCCATTTGCATGATCCCTCCGCTTTCCGGATATTGCATTACCGGAAGCTGCAGGATCATTCCATTCCCCGCTTCTTTTTCTTCAATCCTTTTTACAAAATCCCGGTCAGCTTCTACACTTTGAAAAATTCCCTCCGCATCCAGATACCCGTCTCTTGTCTGATCATAAATGCCAGCTGCCAACAAACATAGCAATAACATATTCACGAATGTTCTTCCAGGCTTTCTTTTTTGCATCCATCCGCTGAACAAACACGCCGTACAGATGCAGGAAAAAAACGCGATAAATATAGAAATCCTGTTTCCGCAGCGTATCCTATCAAAAAATATGCCCTGGACATTAATAAATCCGCCGACTGTGGCATATAATATTGCCGCCATATTTAAGCATGACAACTCATGCAAACAATTTCTTTTAGGAATATATTGTTTTTTCCATACAAGAAGCAGAAGTACGATAAAGCTAATCGAAAAAAGCAGCCCAAGTGAACATACATCATTTTCATTGATCGTATAATTTTGATTATACTTATTTTTCAAATGTGCCAGTAAAGAAATACGGTGTCCAGTGATCGGCATGATCAGCTGCGATATTTTTAACGAATATAATTCAATTCCTTGTGCACTACGTATGATCCCATTTTCATTTTTTCCATTTTCCAGACAGTATAATAACGTCGGCATATAACCAAGCACTACTGTAACAGTAATAAGAAAAATGCTTAGCAGTACTTCCTTTATTCTCCTGATATTTTTCTCATTGATCAAAATATATAAAGCAGCTGCACAAAAGAAAAAACAAGTAAAAAACGCATAATATACACCGCTGATCCCTATCACGATCATAGACAAAATATATATGCCCCATCCTTTATACCCATTCTTCTCCAAAATGTTCCCCTGCATCATTTTTATGATATAATATACTGCAATAGGGACAGCAACATAGCATGATAAAGAAAAATGACCCATTCCACGTCCAAAATGGTAAGGTGCACAAGAAAACAAAACAGAACAGATAATTGCAGCTTTATCATCCATATCCAGACTCTTTAATACTGCCAACGATACACTGGCTATAAGCAAAAAGCCTGCCAAATAGCTAACGTTTATAACTAAAATAGGATTTGGCGAAAAAAGGGAAACTATTTTTTTTACTATTGAAGACAAATAGTCACTTTGCGACGCATCATAAGAAGCGTATCCAAAAGGAGCGCCCAATCTATCTGACGTATATCCAAAGCCACCCTCTTCTATCATACACTTTGTAAAAGTCAGTTCTGTCAAACCATCTACACTATAAGAAAACGGTACTTTTCGTATATCAACTTCCCACAAACGATACACTATAAAAAGAATGATCAAAACCAGAAAAATAGCAATCAAATGATCCCATACTGATCTTTTACCCATATGCATACTTTTTATCATTTCCCCTCCTGTTAAATATAGAACGCAGCGATCTCATCCACACCGTTATCAATCAAATTTCAAAATATTTGAAATCCGATCATACCACTTGAAATGGTGCAACTTTAATGCCTGATACATGGTTTTTGCACAATCCTCCCATGTATACACACGAAAGCTTTCTAATTTCTTTTTCTGTTCCTCGCAAGCCTCTTGATTATTACTATAGAAACTGGCCAGATCAATAAAAGCTTCTACACTTTCTAATGAAAAATACCTGCAAAGCTCTCCTCCAACCTCTCTTAAAACCGGAATATCCGCAGCCAAGACAATCGCTTTATGATACAGCGCCTCGATTACTGGAAGCCCATAACCTTCATTATAGCTTGGAAATGCAACAGCCAATGCATTTTTATATAGGTACGCAATATCCTCATCAGAAGCATCTTCTATAAGAAAAAGCTTTTTCCCAAGCTCAGGATGCTTCTTTATTCGCTGCACCAGCCCTTCCACATTCCATCCGATCCTTCCGGCAAGGACAAGGTGCAGCCCTTGTGCAAAAAGCTTCTGATCAAACGCATTTAAAATATATTCATGATTTTTCCTCGGTTCGATCGTTCCAACTATCAGCACATATTTACCTATATGCGCCAACTGTGCAAGGTTGTTTTGGTATACCGGCGCAACCTGATCTTTTCTTAAGTCACATCCCAGTCTGACAATCTTTGCATTCAGCCTTTTTATCTTTGTACCTTCTATGATCTTTTCGATGGAACAAACTGTTGCCTGCGCATTCGTAATGATCAGATCCGCGTATTTTAACTGCGCTCCAAACCATTCCATAAAATTCAGCACCGTATCCGAATGGCAAAATTGTGTTTCCGTTATTGGGATCGTATCATAAATATGCGCTGCTATTTTAGCTCCCTGCTTCTTTAGCTGCGGAAGAAGCCAGCTTCTTTTCAACGGATAATTCCAGGCACTGTCCAGGTCATAAAAAATATATCCCTTTTGAAAATCCCCAATCCGCATGAACACATCGGAAAGCACCTCTTTTTCGTTCGACCTTCCACTATAAAAATTATAATATTTTTCGTTATCTACGAGATAAAAGCATTTTCTTTCAAGATCATAAGACAGAAGAAGGAGCTCCCAACCTCTTTCCAGCCATCTTATCGTAACCTCCTTCACAACCCGTTGTATACCAGATATGTAATTTGTTTTTAGCATCTCTGTAACGTCTATGCATATTTTCATTTTTTTATCTCTCTCCCTGACATTTTCCGAATACCGTTTTTTACAAAAACTGGCAAACGTATCCAGACAGGCAGCACCGCTTTTGCAAAAAATATCTGGCAAAACCTGCTCGCTTTTTGCTGTAAGACTTCTTTCAAATTAAGTTTTCTTTCTGGATCAGTGTCATAGAAAAATCGAATTTCTTTGTAATTCCTCTTAAATTCCTCTGACTCTGCAACAACTGTCAATAATGCGTATGAAAACCGCTCTCCACTCTGTCTGCATTCCTGCGTAAGACGGTCATGCAAACTCCAGGCCCCCTCCTCAGGCAGCCTGTCCAAACAGCGTAAAAATATGGCGGTAAATATTTCCTCATTGGACATTTTGTCAAATTCCGTGCTATCTACCGTATAGGGAGAAACACCGATCCTGCTTGAAAATACCTGGTAACTATATGGCAATTCCATATTCCTCTTTTGCATATTCTCATTTGCAAGATTGTATATTTTTTTATATAACTCATTCTTTTCAGCCATCTTTTGACCGTCCATATATCACATCTCTTTTGTAAATCTTTTTTCGCAGCTGTTCTTTATACCTTTTTCAAGCACCAGTGTAACCGCTCTCCAAAAAATGCTCCTGAAAGGCAAAGCTCTAAATTCTATTTAACCGCAACCACCGCATAATCCTGGCTCCCAAACAAGGTCTGCTCTACATTTTTCATCGCAATATTAAACTCTTTCAAATTTTCTACACCCTGCAATCCCAACTCCGGTATCGTCACCGCAAGCCTGCTATTTTCTGTAAATAGAACCTGTATCTCCCGAAACCCTGCTTTTTCCAACACATATTTTAATGTCAGCGGATGTACTGGCCTTTGATGCGATGGATCCAAATAAAAGGAATGCGTGTAGATTGCTAACGACATAGGGTTTGGCGTTTCATAGATCAAATGACAACCCGGTTTCAGTCGGTCATACGCCAACTGCGTCAAACGTATCAGATCATCAAAACGCAGATGTTCGATCAGCTGTCCTGCAAAAATTCCATCTACATCCTTCTCTTTTTCAATCACCGCCACAGCATCCGCGCAAACCGCAGGCAATCCCTTTGCTGCACACAGCTCCACAAACTCCGGATACAAGTCCACACCATATCCTCCGATGCCATTTTCCTGCAGCAATTCCAGAAATTCCCCTCTGCCGCAGCCTAGGTCAAGCACTTTTTCTTTTCCTTTAAAATAATCCAAATATATCCGCTGGTTCTCCTTGATCTGTGCTCTAGAACCACGGAAATGATTTTCAAATTCAAAATAATCTAGACCGCCGTAAACATCTTTATGCGCTTCTTCCCTACTCCGCTGCACATAGGATTCCGTCGCGCTGCAGGATGACTTTGGCGACTGTACATCAGCAAATTCCGGCACTTGTTGTGCTTCTTTGATAGACAAGCTTTTTTCCAGTCTTGCTATTTTCACACCATGCATATCCTGCATACTTTCGATTTTTTCCAGAAGAATGTTGTTATTATTCAAATTGATAAATGCACTCTGTGCATTTCCGAGCTGCATATTGATACTCCTGATATTTTCTTCCAAATCCGCAAGCTCTTCCAATTTTTTATCAAGAACCTCCATATGTTCCTCAAGCTGCCCGCACTGTGCCTGATGCCTGATATTCGTATTAGCACATTCCTCACGCACCTGCTCCAGCCGCTCATTCATAAAACGCAGCAAATACCGATCCATCTTTAGCGACAGCTTTGCAGCCAACCGTTTCCATCCCTTCAAAGAGTCTGTATATTCTTCTATCTTTCTGAAATCATCCATCCTATTCTCCGTCAATCCCATGCTTGTATGCCGCCTGTCTAAAAGCCTGCTCAATCAACCAGCGCTTTATCAAATTCCACAACTTCCAACAACCGTTCCACACTCTGTCTCCACGTCACAAACCGCACACCAGCAGAACCAGGAGCCGCATCCTTTCGATAAAGCTCTAACCATTCCTCCAGCGCATCTGCAAGCGCTTGTGCTGTATCCCCTGTAAAATAAAACGCATCCTTTCCAGCAACTTCCCGAAACACCGGGATATCCCTTAAGATCAGCGGCTTTCCATGCTGCGCCCCTTCAATCACCGGCAAGCCATACCCTTCCATCAGAGAAGCCACGATCACGGTGCACGCCTTTTGATACAGCAAATTTAAATATTCATCACTGATACCAGACAGCCAGAACAAACGCTTTCCATTTTCCTCATGATGCTTGAGCGTATGTACAAAACGCTCCATTTTCCAGCCGTTCCTGCCGACCAAAATAAGATTTGCTTCCACGCCCTTTTTCCATAATCGTTCCATTGCCGCCAACACCTGATCCTGCTTTTTGCGTGGTTCCAGTGTGCTCACCATTAGAAACGACGGAAATGCTTCCATCGCTTTTATCACTTGTTCATAGCCCTGCACCAGACCTGTCGTCGGATTTGCTTTTGTAAAATCACATCCGCAGTAATTAAATGTATTCTTAAAATATGGCGGAAACTTCACACCCTTCTTGCTGCACCAAGAGGTATAATCCTCCATAGTTGCTCTCGATATAGATATTACGCCGCTAAACTGTGCGATGCATTGCAAATATCCCTCATATTCCTGTACAAAGTCCGAAGAAAAAAAGTCCGGATATTTCATAGGAATCAGGTCATATAAGACGGTGTAGACCTGTACACCTCTTTTTACCAGCGCCCGTATATATGTTTCCTTTGCCATAATAAATCCTGGAGCCAGATCCGGCATAAGAAACAGATCCCCGTCATAAAACTGGACGATTTCCGTGTGCGACACCTGTTTTTGCTTTACATATTTTTTACCGTTGTAAGCGGATTTTATAAAATATCCATACTCTGGCGAAGAATAGACCGGACAGATTTCTGTCTTTGGGTCATCGGCAAAACATTCGTACAAATTTGAAATAATACCGTTGACCGTGCGCTGGATTCCTGTTACGTAATCTTCTGTCACAACTGCGCTTGTATCAATATAAACGGTCCTTTTTCCGCGCAGTACCATTGCGTCCTGGATCGACGCGGCAGCCTTCGCGCAATACAGATTTCCTCTGCCTTTGCACAAACGGGCCATTTCCTTATAAAGCCTTTCTTGTGCACAGGCATCCTCTTCACAACCGCGGCCGCTTTCCCGATCCAGCTTAAGCTGAAATACACGGTATAACTCCTCGCCTCCGGCCTGCCAGGAAAATAACGCCGCACGTTCTTGCCCGTTTTCTACTGAATCCTGCGCAAAACGCGAATCTGTTAAAATACAACGTATTTTGTCCGCTATGTCCTCTGGCTGAAACGGGTCAAACATAAATCTGCCGTCGCCGACAATTTCTGGAAGGCTTGCCGCGTTTGCCGCAACTACCGGGGCTCCGCATTCCATTGCTTCCACAACAGGCAGTCCAAAGCCTTCAGAATAAGAAGGAAATACAAATACCGCGCAAGTCTGAAACAGCCGTCTTAAATCATGATCCGAAACATAACCGTAAAAGGCCATACTGGACTTTTTAACGCCGTACCTTGCTGCCACACGTAAAAGCTGCGCCTGCTCCCGTTTTGGCTCCCCTCCGACAAATGCCAGCTTGTAATCTCTTTTCAGCTCTTCCGACAGCAAGGAAAACGCTTTGATAAGGTTCCGTATATTTTTATGGCGGTCTGCGCCGCCGACATACAAAATGATCTTTTCTTTTGGCGCTGCGCCAGTTTTTTCCCGATAAAAAATATCCTTATCCGCGCCTTCATAAACGGTAAATATATGATCCTTTGGAATATGCAAAAGCTCCGCGATCTTTTCCTTGGAAAATTTTGAAACAGTAATCACAAAATCACATTGCTTTGTATATTTTAGCTTCTGATAATACCAATCCCTGCTGTCAGAACCATCCAGATAATCTTTTTTATAGATCAGCGGGATCACATCATGCAGCGTTGTGCATACCAGGCTATTCCCTTTCAGTAAGCCGGCGGTACAAGCGACGTTATAGTCGAAAAAGCCTTCCTGAAAATTAGGCGACCATATAATATCTGCACGAAATTGCTGCAAAAACCATTCCCGGTACCATTCGATCGGCGTTGTCTGCGCAACCCCTTTCAGACAGGCTGGCTCTTGCACCGGATACCACTGCCAGACCTTGATCCTGTCTCTGGGCAGAAGCTTTTCAAACTCTTTGATCAGGCTGTTACAGGCTTCTTCATAACAACCGTTCAACGCCAGGAATATTTCATCCTGTTTGCTGCACACACGAATAAAAGCCTTTACCATCTCTCTTGTATACCGTCCGACACCACGCCCGCTGGAAAACGGCGTCTGCGCCCCCTGCATATCGATTACAACCCTCATTTCTTTCCCTTCCGTTTTATAATTCCATAAACGATCCGGACAAACCGGGATCATTGCTGTTTTATCGTTAAATAAGTCCGGTATACAGGCTCCGGCATACTTTGTACCAGGACTCTGATACTCTCTTCCTTACCTGACACATTGAAAGCGCTTCCGAAGCCAGTACGCAGCCTTTCTTCACGTACGATCCTGCACAGCTTTTGATAAGGCCCTGGAAATAACGAAAGTACTTTTTTCCCCGCCGCTTTCACCGTTTGGTTTGACATCCCTATTTTTGCTATACGAATCAGCAGCATTTTAAGCCTGTGCTTTTGTATGATAAAAAACCTCATCCGACCCTCCGCATCTGCTCTTATACATCCAATCCTGACGTATTCAACCCTAGGCGCCGCGCCCACTGGTCAGCTCCCACTGATGCACGATCCTGGCCACGCCGATATCATACAGGCTGGACACCATTTCAAACTGTTTTGCTTTTGTATAATAATCAACAGCCATATGCTTCCCGCTTTCAATCGCAACATCCAGCGTATACTGCGCCGGAAGCAGCGGCAGTTCTTTTAGACTAACTGTCATTGTCCCATCCTCTGTCAGGGAAAATTCATCCAGATGATCAATTTTCGTATTTGTACCATAGCACTGAACGCCGTCCATACGAAAAATTCCGATGCCAAAGATAACATCCTCTACCGCCTGGCTGACATGATAGCGGATTTCTACTACCATCGGATCTCCAGTGCAAAACGCGGCAGCCTCATGCTTCTGCCCGTCCAACAGTCGGACCGAGGTGATCCGCGCCATACCGTTTCCCCAGCGCGCTGTTTGCTCTGCTTTTGAATGTTCCGTTTCTTCCGAACGTCCTGCCTGTTCCTCTTGTTCTTTTTTCTCTGGCTGCTCTTTTTGTTCTGTTTTTATATCCTCAGCCGGCCCGCTTGTATCCTGTCCGCTCCGCTGCTGCAAAGTTCCGTCCGCTTCTCCATCTGCATCTTTGCTATGTCTGGCGGCATTCTTATTAGAGATGCGCACCCTTTCTTTTGCAATATAGTCCAAATACTGTGGATGCACTTCCCGCGGCGGACCTTCAGCGGCAATACTGCCATTATGGATCCAATAGCTTTTTTCACAGATCTGCTCAATCTGTCCAAGACTATGCGACACGATCACGATCGTCGTCCCGCCTGCCTTGATCTCTTTTAGCTTATGAAAACACTTTGCCTGAAATCCGGCATCGCCGACAGCAAGTATCTCATCGATCAGCAAAATATCTGCATCCACATTGATCGCAACAGAAAACGCCAGACGCATATACATTCCTGATGAATAGGTCCTGACAGGGTTATCGATAAATTCTTCCAATTCCGAAAATGAAATAATTTCATCCAGCCGCGCGTCGATCTCTTTTCTCGTCAGCCCAAAAATAGAGGCGTTAATATAAATATTTTCTCTGCCGCTTAAATCCGGATGAAATCCAGCACCTAATTCGATCAGGCTGGATACGCGGCCCTGCATCGTAATTGTACCGCTGTCCGGATACATAATTCTGGTCAAAAGCTTTAATGTGGTACTCTTACCACAGCCGTTATGCCCAATCAGCCCTACGGCTTCTCCTCTTTTCACATCAAAGCTGATACCGTTTAAAACCTTGCGCTCCTCATAAGCTCTGCGCCTGCGAAAAAGCGTCTTTTCTTTTAACGTATGCCCTTTATCAAAATAAACTTTGAATTTTTTTGTCAGCTCGCGCACCTCGATCGCGTTTTCCGGACTCATATTGATCTTACTCCCCCGCCTGGATTTCTTTCTGCACAAGCTTCATATCGCTTGCCACCATGCGTTCTACCAGATTTTCAAAGGAAATCGCCCGCTTCCAGCCAAGCTCTGCCTCTGCTTTCGCAGGATTTCCCCAGAGCAGCTCTACCTCCGCTGGGCGAAAGAATGCAGGATTCACCCTAACCAGCACCTTTCCGCTCTCTGCATCCCTGCCAATCTCATGTACACCTTCGCCTTCCCATTCCAGTCGGAAGCCCGCATACGCAAAAGCAATCTGCGCAAATTCCCTCACACTTCTCGTTTCATTGGAGGCAATGACATAATCCTCCGGCTCGTCATTTTGCAAAAGCATCCACATCGCATGGACATAATCCTGTGCATGACCCCAGTCACGCCTGGCGTCCAGGTTGCCAAGCTCCAGACACTCCTGCACGCCCTGTCTGATGCAGGCTGCCGCATAGGTTATTTTGCGTGTAACAAATTCCTTGCCTCTGCGCTCGCTTTCGTGATTAAACAAAATGCCGCTGCACGCGAACATATCAAAGCTTTCCCGATAGTTTTTTGTAATCCAGTAGCCATACAGCTTTGCGACTCCATAAGGGCTTCTCGGATAAAACGGTGTTTTTTCGGTCTGCGGCATTTCCTGCACCTTGCCAAACATTTCTGATGTCGCCGCCTGGTAGAAACGTGCCTGTGGCTTTACCGTACGTATCGCGTCCAGTATATTTGTAACGCCAAGTGCATCGATAGCCGCTGTCGCCGCCGGCTGCTCCCAGCTTGTCCCTACAAAGGACTGCGCCGCCAGGTTGTAGACCTCATCTGGCTGAGCTATTTTTACGGCATTGATCAGTGATGTTAAGTCCGTCAGATCCGCATAGATAAAATGAATTTTGTCCCTGATGTGGGCCACGTTGCCGTAATCAACAACGCTCTTGCGCCGCATAACGCCATATACCTCATACCCTTTTTCCAGTAAAAGCTCCGCCAGATAGGAACCATCCTGTCCAGTGATACCGGTAACCAATGCTCGTTTCATGTCTGCACCCTCCTAAAATCTTTTCTATTCCTTTGTACATAACCGCTTATTTTACAACTCTTCAGCAAACCGCTTCTGCAGTCGCTCAAAGATCCTCCAGCCAGCAGACAGCAGCAGCACACCGATCAAAAATGCAGACAGCAGCGTCTTAAGCTTCGGCACTTGCCCATAATACAAAATGTCCCGATATGCTGTGATAATATTTGTCATAGGATTGACAGCGAATATCCAGCGAACCTGATCCGGCACCTGATCCAGCGCATACATAATAGGTGTTAAAAACTGCCACGCCATCGAAAGGATACCAAGCACATATTCCAGATCCCGCAAATATACCGTAGCCGCACTCATCACCATCGTAAATCCAAGCGCAAGCCCATACTCCACTGCCATCACAACCGGAAGGCACAAAAGCGGCAGCGGCCGGAGCGGATAACGTGCAAGTACCAGCACCGCGAAAATAACAAGAAAGCTGAGCAGCATATTAATAAACTGGCTTGTTACATAGGAAACCGGCAGAACCTCTCTTGGAAAGTAGATTTTTTTCACCATATCCTGCTGCGCCAAAATGCAGCCAGCCCCTCCGGTCAGCGACGTACTGAAAAAAATCCATGGTATAAGCGCCACGAACAGAAACAAGTAATAGTCCCTGATACCAGAACGCATAATGACCGAAAAAACCATCGTATAAACCGCCAGCTGCAGAAGCGGATTTAAAAAAGTCCACAAAAATCCCAAAGCCGACCCCTTGTATCGTCCCTTTAGATCCCTTTTGACCAGGGAATGGATCATCGCACGGTAAGCATAAAGCTCCCGGATTCTGTCTGTCATCATGTTCCCATACCTGTATCCGCAAAGCTGTCCGCGTTGCCCATAATATCCGCTACGGATTTCATGATCCTGACATACATCGCATAGCTGCCGCTGTCCTGCCCTTGCGGAACCTTCCATAAATTCTGCAGCATTGCATCCGAAGTCTGCATCGTTCCCCAAAGCAGCGTATCCGCATCAGTTTCCAGCTCTCTGCACAGGCTGCTAAATGTATCTAAACTCATTTTTCTCTTGCCCCGTTCAATCTGCCCTAAGTGATTCAAACTGATACCACACCTTTTAGCAAGCTCCTCCTGTGACCAGCCTTTTGCCTTTCGTATTTGGCGGATTCTCATACCTGTTTTTGCATGATCTAATTCTCTCATCCTCTTTCCCTCCTGGTCATGCGGATGGTTTTTTTTATTGCATAACATTTTATATAGAATTGTTATATTTTTAAGCTGTAAGTTATACACGCTCACCCGCTGCCAACAAGGGCTGTAAGCGTTCTACGGATAGATAGACTGATAGTAATCAAAATAACATTATTTGTGTAGTTTATTATTAGAAAAATGCACGGAAATTTTGTGCTAATTGTATTTTATAAGCTTGCATATTTTGAAAATCTTATACAAAATAACCAATTTTTTGATTAAGAGTTGCAAAATAGAAGAAAAGCGTTTAGAATACTCACAGACAATATTTCATTAAAATATGTTGACTATTAGAATGTATTTTACATAACAATTCTATATAATTTGTTTTCCTTCCTTTAATCCTCCGTTTCTACACACAAAGAAATCGCATCTTTTAACACATCTATACAGCAAATGACCCACCACTTACAAAATACATTTTTTCATCTGTTACAGCAAGCCGCTATTTCGCTATTATGACAGCATTCCGACAAGCAAAAGCGGAAGTAAAAAAGAACGGTTTAGAACAAACAAGCCAGAAAACAAGCTATCTTAAGGTGTTTTGACTATATAAGATTTTCAAAAAACATGGTGTTAAAGTTCTAAGACGGGGATGGGTGAAGAAACTCTTGCGTTTGACACCAAGGTGGTTAGAAGATATTTTCCACTGATGTAACTATTTAAATGGCATTTTATTTTATAAAAAGTTAACAAAAATATTTACACAGCTCACTAGATATGCTAATATACTATCATTAGAATTACAAAGTAGGAGGGAATGACTATGGGAATCAGACAAAAAGGATTTAAAGAATATTTAACAGATGACCCAAGTTTAACAGAAAAATTTACATACGAAGAATTTTATAGTCAAAAGAATGCGGCACCAGCAAACGAAGATGTCACCATTGAGCAGGCTTTCAATGCATGTATGGAAATGTGTGGCAAATTAGAAAAAACAGTATAGCGAGGTACGCAGTTGTGACAAAAGAAGTATTTGACAACATATTTGACTGGGGCATTCAAAATTTTATATTAGAAATACAAGCCAACAACTCGCTTATTAAAACTTACGACCTTCAAGAATGCAAAAGGAAAGCTTATGAAAATTATAATATTTTAATACACCAATATAAAGACAATATTTTTTCAAAAGCTGATAATTGTTTATTAGACCGTCATAGAGTTGCGTCTTGTATTTGTGGAGCATTTTTAAAAACTAATGTTTTTAATACAAATGACTTACTGAAACAAATTATTAAGACCAGAAAAGGCGTAGAAGCTGTGTTTTACTATGTTAATGAGTGGGTCGCTTTTCACGCTGGCTGTAGGTATTTATCATGTTTTATGGCTAATGATAATACGGATAATCCCGATGTATTTCTTAATATCATAGAAAATTTTCCTAGTCTGCCGCAGACAACGTTAGTCAAGAAAGGGTTTCTTAATTGTATTTTATTCAATTTATCACAAATAAAAGACGAGGAACAAATCGGAATAGCTCATTATGATTTGTATGCTTACGCCATGCTTTTCTTTCATTTGGAACAAAATTTTTATCAAAGTATGTAATATGATTCGTTATTTATAAAAAGACAGCCACACCTATTTTTAAGTGACTGTCTTTTTATATTTCAACAACCAAACTGGTTCTAAAAATAGTAAATTCAAAATCACCAGTAATCTATAACGTACAGGTCTTACTTTCCCACTATGAAATTTCTGCATTTTGCCGTCTGTATGTATCATGATCTTTCTGGCTTAACTCGCTTTCGATTTGGGCTAATTTTTTCTCCAGTTCTCGAATTTCCTTTTCATTTCTGAAAGCTGACCGTATCTGCTGCTCTAACTGCTGCTTCACCTCTTTTAATTTCTGAATTTCCCTGTCTACTTTATCTGTATTCGTAGTACATTTCTCACGGATCCGATGATCTGCTTTCTTCGGGTCATCGAAATAGCCATTTCGATACAGACCCATAGGTTTTGCTGCGGACTTTTCACTGCTTACATATTCGTCCTGTGGCGCAGGCTTTTGATCAAGTGGTTCAGGCTGTTTTTGCTCTGATCTTGCCCACTTTGCAAAATTAGCATTATACGGATTATAACTTCGACTGATTTCCATTGACATCTCACATTGTCCTCCTTATTTTTTCATTTAAGACATTCTCATCTAGCGAAGGAATTATCTCTATCTATATTTTCGACTGCGGAATGTAGAAATCAACCAATTTGCTGTGAAATGCTATCGGAATGCGGTGGAATGGTAACATGGAAGCCATCTGAGCTGTTATACGGAATGATCAGTAATACGCTAAGACGAAAAGAATGCTCTTGTATTTTTATATCAACTGCGCCATGATATTTTTCTGCAACCGTTTGTATATTTAACAGCCCTGTCCCTTTTTGAAACACCCCCGTCTGACAGCTATTTTCAATTTCCAGCAAAATAAAATCTCCCTGTCTTTTTCCAGCCACATAAATATATTTTTCCATTTGATCGTCCATATTCTTACAAGCATTTATCGCATTATCCAAAGCATTCGAGAGGATAATAGCAAAATCAATATCACGGATCAGGCAAGGATAAGGCAAGCTTAGGGAACAGGCGACATCTATCCCTATATTTTTTGCTGCCCCCAATTTATTTCCGATCAAAATATTTGCTATCGGGTGGTTGGTATTGTATGAAAACGATAATTCTTCTGTTATTTCCTCCATATCACGCATATAATTGACTGCTTGTTCTATATTTTCTTCCTGCAATAGCTTCCTTAAAACTGCTATGTGGTTTTTTATGTCATGACGGAATGACATCGTTTTTTCATATCGGTTTTTTGCTTCTGTGACGTACTGGTTTAAAGAGAGCTCTTCTTGTTCAAGTAAGGACAATCTAGTACTCAAATGAAAATTTTCTAACAGCTTTTTATAAGAACGCAGGATGCAAAACAGGCTCGCCATTCCTAACAGTTGTATCATAAGCATTTGAGAGTGATCCGCATTCATGATCTCCCCGCTGCTATTTGTAACTATCGTATTGCCATAAATGGTAGAATTGATATATTCACCGATCAACAGTATCATCAGTGTAGGCGCCAACATCACAAGTGCATATTGATTGTCTGCAATTTCATCATAAGAAAAAAATTTACCTGCCGCATAACAGCAAACAGCCATTGCCGGTAGTGGCAAATATCCTAATACCATAAATATCATACCAACCATTTCCTGATCAAATGCCACGGCTAATGGATAAACCAGACACAAAATAGAATGAACAATTCCAAACATAAATTGCATGATCTCGGCGATCATAACTGCGTATAAAATAGACGTGTTCCGGATCTGGCATACAAAGAATCCGCTTACGGAAAGCAATAAAACATATACGATCAAATCTGTGCTATAGCTTCTCACATACTTTAGATGAATCAAAAAGCTTCTGTGACATCTATAAAAACATTTATTTAATCTTTGTTCTAAATTCTCTATCTTTTCATATAAATCTATCACTTCTGACGTTGTTAAGTGCAGATATATTTTCCTGTCCATTACTTCGCAGAAAACAATATCATCAACGGGAACCAGCCTGCTTTCATAGCCTGTCCGGATAAGCAGGTTATGATCCTTCGCATTCCTCATGCAGTCCAGCAGCCGATACATTGTTTTCGTAAAAGATTCTTCTTCGATCGGTTTCAGCAGATAATCAAAAGCTTGTACCTCAAACGCCTGAAATACCCATTCTTTTAAAATAGTAACAAAGATCAAAAAGCCCTTGAAATCCGACTGGCGCAGTTTTTTTGCTGTTTCCATTCCGTCCATATTTTTCATTTGAATATCGAGAAAAAGAATATCGATACGATTTTCATATTGTAATAATTGTTCTCCGCTTGCAAACGGCATAATGACGATATCTGTATTATTTTTGACAAAAAAGCCGTTCACTAATTTCTTCAGCGCTTCCAGCATATACTGCTCATCGTCACAAATTGCAATAAAAAGCATTGAATCACCTCTTTTTCTGGATATAACATTTTACCATTCCTCCGATGCGCATACAACCAAAATGCTGTGATATGTTATCCGCACGTTGTCAAATGGTAACCGTTCAGCTTACCTGAACCGTTACGTCAAATAACTGCGGACAACGCCAAAAAACCAGCCGGACATCACACTGTCCGGCTGGTAGTCTTTTTGCTTCTTTATTTTTCAAGCTTCCAGATATCTTCATTATACTGCGCGATCGTACGATCTGCGGAGAAGAAGCCTGCCTTGCTGATATTGACGAGCATCATCTTTGCCCATGCTTTGCGGTCCTCGAATGCCGCAAACGCCTTTTCCTTCGTTTCTACATAATCCTTGAAATCCGGGAACGTCATAAACCAATCCTTGTTAAGCAGCTCGTTGTAAAGCCGTTCCAGATTTTCTGCGCAGCCAAGCGCCTTCATTTCATCGCTGATGATAAAATCAACCGCTTTTTTAATATCCTCGTCGTTCTCATAATAAGATCTGGATACATAATCTGCTCTTGCGTAACGGTCGATTACCGTCTGGCTGGATTCGCCGAATGTAAAAATATTATCCTCGCCTACCAGCTCCGCGATCTCCACATTGGCGCCGTCCTTCGTACCAAGTGTCAGCGCACCGTTTAGCATAAACTTCATGTTGCCCGTGCCAGACGCTTCCTTGGAAGCCAGCGAAATCTGCTCAGAAATATCACAGGCAGGGATTAATTTTTCTGCCAGCGTTACGTTGTAGTTTTCTACCATTACGACCTTTAAATACGGGCTTACGTCCGGGTCGTTGTTGATCAGCTGCGCCAAACACAAGATCAGATGGATGATATCCTTTGCGATAATGTAAGCCGGAGCTGCCTTAGCACCGAAAAATACGGTAATCGGACGGGCCGGTTTTTTGCCTGCCTTGATCTCAAAATATTTATGGATGACGTACAACGCGTTCATCTGCTGGCGCTTATATTCATGCAGACGTTTTACCTGAATGTCAAAAATAGAGTCCGCGTTGATATCGATATCCTGCGTATGCTTTAAGAAATCACGCAGTACTGCTTTTCTTGCGTCCTTGATGGAAAGCAGCTTTTCCAGCACCGCATCGTCGTTTACAAAATCAGCCAGCTTTTCTAATTCCATCGCGTCCTTTTTAAAGCCCGGCCCGATGAGCTCTTCGATATAAGAAGATAACTGCGGGTTGCAGTATAACAGCCAGCGGCGGAACGTGATACCGTTTGTCTTGTTGTTGAACTTTTCCGGATACAGCTGATAAAAATTATGCAGCTCGGTTTCCTTTAAAATATCCGTATGCAGCGCCGCCACACCATTGACGCTGATGCCGTAATGGATGTCAATGTGCGCCATACAAACGCAGTTGTCACCGTTGATGACTGATACCGATGGGTCGTTATATTTCTTGTTTACCCTGTTGTTCAGCTCATAAAAGATCGGAACCAGCTGCGGTACTGCCTGCTGCATAAAATGCATCGGCCATTTTTCCAGCGCTTCGGCAAGGATCGTATGGTTCGTATATGCACAGGCTTTGGATACCACGTCAATCGCTTCATCGATCGTCAGTCCGCGCTCCATTAACAGACGGATCAGCTCTGGGATCACCATGGTCGGATGTGTATCGTTGATCTGGATCACCGCATAATCCGCCAGATCATATAAATTCGAGCCTTTTGCGACGCATTCATCCAAGATCAGCCTTGCCGCATTAGATACCATAAAATACTGCTGATACACACGCAGCAGACGGCCGCTTTCATCACTATCATCTGGATATAAAAACAGCGTCAGGTTTCTTGCATACTGCGACTTATCAAAAGAAATGCCGTCCTGCACCAAGGACTCGTCTACCGATTCCAAATCAAATAAATGCAGCTTTGTCGTACGGTTTTCATAGCCTACGACATCAATATCGTACATTCTGGACTGTACGGAAAATCCGCCAAAATGGATCTTATACGTCTTGTCTGTTTTGGTCAGCCAGGACTGCGGCGTGATCCATGGGTTCGGCTCTTCCATCTGCAGGTTGTTCTCAAACACTTGGCGGAACAGCCCCAAATGATAATTCAGCCCTACGCCATCTCCGTTTAAACCAAGTGTCGCGATGGAATCCAAAAAGCACGCTGCCAGCCTTCCCAGACCGCCGTTGCCAAGAGACGGCTCCAGCTCGATCTCTTCGATCTCTGCGATAGATTTGCCGCACTTTTCCAACTCCTGCTTTACCTCATCATAAAGGCCGAGGTTGATCAGATTGTTTGACAGAAGCTTTCCAATCAGAAATTCCGCAGAAATGTAATAGAGCTTTTTTTTGCCCTGACTGCTTTCCTTCTCTTTTGCCTGCTCCTTCACATACTCTAATAGCGCTGTATAAATTTCCTCGTTCGTGCATTCGTCCATAAAGCGGCCGAAGCGTGACTTTACATATTCATTTGCTGTCATTATATGATCCCTCCCGGTATTATTTTATCTTTCATTATTTTCCAAATTTACTGATAGCAGTATTATAGGCCAGATCCTAAAAATTATTCTTGCAATATTCTATGGTAATATGGTACAATCCTATCAATTTATACTTACAAACACGAAAGCTTGCCAAATAACGCCGACTCATTTTGCACCAGGAGCGCACGCACAAATGAATCTACTGGAATATGAAAACTATCAGGAAAAGAAAACGCACTTTGACGCTTCTTTTCCATACAACACTTACCTTTGCTGCATCCCGCAGGATTTTTTATCCGTGCCGCTGCACTGGCATGAAGAAATGGAAATTATCTACATCAAAAAAGGAAGCGGAGTCGTATCGATCGACTTAACGTCCACAGTGGTAGCAAAAGGCGACATTATTCTCGCCGCACCCGGACAGCTGCACGGCATTTCGCAGTACCAGGATATCCGTCTGGAATATGAAAATATCCTATTCGACCTTCGGATGCTGGAGGCCAAAAGCAGTGACAGCTGTACGCAGGACTTTTTTGCGCCGCTGCGTCATTCACACAGAATGCAGCAAAATATTTATACACCTCAGGATGAAAAGTACACAAGCATCGCCAGCTGTCTTGACCAGGCAGACGACATCTGCAGGACGTTTCCGAGCGCTTACCAGCTTTGTATCAAAAGCTGCCTGTTCCGGCTGTTTTACGAGCTGTTTTCCGATTGGAGCATTGCGTCCGCAGCAAAAAAACCGCTCCAAGACCTGGAAAAGCTGAAACTCATTCTTAAATATGTGGAAAATCATTACCAAGAACGGATCACGATTGAACAGATCGCGGCTTTTTGCGATTATAGCCAGTCGCATTTTATGAAATATTTTAAAAATGCGATGGGAATGACGTTTATTGAATATTTGAATGATTACCGTCTGACGATGGCGGCGCGGCTTCTGCTTGCTTCAGATTCCAATGTGCTTTCCATATCGCAGGAAGTCGGCTTTGAAAACCTGTCTTATTTTAACCGGAGCTTTAAAAAAAAGTTCAGCACAACGCCAAGCGCTTACCGCTGCGCGGCCATCATAAAATCATAAAATCAAAACCTTAGCCCTGATCTGGAAACCGCATTTCTTGTACAAACCGTTCCTGAAACGCCGCGTCGCTCTCCAGCCGGACGCTGTGGTTTTTCGTTCGGATCCTCTCCAGCTCTTTTGCACAAGACGGCTCCGTAAGAAATGCGGCCGCACCCTTTAGGCTCGTATTTCCGCACAATACGATCCGGTCTTTCCACTCCGGCGCAAACAACCCGATAGCAGCTGCCGTATCCGCGGCTAGATAATACCCAAAGCCGCCTGCCAGGAAAATCCTGCCCGGCCTGCTCTGATCTGCGGCGCTGCCGTAAGCTTCCTCATATCGATGCTGCAGCACCCAAAGCCCAGCTCGGATCGCTGCTTTTGCCAGCTGGATCTCCCGGATATCCGCTTGGGTCAGGCAGATCCCGCTGCCATCCTCTCTATGTGCAAGCAGCAGCCCGGCTTCAAACAGCTGCGGCGCCAACAGTCCGTCTGTATCCAGCAGCCCCTCGCGCAGCAGCGCCGCTGTCGCTTCCATCGCGCCTGTACCACAGATACCACACGGTTTTTTCTGCCCGATTGTCTGGATACGGACTCTGTGATACAAAAACGACACCCCGCAGATCGCGCCTGGTATCCCCGGCACCCCGCAGCTTAACCGCCCGCCCTCAAACGCTGGACCTGCCGCCGTGGAAGCCGTAAAAAATCCTTCCCTGCTGCCGTACGCAAGCTCTCCATTCGTACCAAGGTCGATAAAAAATGCCGGCGCATCCGCTCCCGTCTGCCAAAAACCGCTGCTATACAGCCCCGCCGTAATATCCGCCCCAATAAACGCAGAAATGCCAGGCAGCAAATATACCTTGCTGTCACTACAGCCTGGCACATCCGAAAACAATTCCCGGTAATCCAGACATTCCATCTCTACGCTCACCGGCTCAAACGGCGCCTGCCCCAGCGTTTCGCACGAATAGCCGCGCAGCAGATGAAACATCGTCGTATTGCCCGCAATCGCAATCTCGCTGATAAAAACAGCTTCCTTCTGCCCGCTTACAAGCGTATCAAACAGCTGCTCTAAATCCCTGCAGATACATTCCTGCAGCTGCCTGCCCTGCCCTTCCTTCGATGCCTGTATGCGCGAAAGCACATCCGTGCCGTACGCTCTCTGCGAATTTACCGCTGACGCCTGCGCCAAAACAGTCCCCTGCGCATCCAGCAAAACGGCCGCAAGCGTCGTACTTCCAAGGTCAACCGCAAGCTGAAACCTCTTTTCCCCAGACTGTACGCCAAAGCCGCACGCTGCTTCTGCATTCCTGCAAGCTTCCACGCTGCCCGCACCTTGCAAAAGCCCGATTGCCTGTATGTCCATGCGTTCGTTTATAGCACAGACCGTCAGATTATCCTGTACACGGACTTCGCACGCCAGACGGATACCTGCCGCAAGCTCCTGCTCCGTAAAAAAGCGCCTGTCTGCTTCTGTCACGGGCGCGTTGCCCTTTCGGATCCTGACCCGGCATTTCCCGCAGACCCCTTTCCCATTGCAGGAGGCTTCCAAAGCCACATGATGCTCACGCAGAAAATGCAGCAGATTTGCCCCCTGCTCCGCGGTCATTATTTTTACATTTTCTTCGTTTTCTTTAGTTAGATACCGGATTTCATATTTGATACTTACCATTCCCTTCTAAAAAATCCGGCGGCTTTTCCACCAGAAAATGCCGCCGGATACTTCTATACTCTCACAGCTCTGTATAACTGCACTCCCGCTATGGCTGATCCACAACACCCATAAATAGCGGTGCGCCGGATTCCGTATCCAAGATCATATACAAAAACGAACGGTCAAAGCGTACAATCGGCCGGTCTGGGAACAATCCTGTTGCCGCCGCAATTCCGCCAATCGTTGCAGCCGCAGCCTCCGTGCCTTCCTCCGCCACCTTGATCACAGCCTCCTGCAGCACAAAGCTCAGGTACAGGTTTTCTTCATGCTTTGATTTCCCAAGCAGCGTAAAATCCGCTTTCTTCTCGTCAAACGCCTTTTTCAGCCCCAGCTCCTTTAAGCTGTCGTTTAAGGTCATCCGACAGCGCGACGCAAACTTTGGAAGCGCCAGATCCACATCCTGCGTTTTTCTTCCATCGATCAGCTTCGCCAGCTTTTGCGCTGAATAAGACGCATACCAGTCCCGGATACTTTCCTCTCCAGTCGGCTTCACAGCTACAAAAGCAAATTTGCTGTCTTTATAAGGCAGAACTACCCCTTCTGACGATCCATCCTTAAAATAGCCGCATTCGTTGATCACCGCTTTCATCATATCCGCTTTTTCTGTCTTGCCGTCGTCCAGCTTGAAATCCGCTTCAAAAGTCGCCTCTCCGCGGAACTGCTGCTGCCAGTCCGCCTGAAAATACAACGCGTTTACCAAAGCAAGCCGCGCTTCCTTTTCCAGCTTTTTCTCCAAAAGCTTCGGGATCATGCCGCCTGTATTGCCGCTGACCCATGCATTGATCTTGTTTTTCGCAGCGTTCGTATCCAGCTTTTCCTCAAATACCTCTGCCTCGAACTGCTTTTGCGCTGTTTCCAGCCAGTTTTTCTTCGGCGTAAACTCGTCGTCCATCCACGCAGAATTGACCAATGTAAGCTGCATTCCGTCCTTTTTCTGCGGCAGCATCTCCATAAGGCTTCTGGACACAGACAGCACATCGGATCCTAATACCTTTTGGAACTCCTTTTTCGTCGTCCCCTTCGCGCCCTGCGCAGCCATTCCGAGCATTACATACGCCGATACCGGTGACATGACCGGATTTTTTTCTTTCAAATACTGTCCCAACAGCTCATAGCCAAATGCCTGCACCGACTGCATCGATACTTTGGCATCTGCCTGCTGCTCCTTTGCCTGGACAGTAACGGGACAGCCGTCCGCAGCGAGCGGATAAGCCCCATAACCGAACAGGGAAGCAGAAACTAAAGCAAGCGCGAGCGCCTTGACAAACAGCCTTCTTTTCATCATAAAACTACTCCTCTCTGTTATAAAAAATACACGGATTACTGTTAAACAAATTATAACAGTTTCATTTATTTTTTCAAGCCTTACGCATATACTAATAAAAAACGGTTTTATTATGGAAATCTATATCGTAAAGCCCGACGACACTCTTGAAAAGATCGCTGCCGAGCAAGGCATTTCTGCTGACACGATCATTTACAACAACCAGCTGGAATCCCCCTACCTGCTTGCCATCGGTCAGGCTCTCTTACTGACCAAAGGAGAAACCGCCCCAATAAAGCGCGCCCTCTCGTCCGGCGGCTACGCGTACACGTATATCAAGCCGGATGTGCTAAGCCAGACGCTCCCGTATTTAAGCAATCTGTATGTATTTTCTTATGGATTTACACCAGAAGGCAGCCTCGTCTATCCGCAAAACGACGATACCTTTATGATCGAAATGGCAAACGCCAGCCATACAGCGCCGATCCTTACGCTCACTCCTTTTGGCGAGGACGGCAAATTTAACAACTACCTCGTCAGTCAGGCAGCAAATAACATGGAAGTACAGCAGCGGCTGATCGCCCAACTGCTAACCGTTATACAACAAAAAGGCTATCGCGGGGTTGATATTGATTTTGAATACATCCTGCCTGAGGATCGTGTACCGTATGCACAGTTTGTCGCAAATGTCCGGGAGGCCGTCAATGCGCTCGGCTATCCGGTATCCGTTGCGCTTGCCCCAAAGACTTCCGACGAGCAAAAGGGCGTGCTTTATGAAGGCGTTGACTACGGACTTCTTGGAGAAGCTGCAGACTCCGTGTTTTTGATGACGTATGAGTGGGGTTACACGTATGGCCCGCCAATGGCCGTCGCACCATTAAATGAAGTCAGACGGGTCGTGGAATATGCGCTTACCCGGATTCCCGCAGAAAAGATCAGCCTTGGAATCCCTAATTACGGTTACGACTGGGCGCTGCCTTTTGAACAAGGTGTTTCCAAGGCAACCACCATCGGCAACGTACAGGCGGCGCAGATCGCAGCGCAGAACCAAGCTGTAATACAGTTTGACGATACGGCGCAGTCGCCTTATTTCCATTATATCAAGGACGGCGTGGAGCATGAGGTATGGTTTGAAGATGTCAGGAGCCTGCAGGCAAAATTTAATCTTGTCAAAGAATATAGCCTGCACGGCGCCGGATATTGGCAGATCATGCGGCTGTTTCGTGCAAACTGGCTGCTTTTAGCCGATACATTCTGGATTCGCCAAAATCCGCTGCAGCAATAGCTGTACACATGACAGGCACAGGCAGCGCGGCTGTCTGCGCCTGTCATATGGCCTACTCATAATTACGGATAGGGCCGCCTTTTATAAGCACCTGCTTTCCCTGAAAGGCAAACCCGTAGATGCGGATCTTTTCTCTGCCGCACTTTGCCGCCAGCACAGCCGCGTATTTTTTCTCAAGTATCTGCGCCAGTGCCGACTCCGCTGTATCATCTAAACTCTCCTCCCCGTCCTCTTCATTTCGTACTTTAAACTCAAAAATAATTCCATCGTCTGCAGCGTTCAACGGCTCCAATAACACATCGTATCTTCCAAAGCCGCTTTCCCGGTTTGAAGTCATTGAATATCTGCCGCCCAGATCGATCATCATCCCCAGTACAAGGCCGTGATAAAAACGTTCCGGTTCTGTTTTCTGCGATGGCCCGCTTCCTGTATCAAAAAAGCTGACAACCGATAACGCCACCCGGTTCATGTATGCGTTCATATTTTTTAGATCGTCCGCCAGCAGCGCTTTGATAAAATCATTGTAATCCGAGCTGCACGGCGCAAAAAAGCCCTGTACCAGCTTTTTAAATATAACGACAATCTCCAGATTCGTAAAAGCAAGCCAATACGCCAGCCCTTCATCCCCAAGCTGCGGATCTGTAACCTCATATCCGGTAATCTTTAAATAACCGCTGGCCAAGAGCAATCCCCAGACCGCGTTACGGCTGTTGTCCAGATCCGTAAAAACCATCTGCTCGTCGACTGCTACACAAAATGCCTTCCCTTTTAGCAGATCCTCCACAACCGTTTTAATCTCCTTATCGCCTTCCCGGATCAGCTTTCCGACAAGGCTGTTGGAGCTGGTATTTGCCCAGTAAGCCTTTAACCTTTGGAATTTCAAAAAATTGATCACAGACCAAGGGTTATAAATACTGCCGCACTCTCCAAAGCAAAACCCATCATACCACCTCCTTACTTCCTCCATCCTGTCCTGCAGCCCGAACTCCTCCAGCGCATGAAACACCTCGTCCTGCGTAAATCCAAACGCGGTTTCATACAGCCTCGAAGCAGTTGTAACGACCATAAGGTTATTTAACTCTGAAAAAATAGATTCCTTACTGACCCTCGTGATTCCTGTCATAACCGCACGCTCCAAATATGGGTTCGTCTTAAAAGCCGATTGGAACAGCCCTCTTAAAAACTCAGCCAACTCCTGCCAGTATCCGTTTACATACGCTTCCTGCATCGGCGTATCGTATTCGTCTAATAAAAGGATCACTTTCTTTCCATAAAATCTGCATAAAAAACGCGAAAGCTGTCCCAAAGAACGTGCTGCCGCAGCGTCGTTCATATCTGCGGAAATTTTTTTAAAATACTCCGCGTCTGCATCCTCCAAAAACCCGCTCTTTAATAGAAAATGATGGTCCATATATAAATTTGCTATTGACTGGCAGATTTTTTCCCGCACCGTATCATAACAGCTGCCTTTAATATCCGCAAAGCTCAGGAAAATAACCGGATACGTTCCCTGTATCCCCCGGTAAGACTCCTCCTCCCAGATATGCAGCCCTTCAAACAGCTTGCCTGCATCTTTGTACCTGAGAGAAAAAAAGCAGTCCAGCATATTCATCGTAAGCGTCTTTCCAAATCTGCGCGGTCGGGTGATCAAAGTGACCGTATCCCCGTTTTCCCACCATTCCTTAATAAAATCCGTTTTATCAATATAAAAATAATTATTTGCAAGCATCGTACTAAAATTTTGTTCCCCGATCGCAACCGTCCTTGCCATAACGATACCATCCCTTCGTCGTATTATCCGTATTGTAGCCTGTATCCTATCAAAAAGCAACCTTCCCGATTCATTTATAAGAGATTTTCTTCGTTTATAAAATTTTAAGAATTTCCAAATCCCTTGTAAAATCAAGGTTTTATAATAATTGTTAGCACTCAACCGAAAAGAGTGCTGATTTTCTATTGACTTTTTGCGTTGCTCGTATTACTATTGCATTTAGGACAAAGAACACTACGGCAACAGTGCATACTATCTTTTCTGTTGGCCATATCAGCATATTTTAAGAAAAGGAGTTCATTTTCATGGAAAACAAACACGGAAATCTTTCAATCAACAGTGAAAACATCTTTCCTATTATCAAAAAATGGTTATATTCAGACCACGACATTTTCTACCGCGAGCTGATCTCAAACGGCTGCGACGCAATTACCAAGCTGAAAAAGCTGGATATGATGGGGGAATATTCCCTTCCGGAGCATTATAAGCCGCAGATCCAGGTAACGGTCAATCCGGACGAAAAGACGCTGACCGTCACGGATAACGGCCTTGGTATGACTGCTGAGGAGGTAGAGGAATATATCAACCAGATCGCTTTTTCCGGCGCTGCGGATTTTCTGGAAAAATACAAGGACAAAGCCAATGAGGATCAGATCATCGGACACTTCGGCCTCGGCTTTTACTCTGCTTTTATGGTAGCGGATCAGGTAACGATCGACACGCTGTCCTATCAGGAAGGCGCGCAGCCTGTCCACTGGTCATGCGACGGCGGTACAGAGTTTGATATGCAGGAAGGCACAAAGGACAGTGTGGGTACGACAATGACGCTGTATTTAAATGAGGACTGCCTGGAGTTTGCCAACGAGTACCGCGCAAGGGAAGTGATCGAAAAATATTGCTCTTTTATGCCGATCCCGATCTATTTAAACAAAGCGAACGCAGAGACAGAATATGAAACGATCGACCCGGCCGACAAGCGTGACGATGATACGGTAGTTGAAACTGTCATTGAAGAAGCAAAAACCGAAGAAAAAGAAAACGAAAACGGTGAAAAAGAAATCGTAGAAGTATCGCCGCGCACAGAAAAGCTCAAGATCGTAAAGCGCCCGGTTGCTATCAACGATACAAACCCGCTCTGGGCTAAAACGCCAAAAGACTGCACCGACGAGGAATATAAGGAATTTTACCGCAAAGTATTCCATGACTATAAAGAGCCGCTGTTTTGGATCCACCTGAATATGGACTATCCGTTCAACTTAAAGGGAATTTTATACTTCCCGAAGATCAATACCGAATACGATTCCATTGAAGGCACGATCAAGCTGTACAACAACCAGGTATTTATTGCGGACAATATCAAAGAGGTCATTCCGGAATTTCTGATGCTGTTAAAAGGCGTTATCGACTGCCCGGACCTGCCGCTGAACGTATCCAGAAGCGCGCTGCAAAACGACGGCTTTGTGAAAAAGATTTCAGAATACATTACGAAAAAAGTCGCGGACAAGCTCTCAGGTATGTGCAAGACCGAAAAAGAAAACTACGAAAAATACTGGGATGATATCAGCCCATTTATTAAATACGGTTGCTTAAGAGACGATAAATTCTGCGATAAGATGAACGATTATATCTTATTCAAAAACCTGGAGCACAAATATCTGACGCTGCCGGAATGCCTAAAAGCAGACGACGCGCCGCAGGACAGCGAAGCCGCAGAAAATGCGAACGGTACGCAGGCTTCTGACGCAGAAAGCGCAGAACAAACGGATACCGCACAAAGCACAGTAGAAGTAGAAAACGCAGACGGAACCTCAGCGACCGGAGACGATGCCGAGGAAGAAAAGGACACACGCAAGACGATCTACTACGTTACCGATGAACAGCAGCAGAGCCAGTATGTCAATATGTTCAAGGAACAAGGTATGGACGCTGTAATTTTGGACCACAACATCGACTCCTCCTTTATCACACAGCTGGAACGCCGCAATGAAAAGTTCAAATTTATGCGAATCGATGCGGACGTAACCGAATCATTAAAAGAAGACGTTTCCGAAGAGGAATTAAAAGAAGAAACAGACGCGCTGACTGAAACCTTCCGTAAAGCGTTAAACAACGACAAGCTGACCGTAAAAGTGGAAAAGCTGAAAAATGAATCGGTTTCTTCTATTATTACCTTATCCGAAGAAGGCAGACGTATGCAGGAAATGATGAAAATGTACGCAATGGGCGGCATGGGCGGCATGGACAGCTCCATGTTCGGCGGAGACGTTTCCCTGACGCTGAACGCGAACAACGCGCTTGTCAAATACATTTTCGAGCACAAGGACTCTGAGCACGTACCGACTTTCTGCCAGCAGCTTTACGACCTTGCGATGATCAGCAACCAGCCGCTCGCACCGGAGGCTATGACTAAATTTATTGCGAGAAGCAATGAGATTATGATGCTGCTTGCAAAATAAGATCTGCTATATCATAAATAAAAAACAAACAGCCTGGCTGTTTGTTTTTTATTTTATTCTGCTGTAATCCTATTCCATATACTCAATTATCATTCAATACGCTCACTTTTCTGTCATATCATCTATTCCACCCTGATTGAAAGTCCGAGAAGGATTCCTGAAGGTACCTTCGCACCAAAATTATAATGCTCTACCGCTTCCTTCTCAAATCCGTATACGGTCGTCATCTGTTTCTCCGGATCTACGATCCAATATTCTCTGACCGCCGCCATCCGGTATTGGAACAGCTTTGTCATATAGTCCCTAGCCTTCCTGCCCGGCGATACGATCTCAATGATCCAGTCCGGCGCGCCGCTGCATCCCTCCTCCGTAAGCTTATCCTTGTCGCATATAACACTGATATCCGGTTCTACGTAAGTCTTATCATCCGCATTGAGAAACACCCCAAACGGAGCGGCATAAACCTCACATTCCCCTTGCTGCTTTTGGATATAATCGTAGATCGCGTTTGCTATTTGCATACTGTACTTCTGATGCGTCCTGCCTGGCGGTGCCATCGCAAACATTCGGCCATCGATCAATTCCGCACGTTCTGCGTCAGGTAACGCATAAATATCTTTTATCGTATATCCTTCTTGATTTCCTTCCTTTCCTTTTTGTACTGCATTCAAATCCTTCACCTCCTCTGTAATCCGCAAGCTTAAGGCACTCCAGCTTGGCCCGTCTGCTTCTTACCCCTGCTCCTTAAAAGCGCTTCCTCAAACGGCATATTTCCTCCCTGCGGCTGTTTCGACAGATATTCGGTATGCATCCGCTGATTCTCCTGGCGTACTTCTTCCTCTAATTCCAGCGCAGAAACAAGCCTGCATCCCTGCCCGCGGATAATGATCTGCTCCAAGCCGTCAGAAGTCGCCACCGTCACCTTGTATTTTCTGGCGTTTTCATGCGCAAAGCGCTCAATATACTGGTCGGCTGTCTCCGCCTCCCGTGTAAATACGACATGGATATTGTGGTAATCATAATGCTCAGTCTTGTGCCCTTCCACACGATACGCGTCAAAAACTACAATCAGGCAATACTTTTTCATTGCCTGGTAATTGCACATAATATCCAAAAGCCGTCCTCTGGCCCCGTCAATATTATCCTTGGCAAGACGGCTCAGCTCTTCCCATGCAAAAATAATATTGTAACCGTCCACTAAAAAATATTCCTGTCTGGAATCCTGCTTTCCTTCCAATCTGCGCGGCGTTTTTCTGCCAGCATCCACAAGCAGCCCGCCCGCCTGAGCGTTCTGCTGCTTCGGCTTTTTGGCCTCTCCATCCGAATCCGTATCCTCCTGCGCGGCAGAAACAGATATCCGCTTTTTCTGGCGCGCCGCGTACTTTCCCCGTCCGGATTTTTCCCGCTGATTCGCCTGATAGGTAGCTGCAATGATCTGGTCAACTTCCTCTGTCCCGATGCTCTCGCTTCGCGCAGACGCACGCTTTTTGAGCCGCTCCGCCTCTTCATACAGGCGGGCTTCCTCGGATTTGGGCGCCTTCCATACGCTTTCCAGATGCATATGGTCTTTCACCTCATACCATTCTACCGCATACCCCGCCCCATGCGCGCAAAAAACCGAGGACGAAGGATTTGCCAGATCGCTCATCGGATCGTAGCCGCGCTGGTCTAATACCTCCTGCGTATTGTGGCATGGCGCGTAGCCTTTTAACGTACATTGGAGCCTTCCCATCCCTTTTGTATATTCGGTCACATCCTTCTGGTAGCCGCGCATCGTTACAACCGGTGCGCTTCCGGTCAGCACCGCCATACCATTTTCCATCTGCGGCAGTCCCGGCTGCCCATGCATCGCGTCAATATCCGTCATCGCACGGCCGACCATCCCTTCCGGCAGCTCCAGGCGAAACTCATAATAAGGCTCCAGCAGTACAGACTGCGCCTGCATCAGCCCTTGACGCACCGCACGGTAAGTCGCCTGTCTAAAATCTCCGCCCTCGGTATGTTTTAAATGCGCACGGCCCGTTACGAGCGTGATTTTCATATCCGTCAGCGCGGAGCCTGTCAGCACTCCTTTATGCTCCCGCTCCTCCAGATGGGTCAATACAAGACGCTGCCAATTCCTGTCCAAAATATCCTCGCTGCACGCAGCCGCAAACTGCATCCCGCTGCCCAGCTCTCCTGGCTCCAGCAGCAAATGTACCTCTGCGTAATGACGCAGCGGCTCAAAATGCCCAACGCCCTCGGCCGTATCCGCAATCGTTTCTTTGTATACGATATTCCCCGGCCCAAACTCCACCAGCATATCAAACCGCTCCTTCATCATACTTGTCAGGATCTCAAGCTGCACCTCACCCATTAGCTGCGCCTGGATTTCCTGAAGCTGCTCGTCCCATACAATATGAAGCTGCGGCTCTTCTTCTTCCAGCTGGCGCAGCTTCGGCAGCATCATCGCCGCGTCACAGCCATCCGGCAAAATGATCTGGTACGTCAGCACCGGCTCCAGCACCGGAAGTCCCGTATCCGGCTCCGCACCAAGTCCCTCTCCCGGCCTCGTCCTAGAAAGCCCCGTGACGGCACACACCGTACCAGCCTGCACTTCGTTTACCGTTTCAAATCTGGCACCGGAATAAACACGTATCTGGCTGACCTTTTCCTCCCAAGCGTCCCCGTCCGTACCGTCTGCGCCGGACAACGCCGTACGCACGCACAACGAGCCTCCAGTAATTTTCATATGTGTCAGACGGCTTCCCTGCGCGTCTCTTGTGATCTTAAACACCTTTGCTGCAAACGCTCCTGGATACCGCGGCGGCCTCGTATAGTGCAAAAACCCATCCAAAAACTCCTCGATACCCGTCAGCCTTAACGCCGATCCGAAAAAGCACGGAAACAGTTCCCGCTGTAAGACCATATCTTGGATACAGTCCGTATGCACCATCCCTTCCTCCAAAAACTGCTCCATAGCCGTTTCCGAGCACATCGCAAGCGCATCGAAGAACTCCTCGCTGTCTGGATCAGAAAAATCCACGCAGCTGCCATCCAGCCGCTGCTGCAGCTGGATGAGCAGCGCGTTTTTATCCGCCGTTTGCTGGTCCATTTTATTGACAAAGACAAATGCCGGAATATGATATCGTGCCAGCAGACGCCAAAGTGTCTGCGTATGTCCCTGCACGCCGTCCGTTCCGCTGATGATCAGCACCGCATAATCCAATATCTGCAAAGTACGTTCCATCTCCGCTGAAAAGTCCACATGACCCGGCGTATCCAAAAGCGTCACGTTCTGCCCTTTCCACTGTAACAAAGCCTGCTTGGAAAAGATCGTGATCCCCCGTGCCCGCTCCAGCTCGTAAGTATCCAAAAAAGCGTCCCGATTGTCCACACGGCCCATTTTGCGGATACTGCCGCTTGTATACAGCAGTCCCTCTGACAGGGTTGTCTTTCCGGCATCCACATGGGCAAGCAGTCCCACGCATAGATTACCCTGTGTTTTTTCTGATGTACTGCCCATTGCGCCTTCCTCTCTGCATCCTTTCTTTTGCACACCTACGAAAGCGATCTGCAGCGGTTCAGGCACGCAAAGATCTCCTGCACTCTCGGTACCGCCAGATTACACGGCAGATAACGCCCCTCGCAGACCGCGCCGATCCCTTTTTCCTCTACCAGCTGCTCCAGCAGTCCTGCAACCTCCTGCATATCCCTTTTCCCGTCAAACAAATGCTGCTTTGCATACTTTAACATATAGCCAAGCGCCATCGTCTGCTCATTGTCCACCAGCTGTTCTACATACCGCAGCTCCACCGTATCCCGGTCGATCGATACAGCGTCCTTTCCCATCCCTTTCACTTTCATCCGCTCGTTTTGCGCCGCTTTTTTCGACGACGCGAAAACACGATGAAAGGCCGGGCGCGCCGCCGCGCTTAACGCTGGCTTGTCCTTTGTCATATCCGCAAAGCGTGCCGCCTCCTGCTTTGCCAGCTCCGTGATCTCCGCAGGCTGGTACTGCATCATCTGTATCACATGGTCCGCCTTATAAAAATACGACCCGCAGCTGCCCGCTACAAGGATCGTGGAAATGCCATACGTATCCGCCAGCTCCTCTACCCGGTCGATAAACGGGGTGATCGGCTCCATATTCGGATGCACGACCCGCGCCATCAGCTCATCCCGGATCATAAAGTTAGTCGCGCTCGTATCCTCATCGATCAAAAACAGCTTTGTCCCAGCTTCCATCGCTTCGACCACGTTTGCAGCCTGCGACGTACTGCCGCTTGCGTCCTCAGTCACAAAAGCCTTCGTATCCCTGCCATTTGGCAGCCCGTTGATAAACATGGAGATATCGGTCTTTTGTATGCTCCTGCCATCCTCCGCCCGGATCTTGACCGCCGAATCGTCCGTAATGACATACTCCCTGCCATCGCCTGCGATATGGTTATAAACACCCCGCTCCAGCGCCTTTAACAGCGTGGATTTGCCGTGATAACCGCCGCCTACGATCAGCGTCACGCCCTGCGGGATACCCATCCCCCTCACGCTGCCCGCATACGGCAGCGCAAGCTCTACCGCCATCGTCTCCGGAGAGCGAAACGCTACTGCACGCTTCATCGGGCGGTCGGAAATCCCTGACTCGCGCGGCAGCACCGCACCGTCCGCTACAAATGCGGCCAGCTTTCTTTCCCTAAGCTGCGCGCGGATCGCATACTGGTCCTCTGCCAGCCTGCGCACCTCTTCCAGATGTTTTTGATCTGCATTTTTATAATACAAAGACCGCTGCGCGCACTCCGGCAAAAACCGGAACAATATTTTGATCAGCTCCCCAGAATTGATCGTACGCCCGTTTGCTGGAAAACCAATCTCCAGACGCAGGATCAGATCTCCGCTTCCCGGCGTGATCTCACAAGCGCTGCGCTCCAGCACCTCCTGTCCCGGACGGCTGACCGACAAAAGCCCGCTTTTGCCTGAACCTTTCGCCTTGTGGGAATACTGCTCCGCCTCCCTTGCAAAGCGCCTGATCAGCGCATCTGCAAGCGCGGTGCGCGTATGCTTTTTCTCTGTCATTTCCGCCGGAAATCCAGCCTTTTTCCCTTCTACAAGAATGCTGACCTTCGAAGGGGCCGCAAACGGGTCCCCCTGCACATGGTCAATACTCAGTACATACGTTCCAAACTGATACCTGCCAGCGGTATCTTTATAAGCCGGATAACCCTTATGGTCGATCCGGCGCAGTAAATCCTGCAGCTCTGATGCCTGTTTCATGATCTGTCTTTCCTCCTGTCCTTTTGCAGCTGTTTCCAAAGCCTTCCTTGCGTTGCCGCTCTAATTACTTCTCTTCTATAAAATCGCAGTAATCACATCCGCTTTCCGACCGGAAGCGGTATTTTTTATGCTCGCCGCGATAGCTCCAGGAAAACTCTCCTTCCATATCCAAAAACGAATGCGCTGACGCCGCCGTATCCAACACCTGCGCCAGATCCAATACAAAGGACTCCGCATCCTCCGGTGAAGTACACGCCTCTTCCCGTATTTCATACTCCACACAAAACCGCAGCATAAACGCATCCAGATCGCTTTCATCATCAAAGGCCGCGTTTTTTAAATAAACGCTGCGGCTGTTCTCCATCTGACCGCGGAAATACGCAATGCTGGAATGGATCCGCGACTGCGAAATGTCATCCGCCTCCAAAAAAATTTTATAACTAATCTCCAGTGCTTCCATCAACCTCATCCTTTCCCTTTTCATTCAGCTCAAATAAGCTGCGTCATCCCACCTGTCAGTATTCCAAGATTATCCTCATAGATCCCCGCAAACTGCTCCATCTGCAGCGGATTCACCCCACGCCCAACCTCGATCGTATATCCTGGCAGGTTATATTCTTGTATAAACCAGTCCTTATACCCGGCATACCCGGACACAGAAGGCGTTTCCTCTACGGTATAGCCGCTCACCTCTCCAAAATATCTGGCAATCCGGTAGGAATTTTCCGGCTCATAATCCAGATATTTCCAATAGATCACCTCTCCCTGCGTATGGTAAGCCAGAATGAGCGAAAACGCATTCCTTACCGTATACGTATAGACTGCCTGGCTCTCCGGCGCGGTCAAAGGAGCCGTCCCTACAAAATCCCTCGGCGCCGGAGACTGGTAGCCTTGGCTGTACTTGATCCTTTTTGCATTTTCCCATCCCGCCGGGAACTGGAGATTCAGATCGACCCCGTCAATATTCGCCTTCCATCCCGCCGGAAACGGAATATCCGGATATCCGGCCGCAAGCTGCTGCGCCTGCTTTTCATAAGCAGTATCGTCCAATGCCCCGTTGACCAGATCCACGCCGTCCGGGTTGACCAACGGCATCAAAGACAGCCGAAAGCCGTAATACAACCATGAAGCAGGCACCCCCGCAAGCTGCTGCCCCCTGGAAAACGCTTCTGCATACTCCTCTGCAAATTTTAACAGTACAGGCGTCGTGATCCATTCGTTCGCATGGAACGAAGCATTGTAAAAGACCTGCCTGCTCCCCTCTCCGATCTGCAGAACCATCAGCTCACGCCCCATTACACTGTTTCCGGCAGGCTCCTCGTGTAAAAACGGATAGCGCACCAATAGCCCTTCCATGATCCAGTCGGTCAAATACGATGTATACGCTACCTCCTCCGATACAAGCGGAAAATCAAACGGCACGAGCAACACCGTCCCCACCTGCAGGTTCGCCGGATCTACCGTCGGATTCGCGGTCATCAGCCTGTGCACGGACGAATGCAGGCGCGCCGCCAGCTTCCACAGCGTATCCCCCTCCTGTATCTGCCACGTCGTATATCCTTTTAAGTACGGAAACAACCGTTCCCACTGACGCGCTCCTACCTGACACGTCTGCGTATCCCCCAAAAACTCCCGCAGGGAAGCACAAGTGCGCGCACCAAAAATCCCATCCGTATTTACAGGAAACCCAGCCCGCTTCAGCGCAAGCTGAAGATACTGTACCAAAACGCCTCTTTCTCCTGGAACCAAATCCCTCATAGACCTCTTACCCCGCCCGAACAGCACCCGCGGCACACTCAGCGCCGATTTTGCCATGCTGCATCAGGCTGCGCCAAATTCTTTCTATTATTTTATGAAAGAACGCTTGTCCTTGACACAAAAATCTCCGCTGCGGCTCACAGCGGGCGCTGCTCTTCTTCGGCAAAGCTGCAGGACTTTTGAAACAGCACAAACCCCAAAAGGAATAGTATGACCAACGAGCTAATGCCATAACGCAGGCTATGTGTCAGCTGGCTTGTGATGCTTACAAGCATCGTTCCCAAAAACGACGCTCCCTTTCCGCAGATATCAAAAATCCCAAAATACTCCCCAGCCTGCTCCTTCGGGATAATTTTCGCAAAATGCGAACGCGACAACGCCTGTACGCCGCCTTGGAACAGCCCGACGCAAACCGCCAGTATCCAGAATTTCAGCTGGGAATCCAGCGTCATTCCAAAAATGGTAATAAACATATAAGCAATAATGCAGATCGAGATCAAGCGCTTGACCGAATACCTGCCCGAAAGCCTGCCAAATACAAGCGTCGCCGGAAACGCAACGATCTGTGTCATCAAAAACGCCAGCAGCAGCCCTGTCGAATCCAATCCAAGAGCCGTCCCGTATGCCGTCGCCATATCGATGATCGTATAAACGCCGTCAATATAACAAAAAAACGCCAGCAAAAACCAAAACACCTGCGGATGGCGGCGCATATTTTTCATCGTATGCGAAAGTCTGGCAAAGCTGCTCCGAAAAGCATCTCGCTGCGCAGGTACGTAATGCAGCTGCTGATACGAACGCCAAAGCGGGACAGTCGCCAAAAACCACCAGACCGCAGCAATCACAAACGCCGCCGTCATTGCCGTAAGCTGTGAAAGCCCCAGCTTCGGCGCGCCCAAAACAAGAGCCAGTCCAAGGACAAACGGAATGCAGCTGCCGATATAGCCCCAAGCAAAACCTTTTGCCGACACCTCGTCCATCCGCTGCGGCGTCGTCACATCGCCAAGCATAGCGTCATAAAAAATGAGACTAGCAGAAAATCCGCATTTGGCAATGACAAAAACAATTAAAAACACGAGCCAAGAACGCATAAATCCAAGCAGCATACACCCGGTCGTACCAAGCAGCATACTGCCAAGGAAGATCGGCTTCTTCCAGCCTTTAAAATCGGTCATTGTCCCAAGCACCGGCCCGGTCACCGCGACAATGATCGTGACCGCCGACGCTGCGTAGCCCCAATAGGCCAGATAATCGACTGAAGAAATCCCGGCCTGCTGCGCGATCGCGTCAAAATAAATCGGAAACAGCGTTGACACCAGCAAGATAAACGCGGAATTTCCCACATCATACAAAATCCATGCCCGTTCCATTTTTGTCAGCTTCATTTTCTCCGGCATCTGATCCCCTCCTGTCCTTCCCGGACGACCCTAGTGTACCAGCTCTCTGGGCAAGCCAGTACACTAGCCGCCCTGCTCCCGTAAAAACGCGAGCGTCTCTTCATAAAACTGCAGCCTTGCCCGCTCCTTCGCATTAAAAATTTCATGCTTGGCGTCCAAAAACCAGACCAGCCGCGCACGTCGCAGCTTTCCCGCAAATCTGCAGATCTCGTCGGTATTTACCATATGGTCCCGGCCCGCCGCAAACACAAGCACAGGGATGCGGATCCTTTGAATATGCTCCTGCGTCTGCACATAGGCTGCCGCCGTAGCCGCCGCGCACACCCAGCCATAGCAGGCGCCGCTTGTGCGGCAGCGTTTGTTTTGTATCCGTTTTTCATGCGCGTACAAATACCGCTCCTGCGATAAGCAGCTGCTGCGTTCAAATTTCCTGCGCTTGGAAAATCCCCTCTGCCCGGCTGCATACGCCTTACCGAACCCACAGCTGTTACAAATACGCGCAATGACCATCGCCACCGGATACGGCACCCCGCCAACCTTCATCTGAATCATCGGCGCCGACAGCACCGCCTTTTGAAAATCGCCGGGATACCGCTCCAGGTAAAGCGCCCCGATCGCTCCACCCATAGAATGCGCAAATAATATCATTTCATTCCGGTGCGGCATCACCACTTTTTTTACAAAAATACGCAAGTCCCGCACATACTCCGCAAAGCTTTTTACATACACCTTTTCCATATTCCGCAGCCTGCGCCCAGACCTGCCATGCCCACGGTGCTCCGGAATAAATACCGAATACCCCGCCTGCAGAAAATAGTAAATAACCTCCTCATATTTTTCCATAAATTCACTGAATCCATGAGAAATGACGATATTTCCCCGCGCCCCCTCCTGCAGATACATACAGTAAAAAATCTGCGTGCCGTCAAAGCTTGTAAATGTTCCGCTTTTTTGGTAACGGCTCAGATACGGCTTCACCGTTTGCTCCATCCGCTCTTTATAATCCGTTTCCTGCAGATACGCTATCTCTATTCTTTCTGTCATAATCGTTACTCTGTTCTCCTTTGGCAGCATCATCCCTGTTCATCCACAACTGCCCGCGCCAGCTTCGTATCATTTGTAATGACCGCATCGACTCCATGCTCGCAAAGCATCCGCAAATACGGCTCCTCGTTCACCGTCCAGACGTGTATGCCCAGCCCCATCCTGCGGCACTCTTCAAAAAACGATGGGTATTGTACATTGTAAAGCGCTGGATGGACAGCGTTTGCCTGTATCATATTTTTGGCATACGCCGCGGCCCCGATAATCCCGTCCTGATATAACACTCCGATCACGGCGTCCGGACAGATCTGGCGGATCTTCTGCAGGCTGTAATGATTAAAAGACGAATAGACCACCCGCCCGCACATCCCCATGCGCTCTGTAAGCTCCAATACCTGCTCCTCCAGCTGCGGGTAAAATACCACGCCTGTTTTCAGCTCCACATTTACCGTAAGTCCGGTCGGTAACAGCAGCTCGTATACCTCTTCCAGCGTCGGGATATGCTGCGGCCCAAGCTGCGGAAAATGCCTGTTCACATTCAGCTTTTGCAATTCCTCATAAGTAAAGTCCCGCACCCAGCCGGATACCCCGCTCACCCGCTTTAGCGTCTCATCATGGATCACAACGAGCGTTCCGTCCTTTGTTTTCTGTACGTCCAGCTCTACACCGTCTGCTTTATGCTGCACCGCCAGCTCAAATGCCGCCAGCGTGTTTTCCGGCGCATACGCGCTGGCTCCCCGGTGCGCCCAAACCAATGTTTTTTTCATTTTCTTCACCTTTCTGCACAAAATATCCCAAGCTGCCTAGTGTACTGGCAGCGCTTCATAACTGATCCAACAAGCCACGCAGACCATCTTTTTCATATATTTTACGGTAATACGCCGCCTCGTCCCGAATCAGCTCGTCGATCACCTGCATTCCCAAAAGCTCCACAGGCGCCTTATCATCGGTCATTAAATACCCGCCCGGTGTATATGCGCTAAGTCCCTGCGCCACCCGGCCCATCAGGTCGACAAGGCCGCTGTCCGGCGTCAGCGCCATATTATCCTGCATCACATCTAACATATCCGGCGAAGCCGAAGCAAACAGCTCCCGGTTCGTGGAGCCTGGAACATCGACCGTAACGACAGACGAAAACACACTTGCGATCGTATCCGACAGATATTCGTTAATGCTCCCTTCCTTCGTACCGCGCATATTCATATTGACGACCAGTACGCCGTCCCGCTTTAAATGGTTTTTCACCATTGTAAAAAACTCGACCGATGACATCTGGAACGGGATCGTTATGTCCTGATACGCATCTACCATGATCACGTCATACTTACGGTCCGTCGCCTGCAGATACGCCCGCCCGTCATAAGTCGCCACCGGCGTATCCTCTGGCAGCTCAAAATAAGTCCTGGCAAGCTGCGTGATCTTTTCGTCAATCTCCACGCCCTCCGTCTGCATCTGCGGGAAATACCGCCGGCATTGGGACGCAAACGTTCCGGTCCCCATGCCAAGAATCAGCGCTTCCATACGTTCCTTTTCATGAACGCCAGCCATCAGCGGCGCCGCCAGCGCATAATCATAATACATCCCGGTCAGGCCGCCGTCCTTTTTCAGGATCGACTGCACGCCAAACAGCACATTCGTCGACAATATCACGCTGTTTTCATTTTCCTTCACCTGCAGATAATTGTATACCGACTCCCCTTCATATAACAGGTCGTTTTCCCAAAACGCAAAGCTGTCCGAACGTCCAAACAAGCAGCACGCCAAAAACAGCAGCACGCCGATCACCGCGCCCCTTGCGCCGCCCTTTGCCGAGACAAAATAAATAACAGAAAGCAGCAGCAGGATCCCCGCAAAGATCAAAAACGTCGCCGACGTACCGACTGCTGGGATCGTAACAAACGTCGGCAGAAACGTCCCTAAAATACTCCCAATCGTATTTGCGGCATTTAACATTCCTACCGTTTTTCCATTATCCTCCAGGCTGTCCACCGTATATTTTACAAGAGACGGCGTCACCGTCCCAAGCAAAAACAACGGAAACACGAAGATCACCATGCAGGCCGCAAACGCCGCCGCGATCAAAAAGCCGCTGTCTACTGTAAAAATAAGCAGCGCCGATATCCCAAGTATGATATACCTGCCTACAACCGGGATCGCCGCGATCCAGACTGCCGCGATCACCATCCTCCGGTAAAGTCTGTCCGGAGCCGGATTTTTATCCGCCGCCCTTCCTCCGTAAATATTACCAAGCGCCATTGCGATCATAATCGTACCGATAATGATCGTCCAGACAATCTGTGAGGAACTAAAATAGGGAGCAAGCAGGCGGCTTGCCCCTAATTCTACTGCCATCACTGACATTCCCGCAAAAAATTCTGTCAGGTACAGATAAGTCTTATTTTGCAAAATACGTGCTTTTCCCATTCTTACGCCTTTCTTAAAAAACTACTGCGGCAGCTCTGCCGGCCGGCTGTATCCCGTATGCAGCTTTCCTGTAACAGGCTGCCATTTGTTAACAGTATACTATATCGTAAAACGAAAAGCAATCTGCAACAATACAAACTACACTTCTTCTTTTCCGTAACAGTTCAGGCAAGCTGACCTGTTACCCTTTTCCCGCAGGCGCAGGAAACTTTTCTCTTTTTACCACTAAAAAATTTACTTGATCGCTGATCGCGAAACGTACCAGATAAAGAAGACGTAAATCACACAAAAAACATATTTTAATACGTATTCTATGTTATCATAATGATGCAAGGAGGAAAACATCATGCCAATGAAGCCAAGAGAGATGGAACAGCTAATCCTTGCGAAAGATATCCCCAAAGGTACAGAAAATTCTATCAAGAGACAGGCGGGGCTTAAATAGCCCCCATTCCTGTATTTTTATCAATGATCTAGGAGGTACACACATATGCTATCAATATATCCAGCTTGTTTTTTTAAAGAAGCAGCCGGCTATTCCGTCATATTTCCAGATTTAAACTGGCTTGCGACCTGTGGCGATACTTTTGAGGAAGCTATGGAAATGGCAGTCGATTGTCTGGCTGGTTATTTTTATACTAGCCAAATGGATCACGACGCTATTCCAGCTCCCTCTAAACTAACCGATATCAATCCTGCAAATGTTGCTGAAGAATTGGAAATAAATCCTAAAGAAGCTTTTATAAGTATGGTTTCTGTAGATGTTGCTTCTTATGCAAAAGAACATTTTACAAAATCAGTGAAAAAAACTCTCACAATCCCGGTATGGCTGAATAACGCTGCATTGGAACATGGCATTTATTTTTCACAAGTCCTGCAGGACGCACTAAAAGCGCAGCTGCATATAGGATAAAATCGCGCAACGCGGCTCACGCCGCGTCACCCCTGATAAAACCGCATCACATACTCCATAAACTTCTGCAAATAAGGATTCAAAATATAATTCTTCGGATAGATCAAATATAAGCTGCGCCGCGCTGTTTGCTCCGGCAGCTCAAACAGCAGCACCCGCTTTTCATCCACAAAATTCCTGGCCGCCCGCTCGGACAGTATCGACACGCCAAGTCCCTGCGCCACTAGGTTTTTTACCGCCTCCTGGTCGTTGATGCGGGCTACGACCTTTAGCTCTTCCTGACGGATGCCCAGGCTTTCCAAAAAGCGGTCCGCGCTTTTCTGGCTGCCGCTCTGCTTTTCCCGCAGGATCATCGGCGAGCGCAAAAGCTCCTGCAGCGGGCTGCTTTGCTTCTTTAACTCCAGATAATCCCCTCTGACCGGCGTGATCATCACCATGCGGTCCTGATAAAATGGAACACAGGCCAAATATTCGCTGCTGCTATCCATCCCGATAAACCCAACGTCAAAATCCCCCTGCAGCAGCCTGTCCGTAATATCCTGGCTATTGCTTTGGTAAATGGAAAAATAAATGTCCGGATGCTCTTTTCCATACGCCGGCAAAAGCTCCGGCAGGATATAAGCCGACGGAATCGTCGAAGCGCCAAGACGAATCACCCTTCTTGTCTCGTTATCCCAGCGCTGCAGCAGATTGTCCCAGCGCTTGATCATCTCACAGGCGCACTCATATAACTCCCAGCCGCGCGGTGTGATCTCAACATTCTTCGTCGTACGGATCAGCAGCCGGGAGTGCAGTTCTTCCTCCAGCCGGCGTATGTGGGCGCTGACAGAGGGCTGCGATAAAAACAGCCGCTGCGCTGCTTTTGTAAAACTCTGGCATTCGACCACGGCAATAAAAGACTGTAACTGCTTTAACTCCATAATGCTCCACCTTTATGCTGTATACGATGATCCTGCGCCATTATCCTACGCACAGCTGCGCAAGCGCCCGCAGCGCCTTATCGACCTCTTCGCTGGTATTCCGCCATCCAAAAGAAAAGCGGATCGTACCCGTCGGAAAGGTGCCAAGCGTTTTATGGGCGGATGGCGCACAATGCAGCCCTACGCGTGTCATAATCCCATACGTTTCGTCCAGCTGCCATGCCACGTCTGATAGCTCCTTTGCCACTGTCTGAATCGATACGACACCGGTACGGCCTTCTGTCCCTGTTCGACCTGCTACACGAATCCCCCTGATCTCCCGCAAACCGTCCAAAAACTGTTCGGTCAACGCAAGCTCATGCGCGCGGATGCGGTCGATACCCGTATCCAAAATCCATTCCAGCGCCGCGCGCAGCCCTAGGATACCGGGCAGGTTCAGCGTACCTGGCTCCAGCCTGTCCGGCATAAAAGCCGGTATGTCTTCCGTATGGCTGACGCTTCCAGTACCGCCGGATAAAAGCGGCTCAAGCTGCGCACCCAGCTGTCCGCGAACAAGAAAGCCCCCTATCCCCTGGGGGCCTAAAAGCCCTTTATGTCCAGTAAACGCAAGCGCGTCGATCTGCAGCTCTTTCATATCGATTGGCCACACGCCGCCCGTTTGCGCCGCATCCACAAAAAAACGCAGACCATGACGCACGCAAAATTCCCCTATCTCACGAAGCGGCAGCAGCGTACCGCATACATTGCTCGCATGAAGCACGATCACCGCCCGCGTCCTGCTTGTCAAAAGCCCCGGCAGCTCGTCAGGATCCAGCTGGCCGTCCTGCGCACACGGAATCCTCGTAAACGTCACCCCACAGCGCGCCAGCTGCACAAGCGGTCGCATCACCGCATTGTGCTCCATCGCTGATACGAGCACATGGTCGCCCGGCTTTAAAAAGCCTTTGATCAACATATTCAGGCTCTCGGTCACATTTTTCGTAAACACCACATTTTTGCAATCGTCACCGCCAAAAAAATCGCACAGCAGCCGGCGTGTCTCAAAAACCTTCTCCTCCACACTGTAAGCCCCGGTATAACAGCCCCGGTTGATATTGCTGCCCTCCCTCGTCATAAACGCATACATCGCATCCGCAACCGCCTGCGGCTTTGGAAACGTTGTGCTCGCATGATCAAAATAAATTCCCTCCATCCCATCCATCTCCTTTCTGCTCTGGACATCTGATCTGCTGTCATATTAACATAGATCTATCAGTAAATCAAATCAATCGATAATAATTATTAATAATCAGAATTGGCTGAAATTTCCGTTCCATGCTATACTAATTGTAATCAAAAGAGAAAGGAAGCAGAAAAAATGAATTTCAAAAAAGAAAAGACAAGCATTATCTTAGCCGGCCTTCTCATCGGCGTCATCTCAACGGCGCTCGTATTTTTCGGAAATCCGGCCAACATGGGATTTTGCATCGCCTGTTTTCTGCGTGATACCGCAGGCGCACTCGGACTGCATTCAGCCGCAGCCGTCCAATACATACGTCCGGAGATCATCGGGCTTGTGCTCGGAAGCTTTCTGATGGCCATGGGCCGTAAGGAATTTGCTTCCAGAGGAGGCAGCTCCCCGCTGACCCGTTTTGCACTTAGCTTTTTCGTGATGATCGGCTGTTTGATGTTCCTCGGCTGCCCGTTCCGTATGATCCTGCGTCTTGCGGGCGGCGACTTAAACGCCCTGCTCGGCCTTGGCGGCTTTATCTGCGGAATACTGGCAGGTGTATTTTTCTTAAACCGCGGCTATTCGCTCCGCCGCACATACCGGCTGCCCCTTCTGGAGGGCGGGCTGTTCCAGGTCTTACAGCTTGCGATGCTGCTATTGCTTGCTGCGGCTCCTGCATTTCTTCATTTTACTGAAGCGGACGCAGGCCCAGGCGCAAAGCACGCGGCTATCTGGATCAGTCTGGCAGCCGGACTTGCAGTCGGCGCGCTGGCACAGCGGACACGCCTTTGCATGGTGGGCGGTATCCGTGATATGGTATTGTTCCGTGAATCCAAGCTGCTGTTAGGGTTTATCGCTATTTTAGTCAGCGCACTAGCTTGCAACCTCTTATTAAGCGCCTTCACACAGGGCAGCTACTTTGTGCCGGGTCTGGCCGGACAGCCTGTTTCGCATACCGACGGCTTATGGAACTTCCTTGGTATGCTGTTAGCTGGATTTGGCTGCGTACTGCTTGGCGGCTGTCCGCTGCGTCAGCTCGTGCTGGCAGGAGAAGGCAACTCAGACAGCGCCGTTACAGTGATCGGCCTTATGGCAGGCGCGGCATTTGCGCACAATTTCGGCCTTGCCTCCAGCGCGGATGGCCCTACGGCAAACGGCAAAGCCGCCGTTATTATCGGTATCGCGGCAGTCGCTATCATAGCCTGCCTGAATACGTTTCAGAAAAAGGAGAATTAGAAAATGAAGCAATTAGACGCACGCGGGCTTTCCTGCCCGGAACCGGTTGTCATGCTGCGCAAAGCTATGACATCCAAGGAACACGCTTATGAGATCATCGTTGACAACGTGGCTTCCCGTGAAAATGTGACCCGCTATGCAAGCAGTCAGGGATATCAGGTAGCCTGTACGGAGAAAGGCGGAGAATTTACACTCTCCATGACAAAATAATATGAACTACATCGCAACCTTTTACTCGCACTTTGGTGCGGTACGCTTTAAAAAGCTGTGCGATAGCAAGCAGATCCCTGCCCGCCTGATGCCAGTGCCGCGCAATTTAAGCAGCAGCTGCGGCACCTGCGTCCGCTACGAAGCTGCGTCCGCCTGTCCCGCGCCAGAATGGCCAGAGGAAATGGAACAGGCCGCTTTGGTTCTCGCGGACGGATACCGCGTCTGCTACCGCGCAGAAAACAGCTAACATCCGAAGGAGGCTTTTCACTTATGAATGAAACGCAGATCAAGCTGACCAAGCTTGCTTCCTGCGCAGGCTGCGGCGCCAAAGTAGGCGCCGGGACGCTTGCGCAAATGCTGGACGGCTTTGTGACACACCAAGATCCACGCCTGCTCGTCGGCTATGACAAGAGCGACGACGCCAGCGTCTATCAGCTGGATGAAGAAACCGCCCTCGTACAGACTACAGACTTTTTTCCGCCAATCGTGGACGACCCGTTTTTATACGGGCAGATCGCTGCCGCAAATGCCATCAGCGACGTATACGCAATGGGCGGCGAACCGAAGCTGGCGCTGAACATCCTTTGTATTCCAGAGCATATGGAGGCCCACACCGTACAGGAAATCCTGCGGGGCGGCTATCAGAAGGCCTATGAAGCAGGCGTTATCATCTCCGGCGGCCATACGATAAACGGTGCGGAGCCAATCTACGGACTGGCCGTCTCCGGCTTCGTGCATCCGCAAAGGATCTTAAAAAACTGTGGCGCTATGCCCGGCGACGCGCTGATCTTAACAAAGCCTCTCGGCATCGGGATACTCACAACGTCAGACAAGGCCGATCTGGTAGAGCCGGCGGTCATGGAGCGTATTTACCGCCAGATGGCCACATTAAATAAAACCGCACGAGACATCATGCTGCAGTATGACGTCCATAGCTGTACGGATGTCACCGGATTTGCCCTGCTTGGACACAGCTACGAGATGGCGCAGGGCAGCGATTGTACGATCCATATCCAGACGCAATACGTTCCTTATCACCAAGAAGCCTATCCGCTCGCGGAAATGGGCTTTATTCCCGCAGGCGCCTATCGCAACCGCGCCTATGCCGAAGCAGGCGTCAGCGTACGCGCAGACATCAGCCTCGCGATGCAGGATATCCTGTATGATCCGCAGACAAGCGGCGGCCTTTTGATCGCAATGCCGCAAAAAGACGCGGACGAATGCCTAAAGCGCCTGCACGAAAGTATCCCGCAGGCTGCCGTGATCGGCTATGTCACGAAGCGTCAGGACGCCTGGATCATTCTGGAATAACGGCGCGCACGAAAGCTCTTTACACTTGTTTGAGAATCGATTATAATCAATAGAAAACGAAAACAGGTGACGCACGATGAAAAAAGACATTGCAACTCTTCCGCTGATCGAAGCCTTCCGCGCAGGAGACGAATGCCCGTTCTGCTATCTGGAACGCGCCGCAGAGCAGCACGCCATCTCCTTTATTCTTGGCTCCGCTTATATGGAAGATTACATTCGGGAAAAAACAGATGAAATGGGCTTTTGCCGCCATCACTACAAAATGATGTACGACTACGGCAACCGCCTTGGAAGCGCGCTGATCCTAAGCACGCATCTGAAAAAGCTAAACGAAGAGCTTGCCCAGGCGCTCCAAGGCTTTACGCCCGGCAAATCCGGCATATTCAAGCGCATGAAGCGTACGCAAGCCATACATACGCAGGCAAAAACACCGCTCGGCGCATGGCTGGATCAAAAAGAAAGCTCCTGCTACGTCTGCGGCCACTTTAACCAGATCTACACCCGCTATCTGGATACCTTTTTTGACCTGTACCGTAAAAACAGTGAATTTCGTGACGCGTTTACAAGCAGCAAGGGCTTTTGCCTGCCGCATTTCCGCGATCTGGTCGAATGCGCGGAAAACCGCTTATCAGACGCGGAAAAAAACGATTTTTATCCAAAAGCATCCGCACTGATGCTGGAGCATATGAAACGCCTGCAGAGCGAGGTATCCTGGTTTGTAGAAAAAAACGACTACCGCAACAAGGACAAAGACTGGGGCAATTCCGCTGACAGCGTGCAGCGCGCGATGCAAAAATGCGGCAGCGGCTATCCGGCCGACCCGGTATTCGAACAAGAGCCATAGCCTAAACAGGCTATGGCTTCAATCAAGCTGTATATATCTCTTTCTAAAATATCGATGTTATTTTTATCCATTACCCCTCTGGGCGTCCGTCTTATTTTTCCAGTACAAACTGACCTACCAGCTCATCCAGTGTCGCAGCCTGTGCGGACAGCTGCTCACTCGTCGCCGAGGACTCCTGCGCTGCCGCAGAGTTATTCTGTACAACCTCTGATATCTGGCTGATGCCAACCTCTGCCTGACGGATCGTTTCTGCTTGTGAAATAACCATTTCACTCATGCTCTTAGCAGATTCCGCAATCTGCTTGATACCGCCAACTACACTGTCGATCGAACTGGACGCACGCTCTACCGCGCGGTTGCCTTCCGCAATCTCCTTCATGGAGCTTTCGATCAGTTCCCTCGTATCTACGGCAGCTTTTGCACTCTGCTCCGCCAGCTGTCGGATCTCTTCAGCCACAACGGAGAAGCCTCGTCCTGCCTCACCCGCTCTTGCAGCTTCGATCGAAGCGTTCAGGGAAAGCAGATTGGTCTGGGACGCAATGGATTCAATCTCGGAAATAATGTTTCCAATCTTTGCTGAAGATTCACTGATCTTCTCCATTGCCGTTACCATCGTATGCATTTCATCCCGTGTATGATCCGCCTCCAGCGCGTAATTCTCCGCCTGTTTGAAAGATTCCTCTGCTCTTTGCGCGCTCTTTTCCATTTCTTCTGTAATATCCATGATCGTAGCCTGCAGTTCCTCGACGGCTCCTGCCTGCTCCGTTGCTCCTTCTGCGATACTCTGTGCAGATTCCGCCAGATTGATCGATCCGCCGGATACCTGGCTGGACGCTTCCCCAATAGAACGGATCGTTTCCGACATCTGATCACGCAGTCCGCGCATGGACAGGATCAGCTTGGAAAAATCCTTAGTATATCTGTCCTTGACAGTAGACTCTACGGCGTAGTTCTTGTCCTCCATCTGGCCAAGCACCTCTCCGATATCGTTGATGATAACGTTCAACACACCGGCCATTTCCGCCGCATCGTTGACCATTTCCGCTACCTCGTCCTTAGAATCCGACTCTGGAAACGGTGAAGTCAGGTCACCAGACGCAAACATTTTCAGCCGGTTTCCAAGCTCCTTTAACGGATTGGAAATACCGGTTGCGATACGCTTGCCAATGCGCATGGAGATCAAAATGGAAACCGCTATTACAAGAACAATAACGATCATCAACACTACGCTCAAAACAACAAGCGTTTGAGATAAGTTCTGCCCCTCAGTCACCTTTACCTCTAACAGCTCGTCCAACTTTTCATATATGCTCTCGTACTTCGGCCCAAGCTGAGTCAGCGCAAGCTCCTGCGCCTCCAGGCAGCGTTCAATATCCGTCGTATTCCCTTTTTCTACAATCTGTGTATCCAATGGCCAATATGCTTCCAGCTCCTTTTGAATCGCATCGTAGGTCTCCCGGCCTGCCTCTGATACGATCGTTTTTTCCACCTCTGCAAAATTCTGCTCAAACGCGGCGATCGCATTCTTATGCTGCTGCATCACCCTATCGATCGCATCCTGGTCGTCATAACCGATAACCGCACGCAAAGAAGACCGCACATCCGCAAACTCAAACATCGCCTTGCCAATATCTCCCTGTGCAAAGCCATAATTCGTCAATGCATAAGAATACCGATTCGCAACAAGAACCAGGGCAACCAGCCCCAAAACGGCTGATACCGCCGTAATTAAAGATACCATCAGAAAAGACTTCGTCAGCTTTTTCTCAATCTTTTCATCCTTAAACATAAATAGCTTTCCTCCTCGATCATTCATTTTAAGTTCCTTAGTAGCCTGCTGGTTGTCGGAATATGACCTCTGTACTTGCCCCCTCTCACTTTCAAGCGTAAAACTTCTTTTTCCTCATACATTCCATATTCGCTGTCACCTGAAGGCAATCCGCTATCTACATTATAATCCTTTTCTTTGTTGTTTACAATATACTTTTGACCTGTTTCATCATAATTTTCCCGCTACGCCAACCGTTTAAACAAGCCTATAACACCTGTATCAAACGGCTTTTCCCCAACATTGGCTTAGCTATGTCCGGTTCAGCTTTTCCTTCGGCAGCCAGCGGCGCAGTACCCGTGACACATCCTTCATCTCAATAGGCTTCGATGCAAAATCATTCATGCCCGCCGCAAAAAATTCCTCGTGCACCCCTTGTACTGCATCCGCCGTGAGCGCAATGATCGGCAGCCTGCGCAGCTGCTCATCCGCAATGGCGCGTATCCTCTTGGTCGCCTCTACACCATCCATAACCGGCATAAAATGATCCATAAATACAAGGTCATATCGTTCTTTTTGTACCATTTCCAACGCCTCCTGCCCATCTGAGGCCAGGTCGATCTTCATTTCAAACGGCTCCAGAAGCGCCTTTGCCACCTCCTGATTGATCTCATTGTCATCTACCAGAAGTATTCTGGCCTGCGGCGCGGTAAATGTAAACACCTCCGCTTCCTGCTGTATCTCGGTTTCCTGCTCCTGCTCCTTTAATACCCCAAAGTCACCAATGCCTTCTTCACTTCTTACACCCAGCCAGAGCGTAAAATAAAAATCACTTCCTTTTCCGTATTCACTCGCAACCGAAAGCTCACCGCCCATCATCTCCACAAGCTGCCTGGAGATCGCAAGGCCCAGCCCAGTCCCCTCCTTGCCCTGGTTCTTTTTAATATCAACCTGCGTAAATGCGTCAAACAAACGGCTAAGATCCTGTTCATGGATTCCCTGCCCGGTATCTCTGACCGATAGAAACAGCTGCACCCTATCCGCCTCACGCTTTTTTTGCTCCACCGTTACCGTTACGGAGCCTTTGTCCGTAAATTTTATCGCATTGTTCATAATATTGATAATAACCTGCCGAACGCGCAGTCCATCTCCATATAAAAGACGCGGGATCTTCTCGTCTGCATTTATGATAAGCTGCACCTCCTTGTCTCCAAGGCGTGTCGCCCCGATCACCTGGATATCCCGAAGCATCTGCGCAATGTCAAACGTATCTTCAGAAATCTCAAATTTCCCGGCTTCAACTTTAGAAAAATCAAGCAGATCGTTGATCAGCTTAAGCAATGCCTTTCCAGAGCTTTGTATATTCAGCAGATATTTTTCATCCTCCGGCTCCCATTGCTTGCGCAGCATCACTTCGGTCAGACCGACGATAGCGTTCATCGGCGTACGAATCTCATGGGACATATTAGAAACAAACGCTGACTTCGCCTGGTTCGCGGACTCTGCCTGTTCCTTTAGCTCCTTCATGATCTCCGCCTGTTCCTTGACGTGCTCCGTATAATGATAGTTATCTGTAATATCTGTCAATACATAGATCCTGCCGTAATAAACATCTTCTCTTTCAATCATATAGCTGCTGGCAGCGTATACATTGTTTTCCCTCTCCAACACCCTTTTATCCAATATACAGCTGTCCATCTCCTCCAGTACCCATTCAGCCTTTGACCTCATAAGTCCATGATAAATCTTTCCTGCTTTTGGATTAAAATAAATAATATGATCGTCATTATCTACCACAACGATCCCTTCCTCCAGTGCATCTACCGCCAGTTCCTTCGCCAGCGTCAGCGTATCAAAAAAATCACCGTGATAGATCAGCACGGACAGCAGCAGCGAAGCAAGCAGACAGCCAGGCAGCGTAACGTCATAGCCATTTGTCACACCACTTAAAAAAATAACAAAACTCGAAAACGCGACCAGATCTACTAAAACCAGGCAAGCAAACTGCCGTTTTTCCGATTCTTTTCCTGTTCTCGCATAGCATACAAGACACGTTACGATCATGACCGCCGTATAGCCAAACAAAAATAAACTGTAAATTGCATAAACAAACCCGTACTTAACTTCCAGATGTGGGAAAAAGCCGCTCTCCACAAACTGGATACTGCTGTAAAACAGCGTATGCTTTTCACAGGTCAGCGCAAACAGCACAATCACCACATGGAGGCAGAACAACATACGCGTCATACGCTCTGATACCTCCACCTTGCACGCCTGCATGACAAATAAAAACTGGCAAAACACGATAAACGGCTTGCCAAGATACGAAAACCGGGTTGCCATCAACGCTTCTTGGAGCGTCTCTGCCTCCAGCTCCAGCAAATATCCGACCGAATTTACACACAGAGCAAAAATCAAGAACAGCAGATACTGCTGCTGTCTGGACGGCCTGCGGCTGAGCACATAAAATGACTCCGCCATCAATATAAAAATCCCGATATATTGTATGACGATAAAAAATGTATGCATGATCTACCTCTTTTTCCAACCCTTCCTATGTTTAACAGTCACGCTCCGCCAGCTGGTTAAATTCACTGACAGGCATTGGTTTTGCAAAATAATATCCTTGGATCATATCGCAGCCTTGCTCCGCTAAAAATTCCACCTGCTCCTTTTTCTCGATCCCTTCTGCGACAATACTCATATGGAGCGCTTTTGCCAGGCGTATCGTTTCTTTCACGACAATTTCCCCGCGTTCTAAGCTGTCGTCTCCCCGAAAGAAATCCATATCCAGCTTTAACGTATCGATCGGCAGGTCCTTAAGGGAATTTAGCGACGAGTATCCAGCCCCGAAATCATCCATGGAAATGTTAAAGCCATACATTTTCAGCTTTTTTAAAATCTGCTTTAGCAGCTCCTTATTTCCATAAAACGCGCTTTCCGTCAGCTCCAGCTCAATCCCGCTGTGCTCCGCCCCATATCCGTCTACCAGATGGCAGATATGCTCTGCCAGATCCTCCTTGACAAAATTTACCCTGGAAACATTGACGGACACCGGCACCATTTTCCTGCCCTGTATTTTCCATTCAGACCGCAGCTTTGCCACCTGGGAAATCATATAATCATCCAGTTTTGTAATAAATCCGTTTTCTTCAAAGACTGGGATAAAGCGGTTTGGCGGGATCATCCCATCCTCTGGGGAGATCCAGCGTACAAGAGCTTCCGCTCCGACGATTTTTTTTGTGACTGGATGGTACTTCGGCTGAAGATAAAGCTGAAACTCCCCGCCAAGCAGCGCAGCCTCCATCGTCTCTTCTACCTTGTGCTTCCACATCTGTTCCTGTAAGATCTGCTGGTCAAATACTTTGATGTATTCCCCCTTTTTACCGCGCATCGCTCCTCTGGCAGCACTGGCAAACTGGTATACCTGCTCGATATCGATCTGCCTGCGCCGGCGTTCCTTGCGGTTCGCCGCAGGGCGCAGCACATAAATGCCCGCGCTGAACGACATCATTGCGTCCTTCTTGATCCCGGTCAGCTCTACCAGCAGCTTCTTTAAGCGCTTTTTACTCTGCTCCACACTCTCGCAGCGCAGCAAAAGTCCAAAATCCGCCCTGGCAAACCTGGCGTACGTTTCGTTTCGATCCATATTCGCCTTTAAAAAACCGTCGATCTTTTTTAAAAGCGCATCCCCTTCCTTTATGCCGTTGCAGGCGCAGTAATCCTGAAAACGTATCATATGCAGGTTTACAACCGCGTATGTATGGTTCGTATTGCGAAATTGGCACAGGATGCGCTTGCTCTGCTCCAAAAAATAATTCCAGTTATTGCCGCCCGTCACCGGATCCTGATGCAGCATTAAGACCATTCGCTTTTGCATCGCGATGGATGAAAGCACATTTAAAAGCAGCAGAAGCGCCGGAATCCCCAATAGCAGCAGCTCGATCAAAATAACCGCATTCATAAAAAATACGTTTTTTTGCAGGATCGTCAATGAATCCCGGTAATATAAATGATATCCCTCCACCTTAACCGGAACATTGACCCAGTAATATGTATGGAACAACGGTTCTTCCATCCAATCGTTATCCTGATAGCTGCTTTTTTTCAGCGCGTCGATGCTGCGCCCGACTAACTCGCGAAAAGAAAGCAGCAGCTTGCGCTCCCCTCCCGGAAGGTGCAGATCCGGAATGATATGATAGGGGTCAAAGATCGTAATATTTTGCGCACGCTCAAAATCCGGCGCCGTTTTCCCGAAATATTGCAAAACCTGGTCGTTTTCATCCGTAATACAAATATCGCTTTCCTCGTCCAGAAATCTCTCTATGATCGTAACCGCTTCAAAAATCGTTCTCTGACCGTTATTTGTATACGAGTCAAGCATCCGGCCCAGGTTTCTCGCATTTTCCTGGATTTTTGAGATCTTAGAATCCACTAAAAACCCCTGAAACCCTATGACAAACGTCAGCACCATTCCCACACAGCTGCAGCCAAATAGTACAAATAGCGCAAGAGACGGCCAGACGCTTTTTTTGTAGCATCTTCTTATTTTTTGCGTTTTCTGATTTTTCATATTATCTCCTCGCGGAAACTTTGCTTTTCCATTCTTTTATCTGTTCGAGACGTTTGAGAAGCTCCGCTTCCTGCCCCTGTCCCGCAGGCTGGTAATACGATCTGCCTAAAAGGGAATCCGGCAGGCACTGCATGGAAGTCAGCTTTTCTTTTGTATCATGTGCATACTGGTACCCTTTTCCATAAGAAAGCTGTGCCATCAGCTTTGTCGGCGCGTTGCGTATGACAAGCGGCACCGGCTCCGCCAGCTGCTCCAGCGCATCCTGCTTCGCCTGCTCATAAGCGGTATACAGCGCGTTGGATTTGGGAGCCAGCGACAGATAGACGACCACCTGCGTCAAATGTACGGTACACTCCGGCATCCCGATAAAATGGCACGCCTGAAAAGCTGCTACCGCCTGCGTTAACGCCTGCGGATCCGCCAGCCCGACATCCTCGCTCGCAAAACGCACAATGCGTCTGGCCACATAAAGCGGGTCCTCGCCTGCCTCCAGCATCCGCGCCAGCCAATACACAGCGGCATCTGGGTCGGAATTGCGCATCGATTTGTGCAGCGCCGAGATCAGATTATAATGCTCCTCGCCCTTTTTATCATATAACAACGACCTTTTGGATGTGCATTGCGCCAGTGTTTCCGGTGAAACTATGATCGTATCGCCGTTCGTATCCCCATTGAGCACGACCATTTCCAGCGTGGACAACGCCGTACGCGCATCCCCGTTTGCAAAATCCGCGATCACAGAAAGGGACTGCGGCGGCATCTGGACAGACAGGTTTCCAAACCCGTTTTTAGGATCCTTGAGCGCCCGCTGTAACAGGCAAACCAAGTCCTGCGCTTCCAACGCCTGCAGCACAAACACTTTACAGCGGGAAAGCAAAGCGCCGTTTACTTCAAACGAAGGATTTTCCGTCGTCGCCCCGATCAAAATAATGCTTCCCCTCTCCACAAATGGAAGAAACGCATCCTGCTGCGCTTTGTTAAAACGGTGGATCTCATCGACAAACACGATCGTTTTTTCCCCGTACCTGCGGTTATCCTCCGCCTGCTGCATCACGGTACGGATTTCCTTGATCCCGCTCGTTACCGCCGAAAAATCGATAAAAACCGCCCTTGTGCGGTTTGCGATAATCCTGGCTAACGTCGTTTTTCCAACGCCGGGCGGCCCCCAAAAGATCATAGACGACACCTGATCGCTCTCGATCAGGCGTCTGAGCACCTTCCCCGGCCCTAAAAGATGCGCCTGCCCAACATATTCCTCCAGGCTTTGCGGCCGCAGCCTAGCCGCCAACGGCTGCGGCATACTGTTTTCGAATAACGTCATCTGCTCCAAATCCATAGCCTCCTGAAAAACAATTACTTAGATTATACCAGAATCTTCTGCCGTTTCAACAGGATATTTTATAAATTCACCGATATGCCATCCATACTGTCTCTTATCCGTTACAACTGTCCGAAAAATTAAACAGGGCTTCCAGCGATAGATCCTATCTGGAAGCCCTGTTAAAAAATTTATGATATTCTGCTTTTTTCTCCAACGTGCTCGCCAAGCTTCACCCGCGTTTCCACGCCGCTTTTTGAATGGCGCAGGATATCTCCGTCCGGCAATACCTGCCCTTTTTGCGTCATAACGATCACGGTCGACCCACCGAACGCAAAATTGCCCTTTTCCTCGCCCCGGCGGACTGTCCGCTCTCCCGGAGCATTTTCAATCCGTCCGACCAGCATAGCGCCAACCTCCATCTGCAGCACCATTCCAAAATGCTCTGACCGCAGCAGACTAAACTGCCTCGCATTTTCCTTATAAATAGGAAACGACTCATTAGCCGCCGGATTCACCGTATGCAGCACGCCTGGAATCTGGTAATGCTTAGATACCCTCCCGTCGTCCACATATACATAGTGGTGATAATCATCCACACACAAGCGGAACACCCACACGAATCCTCCGGCAAACCGCTCCGCCAGCTTGCGGCTCTTAAGCAGGGCCGGCACCGTATACTCCGTATGCTTAACGCAAAAACTGCAGCTTTCATCAATTTTATAAACGCTCAGCCTGCCATCGCACGGGCTGATAAAAATTTCTGACGCGCGCACTACGCTGCGCGCCCCTTCAGCCAGCTTTCTTTTAAAAAAATCATTAAAGGAACCGTACACGGCCCTCTGATATTCCTCCATCGGTATTTTATGCAGGCGGATAAACAGCGGTATGAGCAGCGCTGAGATCCGACAGTCCAGTATCCGCCCGCCCAGCTGTGACACACGCGGAGAGACTAAGGGACGCACCAGCATCCTCCCCAGCCTCGTTCCATACAATAATCCCAGAAGGCGGTCTTGCATGGAATTTTCCTTTACGATCGTTCCTTTCCGATCTGATGTTAAATGCATCGTTTTCTCTCCTTTACAAAACAGCAGTCCCGCTAAAAGCCAGACATCGGAAGCCTCGTATGATGGATAAATCCCCACCAGCCGCGCCCGATAAAGATCAGGATCACTACTGAGAACGCGACCACTCCCGTCAACAGGACGATTTCCATCACAGTCGGCTTACGCAGCTTAAAGTCTACAATAAACAGCGCCCCGACAACCATCACAAGCAAATGCAGCGAAACCAGGAATACCCTGCGTCCCGGCATCAGCGGCGACAGCACATATAAAAGCGGCAGCGCGATCGCCATCGAGGTGATCGGCAGCCCGTGGTAATATTTTTTATCCTCGTCGGTCTGCTCCTGGCGCTTTTCTTCCATCACATTAAAATGTGCCAGACGCACCAGCCCAGCCAGACCGTACAGCACTAAAACAGCGACACTCGGCAAACGGTTCATTCCGCTTTGATAGCAGATCACCATTGGCAGGATCCCAAAACAGACGATATCGCACAGCGAATCTATTTGAATGCCAAATTTTTTCTCATCCTCCGTACGATCCTTTTTCGTCCTCGCCACCTTGCCGTCAAACATATCACACAAGCCGGAACAGGCAAGACAGAAAATCGCCCACTGCAAACGCATCGACATCGCGCAGAACATTCCGATCCCGGCCGACGCAAAGCTGATATAAGTAAGTATTACCGTATAATCCCAAACACCCAGCATGTATGATTCTCCTATTTCACTCACTCCGCACAGCAGGCAGACTATATCCCTCTGCTGTGCTTATTCTAATCTTTCGCAGCCACGCGCGGCCCTCTGCGTCCGCATCGTATAATAAAGCTGCGCCACTACGGTAAACAGCGCGCTGATAAGCAGCTGGCTGTAGTATCCTAGCCCGCGGGAAAGCACCATCGCAGGCAGCGTCACAGACGCAAATACGGACATGAAAATTTTCAAAAATAAGGACTCGCTAATGCCCATCCCGCCAGGAAGCGGCAGCATATCCACCGAGACCGAGATGACCGCCTGCAAAAGCACCACATCCCACATCGGCGTCCCCTTCATCCGAAACGCCAGATAAACCATCCATGTCACAGTAAACAGCGCGATACGCTGAACAAATGTGATCAGTATCACATTGACAATGACTATTTTATGATCTTTTAAATACTCCGCCGTTTCACGGTAGACCTCCATCGAAGCCTGGAACTTTGTTCTGCGCGACTGCTTTTTTTTCAGCAGATGCAGCTTCTCCATCCAATCCATTCCCGTTAAAATAATACGCTCCGCCAAAACCGGATGAAAGACGAGCAACGTCATAAAGCTGACGCAAAACACATTCAGGGCCAGCCCCAGATAAAAGACCGGAAGTATCCCCTCTAAATAACGGTGCAAAAATCCCTGCCCGAAAATCAAAACACCAAGCCCGATCACAACCAGCACGAGCTTGTATGTAATCGTAACGATCATCAAAATAACCGTCGCAACCGGGATCGGGATCTTTTCTTTATTCATATAGTAAATCTGCATCGGCTGTCCGCCGGTTGCAGAAGGCGTGATACAGCTGAAAAAAAATCCTACCGAGGAAAATAAAAAGCAGATCCTTTTCTTTAGGTATATCCGAAACGAGCGCATCATATACCAGATAATAATGGACTCGCCCCAAATAAAAAACAGCACAAGGATCACTCCCGGAACGAGCCAGCGGATATCCGCCTGGCGGATCGCCTGCATCATAGCCCCTAAATCTTCCCCATGAAACACGCCGTAAATGGTCAGCGCAAAAACAAGAAACAGAAATACAATATTTCCGATTGCTTTCTTTTTATCCTGCATCCCCTGTTCCTTTCGTAAAAATCTTTCTATTTATAAAATCCAAGACTTTCTCATAACTCTCCCATACCAACGGCCTTTTTGCAATCCAGTAGCAAGCCTCCGCCAGCAAAACGCCGCCGAACACATCGATTAATACGTGCTGCTTTGTCGTCAGCGTCGAAATGCAGACCAAGATCGCCATCACACAGGAGGCTCCCCGATACCAGCGCGGCACCTCTTCTCTGCCGCGAAGCCCGATATAGCAAAACCAGCTCACAAGGCAATGGATCGATGGAAACAGATTATCTGCCGCGTCTACCTCATAAACAGCCAGCAGCGCCTTGTTCCACAACCCATCCGGCTCTATCAACGGCCTCGTATTCGTCGTCGGAAATACGAGGTAAACGATCAGGCACACGACTCTGGAAAGAAAGTCCGCCGCAAAAAAACGGCATACATCCTGCTTTTCCTGTCGTGCGATCAGCACATAATTCAAGGCCCAGAACAGATAGCACCCGATATAAACCGCAGCCGACGGCGTCCATAACGGAATCATCCGATCAAGCCGGCTTTCGATATTATAGTGCTTCCATTCCCCTGCGATCATCCTTGCCCCGGCATAGACTGCCATGTTAAAGGCAAACGCGAAAAGCAGCGGCAGAATATGCTGCTTTGGGATGATAACAGTTGTTTTTTGTCTTTTTTCCATATCACTCTCCTGTCTTTTTTATCAAATTCCAATATCCGGCCAAGCGAATATACAACATACACATTCCGTATATTAGTATAACAAGGCTTTTAAAATCCCTCAAGTCTTTTTTCGATATCTTAAGAAAAGATTAAGAGATTCATGATTGGGAATTATTGTTGTAAAGCTATATCGAATCAAATAAAGTAAAGGTGTCCCTGACCTTGCTTGTTGATATATGCAACGCGCTGGACATTACGATTGATTATCTGCTGGAAAAGGAATATCATCATCCGGCATCCGTTGTGGAAAAGGTGCTTGTAAACGTCACGTATAAAAAAAGCCCCGGCATTGCTTCCGGGGCCTTTTTTCTTGCTTAGCTTGTTCAGATCGATTACAATAATGACCATAGATGCTACTAAATAGAAAGGAACGACCTTATGAAGATCTTACTCGCAGCCATCAATGCCAAATACATCCATTCCAATCCAGCCGTCTACTCCCTGCGCGCCTGTACCGGGGCTTACCGTCCCTACGTTGCGATCGCCGAATATACGATCAACCAGCCGCCGGATCTGCTGCTTCGGGAGATCTATCAGCAGCGCCCTGACGTCATCGCCTTTTCCTGCTACATCTGGAACCGCAGGATGCTTGACCAGCTCATCCCGGACCTGCACAAGCTGCTGCCTGATACTGATATCTGGGCCGGAGGACCGGAGGTTTCCTACGATGCCGCAAATGCGCGGCGCATATGGCAGCTGCGCGGCGTCATGACTGGGCCTGGCGAAGCCACGTTTGCCCAGCTTGTATCTGCCTATGTCAATGGCCGCGCAGAGCATCTGCCGCAGGTGCTTGACTCTAAAAATACACCGATACTACCGCTGGCTGAGATCCCGTTTTGGTATGAGGATCTAACCGATTTTAAAAACCGCATCATTTATTATGAAAGCAGCCGCGGCTGCCCGTTTTCCTGCAGCTACTGCCTGTCCTCCATCGAACGGACGATGGATTTCCGCCCGGTTTTGCAGGTATGTAAAGAGCTGGATTTCTTTTTAGAAAAAAATGTGCCATTGGTCAAATTTATCGACCGGACGTTCAACTGCAAAAAAGAACACGCGCTGCCGATCCTTGCGCATATTTTAGAACATGATAATGGGATCACGAGCTTTCATTTTGAGATGGCGCCGGATCTGCTTGACGAGGACTATTTTTCGCTTTTGGAAAAAATGCGCCCTGGCGCCGTACAGCTGGAGATCGGCATACAGTCTACGCATCCGGAAACGCTCGCCGCGATCGAACGCCCATCGGATTTTGCAAAAACAACTGCTGCGATCCGCCGCATCCGCGCGTGGAACAGCATCCATATCCATTTGGATCTAATCGCCGGACTACCGTATGAGGATCTGGATACCTTTATCCTTTCTTTTAACGATGTATATGACCTTACGCCAACACAGCTGCAGCTTGGCTTTTTGAAGGTATTAAAAGGCTCGGCTATGGCACAGCACGCCGAAGCATACCGCACCCTATACACGAGCCAGCCTCCATATGAGGTGCTCGCTACCCGCTGGCTTTCCTACGAGGATATCTGCAATCTCAAACAAGTAGAGGAGGTTCTGGAAATCTATTACAACAGCGGCCAGTTTACACACACGCTGCGTTATCTAAGACCGTACTTTCACACGCCGTATGCGCTGTACGCTTCCCTTGCGGACTGGTACGAAGCACATGGACTGTTCGTTGTGCAGTCCTCCCGTATACGAAAGTACGAGATCCTGCTCGAATTTGCAGAAGCCAAGACAGACGCCGACCGTCTTGTACTCCGGGAAACGCTGACCTATGACCTGTATCTGCGCGAGCATATGAAAAACCGCCCAGCCTTCGCCCTTTCACAGGAACGCTGGAAAAACCAGATCCGCGGCCTGCTTTTGGAAGAAGCACAAACGCATACGCTGTTTCCAGATCTGCATGGATGCAGCTACCGAGAGCTGACAAAGCTTCTGCATATCGAAGTTTTCGAATCGATCTGCGCCCAGCCGACAGCCGTAATTTTTGGATATGAGACACGCGACCCGCTGACGCACAACGGTATGACGGTGACCAGACCGTTTCCCTGCTAATATCATAAAATATTGATATCATAAAATAATGGCATCATAAAATATCAATATGCTCCCCGGCCAGCGCCTTATTCATACTGCGCACCGCACAAAATTTCCCGCACATCGAGCACGTATCCTCGTGCTCCGGCTTACGCTCGTCCCGGATCCTTCTTGCGGTATCCGGGTCGATTGCGCACGCCCACTGTCCCTCCCAGTCAAGCGACCTGCGCGCAGCGGCCATCTGATCGTCAAGGATCTGCGCGCCCCGTACGCCTTTTGCCAGATCCGCCGCGTGCGCCGCAATTTTTGACGCAATGATGCCCTGCCTTACATCCTCTACATTCGGCAGCGCCAAATGCTCCGCAGGCGTGACATAGCATAAAAACGCCGCGCCGCTTGCCGCCGCAACCGCACCGCCGATCGCTGCCGTAATATGGTCATATCCCGGTGCAATATCCGTAACCAAAGGCCCCAGCACATAAAACGGCGCGCCGCCGCAGAGCGTCTGCTGGATCTTCATATTTGCCGCGATCTGGTCCAGCGGCATATGCCCCGGCCCTTCTACCATGACCTGTACGTCCCTTGCCCATGCCCGCTTCGTCAGCTCTCCCAGACGGACAAGCTCTTCGATCTGACAAACGTCTGAAGCATCCGCCAGACATCCTGGACGGCAAGCGTCTCCCAGCGATATCGTTACATCATATTCCCGGCAGATTTCAAGTATTTCGTCAAAAAACTCATAAAACGGATTTTCCTCCCCGGTCATGCTCATCCATGCGAATACAAGCGATCCGCCGCGCGAGACGATATTCATTTTCCGCTTGTGCGTTTTGATCTGATCGATCGTTTTTCGTGTAATGCCGCAGTGCAGCGTTACAAAATCCACGCCGTCCTGCGCATGGAGCCGCACGACATCAATAAAATCCTGCGCTGTCAGCGTATCCAGATCCCTCTGGTAATGGATCACGGAATCATAAACCGGAACCGTCCCAAGCATAGCCGGACACTCCGCACTGAGCTTTCTTCGAAACGGCGCCGTATCTCCATGTGAGGACAGATCCATGATCGCATGAGCGCCCAGACGTACCGCCTCCATGACCTTCTGCATCTCGACTTCATGATCCTTACAGTCTCTTGATATGCCCAGATTAACATTGATCTTCGTGCGCAGCATCGAGCCGACACCCTGCGGTTCCAGGCACGTATGGTTTTTATTCGCGCAAATGACCACCTTCCCTTCTGCAACGAGCGGCATCAGCTCATCCGGCGTCATCTGCTCCTTTTCCGCCACCTTTTTCAGCTCTGGCGTCTGAATGCCCTTACGGGCAGCTTCCATTTGGGTATAATACTGTCTCATCGTTAAATTTCCTCCTCTGCTATTTTGCCGTAATCCTCTATAAAATAATCCGCAAGACCGCGGATCTGCGCTTCGTCCTCCCTGCTCGCCGCATCCGCAACGCCGATCGTACGAAACCCAGCCTTCCTCGCCGTACCTATCGCATATAAGGCGTCCTCTGCCACCCATGTGCTGCCTATACTGCTTCCCATCTGCGCTGCCGCCGCGTAAAAAATGTCCGGACTGTCCTTACCGCTTCCGAATCCGCCGCTGGTCAGGATCTCCTGAAAATAGTGTTCCGCTCCAAGCCTTCGAAGCGCCGCCCGCACAAGCGCTTCCTCATTGGATGTCACGATCACCATTGGGATTCCCGCTTCCTGAAGCTTTTGCAAAAATTCCAGCGCTGATTTTTTAAATCCCACTTTCGTCCGGTATGCGTCCTCTACAATCTGGATAATACCGCCCTGTATTTCCTGCGCTGTCTGCGAAAGTGCAAATTTTTCTTTGATATACTCCGCCCCCTGGCTCATCGTCATGGAAAACAGCACTCGTCCCAGTGACGCTGACGCCTCGATCCCAAGCGTCGCTAAATACTGCTCTCCGCTGTGCGCCCAGACCGGCATCGAATCCAGCAGCGTCCCGTCCACGTCAAAGATCATGCCGGTTACCGTTTCTTTTTGTAAGAACTGTTCATAAAACATTACAATCCTATCCCTTTCGCCTATTCTTCCATTTTTCAAATCTTCCCAGTCAGATCCATAAAACCGCCTACAGCCCTATCCGCTCCAGCTTTTCTATTAGATCTTGCGCCGCCTTTTGCACATCCTTTTTCGCAAACAGCGCGCTTACAACCGCGACGCCGCTTATCCCGCTGTCCGCAAGGCTTTCCACATTTTCCGCGGTAATCCCGCCAATCGCTGCCGCCGGAATCGTAACCGCCCCGCACACCTCCCGGAGCCGCTCAAAGGAAATGACCTGCGCATCCTGCTTTGTCCCAGTCGCAAAAACCGCCCCGACTCCAATATAGTCTGCTCCCAGCGCCTGTACCAGCTGCGCCTGTTCCTTCGTTCTGGCCGACGCGCCGATGATCTTATCCGGCCCCAGCATACGGCGGGCTGTACGGACGTCCATATCTTTTTGTCCAAGATGCACACCGTCCGCACCCGCCCGAATGGCAATCTCTACATTGTCATTTACGATCAGCGGAACGCCGTATGACGCGCACAGCGCCTTGATCCTGACTGCTTCCGCCAAAAACTCCGACTCCGGCCTATGTTTTTCCCGAAGCTGCACCATCGTCACTCCGCCGCGCAGCGCTTCCTCCACCTGTTCATACAGCGTACGGCCATGCAGCCAGCCGCGATCTGTGACTGCGTACAGCCGCAGGCTTTCCTTTTTCAAATGTATCCCCTCCTGTCATTTCCATTACATCTTTCCTCGGATCAAAAAAAAGACGATACCTGAAATCCACCTGGTATCGTCTCATTGTAATCATTTTGCCTGCTACTTGTCAGCAGCAAATGAAATCTCTGAATGCTTCCCTACGTTGGCATGATCCAAATCAGGTTCCGGGTCTAAGCTCACAGCTTACTCTCAGCCCATCGTATGGACTCCCCACGTTTATTTAAAATATTGTTTCGAATTTATTATAACAAGACATGAGAAGTAATGCAACAATAAAATTCATGATTTAACGCTATAAAGTTATATCTTCAACGTTCACGCCCAAAGAAGATAATTTTGCAGTCGTTACTTTAATCAGATAATCAAGCATTTCATTTTCATGGCCGCCATTTGCTTTTTTAATTTGCTGCAAATCGGTATATCGATCAATCGTTATTGTAATGAACTCTTTATCAGACATTTCTTCTACCATACTTTCATCGCCTTTCTTCTATACGTATTCTTCTGTTAAAAGCCCATACTTTTTCGACCGCCGGAACGCGTTCCCGCGATCCATCCGACGCGGGCGTATAAGCCACCCCGTCAAATCTCCCTTATCTCGATGATTCACCCCAGATCTTTCGCTGCGGCTTCCTGCGCCAGCTTTTCCACCGCATCCATCCAGATCCTCATACTCGCGTCACTCGGCATCCGCAAATCCCCGCGGGGCGACATTGCAACTGTTCCGACCTTTGGCCCGTCCGGCAGACAAGAGCGCTTAAACTGCTGTGAAAAAAATCTCCGGTAAAAGACGTGCAGCCACTTAAGGATCGTTTCTTTATCATAAGTATCTGCAAACGCAAGCTGCGCCAGATGCAGCACCTTGTCCGGCGCAAACCCGAACCGCAGGATCTCATATAAAAAGAAATCGTGCAGCTCATACGGCCCTACAATATCCTCTGTTTTTTGCGAAATCCTGCCATCCTTCGGCGGGAGCAGCTCCGGACTGACCGGGGTATCCAGCACATCCAGCAAAACCTCGGCCAGCGCCGTATCTCCGCACGTATCCGCAAAATACCGCACAAGATGACGCACCAGCGTTTTCGGCACTGAAGCATTCACCCCGTACATAGACATATGATCGCCGTTATAGGTCGCCCATCCAAGCGCAAGCTCTGACATATCCCCAGTTCCGACGACCAGCCCGTTCAGCTGGTTTGCAATATCCATCAATATCTGCGTGCGTTCTCTCGCCTGGCTGTTTTCGTACGTCACATCATGGTTGTCCTGATCCTGACGGATATCGCGAAAATGCACATGCACCGCGTCGCAAATACTGATTTCCCGTAAATCCGCGCCAAGACACTGAATCAGATGCACCGCGTTCTCATACGTCCTATCGGTCGTTCCAAATCCCGGCATCGTCACCGCGACAATCTGCCCGCGGGAAATGCCAAGCAGGTCAAACGCCCGCACTGTCACAAGCAGCGCCAGCGTAGAATCCAGCCCGCCGGAAATACCTACTACCGCACATTCACAGCCGGTATGCTCCAGCCGCTTTTTCAGTCCCATCGCCTGAATCGCCAGTATCTCTTCACACCGTTTATCCCTGTCCGCCTTCCTGCCCGGTACAAACGGAGCCGGGTCGACAAAGCGGGTCAGCTTGGTTTTCGAACGTGCAAGCGTAAAATGCGTGATCGTATAGTCTTCTGCCCCTGACTGTATAAACGTTGACATTCTGCGCCGTTCCGCTGTCAGCTTGTGCATATCAAGCTCTGTGTAGACTGGCTGATTGGTAAATCGCTCCGATTCTTCCAGCACGATCCCGTTTTCCGCGATCAGGCTATGACCAGAATATACAACGTCCTGCGTAGACTCCCCATCCGACGCGTTCGCATAAATATAGCCGCAGACAAGCCTTGCCGATTGTCCCGCGATCAGATCCCTGCGGTAAACATCTTTTCCAGTGACCTCATCCGAGGCAGACAGATTGACGATCAGGTCCGCTCCTGCCAACGCATGGCGGATACTCGGCGGATTCGGCGCCCATACGTCCTCGCACAGCTCCACAGCGATGCGTATGGACGGCATCGTGTCACAGACAAAGATCTGATCGGTGCCCATCGGTACTGCCACACCCTCCCGCAGCGTTACCGGAACCGTCCGCTGCATCCCCGGCGTAAAATGCCGCGCTTCGTAAAACTCCGCGTAATTCGGCAAAAATGTCTTAGGCACAATACCAAGCACCCTTCCCCGATGTAATACTGCAGCGGTATTATACAGCTTGTCCTTATATGCCAGCGGCAGTCCTGCAAAGATCACCGCATCTACCTGCGCGGTCTGCTCCGCGATCGAAAACAGCTGCCACTTCGCTTCCTCCAGCAAAAGTTCCTGTAAAAACAGATCCCCGCAGCTATAGCCAGTGATGCAAAGCTCAGGAAACACGATGACACTGGCGCCCTGCGCAGCCGCCTCCTTAATGTGCTGGATCATGATCTCCCCGTTGTGCTTCGGATCCGCCACCTTAATTTTGGGAGATAGGGCAGCTACCTTTATATATCCAAATTCCATGCGATCTTACTCCTTGTATTTATCTGGCAGTCATCTGCTGGCCAGCAATTCTTTTAACTCCTCTGTATCAAACGAATATGCCGTATTGCAGAACTGGCATTTTACTTCCACCGGCTCCTCGTCGTCTATCATACTGCGCAGATCATTTTCCGCTATACTAGCCAATGCCTTGCGGATCCGATCTCTGGAGCACTGGCACGCAAACCGCGCCTCGATCCGGTCTGTGATCTCCATCGAAAGCCCCTGCAGCAGCCGTTCCAGCATCTTCTCCGGCGTATCCTTCTGCTCTAACATATCCGTGACTGGACGCAGACTCTTGATATTCCGTTCCAGCTGTTCGATCACTTCATCTCCCGCCTGCGGCATCAGCTGCAGGATAAAGCCTCCGGCCTGCCGCACAGAGCAATCCTTATCGATCAAAACGCCCAGACCGACCGAGGACGGCACCTGCTCAGAGGAAGCAAAGTAATACGTCAGATCCTCCGCAATCTCCCCCGTCTGAAGCTGCGTTGTACCAATATAAGGCTCCCTTAACCCCATATCCCTGACAACACGCAGTATCCCGCTGCCAAGCGCGCCTCCGACATCCAGCTTGCCCATCGCATTTGCAGGCAGCTCTACATCCGGCACCTTCGGATAGCCCTTGACATTGCCAAAAGCGTCCGCGGTCACTACAAGCCCCTTCGCAGGGCCGTCGCTCATGATCTGCAGCGTCAGCAGGTCCTTTTCCCCTTTCATCATAACGCCCATCATCGCACCCGCCGCCAGCAGCCTTCCCAAAGCCGCAGTTATGACCGGGCTTGTCTGATGGAAGCTCCTCGCCTGCTCCGTCAATTCCTTGGACGTAATCGCAAACGCACGGACTGCCCCGTCGGCCGCTGCCGCCCGAACGATATAATCTTTCATTGATTTCATCCCCTTTCCGAATTTCTATGTCCTTTCCGCCTTCCTGCACTCCCGCGCCATGACATAAACGCGCCCGCTATCCTCCCGCACAGGTCCATGGTCATCTCCATCGCAAACACACACAAGCTCCATTCCTGCCTGCTCCAGTAAATCCGTAACCTGCCGCAGCTCGTAGCTGCGTTCGTAATGTGTTTCCTCATATTTGCGATATAACCCGTGCTCCTGACGCAAAAAGATCGTCAGCGCATACTCGTTGAGCTTTTCCTCCTCGTCATAGTAATTATCCCAGACAAGGCACCCCTGCTCACGATGCTCGCTGAACGTCTGCGTTCCCATCAGCTCACGGAATTTGTAATCTGTATTCAGATCAAACAAAAAGATACCGCCCGGATCCAAGTAATTGTTGACCAGACGAAATACCTGCAAAAGATCTGACTCCTCCAGCAGATAATTCATAGAATCGCAAATACTGACGACCGCCCTTACCGTCCCGTACAGCTCAAACTCACGCATATCCTGTGCAAGATATAAGATCCCTTCGCTTTCGTGCTCCCGCGCGATGCAAAGCATTTCCTCCGAAGCATCGACACCGATCATATCATAGCCGCTCTGCGCAAGCAGGCGGGTCATCCTTCCAGTACCGCAGCCAAGCTCTAGGACCAGCCCGTCCTCGATCCCCTGCCCCTGCAGCTGCCGTACTAAAAAATCCTTCCATGCCTCATATGGCACATCCTCCATAAACAGATCATAAACCTCTGCAAATCCGGTATAAGCTTCCATCTTATTAACTCCTGTATTTTGAAAAACCAGATCAGTTCCCGATTTTATACTTGATTATTTTTTCCTGCGCTTTTATACTAGATGTTAGACCATAGATATCGTATCTGCTATGCATCTGAAAGGAGGCTGCTGCACAAATTGGAACTATTCCAAAAACACACCCGTTTACAGTCAGACAGACAGCTCTGCCCAAGGCGGCTGCTCGCGCCTGCGATCTATCTAATATTTTTGGCAGTCTTATGGTTTGCGGCTCCGATATCGGAGCTTGTGCTTGCACAGCAGGCTTCCTCAGAGGTGCCTTATCGCGAGCTTGGCACAAGCAAATTCCGCTATCTGGCGACAACGCTTACCAATCTGCATTTTACCGGATACACACAGAAAGCCTTTGGCTATACCAATGGGTACTATTATTATACCTTTCAGGACGGCCGCTGCATTTTAGTCTTGCTTGCGCCGGATACCTGTAAGAATGGCCAGCCAGAAATCAAAAACCTATACCTGCGCGCACGCGTGATCCGCCATTTCGATGCGTACGAACCGCTGACGAAGCAGCTTGCCGCGGACCTGAACTGGACAGCTGACGGCATACGCAGCCAGATACCGGATTATCTGCTAAGCGAACCTGGATTTCACAAACTGCTTTCCTTATTACTGCTTGGCCTGTATTTCGGCAGCGGGCTATATGCGCTTGCTGACTTTTTGCTCTGTCTGTTCGGCTTGCGGCTTCCTAAGCCGATACGCTAAAACAGATTTTGGAAAAACTCTAGGATGGATTCCAGCAGCCCTTTGAAAAATGCTGCGAGCTTGCTTAAAAAACCGCTGCTGCTCTCCATCTCCTTTAAAGAATCATAGATAGAGCCTGCCTGCTCCAGCAAGCTGTCAAGATTGATATCCAAGGAGCCTATCTTTTCCATCAACGCGGTAATGCGTTCTTTTTCATTCTCATTCAGTGTAATTTCAAACTTATCGCAGGCTTCAGCAATCGCTTCCTGGATCTTTTCTTTGCTCTGAAGGCTTCCCTCTACTACCTTTTGCTTTACATAAGCAATAAATTCCTCGGTCTGTGCCTCTCCGCCCAGACTTTCGTTTAATTCTCCGGTCACGACGATCTCATTCATTGCCGCATCCAGGCTTTCCGTGTCCACCTCTTCATTTTCCATATCCGCGTAAGCCTTCATTGCGCCGATCAACGCCGCTGTGCCGGATAACGGGAACGGCCCTGCGATAATTACATCCGCATCCTCAAGCCCTGCCGTCGCCAGCGCGTTTTTATACATCGCGACGGTACAGTAATTAATATTTTTCGTACTGATACGGATGCCATCCCCTTTGTCACGCTTTACGATAACAACAGACGACAACGCCCGCGTACCTATGACCGAAGCATCCAGATAGCCGTCCAGATATTGATGCTCCTCCTCGTTCGTGACGCTTACGACCTCGTAATCGTCCAGCCGCGCCGGGTCAATGCCCATCAGTCCCAAAACCGTATCCCGCTGCTGCGCATTCAGATTCGCACCAAGCGCCAAATATGGCTTATCCTGTTCTGTGATCACAACATCATCCTGCTCATCCACAGGCGTGATATTTGCTTTTATATCTGTGTCGGCCTCTTCGATATCCGCGTTGATCTGCGTATCCTCCTGAATATCCGCGTTCACCTCCGGAGACTGCGTATCGCCCTGTCCACTTTGACCAGCGCCAAATACCTGCGTACCAGCGCCTGCCGATAAGCTGACCAATCCGGCAAGCAGCAGAGCTACGCACCTTTTCCATCGATTTTTCATTTTGCCTCATTCCTCCTGATCCTATACTGCCCCGCCGCACTTTCTCCCACAGCCGCCTTTTGCAAGGCTACATCTGTTTTTTACACCATTGGTAAATATCTTCAAATACCTGCTCCCTGTCCGTCTCCTGCAAAATCTCGTGCCTGTCATTCGGATAGAGCTTCATTTTTACATCCCGAAGGCCAGCCTGGCGATACTGCGTATATGCTTTTTGTACGCCTTCCCCAAAACCGCCGACCGGATCGTCCTGACCCGAAATAAAAAACACCGGCAGACTTTTGCGGATACTTAAAATATGCTTCATCTGATTGGCATAGCGTATCGTAGAAAACAGTCCGTAATATCCGTTCAAGGTAAACTGGAACGTACAGCGCGGATCGTTATAATAAGCGCGGACACTTTCCTCATTTTTGGAAAGCCAGCTTCTTGACGGATCGGCTCCTGTCATGTCAAAATCAGCATATTGTTTTCCAAAGGATGTTTCTGTAATAAAGCTGCTGCGGTAATGCCCGCCGCGAAACAGCCCGATCAGGCGGCAGACAAACATCCCAAAGCCAGTCAGGAGATCCGGCTGGCTCCCTGTGCCGCAAATAACCGCGCCTGTCACATCCTCACTATGCAGCGTCAGATATCGCCGCAGCAAAAATGACCCCATGCTGTGTCCAAGAATAAAAAACGGACAGTCCGGATACTGATTGCGCATCATCCTGGTTACTTGGTACATATCCGCCACAACCGTCTCTGACGGATTTTTATGCGAAAAATATCCCCAGTCTGATTCCTCTCTGACCGATGCTCCATGTCCAAGATGGTCGTGCCCTACAACCAGAAAGCCCCGCTTTGCCAGATAGCGGGCAAATTCATCGTATCGTTCAATATATTCCACCATTCCATGCGCAAGCTGCATCACCGCACGTACCCGGCCGTTTTCCGGCAGCCATCTGACCGCGTGTATTTTGGTCCTCCCGTCCTTCGACAAAAACTGGAACGTTTCCCTTCCGGTATTCTCATTCTCCATCAGCCTTCGCACCCTTCCTTTCCTGCAAAGCTATGCAGCAGCGCAGCCAAACCAGCCTGCTGCATCATAAAAAAATACGGCTGCCACGCTTAACCGCGCATATCTCCAAGCATCTCATCCACAAGCTGTTCAAGCCCTTTGCGCGCCTCCTGCTCGCTCATAAAACTTTCCCCGATATGCTCAATATCTGAAAGCGTCTGCTGCTGCAGCGATTCAATATGATGGCTGCTCTGTGAAATTTTTTTAATATAATCCGAGATCGCCGCCGCCTTTTCCAGATAATGCCGCTCGGCCGCCCGTGTACAGATCTCATCCTGCTGCGTAATATTTTTGGACAAGCGCGATATGGACAGATTCGTATCCTTATTCGAACGGAGCAAGGCCGAGGTCTGCTCATCCAGCTTGCGGATACGCCTTTCCATTGCGTCTAACTGCCTTGCTGTAGCAGCAGCCGCACGCTCATATGCACTCGAAAGCATCCGCACATCCTCCGACGCCTCTACAAATGCTTTTCCAACATCACCCATACGCCCCGCCTCGATCGCGCAGTTTAATGCCGATACGGTCATCTGCTTTGCGTATTCCTGCATATGCCCCACTTCCATGCGCATTGCTTCAGCGTCATTTTTCAATGCCGTCTTTGTCTCCTGTAAAAGTGTGACAGGCTCAATACTGTTTTTATTTTCCTCAATGATCGCGGTCATCTGCTCGATCTGCTTGCCTGCAACCTCCTGGAGCCTGCGCTTGTCCTGCTCTTCATCCTCCATTTGCCCGCGCATACTCGTCAGATCCATAGCAAGCTGCTCTAATACCTTCATGCTTTCCGCGGCTTCCTCCTGTGTATCATATGTCTGGCTTACCACCTTGGTCAGCTGCTTGTCCATCTCGCCCTGCGCAATGATCTGCGCTTCAAAATGCGGCAGCATCTGCTGGGTAAAGCCTTGTACAGCGCCCAGCTGCATTTGCATATCCTCCAGCTGAAGCTGGGTCATATTTAGTTTTTCCTCTAATTCTTTTGTTAATTCCTGTTTTTTTCCGAACACGGTATGATAGTCCCCCTGTTTAGTTATAAAATAGAACGGTTCAGACAAGCTGACCGGATACGATAAAACTCTTACGCGTACATTATAACCAATTTTACACCTGAAATCAACTAAAAGCACTCCGAACAGATGTTTGTTCCCCAAATTATAGCACACAAGAACACGGATTGCAACTAATTTTAAAAAATTTCTGATGTACATAGCATATTTTATGTACTTATGGTAGAATAATCAATAAAAATGTAAACTGGAGGAATAATTTATGCAATACAAATGTAAAGTGACCGTCATTGATAAAAAATGCTTTCCCGAATACCAAAGCCAGTACCTCGCAGATCCTCATTCCGGCGTCTGCCCGTTTTATGAGATTGGAGACGAATTTATTTTTGAACGCTACAGCGGAGAGGATACGTTCTGGCTGGCAGGAAACGGTACGCAATGCGGTGAAGCCTGGGACTGCATCAGCCGTTATATTTACACGGCGCTGCAGGGCGGCAGTATCATGCGCGGCTGGACAAACGACGAGCGCATGATGATCGCCTGCTGCAACGACGGCACCCGTCCTGTTATTTTCAAGATCGAACGTCTGGATTATAAGGTCGTAAAAATCGACGGCATGGTCTGCGAGCATTGCGCCGCACAGATCCAAAGATCATTAAGAGCCGTTTCCGGTGTTTCGGATGTGAACGTAAGACTTGACAAAAAATGGGCGGAGGTCTTTGTAAAAAAGGACATGGATGTCTCCGACGAACAGCTCCGCATGGCAGTAGAGCAATTTGAAAAATACAGCGTGAACGCTATCGACTGATCTGCGCGTATGCATCAAAAACCGGCGGCTGGTCCATTGCCGCCCACATATGTTCGATAAACAGATCCCGCACAGCCGCAATCTCACAAAGCCCCTCCCTAATGCAAATAACCGGATATCCCGCCTGCTCCAGGCCGCGCTTCCATGTTCCTTCCCCAGCTCCCGCAATATCCCGGCACACATGGTTTCCAGCCGCTATCATAAAGGGACGCAGCACCACCCGCTCATACCCCCGCGCCTTGCATACACGCACTGCATCCTCCAAGGAAGGCCTTGCCCGTAACGTCCCAACAAAATAATTACAGCGGCCTTTCTTTTCCAGAAGCCGCTGCATTTTGCTATATTCCTCGTTCGTACCAGCTTTACACCCATGCCCCACCAGACAGATTGCGGTTTTCGGCGTATCATAGGCAGCTACAGCCTGTATTACCGCATCCGCGACCGTTTCTTGATCCGCATCCGACGTAAGCAGCGGTTCCCCTAACGTTAGCTTTGTAAATGGCTTCCGCACATACTGCAGCATTTCCTCCAGACGCCTATATTCCTGACCATGCGTAAGAAACGCAGGCTGAACGACCAGCCTGCGGATCCCATCTGCGGCGGCCTGGTCAATCGCTGCTTTGAGCGGGTCTGCCTGCTTTTCTGACGTCCTGCTCATAAACACACTATCCACCGCACAATCCGGGAAGCGCTGGATAGCTGCCGCCCGAAGAGCGCTGGCTGCACTCTGACAGCCTTTGCTCTTGGCAGCTCCAATGTTTAGGAGCAATAAAGCGCTGCGGGTGGATGTTATTTTTTGGTTATTTTCCAAGATATCCGCTTCCTTTCTCAGCTGTCCTTATTCGCTTCTGAATCAATGACAAACATGGCTTCCAGCCTCCCGCTTAGAATCCGGCAGCCCAATATTGTCCAACTTCCACCGCCCAATCTCAATTTCCTTATGCTCCGGGTTCTCACTTCTCGAAAGTTTATATGCTTTTAACAATGACTGGCACTTCCTTTTATCTATCCTTGGTTTTCTATGTATTTTCTCAGCATTTCTTCTGAAACATTCCCTGCGCTGCACGCAAAATATCCGTATGTCCAAAATGTATGCTCTTTCCGTTTTCCTATTGGCATTTCTTAATATTATAATGCAACTATTTTTATTGCACAACCATTATTTTATACTCACGAGCGATAAAAATTGTCGTATAGCTTTAAGCATTAACACTCTATAACAATCTGCTCTTCGAATATCTATTCCTTCGTTCTATATTTTCATACACTAAAGCGTTAAATCCCCCTTGCACACCAACAAAAACATATGCTATAATACCTTTACCAAACAGAAAGGAAGATGAATCATGGAACACTACTACCAGCCAGAAATCGAATGCGCCTCCCGCGACCAGATACGCGCCTGGCAGGACGAAAGACTGGCAAAAACAGTGAAACGGGTTTATGAAAATGTAGCCTTTTATAGAAAAAAAATGGACCAGGCAGGTATCCTTCCGGATGATATCCGCTCCGTGGACGACTTACATAAGCTTCCGTTTTTAACAAAGGACGACTTGCGTGACGCTTATCCGTACGGTTTGTTGGCAGCGCCGTTATCGGAATGTGTGCGCATCCAGTCTACGAGCGGCACAACAGGACGGCGCGTCGTGGCATTTTACACGCAGCACGACCTCGATCTTTGGGAGGACTGCTGTGCCAGAGCGATCGCGGCAGCCGGCGGTACCAACGAAGACGTCGTTCATGTCTGCTACGGTTATGGCCTGTTTACCGGAGGGCCGGGCTTAAACGGCGGCTCACATAAGATCGGCTCGCTGACCTTGCCAATGTCGTCCGGCAATACCGACCGCCAGATCCAGTTTATGTGCGACCTTGGCTCTACGATCTTATGTTGTACACCGTCTTATGCCGCTTATCTGGCCGAATCCATCTGGGAACGTGGTCTGCAGGACCAGCTTAAGCTAAAGGCAGGTATTTTCGGCGCCGAAGCGTGGACTGAGGGAATGCGCCGTGACATTGAACAAAAGCTTGGCATCCAGGCGTTTGATATTTATGGGCTGACAGAAATATCCGGGCCTGGCGTTTCGTTTGAATGCTCGGAGCAGACTGGAATGCACATCAACGAAGACCATTTTATCGCAGAAGTTATTAACCCGCAGACCGGGGAAGTTCTTCCGGATGGTGAAAAAGGCGAGCTTGTATTTACAAGCATTACCAAAGAAGCATTTCCGCTGCTGCGCTACCGCACACGCGATATCTGCATTCTCAGCCATAAGAAATGCTCCTGCGGACGTACACACGTAAAAATGACCAAGCCGTTAGGACGCAGCGACGATATGCTGATCGTCAAGGGCGTCAACGTATTCCCGTCCCAGATCGAAACCGTGCTGCTCAACCAGGGCTATCCGGCAAATTACCAGATCCTCGTCGGCCGGAAGAATAACAGCGACACCATAGAAGTGCAGGTTGAAATGACACCGGAAATGTTCTCTGATAATGCGGGTGTTGTTGCAGAACGTGAAAAGAAGCTGATAGGCGCATTAAAAGCAATGCTTGGTATTTATGTAAAAGTAAAGCTGGTCAATCCAAAAACCATCACACGCAGCGAAGGAAAAGCTGTCCGTGTCATCGACCAGCGAAATCTGTATCAAGGATAAAAAACAGACAGGAGGGGGATCTATGACCGTAAAGCAAATATCTATTTTTGTAGAAAATAAGCCGGGAAAGCTGGCGGAACTGACCGAATATCTGCACCAGTCGCAAATTGATATGCGTGCGTTATCCATCGCAGAAGCACAGGATTTCGGCGTTGTACGTATTATCGTAGACGATGCATACAAAACATCCTGTATATTAAAGGAGGCAGGCTATGTAGCCTCCATAACGCCTGTACTTGCTGTAGAAATGCCGGACGAACCGGGAAGCCTGTTCCATATTTTAAAAATGCTCGGCGACGGCGGCGTGAATCTGGAATATATGTACGCGTTTCTGACGCGGAAAAAAGCAACCGCTTATATGGTACTGCGGGTAGAGGACAATGAAAAAGCGATTGAAGTGCTGAATAAAAACGGCATACATACCATCTGCCAGGATGCACTGGCAAATTTATAGACAGACGTGATCCAGACGCCATTAACTAGCCTGCGCAGCAGGCGCTGCAATCGGAGCTGCCAGCAGCCTTAAAACGTGTCTTAAAAATGCTTTCCGTGAGATATGCTTCACAGTTTGCGAAAAGCATTTTAAGAAACGCCCTAGCGCTGACAGCTCCTTGTTGAGAAATCACACATATCTCATACTGCTATGTTCATATCCAGTTAATCCTGCCTGTAAAATGCTTCGATCACACAAGAATGCTCCTTGCTCTTTTTATCATAACTGATACCAACAAGCAAAATATGACCTGCATACGATTCCAATGCATCAGGATATCTTCTTTCTTTTATTTGACAAATCGCTGCCTGCACATTTTTATCCCATTTCAGTTCGGTCAGAAGCACCGGATAGCTGCCTGCGTATTCTGCCTTCGGAAGAAATACAAAATCAGCAAACCCTCTTCCTGTCGGCATTTCTCGCACTGGCTTGTAATAATACCGCATAGCACTTAAATAGGCGATCGCCAGTACGCTGCTCAAAGCATTTTCATTATTATACTGTATCACAGATGCGTATTCATTATGGATCTTCTCTATCTTTTCCGCTACTGCCTTACCATCCATTTCCAAAGTTGCCTCCAAAAGCTCATCGGATTCTCTTTGAAGCTGCAAAAATTCACTCCATCTGTTCTCCTCCAATAGCTGAGAAAACTCGCTTCGTATCTCTTCATTCGGAATCAGCGCAGTCTGGTTTTTCCGGTCATAAGCAAGATACCCAAGATGTATCAGCGCAGTAAGAATGTCATCTTTATTTTTAAACGTAACCATGTCATTCTGATACGTATTTGTTCGAATGTTCACACATTCACCTGACAGCATCGTAATGACCGCTGTTTTTAAACCGTCAAAATCCATATTAATCAAATGTGCAATCGATTCGTAAGCAGCCGTGTCTGACCAGTAGCTTTGGTAATCGCCTTGCAGCATCAAGCATACAACCGCATTCGGATTGTACACATGGTAGTCTCCAAGACGATATCCGTCATACCAGTATCTTACTTTCTCAAAATCCCTGTCATAGACCTTACAAAGAGTCCTGACCTCATCTTCTGTAAATCCAACATACGGCGCAAGCACCCCCGGATTTATCATGGTAAATTGCATAAAATTATTCAGAGCGGATTGTGTCCTTAACTTTTTGATCGGCAGGATTCCTGTCAAATATGCAAGATGCAGATATTTCGTAGGCTCCGTACCTTTGAACAGCCCGCGGAGAAAGCTGATGTATTCTTCCTGCACATCTATGTTTGCAGCCTCGTCGCGAATCAGCACATCCCACTCATCTATGATCACAATAAATTTCTTACCCGCTGTGAAATTCAAATAAGAAAGAGCATCGGCAAGCGAAGTTGTTTCGTCTGGCAGAATCCCCGCATATTCCTCCCGCAGCTCTTCAATCACACTTTTTTTCATATAAGAAACGACTTTGGACGCTCCTCCCGCAGGCTCCGAGCACCATTGTACGTCAAAGTGAATAACATCATACTGGTTCAGATGCCTCGAAAAACCTTCCGTCCTGCTAATGGATAGTCCGGAAAACATTTGCCTTGAATCGCATCCCCTGCAATAATATGCTGTAAGCATATCAGCCGTCGTTGATTTTCCGAAACGGCGCGGCCTGCTGTTGCAGATCAAAGCCTGCTTTGTATCCAGCACTCTATTTGTATATTCGATCAGCCCTGTTTTATCGATATAGATTTCCGAACGAAGAGCCACCGCAAATGCACGGTTGCCCGGATTGACAAACCTTCCCATTTTCCGTTTCTCCTTTCCCTGATCCGCACGAATCCCGCAAAAGTCCTTCTGTCTCCACCTTATCATAGTTTTCCTGCCTTCACAATAGATAATTCCGCAAACATTTTTTCAAAAACCTCTGGCATTTCGCCAATTCCTATGGTATCATATCCGCATTAACCATTTATCGCAACAAACGAAACTCTTTCATGAAAGGAGCTACCGCCATGCCAACTCTGCGCAATATGACTTCTGGACCACCGGGTCGTCTGATCCTCTCTTTTGCCTTGCCGCTGATGCTCGGCAACCTATTTCAGCAGTTTTATACGATTGCGGATGCCGCCATTGTCGGGCAAGTGCTCGGCGTATCCGGTATCGCAGCTGTCGGCGCCGCCGAATGGATCATCTGGATGATGCAGGGCATGATCCAAGGCTTTACGCAGGGCTTCGGTATCCAGATGTCCCAAGACTTCGGAGCCGGACAGTACAAAAGGCTGCGTAATGTCATTGTCAATTCCGCTTTTTTATCTGCGGCAAGCGCTGTCATTATGCTTGCCGGAGGACAGCTTTTCGCTGCATGGATGCTGGAGATGCTGCATACGCCGGATTCTGTCTGGGCAAATACGATGCTGTATATGCGCACGATGTTCTGGGGCATTCCGGTCGTTATGGCTTACAACCTGTTTGCCTCTATCCTGCGTTCGCTCGGTGACGGCAAAACACCGCTGTATGCGATGATCTGCGCTTCCTTCATCAATATCGGGCTGGATCTCTTATTTGTTCCGGTACTGCAGCTTGGCGTATTCGGAGCGGCGGCTGCTACCGTATTGGCACAGCTTTGCTCCAGCTTGTTCTGCTTATTTAAAATGATGCGTATTGACATTTTAAAATTCCAGCGGGAGGATCTTGATATTCATACAGGGCTGCATATGCGTCTGATGAAGCTCGGCACACCAATGGCGTTCCAGAACTTTGTCATTTCGGTCGGCGGTATGATCGTGCAGTCTGTTGTCAACGGCTTCGGCGTTGCTTTTATCGCAGGCTTTACCGCTACGAACAAGCTGTACGGTATGCTGGAAGTGGCGGCAACCTCCTACGGCTTCTCCATGACGACCTACACTGGGCAAAACCTCGGCGCAGGAAAGCCTTCCCGCATCCGCAAAGGCTATCGGGAAGCACTCGTCATAGCGCTCATCACCTCTGCAGTCATTGCCGCGGTCATGATCTTTGCCGGAAAATGGATCTTGCTGTGCTTTATCAATGGAGATAAAAAGACGACGGCTGATACGCTCGCTATCGCTTATCATTACTTATTTATCATGAGTCTCTTCCTGCCGGTATTGTATTACCTCCATGTCACACGCTCCTGCATTCAAGGGCTTGGAAATACCGTACTGCCGATGGTTTCCGGCTGCGCGGAATTTGCCATGCGTACCGCGGCCGCCCTGCTGCTGCCGCTGGCGCTCGGACGAGACGGCATTTTTTACGCAGAGATCGCTGCCTGGGCAGGAGCCGACATCGTACTGTTTTTCAGCTTTTACTATAGTATGCGCAAGCTGCGGCAGACAACAGCGCAGGAAAAATTTTATTGAAACGGCTCCTATCATCTGCTATACTAGAAGTAATTTTACGATATTGAAAAGGAGCCTGCGCGTTATGCCAAACAGGGGAACATCAAAAATTGAATTTAGATATTATAAAATGCCAAATGATATTCCATTTCTGGCATTGTTCGGAGAAAGCTGGAGGCAGCAGTACGGAAAAGGCATCGATTACCTGCATTTCCACAATTACCTGGAAATCGGCTATTGCTATGACGGTACCGGAACGCTTGCGATCGGTACAGAGGAGCACCGCTATCATAAAAACTACTTTACTGTTATTCCGCAAAATTGCCTGCACACGACAAACAGTGAACCAGGAACAGACAGCAGTTGGGAATATTTGTTTGTTGATATTGAGATGCTGCTTAGTCAAACCTGCCAAAGCGGTATCCGGCGCATCAGCCAAATGACCTCCCGGATCAACTCCAAGGCATATCTAAAGCCGGAAGCAGAAAGCCCGAAAATCGGAAAGGCAATCCGCGCCGTCTTGGATCTGATGCGTACGAAGGAAGATTTTTATCTGGAGGAAGCAATGGCAGAATTGACCGTGCTGCTCATCAGTATCGCAAGGGAAAACACGGAAATCCGCCTGCCCGAAAAGCTGCCGCCAAAAGAAACCGTTCCCATCGCGCAGTCACTTGATTTTATTTCCATGCACTATATGGAACCATTGAAAATCCAGGAGTTAGCAGCAAACTGCCATCTGAGCGAATCGCATTTTCGTAAGATATTTTCTTCTTATATGAATATGGGTCCGATGGAATATATCAACTTGGTACGCATCCGCGCAGCCTGCGAGCTGCTAAAGCGCACCGATGAATTTGTCACAGATATTGCGAATAAATGCGGCTTTGCCACATTTTCCACTTTTATCAGAAACTTTAAGAAAGTTATGGGCACTTCACCAAATGAATGGCGCAAGTGCCCGGATAATTATGAACAGCAGCTTTTAAAATCCCAGATCCATATGGAAGATGGATGGTAAAGCCTTCTTTATTTTACTGCTCCGGTAATACCTTCTGCAAACTGCTTCTGCAATACGAAGAAAATGATCATCGTAGGGATCGAGCAGAACAATACACCGCACATCAGCATTCCATAATCGATCACATAGCCTGTGATCAGGTTTGCAATAAGCATCGGCATCGTCAAGGATTTATTGTCGGTCATAATAACCTTCGGCCACAAATAGGAGTTCCACGCATTCATAAACGTGATTACCGCAGCAGCCGCATAGGTAGATTTCATCGTTGGCATAAACATACGGAAGAAGATCTGTACCTCGTTTAACCCGTCAATCCTGGCAGCCTCAATAATATCGATCGGAAACGACCTCGCGTGCTGTCGGAACATCATAATCATAAACGGCGTCGATATCATCGGCAGAATAAATCCAAGCGTCGTATTCAACAGCTTTGCCTTGGAAAACATTTGGAACAGCGGTACCATTGTCGCTACCTGCGGCACCATCATCGCAAGCAGCAGGATGGAAAACAGCTTATCTTTCCATTTATCATTATAGATTTCAAATCCATAGCCTGCGATCGAACAGATCAGTAAGCAGACAACCGTTGTCACAAAAGCATACAGAAATGAATTTCCAAGCGCGCGCCACAGCGGCTGCTGGCTCGTCAGGTTTTTAAAATTTTCGATAAAATGCGTACCTGGCAGGATACGCCCTCTGGAAATATCCGTAGATGTATTCGTAGCCGCAGAGATCATCCAATAGAGCGGAAATACGGATATTATAGATACAATCGTAAGAAAAATATAAGTTGGTATCAGTCTGCGCTGGATCATGGAATTGTTTTTCTTAATCACGCGTATCACCTACTTTCAAATTGATCAATGCCAGAATAGCTACCATCAGGAAAATCAAAAACGCCATCGCGGAAGCATAGCCGAAATTCGGGACATTGATAAAGCATGTATTATAAACATAATGAGACATTGTGATCGTCGAATTTGCAGGCCCACCCTTCGTCAGGTTTACGGACTCATCGAAGAGCTGCAATGTACCGTTGATCGAAGTAATAACCGTCATAATGATCGTAGGCTTCAACAGCGGAACCGTAATACGCCAGAATGTTTTCCATCCGTTCGCTCCGTCGATCTTGGCTGCCTCATATACAGAATATTCAATATTTTGCAGACCGGCCAGGTAAAATACCATATTGTACCCAGTCCATCTCCAGACAAGAGCAATAATGATCACAAATTTCGCGCTCAAGGAATTGCCCAGGAAATTGTATCCCCTGTCCAGAATATGCAGGTTTACCAGAATGGTATTGATCAGTCCTTCCTGTGCAAATAGTGAACGGAAAATAATAGCATAAGAAACAAGCGATGTTGCACATGGAAGAAATACACAAGTACGGAATAAGCCTTTGAATCTTAACTGCTGATTATTTAACAGCTGTGCCAGCAGGATTGCAAGAAGCAGCATGATCGGCACTTGTATCAGCAGATACATAAACGTATTGATGATAGACTGCTGAAATACTTTATCAGCAAGAATCCTCTTATAATTGTTAAATATTGGCTCTGCGAACCTCATATTTGCACCCGTTCCGGTCTGCAGGGAAATAATAAATGCCTGGACCATCGGGTAAAAACTCATAACCGCGATCATCAGCGCTGCCGGTGTTAAAAATGTCCAGCCGGCAATTCTTTGCTTTGTGATCAGCGTCATGCCTCTTTTATTTGCGTTCACAAAAATACCTCCCCTCTTATTCAATAACAGCCCGTCAGACAAAGCTGTTACCAAGCTCTTCAAAGAGCTTTTGAATGAATACGGGGAACTGTTCTTAGTTCCCCGTATCAAGCGCCCGTCTTACACAGCGCTAAATGTCTGTAAACGCAGCCTATACACTGTCATTTGGATTACAGACAATTACTCTGCCATCTTAAATTCAAGTGTTTCCTGTGCTTCCTGCAAAGCGTCTTCTTTTGCAGTACCGTTTACGATATTGATGATTGCCGTATTTACAGCTTCTCTTGCTTCATAGTGGTACGGAGTCTTTGTAAATTCCGGTATATTAGAAGAGTATTCTACTAATGTAGAGTAGATCGGCTGTCCGCCATAAAATTCTACTGGCTCATTATAAACTTCTGATTCACCTGCCGGTAAGTAGCAAGCAATACCAGATGTTTCTGGAAGGATTGTGTCATAAAATTCTGTGCTGGAACCAAATGTACTCAGCAGGAAGTCCATTGCAAGCTCTTTATCCTGGCAGTTTGTAGTAATATACCAAGAGGAACCGCCGTTGTTCGCATAATTCGTAGCGCTATCTACACCGTCTACTTTCGGGATCGTTGTAATCTGCCACAGACCCTTCTGATCCTCAATACCTACAAGCGTTCCGTTCATCCAGTTGCCGTTTACAATACCAGCAGCTTCGCCGTCTGTTACAGTCTTTACATATTCATCCCAGTTATTTACAAGCTTTACAACATCCTTCTTAATCATTTCTGTGTAAAGATCGATACATTTTTCTGCAATCTCATTGCCTGTTATGTATGCTTTGCCTTCTTCATTTACAAAGTTCGCACCGCAGGACTGGATCATCAGCATGATGATATCGCCGCCTGTCGCTTCGCTTGTCAGAAGGTATTTACCTGTTTTTTCATGAACTGCCTGGCCGATCTCGATAAATTTAGACCAAGTAATGTCCTTAAGGTCGTCAATCTTATAACCAGCCTCTTCCAGAACATCCGTGCGATAGAAAGCTGCGCATACACCGTTGTCATACGGTACACCATAATGCTTTCCGTCTGCCATAGAATAACTCTGCTTTAATGCTGCAAAATCATCCCAGTTAATGCCGCAGTCTGTCAGATCGGTAAACGCTTCCGGATAGCTCTTTAAGAATTTCTGATAGCTGTTATCCTGCATCAGCACGATATCCGGCATAGTGCTGAAATCTCCTGCATTTGCGCAAGTTGTAAGCTTTGTCTGGCAGTCGTCTGAAGATGTCTCCACTACCTCAAGCTCAAAATCCGGATGATCTTTTTTATACTGCTCTGCTGCAAGGTTCATAGCCTTGATATTAAAGGTCTGATCCCAAGCCCATACAGTCAGCTTGCCGCTGCCTGAAGAGCTGCCCTCAGAATCTCCTGTGCTTGCATCGTCGCCGGTTGCAGCGTCATCGCCAGTCGCCGCATCATCACCGGTCGCGTCATCGCCAGTTGCCTCGTTATTTTTGTCGGCTGCGTCATCGCCAGCTGCCCCATCATCACCACTTCCACAGGCTGCTGCGGATACTACCATCATACCAGCAAGTAAAGCTGCAAATAATTTCTTTTTCATACTTATTATCCTCCTTTAGATAATTATTTTCGACAGGTTTATTATAACAATTCATTCCAGATCAAAGTTTGCATATTCGCTTATATAAATTGCATATTTAATCAAAAATAGAGCGTTTGCATAATATTGACGAAAAAACAACAATTTTTTTATCTAAAATAGACATAGAAATAACCGGTAATTTTGGATAATAACAGGAACAATCTTATTTTTCCGTCAAAATACCTTAGGAACCTTCTCAGGACAAAAACACCTTGTCCGGATAACTTCTTTTCAACGCCTGCAGCATCTCCTCGCTGAGGTCCAAAAGCAGCTTGATCTTCTGCCTGTTTTCCATTACGATCATCGTATAGAACGGCGTATCCTCTTCATAAGAAGTATAATCATACTTTGGAAGCCGTATCGTTCCAGTATCCTTCCGGTATCTGGCAACTGCTTCATGCCGGCTCGGCGCCGTAGCCTCCATCGTGTTCAGCTCCAAGATATGCGCCGTCCTGCGGTAGCGCTTTCCTAAGATCACATCGATCGTAAGCGTCTGTCCCTCCAGCACATACTCATACTCCCGCTGGCTTAATACACTGTAACTAAAGTAAAGCACAACAAGCAGAAATCCCGGCAGCATAAATCCTTGTGATATCATGATCCCAAGCAGCAGAAAAACAACTGCAAAAAAAACCATCATCTTTTTCAGCACTCCGGACATTGCCTTCGGTTTTCTTACAACCTGCCCGATAATCCGATAATCATACATCTGAACACTCCTTATTTTTGCATTTCATACCACAAAATCTGGTTTGCTTCCATCGTAAGTTCAAAGCTTGTGCCGTCGCCTTGGTATATCACCGTCTGCTGCGGCTTATCCGTGTTATTTACCGCGCAGTACCTCCCGGTTTCCAGATATGCGTGCACCTCCACATATGGATTTTTAGAAAACCAGCGGCAAAGCCTGTCCTCAAGTCCCGCGCTCCACAATACCGCCCGGTGCAGCAGACGGTTGTTGATAAAATTATACGGAAGACCGCTGATATAGACCGCGCGTCCTGCGCCAAAGCTGTTGACAGCAAGCTGCACGTTCCTGTCTTTTGTAATCAACACCTGCGCGCTGTCCAGCGCATAGATATTTTTCTTTCCTTCTCCGAAATCCAGCTCGCCTTCCACATCCTCTGTAATAAAATGCGAATGCTCCTGCCAGTTATATTTATCATAGCCTAACGTAAACCCGCGCTCCTGCTCCACGCCAAATACATTTGACAGCTGAAAGAAATGTCCGTTCGCCTGATGCGCCGAAGGCTCCCCAACGCCGATCATACCGCCGCCTTCATATACAAACCGCTTGACCGCGCAGGATACCACCGGGTCGCACCACCATTCTCCCCCGGTATGCGCGGTATCCGCGTCCCCGACATTGATCAGCACATCAAATTGCTGCAGCAGCTCTGGCTGCGCCTTTATATCATCAAAGCTGATAAAGCTGACCTCAAACGGCGAACCCGCAAGCGCCTCGATGATCCCCGCATACGAATAATTCTGCGGAAAATAAATTGCGTGGTGTACCATATGGCATCCCCAAGAGCGCATTTTTCCCCAGCAATTCAATACCGCCACCCTTGCGGCACAATACGGCTTACTGCCCGCGATATTATCATACAGCTGGCGGAACTCCTCACAGACCGACTCCACATATTCCACAAATTCCGGAAAATCCAGCGCCAGCTTTAAATAGCCTCCATACCCGATCCGGTCGACCGGCTTGCGCAAAATAGCACGGCGCGCCGTCACCCAGTTTTCCTTTGCTTCCCTCACCGGGTCGCCTCCCTCGTAAAACGTATCTGGGAAGAAATACGGCAGCAGCCGCCCCTCTGTATAGGACACGCCCTCGATATCGCTGATCAGCCGCAGCGTCGCACCATTGCCCACGCTGCCGACAACCGCATCCAGACCGATCCCTGCAAACTCCTCCAAATACGGCTCTGTCCCGATCCAATGGTCGCCCAAAAACATCATCGCTTCTTTCTGCTGCGTATGCGTGATATCCACCATCTCTTTGACAAGCTTTGCGACCTCCCGCCTCTGGAACGCAAGAAAATCCTTATATTCTTTCGAAGGGATCCGGTACTGGCCGTTATAATACCCTTCGTCAATAATATATTCCGGGCGGAACGGATACCCTGCCTCCTGCTCAAACCGCTCCAGGATATACGGGCTGACCGATGCGGAATACCCATACCAGTCCACATATTTTTCCCGGCATAGCTCATCAAAGATCAGCGTAAACTGATGGAAAAACGTTGTAAACCGCAGCACATCCACATATGGATGCTCTTTGATAAAGCGCTCCAGCCGCTCCATAGTAAACGCGCGGGTCTTAGGCTGGCGCACGTCAAAGGTCATCTGATGCTCCACGCCTTCCCAGCTGTTGACCGTCGCATTGTACATATGCACCGGATCCCAAATAATATACGCAAGAAAGCTGACCGTATAATCATGAAACGGAATACTCTTTACGCAAACCTCCCCGCCTGCTTCGTGGAAGCTCCAGTCCGCCACCGGAACAACCTCCCCGGTCGTACGGTCAACGACCTCCCACCAGCGGGTGATCGAATCCTTTGTATTTAACATCAGCATATCCGGATGCAGGCCCTTCATCAGCGGAATGCGCAGCTTTTCATCCGATGCTGTATAAATCGGCGTCATCACATACATCTGCTGGATCTCGTCCGGATTTGCCCTCGCCCATTCGTTGTCCTTCCGCGTCGTATAATACGTGGCATATACCTTTAAGCCCGCATCCTTTAATTCTGTCGGAAACTCCGTACCATCGCAGTCACGCACCGCATCCGCGCCCCATTTTTGCGCAAGGCGCACCGTATCTGCTACGACGTCCATATCTGTTGGTATTGTCACGCGTCCTTTTTTCTTCTCCATAAAAATTCCCTCCATACAATATGATATTAACTAAACTTTCGTACCAGCTCCTCCATCTGCTCCCATTTGCGCTCCATATCCGCCACAAGCGCCAGCTGCGTACGGCAGCGGTCCAGATTATGATGCTCTCTGTGAATGCGGAAATAAGTATCTCCGGAAAGGTAGTCCGCCAAAAAGCGCATCCCGCATTCCAGTGTCATCATTTTTGCCCCCATCGGCAGCATTTCCCGTTCCTTTTGCGTAAGGCTTCCCTGACATCCTTGCAAAAATCCATCCAGATATCGTTCATAAAGCCCCAGATCCAGCGACACCCTTGAAAGGTCCGTTTCATCCTCCGCCGCCGTATTCGCCCCAAAGCGTATCGAATCCCCGAAATCATGAACCGCAAGCCCTGGCATGACGGTATCCAAGTCAATGACGCAGACCCCTTTTCCCGTCTTAGCGTCCAGCATGACATTATTCAGCTTCGTATCATTATGCGTGACACGCAGCGGAAGCTCTCCAGCCGCCAGCAGATCCGTCAGTACGGACATTTCATGCCCGCGCTCTTTGATAAACGCGATCTCCTTGTGCGCAAGCGCCGCACGCCCGCACACATCCTCCTGCACGAACCGGCTAAAATCCGCAAAGCGCTTCGGCGTATTATGAAAATCCGGGATCGTCTCATGGAGCGTATCGGCCGGATAATCCGCCAACAACGACTGAAACGTCCCAAACGCCAGCGCGCTTTCATAAAAATCTCCCGGCTCGCGCACCGCGTCATAACATACGGCATCCTGAATAAAACGGTACATCCGGTAACAGTCCTCGTCCGCGCGGCAATAGCTGGCGCCGTCCTTTGCAGGGATTACCCAAAGCGCCTCTCTGTCCGGATCGCCGCCGCGTTCTTTGATCTTTGTCCTTAAATAATCTGTTACACCTACAATATTTTCCATCAGCCCGTCGACATCCTGGAAAATATCCGTATTGATCCGCTGCAGGATATATTTTTCCCGCTGCCCGTCCCGCTCCATTTCCACAAGCTCCGTCCGGTTGATATGGCCGCTGCCGTATTCCTGAACACCGACAAGCGTTCCTTCCAACGCAAACATCTGAATGATCTTTTGTTTTTCCATTGCAGTACCCCCTCATAGTAAAATTTCATATTCTGTGATCAAAATATTAGGATCTAGCCTGTAAACACCCTCGAAAAATCCACCATATATCCGTCCTTCCTCGGAAGCTGCACCGGATTTGCAGTATAGCGGAATTTACCCGCCTGCTCATACGCCTCCATATCCTGCATAGAAAGCCCCGCCGCTTCCTGCTGCTCTCCAAAGCGAATGCTGCCGACCTGCGCAAACACTTTCCCGGCCGCTGCCGCGCCGAGCGCGCGGTGATGTCCCTGTTCCAGATAATAATACCCGTCCTTTTCCCTGACGCTAAACACACCGCCTGCACACAACGTCTGATTTTCCTCCGTTTCTTCTCGGCAGATCTGCGCCAGCCTGTCCAGATCTATTGCTGAAGACGGCGCCGACGGATACAGACAGCTTAAATTGCATTCCACCTTGGCGGAAAACGGTTGTTTTTGATACAGCTCAAAATTCCGCTGGATCTCCTGCGCGAGCTGCCCTGGAGAGGCGCAGGTACTCTCAAGCACCAGATCATAATTACGCGCATCGTAATAATCCAAGCCATACAGCTCTAAAAACCGTTCTTTCTCCAGTCCAGCGCGCGCCTTAAGCCCGTCGAGCGCCTCGGACCTGTCTCGATACACCTCCGCGCCGCGGCTGCTGCCGTCAAATACCCGCCTTGCCGCCTCCTGCATATCTACCATTAAAAACACCTTAAAGCTTTTTTCCACAAAGTGCCAGGCAAGCCGGGAATCAAACACCGTATGATCCATCGTTTTCCCAAGCTGCGTACTGCGCGCATCCAGCATATCGTCAATGCTGCGGTCCTTTTTCGCTGCTTCGTTTAATTCAATCACCGTCATTCCCTTCTCCTTGGCAATCTCTCGAAAAATATCCCCTGCCGAGATGATCGTAAATCCAGCCGCCGCAAGCTCCTTGCAAACACTGGATTTGCCGCTTCCTAAATTGCCTGTGATCGTGATATTCATCCTAGTACCCTCCCGTTTATTCTGTCAGTCATGCGATACCCGCTTCATGTTTCTGATATCTTACCACAGTTGGCCGGATATGAAAAGATAAATGTTTTGTCTTTTATTGACGCCGCACCTAATCCGTTGTAAGATTAAAAAAGATACATCAATTACTACGAAAGCCTTGAGGGATTACTAATGCAGACACACATCCTGATCGTCGAGGACGACAACGATATCAATAAAATGCTGAGCGAGCTTCTTACTTTAAATGGTTACCGCACAACGCAGGCGTATTCCGGCACCGAGGCGCTGCTGTATCTGAAAAAACAGCCGTACGACGCCGTGATCCTAGATCTGATGCTTCCAGGCATGACAGGTGAGACGCTGCTTGGCCGTATCAAGGCCGAAGCAAAGGAAACCGCCGTCATCATAGCCTCCGCTAAAGACGATACCGCTTTACGTATCCTGCTGCTGCGCGCCGGAGCCGATGATTATGTGACCAAGCCCTTTGATACCGAAGAGCTGCTTGCCCGGCTGGAGGCTGTCCTAAGACGCAGCCACCGGTCAGATGCCAGGCAGCCGGACGCAGCTTTACTGGATACGTCCCGTACGATCCGCTATAAGGACCTTACCCTTTACCCTGACAGCCACACCGCATTCGCAGGCGACAGCGAGCTTTCCCTGACGAAACGCGAATACCAGATTCTAGAGCTTTTTATGGAACATCCGGATAAGGTGTTTACAAAAAGCAATTTATACGAATCTGTCTGGAATGAGGAATTTTTAGGCGAGGACAATGCGATCAATGTACATATCAGCAATATCCGCCAGAAGCTTTCCAAGCACAATCCAAACGAAAGCTACATCCAGACCGTCTGGGGCATTGGATTTAAAATGAAATAAACTTTATACTTTCTTAATACTTTTCCTAATGTTTCTAAAAATTCCGTGGTTATACTTTTCTCTGTCAATAACCGTTACAACCAAGCACAAGAAAGGAAAAGCTATGGAATATGTATTACAAACCGACGCGCTGACAAAAATATACGGCAGCCATAAAGCGGTCAACGCTGTTACAATGCACGTAGAAAAAGGCAGCATTTACGGATTTATCGGAAAAAACGGCGCCGGAAAGACGACGTTTATGCGTATGGCCGCCGGACTTGCGGCGCCAAGCGCAGGCAGCATGACGCTGTTTGGATCAAAAGATCTGGAAAAAGAACGCATCCGCATCGGGACGCTCATCGAAAGCCCCGGCATTTATCCGAGCATGACCGCGGCAGAAAATATGGAAACCATGCGACGCAGCCTCGGTATCTTAGACCGGGGCAGGATTGACAGCCTGCTTGCACTGGTCGGACTTTCCGACACTGGCAAAAAGAAGGCAAAGCATTTTTCGATGGGAATGAAGCAGCGGCTTGGCATTGCAATCGCTATGCTGCGCAGCCCGGACTTTTTAATTTTAGACGAGCCGATCAACGGCTTAGACCCTGCAGGGATCAAAGAAATCCGCGACCTGCTGCTGCGGCTGAACCGAGAAAAACAGATCACCATCCTCATTTCCAGCCACAACCTCGGAGAGCTTTCCAAGATCGCAACGCACTACGGCATTATTCGAAACGGCTCCCTGATCCAGGAATTTCACACAGACGATCTGGAACAGCGCTGTAGACGCTGCCTAAAGCTATCGGTTGATAAGCCGCATATAGCTGCCCAGGTCTTGGAACGAAAGCTTGACATCCACAGCTATGACGTACCTCAGCCGGAGCTTTTGCGTGTCTTTGAACGTCTGGAGGAATCCGCGCTCATCAACGAGACACTCGTGCAAAACGGCGTCTGCCTGCGGGAAAGCTATCTGGCAGGACAGGATTTGGAAGGCTATTTTATGGAGCTGCTCGGCAGCGGCCCAAAGGAGCCGCGTTAAGCACACACCGATCAAAAACAGGAGGAAAAAACAATGCTTTGCTTATTAAACGCAGAAACCTATAAACTAAAAAAAAGTAAAAGCTTTTACGTATGTATGGCCGTAACCGCCGCTTTCATTTTATTTATGTTTTCTACCATATTTCTGATGGATAAGATACAAAAAGAAAAAATCGCCGACCCAAGCGGCAGCTTCTCCGTATCCATCAAGAACAATGAGCCAACCAGCTCCGGCTCTCTCTGGGACAGCCTCCATATTATGGATATGCTGCAGGAAGCTTTTTCCGGCGACAGCATAGGCTGTATTCTATGCATTTTTATCAGTATCTTCGTTATCCGTGAATACAGCAGCGGCATGATGAAAAATATTGCCGGAAAAGGCTGTTCCCGCAGCAGCATTTATCTTTCTAAGCTGTTTGCGAGCATCCTTGCCACGATCCTGATCGCCGTGACAGGCATTGCCGCAACATTAATCTGCGGATGGATATTTATGGGTGCACAAGCTTTTGACAGGAATTTCTGGAAAAACCTTCCGGTCTATATCATACTGCAGATGATCATGATCACTTCTCTGTCGTCCCTATTTGTATTTATCGGAGAGCTCAGCCGCAACCTTGCAGCCGGCATTGCCATAGGCATCTGTATCATCTCATTTCCGGCTCTCCTATTGAATGTGATCGATCTGCAATTTGCGGATCACGCGTTTACCCCTTCGCAGTACTGGCCGGTCACGAGAATAGCCGGCTGTCCGTTTGAAGGGTTTACCACCGGCTATTGGATAGAAACCCTGCTTGTGGCTGCTTTCTGGATTATACTGACAACCGCAGCCGGCATCTGGCATTTTAACAAAACCGATATCCGTTAACGATGTACTCGTGTACTGACTCGCTGGTATTCCAAAGGAGCCAAGCCTTATGTACCTGATTCTGATTCTTACGATCCTATTGCTTTTCGTATGGGCGGGTATCCAAACCGCTCGGCTCGCCAGCTACCAAAAGCAGGCCCGTCATATGCTGCAGGAGCTGCAGATTGCCTCCCGCAGCAAGACCAGGATCCTATTTACCTCGGCCTTACCTGCCGGAAACATGGCACAGATCGTCACCCTTTGGAATGACCTTATGAAAGAAAACCATCTGGCCATAGAACAGCTCTTAAAGGAAAACCGCAGCTACCGTGAGAGCATCACAAGCATTTCACACGATATCCGCACGCCGCTGACCTCGGCAAAAGGCTATCTGCAGCTGCTCTGCAATACAGAACTGCCAGAGCAAAAACGGCAGGAATATACCCAGACAGCAAAGCAGCGCCTAGATGCACTGGCGCAAATGCTGGACCAGTTGTTTTTCTATACCCGTATCGAGGCTGGAGAGCTGCCGCTTACGATCGAGCCGATCAACGCCTCGAACCTGTTTGCTGAAATTATATCTATGTTTTATACTGATTTTTTACACAAAGGCTGCGAACCAGACGTACAGCTTCCAAAAACACCCTGCCAGATCCCTGCCGACCGTCAGGCGTTCACGCGGATCGTAGAAAATCTTATAAAAAATGCGCTCGTCCACGGCACCGGAGATTACCAAATGTCCCTGTCGACAGAAGGCTCCTGCGCGGTCATCCGGATGGCAAACCGCACAGACAGCATTGAAGAGAGCGACCTTGCCTGCATTTTTGACCGCTTTTATACGACGGATATGTCCAGAAGCCGCAGGTCGACAGGGCTTGGACTTGCGATCGTAAAAGAGCTGACAAGGCAGCTGGACGGAACCGTGTCCGCTGCTCTTGATGGGGATCTGTTTTCGATCACGTTACGTCTGCCGCTGCTTACTCCAGATTCAAATGCCTCTGCACAACCACCCGGTTGATCATATAATAGACAACCGCCCACACAGTCATCAAAAGGCATACTCCTCCCATAGCCCATAACGCAAGATTCCCAACGGACAGCATCTCAAAAAGCCCTGCTCCAAGAAGCACCAAAAAAAGCGAAACAAACTGCGTGCCGTAATACAGCACGATCCCAGCCGCAATCCCACAAGCTCCCTTAGAACGATGAAACAGCTGTCCGATGGAGCTTCCTGCAAAAAACAGCAGCAGCGCATCCAGACACCCAAGCACCATCAATGCAAAACCAAACAACACGAATACGCTTCCCGGTATATTCAGCTGCTCGGATATTTCCGCAACCCAACTGCAAAACAGCTCCCATACGACGACAAAAGATTTTCCATCCATATTGATCCCAATGATCAAAAAGGAAGCGATCAAAAAGAACACGGTCAAAAAAAAGTATACGAACGATACCGCAAGCTTTATGTGTAAAATCTGCGTCGATTTTACCGGAAGCGTATGCGTCAGATACCCCTGGTGTGAATACATGGTCTGGTAAAACCGTACACAAAGAAAAATAAAATTGGTAACCGCAACAGTAATCACCGTCAATGCGTAAATACTGCATCCGATCGCAAAAATAACGTTCATCACGCCTTCGCCAACAAGTTTGCTGGCCAAAAACAGCAAGATCAAAAATATGGTTGCAGCAGCCAGCACACCATACATACCGACAATCGTTCTCCCCGATGCTTTTGCTTCCTGTTTCCATAATTTTCTTAGCATTTGAATACCTCCCTGAAATATGCGTCTACCGACTTGCCTTCTGTGCTGCGTATCTCATCCACATCAGAATGGCGGAATACCTGCCCGTCTTTCAACAGCACGACCTCATCCAAAATATTTTCAATATCTGCGATCAGGTGTGTCGCGATCAGCACCGAAGCTTCCGGTTCATAGTTAACGAGTATCGTATTTAAAATATAATCACGTACCGCCGGATCAACGCCTGCAATCGGCTCATCCAGCACATACAGCTTAGCCCTGCGGCTCATCACGAGCACAAGCTGCACCTTTTCTTTTGTTCCCTTGGACATCGTTTTCAAGCGGTCCGCAGCTTTGATCTGCAGCTTATCCAGCATCGCATAGGCGCGGCCCTCCTCAAAATCCTCATAAAATTCCTTAAAAAAATCCACAACGTCCTTTACTCTCTGGTTCATATTCAAATATGTCTGATCCGGCAGATAAGAAATATGCTTTTTGCTCTGTACCCCGATCCTTTCCCCACAAAATAAAATCTCACCTGCTGACGGCGTCAAAAGTCCGTTGATCATTTTGATCAGCGTTGTCTTACCGCTGCCGTTTGGCCCCAAGATCCCGATCATATGCCCGCTCTCCAGCGTCAGGTCTACCTGCTTTAAGACCTCCTTGGATCGGTAGCATTTTGTCAGTTTTTTACATTCCAATAAAGTGCTCATTGTTCTTCTCCTTCCATCGATTGCTGTATCAGCGGCAAAATCTGAGCCTTTTCATAGCCAAGCTGACGCATTCCTTCCAAAAACAGCTTGATCTTTTCCTTTGCAATCTCAATTCTTACTTGTTCTATCATTTCCCTGTCCTCCGTAATAAATCGCCCGCTTGTGCGTTTGGAATACACAAGCCCGGTACGCTCCAGCTCTGCAAAAGCCCGCTGCATCGTATTCGGATTGACCGCGGCCTGCGCAGCCAGTTCTCGGACAGACGGCAGCTTTTCCCCTGCCTCGTATTTTCCACTGATAATATCCACACGGATCCGCTCCAAAATTTGGATAAAGATCGGACGATCCGCATCAAGATCCCATGGCATAGATTCACTTCCTTTCTTTTGTTGTATCTCTGTACTAATTGAATAATACAGCAATACAATTATAATGTCAACTGTTTTTTTGAAAAATAAAAAAGACAGGCTCCGTAATAGAGTCTGTCCTTTCGTTTTTATACTACGATCCGCAAAAGATCTCCAATCTGCTCCAATCGATAAGCTGCTAACGGCGAAGCCGCAGCGTCCGCAATACCCGCGCTGTCCATACCTGCGTTCTTGGCTGCTAAAAGGCCCGCCTTCGCGTCCTCTACGACAAGGCAGCTTTCCGGCGCAAGCCCAAGCCCTGCCGCCGCCTTTGAAAATACCTCCCCATCCGGCTTGGATCTGGTAATATGGTTGCCGTCCGTAACCGTATCAAAAAATCCGTCCAGTCCAAGCTTTTCCAGTATCATCTGCGCATTCTTGCTGGAAGAGCCGATCGCAAGCCGGATCCCCAGGCCGCGGAGCGACTCCAGCGTTTCCATTACGCCTGGACACAGATCGTCTGGAGTCATCTGCTGCAGCAGCTTTTGGTAGCTGCTGTTTTTCTCCTGCGCATACGCCAGCTTTTCCTCCTGCGTGCATTGCCCGTCATAATTTTCCAGTATGATCTCCAAGCTTTCCATCCGGCTGACGCCCCGGAGCCTGTGGTTGATCTTTTCATCAAAGTAAATGCCAAGACGGTCCGCCAGCATTTTCCACGCTTTGAAATGATATTGGTCTGTATGGCAGATCACGCCGTCCAGATCAAAAATAACGCCCTGATATTTCATGTCAGATCCCTTTCTGTACGTTTGCTCCCGCAGGAAGCGTAATGATTTCGTTGCCAAGCATAAATTTCAGTTCTATAGATCCAAGGTTTTCCACAAGAACGCTTTCATGTCCTGCCGTCACCTTGAGCCTGCACCCCTGATAGCACAGCGGGAATGTCATCTGACGCCAGCCATCCGGCAGCTTCGGTGCGATACGCAGCATTCCGTCCGCCATCCGCACACCGCCAAAGCCCATAACCGTGCTTTCCCAGATACCGCCAAGCGACGCGCTGTGGATCCCCTCATCCGAAGAATGCATATATGCGCCCAGGTCGATCGTAAGCGCCTTCTCATAAAGCTGATAAGCCATATCCGAAAGCCCCAGATCATTCGCCAATATTGCATGGGTCGCCTTGCTCAAGGAAGAATCGTGCAGCGTCTTATCTTCATAAAATAAGAAATTCCGACGTTTTGTCTCCTCATCAAACAGCTGGTCGAGCAAAAATAAAAGCATTACCGTATCCGCCTGCTTGGACACCATATATTGATTCAGCTGCTCCATATTAAAGTCTTTGCTGATGGACATGACTGCCTGACTGTTTTTATATTTGGCAAGCTCCAGCGGCTTTAGCTGCAAGTACTGGTCTGTCTGCGGAAGGATCCCTTCCGCCGTCGGCTGCGGCAGATACAGCTTATCCACGCACGCTTCGATCTTTTGTTTGATATGTATCAGCGTAAGCTTCTCATCCAGCGCCGCATACAGCTCTGGCTTTTCCTTGGAAAGCTCTTTGATCACTGAAAGCGCCCTTTGCATATTCCAATGCGCCAGATAGTTCGTATATGCGTTGTTATCTACGTGCTCCTTATACTCATCCGGCCCGATCACATCCCGGATCTCATACCTTTCGTTTTCTTCGCAGTATTCCACCCGGCTCGCCCAAAACAGCGCCGTATCCAGAATGATCTCGTACCCATATGCTTCCATAAATTCCGTATCGCCTGTAACCTTTGCGTACTGGTCGACCGCATAGGCAATATCCGCAGTCACATGATGCTCGATCAGCCCGGTCAGTATTTTTGACATCTCCCCGGTCACGATATCCGCACCCATACTAAGCGGCGTCACCTCGCCATCGTCCACCCACGCGCTCTCCCATGGGTACATTGCTCCCTCATAGCCATACTGCTTTGCCTTTAAATGCGCGCCATAGAGGTTTTTATAACGGTATTCCAAAAGCGTTCTGGCCGTTTTCGGCATCGTAAATGTAAAATACGGTAAAATAAACATTTCCGTATCCCAAAACGAATGCCCCTTATACCCTTCTCCAGTTAACGCCTTCGCGCCGATGCCTACCCGGTTATCGTCATGCTTTACCATAATATTCAAATGATACAGTGCGAACCGGACTGCAAGCTGGTCAAAGGCAGCGTCTGTGTCTATCACAATATCACTCTGTTCCCAGTAATCCTTCCACGCCTTTTCACTTTCCTGCTTTAAGCACTCGTAGCCCTTTGCATACGCCTTCTCAGCGTCAGCCCTTGCATCCTGCAGCAGCCGCTTAGGAAATTCCTCTGGCTTAAGCCCCTCATACACACGGTCACGCGAAGAGTGGATCGTACCTATTTTTTCAAAATGGATATTCTGCCCTGCAGCTGCCTGAAATGTATAATGGATATACAGCCTCCTGCGCTCCATCACAGGCATCTGCTTTACCTCCACGTCCGATCCAAAGCGGCACGCCGCGTGATGGGCGATCCATACACCTGACTGGGTCGTCCTGGAAGCCATCTGCATCATGTTTGCATCATATACCCTGGCCTGCAGCGAGTCAAAATGCTGCGCTCCGCTGTTTGTGACGCTGCCGTCCACGCCTGCCTCCAGCTCGATCAGCGCTTCCTGGTCCACAGAAAAATCCACGCCAAAAGCAAGCACATGATCGTCACAAAGCGACACAAACCGTCTAAATACTGCCGTCAGCTGGATACCGTCCGGCGTTTTCCAGCAGATTTCCCTTACAGTCTCCCCGTTTTTTAAATTCAGCGTCCGACTGTAATTGAACAGTTCCCCTTTGATAAGATTTAACTCACGACCGTTTACCTTCAAGGTCATCCCCGTTAGATCGGCCGCGTTCGGAAGCTCGGTAACCTCTTCCTCAGACGCCTTGTTAAAGGTTCCGGTCACAAAAGTATTTCTGACCTCGCCCGCATAAGTCTCCTCCAGCGCGTTGCGCACCCCAAGATAACCGTTGCCCTGCGCAAAGATAGCCTCGCATTTGCCAAGACACCTGTCGTCAAACGCATCCTCCGTTACCAGCCAGTTTTTTAACGCTCCGGTTCCTGTATCATATCTGATTGCCATGTTGATCTTCCCTTCTTTGTAAAAAAATAGATGCTGTTATCATCCCTTTACCCCGGATGCCGCTACTGAAGCCTGTACCTGCTCCTGTGCACACGCATATAAAATAATGCCCGGAAGCACAACGACCGTCAGCGCCGCAAACAGCTTTGTATAGTCATACGAGAACGACTCGGTAAAAAACTGGAGCGCCAGCGGAAGCGTCCGGTTCTGATCCGACGAGGTCAAAAGCGACGCATAAAAATATTCGTTCCAGTTATTTAAAAACATTAAGATCCCGGCTGTCGCAAGCCCGCTCTTTGCCAGCGGCAGGTTGATCTTCCAAAAAACGGTAAAAAACCCGGCTCCCTCTAAAGCCGCCGCCTCATCCAGCGACTTTGGTATCGCCATAAACGTAGACTTTAAGATAAACATGGACATCGCAAGACCCATCGATAAATAGACAAGCGTCACGCCCCAAATGTTATCATACAGATCCAGCTTCATCACAAGCGAAAATATCGGCTGTGCCTTCGACTGCGCCGGAACTAACAGCGTGATCGTAAACAGTGCAAATATCAGGTTTTTCCCAGGAAATCGGTATTTCGCGATCACATACCCGCCCATTGAAAAAATAACAAGCGAAACTGCCGTAGACACGCTGCAGATGATCAGAGAGTTTCCAAAATAACGTACAAAATTGTATTTTTCAAAAATATAGACAAAGGCGTCAAACCCGATGCTTTCCGGAAGTGAAAACGGATTGGACAAAATCTGCGCATTTGTCTTAAACGCCGACATAATGACCCATAAAATCGGAAAGACCGATACAATGATCGTAAAGATCATCACCGCATACATAAATATCTTAACACCGATGCTTTTTTTATTCTTCATATGTCCTTCCCCCTTAATATACATTCTCGTTCATCCGGAACGCCTTATTTACAACCGCCAAGATCAGAAGGCCCAGAATGAACATGATCACGCCGTTTGCATTCGCGTAGCCGTATTTCATATCTTGGATAGACTTTACAAGAATAATCGGAAGGTTCATCGTATCATCTCCTGGCCCTCCCGCTGTCGTCAGTGCGATCTGCTCGTACATTGCCACACGAGCGGTGATCGAACAAATAATCCCCGTACCGATGGCATTTCTGCAAAGCGGCAGATGAACAAACCTTGTAATCTGCCATCCGGTCGCGCCGTCCACTCTTGCGGCCTCCGTCAGCTCCTCCGGGATCGCCATCAGGTCGTTCAGCACGACAAGCGTAACGATAACCGAATAAAACAGCCAGGTAGTCGTAACCGCCCAAAATGCATATGGGGAATTATAAAACCACTGTACGTGAAAATCAGGATTTATCTTTCGGATCATATTATTTAAAATACCCATATCATCATTAAAGATAAACTTGTAGATCATTGCCCAAGCAGCGGCAGATATTACGTTTGGTATCATAAATACCCCACGTGTAAGCTTCCACCCTTTCGGCTTTTGGTACAAGATAAAAGCGACCAGCACACCAAATCCAACATGGAGCGTAGCTGCGATCACAGACCATAAGATAATATTCTGAAGCGATATTAAAAACGCGTCGTTTTGAAACATCTGGATATAATTCGCAAGTCCGATAAACGAAGGGCTGTTAAATCCGTCCCATTTCGTCAGTGATGTATAGAATACCGTAATGATCGGCTGCAAATAAAAAACAACAAAGATCAATAACGACGGCAGCAAAAACAAGAAGATCCATTTATAATTTTTCTTCTCCAAGCCGCTGATGACTATCTTTTCTCCTTTTCCCATAGTTTTCTCCTTTCCGGCTGCCCGGCGTTACTGTGCGCACCATAAGGTGCGCACAGTAACAAAGGTCGGTATACGAAATCTCGCCGCGAGATCGTCGTTCGGACAGCCTGTGTCCATATTTTTACTGCTTCGCTTCCTCCGCCTTTTTCGTTAGCTCCTGGCAGAACTCTTCCGGAGTCAACGTGCCGTCGATCAGCTTTGGCAGCAGCTTGCCAAATTCCGTATCAGCTACCGATGACGGGAATACATCACCAAGGGCAACGCAATACTTTGTATTCTCATTCATGCTTTCCGACAGCTGGAACAGGATTGGTTCTTTTTTCAGCTCTTCCTGGAATGCATCAGAATAGGTAATCTTTGGAGCCGTACCGCCTTCTGCAAGCAGCAGCGCTTCTATTTCCTCTTGGGAATCACGGAACGCAAGGAATGCCTCAGCCGCTTCCTTTTCTGCGTCGCTTGCCGAATTAGATACCCAAAATTCTCCGTACGTTCTTGGATTTGCAAGCGCGATATTACCAGGATAGATCGTTGCTTTTACATCCGCACCGTTAAATTCATTGCTCCACTTATCGTCAGCGCCTTCTGCAAATTCAGATGCCATCCAAGAGCCGTTGCAGATGATCGCTGCGCTCTTACTCATAAATGCGTTTGCTGCATCCGCATAAGCCGCGCCTACCGTGTTGGAGGATGCGTTCTCCTGCAGCATTTTCTGCAGCTTCGTTACGCCGTTTACAAACGCCGGATCGTTATAATCCCAAAGCTTGTCCGCTGCGCTGCTGTTTAACAGCTCGATGCCGCCATCCTCGTTCGCGATCAGCGCAGACAGCATCAATGCAGACGTCCAGCCGTTTTCTGCTGTCTGGAATGCCAGCTTGTTGTCTCCAAGGCTCTGCATAAATTCATCTATCGTCATATCACGAATATCCTTATCCGCGCTGTACATCGTGCTGTTGTAGTAAAGTCCCACTGGCTTTAACACGCTTAAAGGCTTACAGATAAGCTTGCCGTCCACGGTACAAAAATCAACAGATTCCTCCAGCCATCTGCCGGATACATCCGGATTTTTCTCCGCATACGCACTTAAATCATAAGCCATATCGTTGTCCAGAACGACCTGTTTGAACCACTGTGCGTCAATACCGCCGGAGCCTGGCGCATGAACAAGCACCGGAAGCTGGTTCTGCTGTGCAAGCTGCTTGATCTTATCCGCATATCCTGCCTGCGGAACCTCTTCGATCGTAATTTTATATTTCCCTTCGTATTTTGCGTTAAAACGCTCAACTTCCGGCAAAAAGAACACCGCTCCGACATTCTCACCCGCCATAAAGGTCGGTAATTTGATCTCGATAACGCCGCTGTCCGCTCCGTCGCCGTTCGAGGAAGCGCCGTCTTTGGCTCCGTCTGACTGGTTTCCCTTGCTCCCGCACGCTGCTAAGCTGGCTGCCAGCGCGGCCGCTGTCATTACTGCTGCTAATTTTTTGATTCTCATATCTGTTCCTCCTTTTTGGAAATTGGTGGCAGTCTTTTTTCTGCCTGTTTTTATACTACAGTTACCTTTACAAAAACGTTTGTCAAAAACGTTTTTGTAAACATTTATTTTAAAACGCAGTAACCATTTACTGCGTTCTAAAAATGAATGTCTTTGACTGATTCCCGTTCCACCAGCCGGTACGGCACATAAATTTTTCCGGAAAACGGCCTGCCCGATACCATCTGCATCAGTGTCCTGACGCCCTGGTACCCTTTGCCTGTGATATTCTGACTGATTGTTGTAAGATACGGGCGGATATAGTCCAGGATCAGCAGCCCGTCAAAGCCCGTAACCGAAAAATCATCCGGCACACGGTAGCCGCACTCCGCGACTGCCCGGCAAACGCCCAGAGCCATCAGATCGCTCATACAGATAAATGCCGTCGCCTTTGTTTTGCGATATTTTTGGATATAGCTTTTTGTATTCTCGTAAGCGACCTCCTCCAGAAATCGACACTTGAGCACATCCATATCCTGCACATTGATCCCATGCTTCTTTAAGGAATTTTCAAAGCCTGCCTGACGCAGATATGTAACCTGTGCGCTGTCGTTCCCGCTTAACAGTACTACCTGTTTATGTCCCCTGTCTAACACATAATCCGTAATCTCTTCAAAAGCTGCCTCATCATCCGTTGTTACAACAGCTGCATCGCCGCCCTGCGGCACAACATCAATGGAAACACACGGAATACCAATATCCGCAACCTCCTTCAAATAACAGTCCTGTACCTTCATGCCCATAAACATGACGCCCGACAGACTGTATTCGTGGCACATCGTCTCCAAAGACTTTTCCTCCTGCATCTGAGACGTGATCCCATAAATGGCAATCGTATCTCCCTGCTCATTCATGTATTCATACACGCCCCGGATCAGATTGCCCGTAAACTCATCCAGCTTGTCCTCCGTAGCAATGCCTGAGATAAGCAGCGCTACATTTTTCGCCGTTTTAGACGAAAGGTTTTTGGCGCTCTGGTTCGGTATATATCCCAGCTGGCGCGACGTCTCCTGTATCCTGCGCCGGGTCTTTTCATTTACGTCCTGATAGCCGTTTAAGGCCCTGGAAACCGTACTGACTGAAACGCCTGCAGCTTTCGCCACATCCCGAATTGTTGTCATTTCATAACCCTTTTTCCAACTGTTCTATTTTTCGAAAACGTTTTTGCTTTCTGTAGTAAGCATAGGACAAAATGACGCAAAAGTCAATGGTTTTTTGGGCTGCTATACTATTTTCTGTATATTTTACTGATTTTATACACATATTTTTGGTGATTTTACATAAAACTCATCCTCTTCTTTCATTTCAGCTTTTCTTCCGCTGCATCCTTACGCATCTCTTTCGTAAATATTTCGAAAACATCAAAAACAGGGTTCACCAACTATCGTGATGAACCCAACATATGCCCGAATTTGCGATTGCCTCAATCACATCTGCTGCTTTCTAAAGGTAATAACAAACGCCCCCTTAACCTGTATGGACGTTGCCATATAATCGTATGTTACAAGTTCCCACCCATCAGCAGCTCTTTCAACCGAACGATGTTATCCATAGACCACTGTAATAAATAACCAAAAATATTTATAAAGACAAACAACATAGCAAAAGAAACGAGCGAAGCCGTAGCAATCAGTCCACGTCCTCTTTCATCTCTTCCGACCATGAAACGTTCCTCCTTATGTTTCTCTCATTCATACTTTCTGAACGGACCATACTACCAGGCCCCATACATCTGAAGGCGTCCCTCCACATCTGTATGCTGCATACACTCCGACATCACACATACGCCCTGCGCACCTGCGCGGATACACGCATCCGCACGCTCCGCGCAAATACCGCCCAGCGCATATACCGGGATCTGTACCGCTGCGCAGACTTCTTTTAAAAAGGAAAGCCCCCGCGCCGGCACGCCGGGTTTGCAGTCTGTCGCAAACACATGGCCAGCAGCCAGATACGAAGCGCCCGCTTGTTCTGCAAGCAATGCCTCTTTTTTGGAATGCACCGAGGCGCCCAGCACCGTAAGCTGCTGCTTTTGTTCCAGCGGCAAGTCTAAGAGTGCCTGCAGCGGCAGATGAACACAAGGAACACCAAGCCGTATAGCCGCCTGGACATAAGTATGGAAAATACACGGCACCTCATACTGCGTACAGATCGCAAGTACCTTGGCGGCAAGGCGCTCATATTCCGGCTCCGGCAGATCCTTTTCCCGGATGATCAAAGCCTCTGGACGCGCCTTGGCAATCTGTTCGATCTGCGTAAAATAATCCTGAACAGATAAATGCCTGTTCGTGATACAACGGACGATCAACTGTTCCCTCCTCCTTTCCGGCACAGCTGTCCAAGACATCGCTACGATACATAAATATAATCATTCAGAACCGGCTGGAGTCCTTCGGCTGCAATATCCTGATACATTTCGTCAAAGCTCCTGCTGTCTGAGATCTCGAACTGCTCATCGCCTGCCTCCGCCTCCTGTGTCCCATGGTATTTGCCCTCATGGTCGCCGATTCCCGTAGACACTCCTGCGGATACCTTCGTCGCTGCAATTTTCACAATGCCGTCCCGAAAATGCTTCCGCTCACGGGAAGATACTGTAATCCCGACATACGGCAAAAAAATGCGGTACGCGCAAAGCACCTGGCAAAGCTGCTTTTCCTGTACATCCTGCGGGCTGATCTTATCATTGTTGATGATCGGACGCAGCCTTGGACAAGACAGGGAATATTCTACATGGGGATACTTCCGCTGTAAATAGTAAATATGCAGCGCCGAAGCAAGCGCATCCTTGCGAAAATCCGAAAGTCCAAGCAGCGCGGAGCCTGCTACAGCGCGCATACCGCCAAGTATTGCCCGCTCCTGCGCCTCAAAGCGATACGGAAATACCCGCTTGTGCCCAAGCAAATGCAGCTTTTCGTATGAATCCATATCATATGTTTCCTGAAAAACTGTGATCTGATCCGCGCCGCACCTATGCAGATAACGGTAATCCTCACTGTTCACCGGATAAATCTCCAGCCCGACATTGCGAAAATAACGCGCCGCCAGCCTGCACGCTTGTCCAATATACGCAAGATCGCTCTGTGCATGGCTTTCTCCTGTCAGCATCAGAATTTCCTCAATTCCCGCATCCGCAATGACCCTCATCTCGTGTTCGGCCTCCTCCAGTGAAAGCTTCTTGCGCACAATATCATTATAGCAGTTAAATCCGCAGTAAACACAATAATTCTCACAATAATTTGCCAGATACAGCGGTGTAAACAGATACACCGTATTCCCAAAATGCCTGCTCGTCTCAGATTTGGCCTTTGCAGCCAGCTCCTCCAGATACGGCAGCGCCGCCGGGGACAGCAGAGCCTTAAAATCATCGATCGAACAGCTTTCCCGCAGCAGCGCCTTCCTTACATCCGCATCCGTATAAGCCTCATAATCATAGCGTTCCATCTGCGTAAGCACCTTTTCCATAATATCCGAAGAAATGCGCTCCATCCCGTCCATATACTGCATCGGGTCTGTCCTAGCCGTCCGGTCATGCTCCAGACGGTGCTTTTTCTCCAGCGCCTCCCTTGTTAATCGATCCGAATCGATAAAAAACTGATTCCCAGCCATCCCTCTTTATTCCTCCCGTAAAAATCCGGTCAGCGGGTCTGAAGCAGACGCCCCGCGCTCCAATACGCGTCCAAGCCCGGCCAGATACGCGCTGCGTCCAGCCTCGATCGCATTTTTAAACGCCCCTGCCATCGCCGGGATATCGCCCGCCGTTGCGATCGCCGTATTCGCCATGATCGCAGCAGCACCCATTTCCATTGCCTCGCACGCTTGGGACGGCCGTCCGATCCCCGCGTCCACAATGATCGGCGCATCGATCTCCTCGATCAGGATCCGTATAAATTCCTTCGTCACCAGCCCCTTATTCGAACCGATCGGCGAGGCCAGCGGCATCACCGCAGCAGCGCCGGCGCGGACCAGATCCCGCGCCGTATACAGGTCCGGATACATATACGCCAGTACGACAAACCCTTCCTGCGCAAGCTGCGCCGTCGCACGGACTGTTTCAGCATTATCCGGCAGCAGGTATTTGCTGTCTCTCATGATCTCAATTTTGACAAAATCCCCGCAGCCTAATTCCCGCGACATCCGCGCGATCCGGACAGCCTCCTTTGCATCCCTAGCGCCGGAAGTGTTCGGCAGCAGTGTCACGCCTTTTGGAATATGATCCAGGATATTTTCATTTTTCTTCGTATTCGTACGGCGCACCGCAAGCGTAATGATCTGCGCCCCAGCATTTTCTACCGCCGCACGTATCAGCTCCATCGAATATTTTCCAGAGCCGAGAATAAAACGGGACGAAAACTCTTTTCCTCCCAGGATAAGCCTGTCTTTTTGATCTGTCATAGCTTTTTTTCTCCTTTTTCTGTCATACGATCGCTGCTTTCTGTCATACGATCGTTGGTTTCTGTCATACGATCGCTGCCGCTTCCTTCTCGTGCCCAGCCGCCAAAACGATGCAAGCAGCCGGGCGCTTCCGTGCTTTAACCTCCGCCGACAAAGCTCACGATCTCCACAACATCGCCGTCCTTTAACACATAGCTTCCATACGCGCTCTTTGGCAGCATCCTTTCGTTGCATTCCACAGCAATCCCATCCTTCGGATACTGCTGCTGCTCCAAATATTCCTGCAGCACCATGCCGGCGGCAGCCTCGTCTTTTCCATTAATACGAACCATGATAACGCCTCCTTCCTCATCAAAAAAGCCGCACAAAGAAATACACCCGTGGTGGTGCACCCCTTCGTGCGGCTTTTCCCGACACTCTAAATGGTTCCGCATTTATACTAACCTTTCAGGCGTACTTTGTCAATCTTTTTCTTCAAGCCTTTGACAGATTTATTTCGAAATAACGGCTTTTGTTCCTCTGGTCAAACCGATCCCCTATGATTTTTGCCTGTTCATAAAACCAGTCTCCAAGCTCCCTGCACGGATATACCCCCTCTTCGTTATAAAGCGGAAACTCCTCCGGCAGGCTCAACGCAACCGTATCCCGCGCCTGCGCCAGCTGGTGGAAGCATACATATGCCCCTTTATAATAATCATACACCTTCATCTGATCCCAAAGCCCTAACACCAACGGCATACTGGATTCCAGCCTTTCGATCGCCTTATCCGGATCCGAATAGGCAAAGCAGCGGATCACCGCGCCGAAAAAGCTTAGGTCATGGATCCGGCGTTCCAGCTTTACGCTGAGCTGGTTGGCATACTTGACCGCTTCCTTTAAATCTCCCCTGTCCAGAGCATCCTCCAGATAATAATACCGGTAAAGCTTTGGGGCGTCATTACAGAAATTCACGCGTCCTGCCTTCAAAGGCTTTGCGTATTCATCCGCTGCTTTCTTGTCTCCCATAAGCAGGGACATATGTACCGCATAACAGCGCTCACAAGCCCGACAGTCAGACAACCCGTCTCTTCCTGTTTTCCAGAACTTCTGAAAATACTGATATGCCTTTTCTTTATCGACATACTGCCAGAAACGAGCAAGCTGCCACCAGTAAACCCGGTGCCCGATATGAAATCTTTTCACAAGGGCATAGAACCTGTCCATCATCGCTTCCCATTCCTCCATTGGGATCTGCGGGAGCGCTACCACATTGTCAAGCCCCATCTGTGTGATCATAAGATAACTCTCAGCCCCGCCATTGTCAGGCACATGGTCCAGCGTATGCGGCGCCGCCTCATATAGTTCCATAAATTCCGCTGCTACAGGCATCGCCTTTACCGGATCCCCGTAAAAATATTCCTGATAAGCATATTCATAACGCCATACAAGCTGATAATACGCTTCCTCTGCTTCGTCCGCTTCTTTGAGATACCCTTTCAGCGCATTTATTTTTTCAGCCCCATTTGGGATAAAATCCAGCAGCATCGATATCGCTTCTCCGTCAAAAATTTGTCCCGCCATACAAACACTCCTTTATCCTTACTGCTCTGCAGCTTCCCTACAGATGATATTCGATAAGATTTAACAGTTCTTGATTCAAAGCTTTTAATTCACCCGACTTTAAAGAATGACCTCCCGCAAGGAGCGCCTGTACGTAAAGCACCCTGACAGCGCTTCTTAGCAGCGCCCCGTCTGTTAGCTGTACAAGACGCTGTACGAGCGGACTGTTCATATTTAAAAATAACTCGGCGAGCGGTTTTTCCTTCACCCCATCAAGCAAAGAGGAAAGCGCTCCTGAGAACAAGTTCGAAGTATTTTCCCGCGCTGACTGCATCTGCCTTAAAAATTGAATCTCGTCGCTAATCGAATAAAACACTGGAAGATCCGCCGGAAGAAACCGCCGCAGCTGCGCCCTGCAGTCAAACTCCTTTACCGCCCGGCTGGCAGCAGCAGTGAAAAATTCCGTGCTCTGCCGTTCCGACGGAGGCAGCTCCTCCAACACAAGATCCATACTGCTCTCTCTTAAGGGTGACAGATCAGGTGCATACATATCCGCCAGCTTCTTGATCAATTCCTCATCGTTTGTATAACCTGTACAGATCAACAGCCTGCCCTGCGCCATAAAGATTGGTTTGAGCTGCTGAAATCTGGAAACCGAGCTGATCCACTCCGCTTTGCCGGCGTGCTTTAAAAACCTTCCTGTACAAGATCCCTCGCTTGTTACAAACGGCAGATAATCGATAAACAGGCGGAACATCCGGTCGTCCCATACAGCCATCGACTTGATCGCCTGCTCATGGATAGAGACAAGACTTCCCAGCCGTTCCTGGTCTTCCTGCGCCAGCCGTTCCAGATAATTTCGCACCGCTCTTTCAAATTCCTTTTTTGCCGCCGTAAGCTCCTCATCCTCATAAAAATCCTCTCGCGACGCTGTCGGACGCAAGCTTTTCGTATTTAAAAAGCACCGCAGAAAAAAAGCCCAAGAGGGAAGCAGCGTATTCCCGTCCTCTGTAAGAAGCATATTCTTTAGGTAAATCCGATTCCTGTTTTTGACAGACGGATCCGTCCGATAATCTAAAATATAAGCAACGCCGCTCAGATGCCGCGTCTGTATCGGTATCGCATCTAAAAAATCTTCCTCAAAGATCCAGCTTCCAAAAGATAGCAGCTGGCTGCGCCCCATACACGAAAATTTTGAAGGCATATTGTTCAGTCTTTCCGGATGGCCTGACAGATATACCGGCACAGGAAGCGCCAGCCCATAATAATGTACAAGCTCCGCGATCTTTTCTTCCTGGAAATAATGCTCTTCCCCTTTTTTTGCTTTTAGTATTACCGTTGTGCCCGCATCCTCGCTGACCGCGTCAATAGCAAAAGGCTCTAATGTATAAGTGCCGTCCACAAACCCCGTCCACACATTTGCCTGACTTTTGTCCACAGGTACGGTCGAGACGGTAATCGAATCCGATATCATAAAGCAAGATAACAGACCGATCCCAAACCTGCCTATATAATCCTCCGGCAGCTGCCCGCTGACAAGCTGCGTCTTTGACGACTGTCCTAACGATCCTTCCGCCGCTCCAACCCGGCTGTTTACCCTGCCGCATAGTGACAGCATCAACGGCATTCTGCAAAAGCTCCCGGAGAAATACATCCGGACTTTTGTATAAATGGTTCGAAAGGATATCCAGGATTCCCCCTAAATTTACCTGGAAATGATACCCACCAGGCTGCTGCATTGCCCCATCTTTTTCCTGCGTATCCATCTGCTGTGTACTCCCCTTTCTCCCTTTCGGGTTATCCTGCACAACTCCTGTGTGCGCGCCTTGTATGGAATCATGGTAAAATATCCAGTGTAAAAAGTCAAGAAAAACGGCCTGCCTGGGCCTTTTCACATAAGGTATGCGATTCGCAGGTTTACAAGAGAGTCCTTCTTAGTCTATGATAAATACACAAAAGCAAGGAGGATACGATATGGAAGTGAAAAAGATTGGCTCTTTTATCGCAGAACAGCGCAGAGAAAAGCAGATGACACAAAAGCAGCTCGGTGAAGCGCTTGGTATCAGTGATAAAACAGTCTCAAAGTGGGAGTGCGGATATGGCCTGCCGGATATTTCTATGATCCTGCCGCTATGCAACCTACTCGAAACCAATGTCAATGAGCTACTGTCCGGCGAACGGCTGGCACAGGAAGCCTATCATGAAAAAGCGGAGGAAAATATGATGAATTTAATGAAAGAATCGAAAAAAACAAAAAAACAGGCCTTTTTTCAATCGGTCATCGGCACTTTATTCTTTCTAACGGCAGCTGCGCTTCTCACAAGCATAGTTTCTCCCCCATATTCGACATACGTCCTGGATATGCTGATGCCCAACTGGTATATCATTTCCAAAGTACTTTTGATCCCTGCCGTTTGCCTGTGGATATCCGGCTATCTGAGAGACTTTGGACACGCGTTTTTACTCCTATTTGGTAAGAAAGCACATCCGCATCAGATCAAGTACGCCATCCATGCTCTGTCGATCGCGCAGAGCATGATGCTTGGAAGCGGTGTCTTGTTTTTTCTTTTCGCACTCATCCCGATGGTATTTGAGGTGGCGGCTGTGGCGGCTGACCCGCAATATCTGGAGCCTCTTTACCTGTTTATTGCAAATCTGTCGGGAATCATATCTTCCATTTTTTATGGGCTTGCCGGAGCAATGCTCTTAGAGCCTATAAAATGCAGATTAGAGAAACTGGAATTTATGCAGGAATCATAATTACGATCGATTTCTAAATTTCTCAGTGCGATAAAATTTTACTTTTCAAAGCTGTGGTTTCCAGCTTGTAACATCCGAAAGTTTATGATAGTATGAAGATACAAAAACGAAAAAGAAAATTTGTGTTACGTTTTATCACGAACAAACCCGATTTAGTGATAACTGGCTGTGAAACGCAAAAAGACATGAAAAGGCTGGCAAGATACCACTCCAGTGTGATCGATATTGGGAACCTTCATTCTGGGCAGGAATTTAAGGAATTACCTGATACTTATACTATATTTATCATCGAAAAAGATTTTTATGGTAAAGGCGGGCCGATTTACCCTATCGAAAGAGTCAATCTTGCTACAGGTACATTTTTTGAAGATGGAGAACATATCCTTTATGTAAATGGTGAATATCGTGAAGCATCTGACTTAGGAAAACTCATGCACGATTTTAACTGCACGCAAGCAGAGGTCGCTCTTCGTATGTTGGCGGCCGGAAAATATGCGTTAGAAGAAATTGCAAATATTTCCGGCCTCTCTTTTGATGAATTGAAGAAATTAAAATAAGATTAAATTTCACAGAAAAATCATTCCGATGCTGTTTGAGCTGTCATCGATCTTGCGGAGCTGAACAAACACGTTTTCCAAGCACAGAGATCCCAAAAATCTTTTATTTAATTCCAAAACACGTAACCGCTTTCTTGCTTTGCGCCTCATTTCCCGGTACATTTACAAGCTTATTCGTCACCTCAATATTTTTCGTTTCCGTTGTGCCATCTTTATAGGTTACGGTACAGGTAATCCCCATATCCTTTGTAAAAAAGCTGCGAATCTCCAGCTCTTCCTCTGGACTATGCTCTCTGTCAAGATTATATGCAAAAGCTTTGTATTGATTTAATTTTTCACCTTCCCATGAATCGGACGTATCCGCAACGCTGACAACGGTCATTACATCGTCCTGATGCTCATAGTCGACCGTAAAGGAATGATATTGTTTCACCTCATAGTCCGGAAGCACTATGCTCCTCAGCCCATCCGCATCCTCCTGCGGCTCCTGTTCCTGAACCGGATAGTGGAAGGTTTCCATCACCTCTAAATACTGCTCCGGCTCTTGACCGCGCACTACAATGCTCTCGCCTGCCGGATTCGTAATGACAAAGATACCGTTTTGGATCGAATATGTGATCGTATCAATATTCTTCCCTTCACACTTCACCGGAAACCCAAATCCAAAATTCACATCATCTCCGCTGCCGCAGATACCAGAGCTTTTGGATTCATACTCCGTGGAGTATACCTCCCCTCCCTTGGTCAATTCCCTGGCATATGCAAGCACGGTAAAGCAGTTTTGCGTACCTTGCCTCCAGCTGGTGGAATACAGCATATTCGCCAATAAAATGACTGCCAGCGCCGCCGCGCATACCGCTGCCTCCTGGATCCTTTTTTTCGTTTTCATTTTCGTATCCTCCTTTCTTAAATCAGCCTGTAAGAATAAAGCTTTTACCTTGTCTTTTTCCGCGTCTTCTAAAATGATGTCGTCAAATGTACGTTTGTATAAATCTCTCATTCTTTTCCTCCATCTGCTTTTTCAACCGTTTGCGTCCCCTGGTCAGCCTGGAATTTACCGTATTTTGCTTTTTACCGAGTATCTGTGCGATTTCTTTGATCGTATATTGCTCATAATAATACAGATACAGCACAATGCGGTAATCTGGCGGCAGCTCGTACAACTCCTCCAAAAGCTCCTGGTTCGCCGGATCGGACGGATACTCCAGCCGTTCCACCGGAACCGTAATCCTTCGTACAAGCGCCTTTTTGCAATCCAAGCACTGGTTTACCGTCACACGTATGAGCCACGCCTTCAAATGCTCCTCATCCTGGAAACACTTATCCTTATGGCCCAAAAGCTTTAAAAACACATCCTGCACCACGTCCTGCGCGTCGTGTGTGTGAAATAGCTGCTGATAGGCAATACGAAACACCATATCCGAAAATTTTTCTACTGCCCAGGTGTACGCTTCTTCTGTTTTGATGTACAGTATGATCAACTCCTTTCACCCTATAACACGAAAGACATCCACGATTTAGCGCACCCATTCCAAAAATATAAAAAAACTCTGCAAAGCCTTCTTTCCTGGCTTTACAGAGCTTTTCTTCTTCCACCCAAAGCAGCTGCCCGCAGGCCTTTTATCCTACGCAAGCAGCACCTTCTCAATTTCCGCAAGCAGGCGGTCCTTTATCGGCGGTTTTAAGAAATAGCCCGCAGGCTTTAATTTCAATACCGCTTCAATATTTTCCCGGTCGTTGACCGCTGTCAGGAAGATCACCGGAATATCCGACATTTCCTCATCCGCGCGTATCATTTCCAATGTCATCCGACCGTCGCAGACCGGCATTTCATAGTCCAGCAGGATCAGATCCGGCCGCTTTTTACCGATCGAGGTCATCGCCTGCGCACCGGAAACCGCCAATGCGACCTCATAGCGCTCCTCCAGCATTGCCTTCATCGTCCGCAGGGCAGTACCGTTATCGTCTACCACCAGGATCCGTTTTTTTCCTGACTTCTCCTCTTTTTTCAGCGCAGCATCACGCTCGGCCTCCTCCTGTTCCATGCCAAGCCTGCGGCACACCGCCTCCATGATCACAGAGTTCTCTACCGGACGGATCAGGTTTTCAAACTGTCCGTTTTCATAATATTTAAAAAACGTGCTGCTTTCTTCCTTCGTCCCAATCGTCAATACCGGGATCTGCGCATACTTGTCGCTGAGCATAAAAAAGCTGGACGTATCGATGCCATAAGCGCCGATCAAGCTGATCAATACTAAATCAGGATTTACAATCTTTAGCATCCCTTCCAATACACCGGAATTTTCCGAACAAAGCTGCACATGAAAATACTGCGACAAAAACTGGCTCGTTTCCTTTACCACACTGTTCAGCTTTCCGATCAATAAAATTTTCTTCATTTCTTTTCCTCCCGTTCTTCCATAGTATCAAACAGACCCGTACAACCGCTTCCTTATTTTATATTTGTACCCAAAGGGCATGATATGCCTGTTTTTAATTTCCATACTGCCATGAAGCAAGTATAACACAAACCGCAACTTTTGGCTACCTTGACCCGGCCATCTACCTGCTCTGACAATCGACTAATTGATTTAAAAAACAAACAATTTTGACGGAGGAAACAGTTTTGGAAGAGTTACCAGATGAATACTCTGGCTCACGGTATACTTATTCGTTGATCGGTATCATTCACGTTTTGCAACAGCTCCTACGAAAAACTTTCCAGCAATATCCCGGCAAGCCGCTCGGCTTCTTCTGCATCCAGGTTTGTAACTGCCTGCGCCAGCCTTTGCATATTTTCATCAATTTTCCCAGAAAACGTATACCCCCGCAGCTGTTCCATCAGCTGGTCTGCCTGGTCGATATCCATCTCCTGCATACTAACGCGCACCATTTCCACAAGCGCCTGTATCACAGAGCAGTCTGTCACTTCCTTTCGGGCTTCCTCGCCAACGCCGAAAACACCCTGCAGCTTTTCGCGATAGCTGCGCCATTCCGTCAAAAATGGCGGCGTCACAGACAGCACGACCTCCGTATTCCCGTCTCTGGCCGCATACTCCAGCATCCTCGCAACACCGGAAAGCGGCAGGATCCCTACCGTTGCAGCCAGGCTCTTCATCGCGTGCACCTGGATCCGGTATGCGTCAAGCTGCTGCTCCAGCTCACCCTCCGTACCGCCCTTGGGCTCCTTACACGCCGCTGTAATACCTGCAAACGAATGCTCCAGACGGTCTGCGGCAGACGCAAGCTGATAATAAAACTCCTTCAGCGTATACTCCAAAAGCTCCCTGTCCGGCAAATGCATCCAAGCATACTGCCAGTCCAGCCCGTCTACCTGTGCAAGCTCCTCCAACATATCCTCTTCCACACAGTACGCTGCAGACCGTCCGGCCAAATCAGCCTGTGGTTCGCCTGTCGGCTGTCCTGCCTTCCCTTCGCCTGCTGGCTGTCTATCCAGCCCCGGCTGCGGTACGCCGCCTGCGGCCCGCCCGGCTGCCTTGACCTGCAGCTCGTCCGGCAGCATCTGCAAAAGCATCTGCTCCAGCTTATCTGGTACCACAGGCTTTGATAAAAAGCCGTCAAACCCTTCAGCCAAATATTTTTCCTTTGCACCAGTAACGGCATTGGCTGTCAATACGACGATCGGCGTAACCTGGCATGGGAAATCGGAAAGCGCCCGGATATGATGCAGCGTTTCCACTCCGTCCATTTCCGGCATCATATGGTCCAAAAAGATCAGGTCAAAATGATATTTCTGCACCAATTCCAGACATTCCCTGCCTCCCTGCGCATCGGTTACCTGGATCTGCGTTTCCTTGAGCAGGCTGCGCAGTACCTTACGGTTTACCGCGTTGTCGTCCACGACCAGGATAGAGGCCTGCGGCGCGCAGATTTTTGCATAGTAGCTGTAATGCTCCGCAAGCTGCTGCACTCTCGTCTGAAAATCCCCGATCGGCGTATGATCAATAATCCTTTGCTCCAGATCGAAATAAAATTTGGAGCCCGTCCCATAAACACTTTCTACCTGCAGCCTGCTTCCTAAAAGCGCAAGCAGCTGGATCGTAATGCTCATGCCAAGTCCGGTTCCTTCAATATTCCGGTTTCTGTCCTCCTCGATCCGCTCAAACTCAGCGGAAAGTTTTGGCAGATCCTCTTCCTTGATCCCAATGCCCGTATCCTCCACTTCAAACCGGAGCACAGCTGTTTCACCGTCCATACGGCTTTGGACACGCAGCCAGACCGTCCCCTCATGCGTATACTTTACCGCATTTGTCAAAATATTAGTCAATACCTGGCGGATACGCACATCGTCACCATACAGTCTGGAAGGAAGCCTGCTGTCAACGTCTGTTTCCAGCTTGATCTTTTTATCCTCCGCCCGCTGCGCTGCCATATTGGCCAGATCATGGATCAGGCTGCTCAGGTCGTATTCCACAGGTACAATTTCCATTTTGCCGGACTCAATCTTGGAAAAATCCAAAATATCATTGATCAGCGACAATAACGTCTGCCCTGCTGTATAAATATCCATCGCATACTCCTGGATATTTTTCTCCTTTGCTTCCCGCAGAATCATTTCATCCATGCCCAGCACCGCGTTAATCGGCGTTCGGATCTCATGAGACATATGCGCCAAAAACGTTCCCTTTGCCTCATTGGCCGCAAGCGCCTCCTGTCTTGCAGCGTCCGCCTCCTTCTTTGCCTGCTCCAGACGGATATTCTGCTGGCGCGCCTGGCGGACCCGCTCCTTAACATCCGCGAGATACTCCCTCGAAAGCTGCAGCACATGAACGATCGACATCATAACCGCAAATACGGTCATACTATACTGCCCCGCCGTATTGACATGGACTCCTCCGTTTCTGATATTCTGCAGCACATTCGCAGCCCCGCCTGCCAACAATACCAGGAATGCAAGAACGGTAAGCACCGTCTGATGACTCTTATGCCAGTAATCATACTGCATCAAGCTGACCATCGCGGTCACACAAACCGCGCCAATGGAAAGCGCAGACAGCCTCCCCATATCCTTAAGGTCTTGGATCCCGCAAAAATGCAGTCCGAGCTGCAAAAGCGGCTGAACGCTCATCCAACATAGCAGCACAAAAAAACGCTTAGGATACAGCGAATGCAAGTTCTGCTCAAAATACTGCGCTAAAAGCAGAGCAAGCAGCAGTACAAGATATTCCTGCATCTCATATACTTCCTGCAGATCATAAAAAATGTCCAGCGTACCCGTCCCGATAAAGCAATATACCCCGGAAACAACTCCAGCAAGTCCAAGATAGACCTCTCCTCTTGACGGCTGCTTTGCATACCACCGCACAAGCGCAAGCACAAACATAATGATCGACATAATCATGATCACAAGGCAGCAGCAAATATCCGCTATACTGTTGCCAACCACGCCGATCACAACCTTATCCCGCGTTTTTAAACGGATTTCCCCAAGCATCGGCGTATGCTCCTGCTGATCAGACAGCAGCGTGATCCACAGCCTGCCGTGCTCAATTATGCTAGGAATCGTTATGAAGCTTTCTATATTACCGGATGACTCCTGCAGCCCATCCGCTTCCTGCGATCCTGAATGGCACAGCACCTCGCCATCCAAAATAACGTGCACCACGGCTCCTTCGCTAAAAAAGTCCAGCGCAAGCCCCGCGTATTGCTGCGGGATCATACTTTCAAAGATCAGAAGCCTGCCGCCGTCCGAGCGGCCCTCATACGGAAGCTTCACCTCCTGGCATCTTCCCTCTGCCTGGGCAGCATCCATCAGCTTTTGTATCGTCCTTGGATCCTCCAGCTCCTCCTCAGACAATCCCTGGCTGTCTGGGGAAAACGAAGCCATCGTCCATCCCTCGCTTAAAAAGTACTCAAACTGATCCTCCGACGCAGGAAAATCCTCTGTCTGGAACTGCAGCAATGCTGCAATCATAAAAATAACCGTCATCAGAACCGAAATTCCCGCCAATTTTCTCAAATAATTCATCTTTCCATCTTTCGTTTTGTCTGTCCTGATATTACCAAAGCTCGGCAAGCTCATAAATAAGACGTTCCGTCTTTTCCCATCCAAGACATGGGTCTGTAATAGACTTTCCGTAACAGTGGCCGTTTACCTCCTGCGCGCCGTCCTCCAGATAACTCTCGATCATCAGCCCCTTGACCAGACTGTGGATCTGTTTCGAAACCTTGCAGCTATGCATGATATCTTTGCTGATGCGGATCTGCTCCAGAAAATTTTTCCCGGAATTGGAATGATTCGTATCGATAATAACCGCCGGATTGGCAAGCTCCTTTTCCCCATACAGCTCTATGACGTGCTGCAGATCCTCATAATGGTAATTCGGAATATTGCGCCCGAATTTATCCACATAGCCGCGCAAGATCACGTGCGCATAAGGATTACCGCCTGTCTTTACTTCCCAGCCGCGGTACAAAAACGTATGGCTGCACTGTGCGGCAATAATCGAATTCATCATTACCGTAAGATCTCCGCCCGTTGGATTTTTCATACCGACCGGAATACCAAGCCCACTGGCTGTCAGCCTGTGCTGCTGGTCCTCGACCGAACGCGCGCCCACCGCCACATACGAAAGCATATCTGACAGATACCTATGGTTTTCCGGATAGAGCATCTCATCCGCACACGTAAATCCAGTTTCCTCTACTGCGCGCATATGTATCTGGCGGATCGCAATGATCCCACCCAGCATATCCGTCTTTTTCTCCGGGTCCGGCTGGTGCAGCATTCCCTTGTAGCCAACGCCGATTGTCCTTGGCTTATTCGTATAAATACGCGGGATCATATAGATCTTATCTGCTACGGCATCCTGTACCTTGCGCAGCCGTAAAATATAATCGATCACCGCATCCTCATGATCTGCCGAACACGGTCCGATAATCAAAAGCAGGCGGTCGTCCCTGCCTTCAAAAATATTACAGATCTCCTCATCACGCCTTGCTTTCGTCTCTTCAATCTGACTGCTTACCGGAAACTGCAGTTTTAGCTCATCGGGAGCTGGCAGCTTCCGTAAAAAATCCATATCCATCTCCATAATAATTAACCTCCGTTCCTTTGTCACGTGTTTAATATCGCCTTTACACAATCCAGCAGATCCTCATAATCGTAATCATTTCCATTGTGATCATTCAGCAGATAAGCGGTACACCCGGCATTTCGTCCGGCGCCGACGTCCCGAAAGCTGTCCCCGATCATATAAGACCGTTCCAGATCGATCTGGTACTTTTCAGCGGCCTGCAGCAGAAGCCCTGGCTGCGGCTTACGGCAGCTGCATTCGATCTTTAGCTCCGGCACCTCGCCCGCAAAACCTCTGTCCGGATGGTGCGGGCAGTAAAACCAATCGTCAATATGCGCACCGCCCTTGGCTAACAGCTCCCCAACCCGCTCCATCATCCGTTCCACCTCCGCAAAGGACGCCTCGCCCCGCGCAATGACTGACTGGTTAGATACAATAATCGCAAGGTAACCGCTTTCATTGATCAGCCGGACTGCTTCGGCTGCGCCCGGACACAGCTCGATCTCCTCAGCTTTTTTGATAAATCTCTTATCTACATTTAGCGTCCCGTCCCTGTCCAGGAAAAAAGCCTTTTTCTTTTTCATCAAAAATCCCCCTCTTATGAATGCTGCGGCAGCACCGCCTCAATCCTCGCGTTTTCCACTCGGTAAATATAATCACATTCCTCGATCGTAGTAAGTCTGTGCGCAATGATCACAAGCGTCTTGCGCCCATGCAGGCTGTTAATGGATTCCATGATCGCGGCCTCCGTTTCATTGTCCAGCGCAGAGGTGGCCTCGTCAAAAATAACCAGCTCCGGATCAGTATAAAGCGCCCGTGCAATCCCGATCCTTTGCCGCTGCCCGCCGGACAGCCGCACGCCGCGTTCTCCGATCTTCGTTTCCATCCCCTGCGGCAGGCTGTCGATAAACTCCAAAAGCTGGGCCTCCTGCGCTGCCTTCCACACCCTTTGGTCGTCTATCTGATCTTTATGGATGCCAAACGCGATATTTGCCCGTATTGTGTCATCCAGCATATAGATCGTCTGCGGAATATAGCTCAAATGCGACAGCCAATCATAATAATCCTCATGGATATCCATGCCATCGGTAAATACACCGCCGGACTGCGGCTTCAGCAATCCAAGCAGAAGGTCGACCGCTGTCGTTTTGCCGGAGCCGGACGCGCCGATAATGCCAACCGAGCTTCCGACCGGAATGACCATATCCGCGCCGTCCAGTACCTTAGCTTCCGCGTTTGGATATGCAAAATGGATGCCCGACAGCTCAAACTGCTTTTCATACGACAGCCTTCTGCCGCTTTGCAGCGCCGTTTCCCGTCTTTGCTGCTCGATTGTCTGCTCCTGCTGTTTTTGCTGCTCCAACTCCTTTGCGGCGTTTAGATTTTTGATCAGATTGTCCAGCATCGGCTCCTGAAATGCCGCCGAATTGACTGCTCCGCTGATCCTGGTCGTGCTTGGGAGCAGCCGGACCGCGGCAAACGCAAATGCGGTCAGCTGCGGCATGAGCGCGTCGATACTTTGTCCCATTGCAAGCAGCACCATGATCACAGAAAGGACGGCGGAAATGCTGACCGCTTCAATAAGAAGGCGCGGCAGCATCGTTACAACGCTGTTGATCTTTTCTGCGTCGATTGCTTTTTGACCGTATACGGCATATTCTTCAATAAAATATTCTTCCTTGTGGCTGACCTTTACATCCTTAATACCGTTCAGCGACTGGAGCAGCCATTTATTCGACAGCGACGTATTTTTCATAAATCGCTGGCTCGCCCTGCGCAGCACAGGCTTGACCGCTTTAAAAATAAGCAGCATGATCAGTCCGAGCACAAGCCCGATCAGCGCCGCCATGACCGGGTCAATGACGAAAATAATAATGATCAGCGCCGCGCTGACAATGATCTCCGTAAAGAAATTCAGCACAGTCGTTAACAGGCTAAAAGCATTGACAACATCCGTATTAATGATCCGCATAATCTCCGCTGTCGTCGCGTTTAAATAAAATTCATAAGGACGGTACATATATACCTGCAAAAGCTGACGCTGCACAAGAAAACGGTTGTTGCACACAAATCGATACTGCAGATAATATTCCAGAAATAAAAACGCGTTTTTTACAACATAAATAAAAATCAATGCGCCAAGTATGAGCATCATCGCTTCATTATAGGTCTGGATATGGAACATTTCACAGACCACCTTCATATACGGCTTGTCCATAAAATTCTTATCCATGACAGCTGTCATCAGCGGAAACACCAGTGATACGCCAACCATCTCCAAGACAGCGCCAATCACCATCAGTACACCAAGTATTACTAAGCGTATCTTTTGCTCATGCGTCATAATACTTCCAAATTTCTTTACGATTCGAATCATTTGCTTCCTCCTGTCAGCCGTCGGTACGCGCTTCCCCGTCCTGTATGGAATAGGTCGGCACGATACGCTGCACAAACGAACGGATATCTTCCGGTTCTTCTACCACATAGCTCTTTAGCTCTTCCAGCCGCTGCAAAAATTCCTCCTCATCAAACTGGATCGGCTTACCGATATGGATCAGCTTATTCGCTGTCTCCTGCATCCCCTCTTCTTCCATAAGCATCTCTTCATACAGCTTTTCGCCCGGTCGCAGCCCGGAAAACGTAATATGGATATCTTCCCCCGGCTTGTGACCAGACAGCAGGATGAGGTTTTTCGCCAGATCCAGAATGCGGACTGGCTCGCCCATATCTAAGATAAAGATTTCCCCGCCCTTCGCATATGCGCCTGCCTGCAGCACAAGCGACACTGCCTCCGGAATCGTCATAAAATAACGGATAATGTCCGGATGCGTTACCGTAACCGGACCGCCCGCTTCAATCTGCTTTTTAAACAGCGGTATCACGCTGCCGTTGCTGCCTATGACATTTCCAAAGCGGACTGCCACATATTCCGTACGGGAACGGTTATTATAAGTCTGGATGATCATTTCACAAATACGCTTGGTCGCGCCCATAATATTGGTCGGATTAACGGCCTTATCGGTAGAGATCATTACAAATCTGCGGCAGTTGTATTTATCCGCTGCCTGCACGACTTTCCATGTTCCGAGCACGTTGTTTTTGACCGCTTCATTCGGGCTGTCCTCCATCAGCGGCACGTGCTTATGCGCCGCCGCGTGGTAGACAATTCTTGGACGGTACAGCGCAAAAATATCATCGATCCGCTTTGTATTGCGGACCGAAGCGATCAAAGTCACCAAATCCAGCTGCGGAAAGCGGCGCTGCAGCTCCTGCTGGATATCATACGCTGAATTTTCATAAATGTCCACAATAATAAGCTGCTTCGGATTATGGGAAGCGATCTGGCGGCACAGCTCGCTCCCGATCGACCCGCCTCCTCCCGTTACCATCACGACCTGTCCCGATACATAGCCCATGATCGAATCCAGATCAACCTGCACCGGGTCACGCCCAAGCAGGTCGTTAACATCCACATCCTTTAGTTTAGTTACGCTCACATCTCCGTTGACCAGCTGGTACATCCCTGGCAGGCGCTTTAGCTCGCACCCGGTTTCCTTGCAGATTTCCACCAGCTCCTTCATTTTTCTTGGCGAAGCTGACGGGATGGCGATCATGATCTCATTGACATGAAGGATATCCACCAGCTCCGGGATCATATGGCGGTCACCGTATACCTTGATGCCGTGAATATAACTGCCCTTTTTCATTATATCATCGTCTACCGCGCCAACGATGTTCAAATTGATATATTTACTGTCCACAATCTCCTTTATGAGCAGGTTGGCGGCGCTCCCGGCACCGACGATCAGTACGTTTTTCCAGTCTGTTTTCTGCCCGGTCATCTTTGCCCGCAGCATCCGCAGCGTACGGTAAAAATATCGCCCAAAAATCGTAAACAGCATCAGAAACAAGCCGTAAAACACATAAAAGCTCCGCGGCATCGGATACGTTGCGCTTCCGTGCAGCACATGGACATAGACTGTGAGTATAACATCATCCGCAAAGCAGGCACAGCAGATATACATCAGCTCTGTAGACCCAGCGTATGACCAAAGACTGGAATACAGCCGGAATACCGTAAAGCTGATAATCGTAATAAAAGAAGCGATCCACATGATCTGCACACACATATTCAGATAATGCGGAGGCACCCAGTCAAGATGAAAGTCAAACCTCGCCAGCAGCGCCAGCAGACAGGTCAGGACTACGGCGCATATATCATAACACACAAGAAAAAACCTGCGTATCCACAATTCCATGTTTTTCATTTGTTCCTCCTCGGTTACTGGCGCTCCGTCGCCTGGATGCTTTGCTCCAGATCATGCACCCGGTAATCTCCTTTTGCATAATGGCTCATCTCCATCGCATAGCTGAAACTGCCGAATGCCTTATCCGTCAGCCTGCCGATACGCCCCGGCAGCGCGGACGCCAGGCGCACGCATGGTACAAGCGCCCTGGAAAGCCGGATATTTTTTCCATGCGCTTTGGCGATCAGGCGGACAAGCTCTGCGGTATCCGCATAAACGCCATCCTGCGGAAAAAACACGCCGGATTCTTCATTTTCTATCATAAGACGCACAAATTCGCATAAATGGTCGATATGCAGCACTGACCGCTCATTGCGCACAGCCGGAAATACCGGAGCTGCTGCCGCGATCCTGGCAAGCGCCGGATAATTCCCCTTGCTGCCTGCCCCGTAGATCATCGGCGGACGCAGCACGCATACGCGAAAGAAAGGCGTCTCAAGCCGCCGCACACCGCGCTCGCCCTGCCATTTACTGTTGCCATAAAAATTAGCCGGACGCGGCGCCGCCGCTGACGTGATCCTCCGCCGTCCGGTAAACGGCCTTGCGCTCTCGCCGTATACGATCATACTGCTCATATAAATAAACTGCCGCACACCGGCGGCCCTTGCTATTTTTGCCGTTTCAACCGCAAGGTCGCGGTTTATTTTATAGTATAGCTGCTTTTGTTCATTTGATACGCCGCCTGTATCCGCATGGGCAATCCCAGCCACATGAAAAACCGTATCATAAACCGAAAAATCATGCGTCTTCCATTGTTCTCCATGCAGGCTCAGCTCCGTCACCTCATAATGCCCGCCAAACGACAAATGCCAGTCCCGGACCGCGGTACCGATATAACTCCCGGCGCCTGTGACCAGCACTTTTATCGGTCTGTCAGGCAGGCCGTCCCTGCAAGCCTCGTAAATATCCCGCGCCGCTGCCGAGCCAGAGATTATCCCTTTTGCAGGCGCCTCGTTTTCTGTACCCTTATTTTTTCTGCTTTTGCCGCCCCTGCGTGAGGAACGCGCTTCCTTCATCCTTCCCGTGCCGCCTTCCACAACGCCCTTATGCCCTGCGACTGCCGTGACCGTCCCAAGAACGCAGCGGATATCCATCCACAAGCCAAATTTTCTGACATATTCCCCGTCCAATCTCGCCTTGACCGGGATTTCCAGCTCATCCCGACCGTTGATCTGCGCCCATCCGGTCAGTCCAGGCAATACATCGTTGGCGCCATACTGGTCGCGCTCTGCCACAAGGTCATACTGGTTCCAAAGCGCCGGCCTTGGGCCTACGATGCTCATATCGCCGCGCAAGATATTGACAAGCTGCGGCAGCTCATCCAGGCTGTATTTACGCAAAAGCTTCCCAAGCCTTGTAACCATCGCGTCCGGATCCTTTAACAGATGCGTCGGCATATCCTTTGGCGTATCCGCATACATCGTACGGAATTTATAAATTTCAAAATGGCTTTTGTGGATCCCGACGCGGGTCTGGCGAAAAATAACCGGGCCTTTGGAATCCAGCTTGATCGCTATGCTGATACCCAGAAGGAGCGGGGAGAGCAGACACAAGGCCGCTCCTGAGAGCACGGCATCCCCAACCCGCTTTAACTTTATATAATATGGATTTATTTTTTTGTGTTTCATCCTTGTCACTCCCTGTCTTTTCACCATGATCTCGTTTATGCTTCCTTACGCCCAGCGTAACGGATCCTCCCGATACGCAGAGGCTTGTTCCATTCTAACATATTACAGGCTTGTTGCAAATATGTATCTTAACACCGCTGTCCGTAAACCTCCTGGTAAAGCGCCGTCCGTATCTGCGCGAACTGCCCTTTTGCAATACCTCCCCCGGAAGTCATGATAAGCAGCGGTATCTCCTGCCTGCCCTTGGAAATAGCTGGCTGTACATACGGATAGGCATTCAGGAAAAATCCGTTCCGTTCATAAAACGCGATCCTTCGTTTTGCAAGCTCCGTTTCCGGCAGCTCTACCTCCAGACACCTCCTGCCTGGAAACAGCTGCGCGGCTTCCTTTAGGACCGCGGCGCCAAGTCCCTGTCCTCGTACGGCAGGATCAGACGCAAGATGCTCGATAAACGTAAAGCCCGAAAGCTCCCATATCGCCAAAAACGCTAGTATCCTGCGGCTCTGAGGCCCCTGGCATTGCTCTGTACGAGATACATAAATACGGTAATAAGGTTTTTGCAGCAGCTTTTTTGCTCCTCATACGTCCGGTATTCATCACATGGAAAGCTTTGCTCCATGATCATAAATACCTGGTCAAAATCACGGTACTGCATCAGCTCCAGCATATCTGTCTCCTTTCCTTTCTCTTTTCTCTTTCTGTACAATTACCGCTCAGACAGAGCCGATTTAATGCTTTATTCTCAAATTAATTTATATTTCAATTAAATTAATTCCTCCCAAGGCATCATTCTATATTAAATATTGATTATATTTATTCTTATCCGCTCTATGGCAACGCACCTTTATCCGTGTACCGTTTTCTTCAAAAGCGCTTTCCAACACCTGTGACTGCTCCATAAAATAAGACGTGATATCCCCATTCGCATACGGGATCAAAAACTCCGCCAGTGTATAAGCTCCATACACACGCTCCAGGATCATCGCAGTAAGCAGGTCCAGCGATCTTTCATCCTTGGCTGACATTATGACCTTATTTTCTCCGGCTCTTTTTGGATACTCCAAAGGCTGCGCGCAGCGATCTGCCTGGTTAAACACCGTGAGCATCGGGATATCCGAGGCGTGCAGCTCCGTTAAAATTTCCTGTGTCGTCTGCATCTGTTCTTTATGATGCGGATCTGAAGCGTCTACGATCTGCAGCAGCAGGTCTGCGTGCGCCACCTCCTCCAGCGTGGCATGGAACGCTTTGACAAGCCCGTGCGGCAGTTTATGGATAAATCCTACCGTATCCGACAGCAAAAAATCCTGGTTATTTCCGGTGCAGATGCGGCGAACGGCAGTATCCAGCGTCGCAAACAGCATATCCTTTTCCAGCACCTTCTTTCCCTCATCCTTGGCATACCGTTCGAGCATCGCGTTTAAGATCGTTGATTTTCCCGCATTGGTATAACCCACGAGCGCGACGAAGGGAAGCCGGGATGCCTGCCGTTTTTTGCGCTGCACCTCCCGTTCTCTGGAAACTTCCTTTAACTCCCGGTTCAGCTCGGTAATGCGTTTTTCAATCCTGCGGCGGTCCAGCTCCAGCTTTTTCTCACCCGCTCCTCGGCTGCTCATGCTTCCGCTCGTACCGCCCTGCCTGGTCAGCGCCTGATGCAGGCCGACCAGCCTTGGCAGCAGGTATTTCAACCTTGCCGTTTCCACCTGCAGCTTTGCTTCCCGCGTCCTGGCGCGCAAAGCAAAAATATCCAGTATCAGCGTCGTGCGGTCCAGCACCGGCTTGTCCAGCTCCCGCTGCAGATTGCTCAGCTGCGACGGTGTCAGCGTATCGTCAAAAACGACGACATCCGCTTCCAGAAATCCTGCCGCTTCCTTTAGCTCCTGCACCTTTCCGGTCCCCAGATACAGCGCCTTATTGATGCTGTCCAGCTTTTGGGTGACCACGCCGACCGGCTCCATCTCGCACGCCTTAGCCAGGCTTTTCAGCTCTTCCATTGAGCGGACAAATTCCTCCTCGTCCGTACCCGTATCCGCCCCGGCAAGCAGCGCCCGTTCGTAAGGCGCGTCCTGCGTTTTGTTTTTTATTTCTTCCATAATAATATAGCTACCTCCGCTTTGCGCTTGCTTTATTTTTCTTTTTCGAGCATGATCCGGCATCGTTTTCTGCAGCAGGCAACGCCGTATTTTAGCACCTTGCGCATCCCATCCTTGAAAAGCTGCCCGTCATATCGTTTTTGTTTGATCTGATCTAATGCCTCCTGGCAGCTATGCTCCAGATTCCCGGCTGGAATATACCGCCCATTCGTCCTGATGCGCGAAATAGATCTGCGCATTTCCAAACTGGTAACCGTCACACCCATCAATACCTCCGCGCCCTCGCGCGTCGCCTGCACAAGCGCCACGATATATTCCATCAGGGAAGTATGCACATACACGTCCTTACAGCTTTTCTGCAGGCCGCGCAGCTCCTTAAGGCTTAATACTGGCTGTACCTCCTCCAGAGGGCTTTGACGGATAAACCGCTCCAAAATGCAAAGCTCCTCCTGATCATCTGGAAGTCCCATAAAAATCTGCATTAAAAATCGATCCAGCTGCGCCTCCGACAGTGGAAACGTCCCTGCTGTTTTCACTGGATTTTGTGTCGCAATAACAAAAAACGGATCACCTACCGCCCGCGTTTCCCCGTCTATCGTGACCTGGCGTTCCTCCATACCCATACATCTTTTGATCAAAATAATTAAGCCCTGTTACACCCACGTTATTTACAAATACCAATACATCCTGTTGCAGATTATAGCACATACCTGCGGACTCTGGCAACAAGCAAAAGGCGCAAAATCCCGGTGATATATCCATCCGAAATTTTGCGCCAGTAGTCATCTTAAATTTGCTTATGCCTATATCTATGATCCATTTATTACGAAACCATAACAAAATGGAATTTGATTGGCTGGTAATCTCCCACGCCGACCGGAAGCGGAATGCCTGCGTGCATCAGCGCTGCTCCGGTATATACTGCTCCCGTAGCGGTATCCTTATATCGCTCTGTCGGAAGCAGTCCTTCTGGATAGATTAGGTGGATATGTGGATTCGGCTCATTCCGCAGCTGCACACCATTGACGATCGTTTCTTTTTTATCCTTTGATACGAACTGCCAGAGTACATAGTCCTCATTGTGGAACGGGTCGGTCAGCCGATAGTAATCTCCGGTCTGTACGAGATGTTCCATCTTTTTATATTCCAAAATCTGCTCTTTCGCCAGCTTCTTTTCCTCCGGTGAAAGATGCTCCAGATCCAGCTCATAGCCAAACGTTCCCGCACTTGCGACTACCGCTCTTGTCGCAAACGGCGTTGTACGCCCGGTCTGGTGGTTTGGGCAAACGCTCACATGAGCCCCCATTGCGCTGACCGGATAGCCAAAGGATGTCCCATATTGGATCTTTAAGCGGTCGATCGCATCCGTATTGTCGCTGCACCAGATCTGCGGAGAATAATAAAGCATTCCAGCGTCAAATCTCCCGCCGCCGCCTGCGCAATTTTCAAACAGCAGGTCTGGATAACGGGTCACAAGACGCTCCATCATCTCGTAAACGCCGAGCATATACCGATGAAATACCTCTCCCTGCCGCTCGCCTGGAAGAGCGGAAGAATAAACGTTTGCTACGCTGCGGTTCATATCCCATTTGACATAATCCACCTGGCAGCTGTCCAGCACATTAAAAATCTGCTCCATGACATAATCCCGGACTTCCCTGCGCGTAATGTCCAGATTCAGCTGATGGCGGCTTCTTGTCATATGACGCTGCGGTATCCGCAGGATCCAGTCCGGATGGTTCCGGTACAGATCACTATCCTCTGATACCATCTCCGGCTCGATCCAAAGCCCAAACTTCATGCCAAGCCCTTTGATACGCTCTACAAGCTGCGGCAGCCCGCCTTTGATCTTGGATTCATTGACAACCCAGTCGCCCAGCCCGGAATAATCGGTATCGCGCTTTCCAAACCAGCCGTCGTCCAAAACGAACATATCCAGTCCGATCTCTTTGGCATTTTTCGCAATATTAAAAAGCTTTTCTTCATTAAAGTCAAAATACGTTGCTTCCCAGTTATTCACAAGGATTGGCCTCGGCGCAGTCACATATTTGCTGCGAATCAGATTGGAACGGTAAGCATCATGGTAAATATGCGACAGCCCCGACAAGCCTTTCGCGGAATAAGCCATAATAACTTCCGGTGTTTCAAACACATCCCCAGTATCCAGACGATAGGAAAAATGGTACGGATGAATACCAATCACAAGTCTCGTCTGTTCCATCTGATCTACTTCAATCTCACAGCGGAAATTGCCGCTGTATGCAAGCGCAAAGCCATAGCAGTCCCCATGCTTTTCGCTCGTTGACTTATCGCAGAGGATCACAAACGGATTATGCTGGTGGCTGGACATTCCACGCTTGCTTTCCACAGACTGTACGCCGTGGTAAAGCGGCAGACGCTCGGTCAGACGCTCCATCGAATGTCTTCCGTAAAAATGGATGATGTCCATATGCTTATTCGGATAATCCATTTCCATTGACATCGCACGCTGTATCGTTACCGTCTTTTGGCCTTCATTTTCAATCCGCACCGCCCTTGTAATAACGTCCAGATCATAAAAAACACCATAAAGCAAATGCACCTTCAGATTCGTGAGACGGTCATACAGTACAAGATCCAGCGTTTCGGCCTCCTCCTCGTTTCCAAACATACACGGAAGCCCCTGCAGCGAGTATTTTCCTTTCATCATGCAGTGGGATTCATAGCGCAAATGGATTGCATCGCTTCCATCCTCGTGTGTGACCTCGATCGCATTGATCCGGTAATCTCCATTTCCATACCCGGAATATTCCTGCGGCAGTACATCCAAAGAGAACGTACGATCCTCCCCGGCTTCATAAGGATTGCCGGAAAAGCCACGGTCCAGATAAATAATACGGTGCGAAGCATCACTGTCCCCGATATCCGTGCCATAATACAAATGCGCCAGCGTATCAAAATCCTTTACCTGCATCTGATACACACTGTTTTTGGTATGAAGCTTAAACACTCGTGTCTTTTCGTTGTAAGTAATATATTTCATGATTCAGCCCCCTCTATGCTTTATTATTTATGATAAAATCCTGAAATGACGATACATTCATTCCTTTATGTTCATATATCCCGTTATTTATTATACTTTATCGAACACTTTTTATAAATGGGATAATCCAGTGTTTTTATGGTATTTTCGTTATGGAAAAATCATAGATTTTATGTTATAATGAAAACCTATTATTACAAAGGAGAAATCCTGCCATGCGCAATATCAAATATACAGACAGCGTCACGTTCCGCTGCCTGGAGCATTTAAGAGAAACCTCTCTGGATATCAGCCTCATACACGCCGGAAAAGAACAGTGCGAGCCTTCCCATATCTGTACAAAAACACGAAGTGAATATATCCTGCATTTCGTCTTATCCGGAAAAGGCTTCTATTCTCTGAAAAACTGCAGCAATTACCCGGTCACCGCAGGACAAATGTTTTTAATCCTTCCGGGCGAAGCCGTAACCTATGGCGCAGACGCTACCGAGCCCTGGCAGTATGCCTGGATCGGCTTTAACGGCATACGCGCAAATACGATCATCCGCCGGTGCGGATTTTTAGGCAGCACAAGAATCCTTCCGTCCCCGGTGCATCCGGATACGATCATGGACTGTATAGACCACATCCTGGACTGCAAATCGCTGACATTCGCAGACGACCTGCGCCGGGAAGCATGGATGCTGATGCTTTTTTCCCGTCTGATGGACCATTATGAGCAAAGCCACAGACATACGCCGGACACTGGCAGCTACGGCACGAGAGCTTATGTAGAGCTGGCAGTTGAGCATATCAAATATTATCATGGCTACGGCATCCATGTGTCCGACATAGCCGGACATCTAGGCATCAGCCGCGCCTATTTAAACCATGCGTTCCAAAAAGAGCTGGGCATTTCCGTGCAGAAATTTCTGATCGAATTTCGTCTGCATAAGGCAGCAAACCTTTTGGCCGATACAAACGATACGATCAAGGAAATTTCCGCGGCTGTCGGTTACGAGGACCAGCTGAATTTTTCCAAAGCCTTTAAAAAGAAATTTGGCATCAGCCCGAAAAACTACCGGGCGCATAAAGCATCGGCTGTCCATTACGCAGAAAAGCAGCTGGAAGACCATCCAGCTGACTTTACCGATTAAACAATATCCCCGCGTGCCGCCGCCTTTGATCATTCAGCCTTCCAGCACGCCCTGCGGATATCCGGCACTTTTAACAGCACCGGATACAGCACAACACTGAGCAACAGCCCGCTCACTCCCTGTACGACATTCGCCGGAACGCTTGCAGCAGCGGCAGCGCCATAAACAACAGACTCACAAAGAAAATATCCGCCCGCCACAAGCGCAATATCGCCCACGCCGCCAAGGATAACAGCCGCATAACGGCTCCGCGCCGTCCTTCCCATCCGCTGATAAATAACACCTGCCAAGAACGCTACCGCTCCTTTGATCACAAACGTAACTGGCACATAAAAGAAATATCCGCCTATTAGATCCGCCAGCGCCGAACCGATGCCTGCCGCCAACAGCCCCCAAGCCGGGCCGAGTACGATCCCCGACAGGATCACAATCGCATCCCCTGGATGGATATAACCATTCGTCCCAGGCGTCGGGATGCGTATAGACATGGTAGCAACACAGGCAAGCGCTGCAAACAACGCGGCTGTAACCATTTTTTTCAGATTTGAATTCATCATGCAACCTCTTTTCTTTTATTTTCTATTATTTCCAAATCCTAATTTATTACAAATCTGACCGGATGGAAAGTACCAGCTTTTGAATAACTGACCATACCAATTTTTTATGCTTCATTCATCATCTATTGCAGACACGCCAATCGTTACCTCCTCCAGAACATCTAAAAGCACCCTTACTGTATCCAGTGATGTAAGCATCGTAATATTGTTCTGCGTTGCCGCACTTCGGATTGCCGCGCCATCTTCATAATGTATGCCGGAAAAGACTGCACGCGTATTGATAACATAGCTGACATATCCGGCACGTATTGCATCCAGAATTTCAACGCTGCCTTCCGATGGTTTGCCCAATATACGGGTACGTATTCCATGCTGTTTCAGATACTCTCCCGTAAGAGAGGTTGCCTCGATATTAAAGCCCATATCATAGAAACGCCTGATCAAAGGAAGGGCTTCTTCTTTATCCTCATCTGCAAGCGTTACGATTACCGTCCCATAATTCTGCACACGAATGCCAGAAGCAATCATGGCCTTATACATTGCCCTGTGAAGCTTTTTATCATATCCGATTGCCTCCCCTGTAGATTTCATCTCTGGTGAAAGGTATGTATCCATGCCATTCAATTTGGAAAAGGAGAATGCCGGTACTTTTACATACCAGCGCTGCTTTTCTTTTGGATATACCTCATCAATCCCCTGGGCTTTTAAATCCTTTCCAAGAATGACCTTTGTTGCAATATCAGCCAGCGGATATCCAGTTGCTTTTGATAAAAACGGTACCGTTCGCGAAGAGCGCGGATTCACCTCAATGATAGATACATTCTGCTCTTTATCCACTATAAACTGAATATTGAACAGGCCGACAATGCCGATGCCGACGCCCAATTTTTTCGCGTAGTCCAGAATCGTTTCTTTTACCTTTTCGGATATACTAAACGACGGATATACACAGATGGAATCACCAGAATGAACGCCGGTCCTTTCTACCAATTCCATAATTCCAGGAACAAATACCTCCTTACCATCGCAAATGGCATCAACTTCTACTTCCTTGCCACAGATGTATTTATCTACCAATACTGGTTTATCTTCATTGATCTCTACGGCTGTTTTTAAATAATGACGCAGATGTTCTTCCTTAGCTACAATCTGCATAGCCCTTCCGCCAAGCACGAAGCTTGGACGTATGAATACCGGATAGCCGATTTCCTCCGCCGCTTTTAAACCTTCTTCTATATTGGTCACAGCCCGTCCCTCTGGTTGTGGGATAGAAAGCTCTGACAGCAGTTTTTCAAAAACATCCCTGTTTTCAGCCCTCTCGATTGCCGCGCAGTCTGTGCCGATAATCTTTGCTCCTCGTTCTTCCAACGGCTTCGCCAAATTTACCGCGGTTTGACCGCCCAAAGACGCAATAATCCCATCTGGCTTTTCCATCTCGATCACATTCATAACGTCTTCCACATATAGAGGTTCAAAGTACAGCTTATCCGATGTGGTATAGTCCGTTGACACGGTTTCCGGGTTATTATTGATGACGATTGCCTCATACCCGGCTTCTTTGATCGTCTTAACCGCGTGCACCGTGGAATAATCAAACTCCACTCCTTGACCGATACGAATTGGCCCAGAGCCAAGAACAACGATCTTCTTTCTGTTTTCGATTACCGATTCATTTTCTTCCTCATAAGTGGAATAGAAATACGGTACATAGCTTTCAAATTCTGACGCGCAGGTATCGATCATTTTATAAACTGGAAATATGCCGTATTTCCTTCGCAATTTGAAAACTTCCGCCTCTGTCTTATCCCAAAGCCTTGCGACAGCCTTATCAGAAAAACCTGTTTTCTTTGCCTGATACAACGCTTCCCTATCATCCACACATGACTTCAGTTCTGCTTCCATATCTATAATCTTTTTCATTTTGTTGAGGAAAAAGCGATCAATTCCAGACCGGCTGGAAATTATTGAAACGCGGGCTCCAGATCTTAATAGATGCGCAATCGCAAAAATTCTGTCGTTGGTACCGATTTTTATATCATTCATCAATACATCAACGTCCTCTTTTTCGAATTTTTCCATGTAAAGATGATCCACACCCGTTTCCAGAGAACGGATTGCCTTTAACAGACTTTCTTCAAAAGTCCTGCCTACACTCATAACTTCACCGGTAGCTTTCATCTGCGTACCAAGCTTCTTATTCGCGTCCGTAAATTTATCGAATGGAAAGCGCGGCATTTTTGTCACTACATAATCCAATGCCGGTTCAAAAGAAGCCGGCGTATTGACAAGCATAATCTCATCCAATGCCATGCCCACGCTGATTTTTGCCGAAACTCTTGCAATCGGATACCCGGTCGCCTTCGACGCAAGGGCTGAAGAACGGGAGACTCGTGGATTAACTTCTATCAGGTAATATTGAAAGGATCCTGGATCAAGCGCAAACTGCACGTTACATCCTCCCTCTACCTTCAAAGCACGGATGATTTTCAAAGCGCTGTCTCGCAGCATCTGATATTCTTTATTGGTCAGTGTCTGAGACGGACATACCACAATGGAATCTCCCGTGTGTATTCCCACCGGGTCTAAATTTTCCATATTGCAGACTGTGATTGCCGTATCAAAGGCATCGCGGATCACTTCGTATTCAATTTCCTTAAAGCCTTTGATACTTTTTTCAATCAATACCTGATGAACCGGAGACAGAGCGATGGCGTTTTTAACCAGCCCCATAAATTCCTGCTCGTTATCCGCAAAGCCTCCGCCGGTTCCTCCAAGGGTAAATGCAGGACGCAGCACCACTGGATATCCGATTTTCTCCGCTGCCCTTACCGCGTCATCCACCGTGTTCGCAATAACAGACGGAAGTACCGGCTCTTCCAGTTCTTCACAAAGCTTTTTGAACAATTCTCTGTCTTCCGCCCGTTCAATACTTTCACTGCTTGTTCCCAAAAGCTCCACCTGACATTCTTTTAAAATACCTTTCTTTTCAAGCTGCATTGCCAGATTTAGTCCGGTCTGCCCTCCAATCCCCGGCACAATGGCATCCGGGCGTTCATGTCGAACAATCTTCGCCACATATTCCAGTGTCAGCGGTTCCATGTATACTTTATCTGCAACTGCCGCATCTGTCATAATCGTTGCCGGATTGGAATTACACAGCACAACCTCGTATCCTTCCTCTTTTAAGGCAAGGCAAGCCTGCGTACCCGCATAGTCAAATTCTGCCGCCTGACCAATCACAATCGGACCGGAACCAATGACAAGTATTTTCTTTAAATCCGTTCTTTTCGCCATCCTTTGTTCCCCTCCATCATTTTTATAAATTGATCAAACAGATAACCGCTGTCCTGCGGTCCGGGCGCGCTTTCCGGATGATACTGCACACCGAACAGCTTGTCTTCCTCACAGGCCACGCCTTCTACTGTCTGATCCAGCAGATTCCGATGTGTTACTTTCAATCGGGTATTTGCAAGACTTGCTTCATCCACTGCATAGGAATGGTTCTGAGAAGTAATCTCTATCTTGCCGGTCCGCAAATTTTTTATCGGATGATTCCCTCCTCTGTGACCAAACCTCAGCTTATATATTCTAGCTCCATATGCAAGAGAAATAATCTGATGTCCAAGGCAGATACCAAAGATTGGATATTCCCCCTTCAATTCCTTCACTAATTCTGCAACCATCTGTACGTCTTTGGGATTTCCTGGTCCATTGGATAAAAAGACCCCGTCCGGCCGCAGCTTTTTTATCTCCTGCACAGAGGCATTCCACGGAAAGGCTGTCACACTGCATCCTCTCTTGTTGAAAGCTCTCACAATATTCCGCTTCATTCCACAGTCAATGGCGGCCACATGATACTTTGCATCCGGCACAGTATAATATTGGATTTTCTTACAGCTTACCTGCGCCACAGCGTCCCGCGGAATATTATATAACTCCAGTCTGTGAAGCCCCTCCTGCATAGATGTTCCAATATCTGTGAGTAATGCCTTGCGACTTCCAAGGTCACGTATGGAACGAACCAGTTTTCTAGTATCCATTCCATAGATGCCCGGTATGTTATATTTCTCCATAATTTCCGATAAGGTATATTTACTGCGGAAATTGGATGGCTGGCCGTTATAATCTCGTACCGCCAATCCGCCGATCGTTGGAAGATCCGTTTCGAAATCATCTTCTGCCATTCCGTAATTGCCAACCAAGGGATATGCCATCACTACCGTCTGGTAAGTATAGGATGGATCAGACAGGATTTCCTGATATCCTACCGGAGAAGTATTGAATACAATTTCCGTAATTTTTTCAAGCTTAGAACCAAACCCATATCCACAGTATTCGCTGCCATCGGACAAAATCAGCTTTCTGTCAAATCTTTTCATCATATATGCACTTTCCCTCCTGCTATACAGCGCATTCCGCACAAAAAGCGCAGCCGCGGCTCCCCGCCTGATCTAAAGCAGCTGCAATGAAGCTTTGAAACAATGGATGCGGCTGGTTCGGACGGCTTTTAAATTCCGGATGGAACTGCACGCCTACAAAAAAAGGATGCCCGCGCAGCTCTACCGTTTCGACCAGTCTGTCGTCAGGCGATGTCCCGCTGATCACAAGCCCGGCTTCGGACAATTCTTTACGATACTGATTATTAAATTCATAGCGATGACGATGACGCTCATATATCATCCCTGCGCCATAGCATTGCTCCATTTTTGTTCCCGGCTTAATCCTGCAGGGACAGCTTCCAAGGCGCAGAGTTCCGCCTTTATCAAGCGCCTCGTTCTGTCCCGGCATAAAGCCTATGACTTTATGATGGCACTGCTCGTCAAATTCCCCTGAATGCGCGTCCGCAATTCCAGATACATTTCTTGCAAACTCAATGACCGCAATCTGCATACCAAGGCAAATCCCAAAGTAAGGTATTTGGTTTTCGCGGGCATATTGGGCCGATAAAATCATCCCCTCTATGCCGCGGCTTCCAAATCCGCCCGGAATAATAATCCCATTCATTCCTTTTAATCTGTCATTGACATTTTCTTTCGTAATATTTTCCGAATCAATCCAGTGAATTTTTATGAATGTATTCCGTTCATATCCCGCATGATTCATCGCCTCCGCCACTGACAAATACGCGTCATGAAGTTTTACATACTTTCCAACCAATCCAATGTGTACTTCCTCAGATCGTAAACGGATACGTTCCACCATCTCTTCCCAATCTGTCAAATCCGGTTCTGGCGCTTTCATATTCAGTTCCCTGCACACAACAGAAGAAAAACCCGCCTTCTCTAACATCAAAGGCGCTTCATAAAGGTTCGCCAGCGTCCGGTTTTCAATGACGCAATCCGGCTTTACATTACAAAAAAGAGAAATTTTCTGAAAAACAGCTTCCCCTAACGGCTTGTCGGAACGCAGAACAATGATATCCGGGTGAATGCCCATCCCGCAGAGTTCTTTTACCGAATGCTGCGTCGGTTTTGATTTATGCTCGCCGGAGCCGCTTAAGTACGGAACCAGTGTCACATGAATAAACAGGCTGTTCTCTTTGCCCACTTCCAGAGAGATCTGACGTACCGCCTCTACAAAAGGCTGTGATTCGATATCGCCAATGGTCCCTCCTATTTCCGTAATCACCACATCCGCTTCCGCCTTTTGCCCGACACGATACACAAATTCCTTAATTTCATTCGTAATATGTGGGATTACCTGAACCGTAGAACCAAGGTATTCTCCTCTTCGTTCCTTATTCAGTACATTCCAGTAGACTTTTCCTGTGGTCAGATTAGAATACTGATTCAAATCTTCATCAATAAACCTTTCATAATGCCCCAAATCCAAATCTGTTTCAGCTCCATCCTCGGTCACATATACCTCGCCATGCTGATAAGGATTCATGGTGCCAGGATCTACGTTAATATATGGATCTAACTTCTGAGCCGCTATCTTCAATCCTCTCGCCTTTAAGAGACGTCCAAGAGAAGCAGCCGTTATCCCTTTTCCCAGACCGGATACCACACCTCCGGTCACAAATATGTATTTTGTCATAATCATTTTGCTTCCTTACTCAAATTCCACCGCTTATCTAAAAATTCTATTTCCCGCTGTCTCCATAGTTTGACAGCGCTCGTGCAGAAGGATCTTTCACATCGCAGCCCTCCCATTCCTTGTTGGGCATCCAGTAACCGGCAACCATCTGCGCCTGCCCCGGATAATAGGATTCAAAAATCTCTCTGTATAATAAGGATTCTTTAGTAAACGGTCTGGCATACGCATATTTTTCACACAAACTTTCACACTCTTTATCTGTATACTTACACTCCGCATACTCCTTTAAATAATCTACCATGGAATGTCCGACCGCGTCTGAAAACGCTGCTTTCTCCCTCCACAAAATCTCTTTTGGCAAATAATCACCATCTTCAAATGCGCGGCGCAGCAGATATTTCCCTTTTCCATAAGTGTTAATTTTTAATTCCGGATTTACGGACATCACATATTTTACAAAATCCAAATCCCCAAATGGAACTCTTGCTTCCAGCGAATTTACGGAGATACAGCGGTCGGCACGAAGAACGTCATACATATGCAGCTCCCGGATCCGTTTTTGCGCCTCTGTCTGAAACGCCGCTGCATCTGGTGCGAAATCTGTATATTTATATCCAAACAATTCATCCGATATTTCACCCGTCAGCAAAA
>CAJUIL010000004.1 GCA_910586225.1 uncultured Eubacterium sp. | reverse complement strand
TGTTAAATTATTTTTTTAGTCAGTTATTTTTTCATAATTCACTTGACACTACCCCAGGAAATCCCTCCTGCGCAGCATAACCGTAGAATGGCACAGGTCACAGTCAAACAGCAGGCTGGCCTTGCACCGCTCTGGCTCCAATGCGGGCCTGTGTACCCAGGAAATGTCTGGGCCGAAATAGCGCTGGTATGTACCGCACAGAGATATATCCGGATGCGCGTCCAGAAACGCTGCCTGTTTTTCTAATCTAGTTCTGAATGACAGATCATCTGCGTCCATCCTGGCAATATAGTCACCGGACGCAAGACGCATTCCCTCATTCAGTGATTCTGCCAGACCTAAGCTTTTCTTGTTTTGTATTAGGCGAATACGGTCATCCTGCTGCGCCAGCCTGCGGACAAGCTCTGCGGAGCCGTCTTTGGAGCTGTATTCGTTGATCACGAGCATCTCCCAATCGGTAAAGGTCTGGGACTGGATGCTTTGGATTGCTTGTTTTAAATAATGCCTGCTGTTGCAGACGGGGATCAGGACTGATATTTTCATTCTTACTTACCTGCCTATTTTATCACTTCTGCTGCATATCTAGAAAGGTTTGAAAGTCACTGTATTCCCACGGCATTCCCCGCTTAAACGTATATCTCCACGGATATACCGACTGGCCTGTTTGTTTATCCTTTATGCTCGATATATCTGCTATTTTTTTCGCCGGATTTCCTGCCACTACTTCACCCGTATATACATCTTTTGTTACAATAGCACCTGCCACCACAAGAGAATCCTTTTCCACAACAACACCTGGTAATAAAATAGCACATGTGGATATTACAGCAAACGGCTCCAATGTAACACTCTTTAAAACATTCGACGGCGGTGTCGGATCGTTTGTCAGTACTACATAAGGAAAAATCCACACATAATCCCCTATGCTTGACTTCTGACCAATATGTACATTACTATGCATTCTCACATAATCGCCAATCTCACAATATCCTTCAATGTCAGAAAGAGTTCCTACATTTACATGATCTCCAATTTGCGTATGCTCCCGAACAGTAACATGATGACCTGTTTGAAAATGCTCGCCTATAACCGAATGCCCATATATTACGCTGCCGCTTCTAATCACCGCGTCTGTTCCAATACTTAAAGCTTCTGCATTTTGAGATTCGCTGTTAGGATCGAAGGAATGCTCGCCTATTATGCACCCAGCTCCTATATAAGAACGTTCTCCAAGTTGTGTTCCTTTTCTTATGACCGCATGATAATCTATATAAGTATCATCTTGGATCGTCACATCATCCTCGATGATGCATCCCGCCTTCACTCTGACATTTTTTCCCAACTGGACACGTTCTCCTATCAAAGCTGTCCTGTCTATTTTCTGCATCATCTTGCCGTCTGTATCCTTCATATAAAGCTGTCCTCCCATTTCTAAAAAATACCTGAAAATGTTTTTATACCGCATTGCTTCCATACAAACAATAATACTTTATAGCAGACAGCCTACATAACTTCACGATCTAGCAAAGCCCTTCCAGATTTTTATACTGTATCCCGCAGGCAGGACACCGAAACTCCTTATCCAGCCTGTGTCCGCATCTGCAGACCCATCCAATCTGCTTCGCGGGATTGCCTGCCACCAACGCATAATCCGCTACATCCCTTGTAACAACACTTCCAGATCCCACCATAGCATATTCACCTATCGTGTGCCCGCAAACAACTGTCACATTTGCTCCCAGTGAAGCTCCTTTTCTTATCAGCGTTGGCGTTACTTTCCAATCTTCATTGAAAGATCGCGGATAAAAATCATTGGTAAAGGTCATGGATGGTCCTAAAAAAACATCATCTTCAACTACAACGCCGCGGTATACATTTACATTATTTTGAATCTTAACCCTGTTCCCTATCTTAACATCTGTATCAATGTAAACATTTCTGCCTACGTTACACCCCCCACCGATCATACTTCCCTCTCTAATCTGAACCATACTCCATATTTTGGTTTCATCCCCTATTTGTGCCTGATCAGACACTTCCGCTGTATGATGTATAAACCCCACCATAACATATCCTCCTTAGCATACTTCCATTCTCACTCCCGATACTGGTTCACGGCATCGATCACAACATCGATTTCCTGCTGCCCCATTCCTGGATACAGCGGCAGGCTGACTTCCTGTGCACAGATTTTTTCTGTGACCGGATATTCTGCCATACCTTTGCCAATATCACAATACGCCTGCTGCATCCATATCGGTTTCGGATAATGGACACCTGTCTCAACACCAAGCCCTGCAAGAGCCTCTGTAAACTTCTTTCTGTCCCGCACCAGCACTGGATAAATATGGTATACATTTGCACCATCGTCACATACGGGCGGAAGTGTGACATATGGGTTTTCTATTTCTGTCTGATACCGACGTGCAATACACACCCTTTCTTTGTTCCATACATCCAGATACTTTAGTTTTACAGAAAGCATCGCAGCCTGGATCTCATCAAGCCTAGAATTGCACCCCTTATACTGATGGTCATACTTTTGATAAGAGCCATATGTCCCAAGAGCACGTACTTTATCCGCAAGCTTTTTATCATTTGTCGTGACTGCTCCGCCATCACCAAGCGCACCCAGATTTTTTCCAGGGTAAAAACTGAATGCTGCTGCATCTGCCAGACTTCCTGCACGCTGACCACAGTATATCGCTCCGTGCGCCTGAGCAGCATCTTCGATGCATTTAAGATGATACTTTGCCGCAAGCTCCCTGATCGGACCCGCGTCTGCTGCCCTGCCGTACAAGTCCACAAAAATTACTGCTTTCGTTCTTTTCGTTATCTTTTCTTCTATTTTATGAACATCTATATTCCATGTATGAATATCTGCATCCACAAAAACTGGCTGCGCACCTACATAACTAACCGCAAGAGCCGTTGCAATAAACGTATTTGCCGGAATGATCACTTCATCCCCTGTCTGAATATCATACGCCTGCAAAATTAAACGTATCGCATCAAAACCATTTCCAACTCCGACGCAGTACTTTGTTCCACAATATGCAGCAAATTCATTTTCAAAACCACAGCATTCCCTTCCCTGTATGTACCGCTCCGACTTGAGGATTTGCGCAAATTTCTCTTCAAACTCTTTTCTAAGCGGCTCATGCATCAAACCAAAGCTTGTATATGGTATCTTCATCTTTCCTCCTACCTCTTCCGCTACTTTATATAAATGTTTTGACAACCTCATTTTTCCGCGCAGACAAAAATGCGGCTTCCAGAACCTGCATCTGCCGCATTAGCTGCTCCATCGTAACATAAGGCATACTCCTTCCTTCCGTAGCCTTTATAAGATTGTCCCAAAATTCCAGATCCATATCGTCCTCTTTTGGTATCTTAAGATGCTCAATCTGCTCTGCTTTTAATGGCGCCATTGTCCTGCTTGGTCCGATCTCTTTATTTTCCACTACGCTCTCAAATCCCTTGACCTCGCCTTTAATACGGGAGATTCCTCCCTGAGTTCCTGTAAAATCATCCAGACACATCGTACCTCTGTCCCCAAATATAAACCACCGCGGAAGCTTCTGCAGCACAAACGTTGCTACTGAAACCTTTGCACATACCCCATTTGCAAACATCAATACAATCTCAAAAAAATCATCTACCGCTGGAGTCAACACACTTAAAATCCGCGCATAAACGCTAGTCACCCTGCCGCCTTCCCCGCTATACAACATAAGCATCTGGTCTATCAAATGCACACCCCAATCATACAGCATACCACCTCCAGAAGCAGGATCAGCACGCCATCCAAAACAAACGCCACGCTGACCAAATACACGCGACTCTATCGTAGTAACCTTTCCTATTCTTTTGCTCCCGACAACCTCGCAGACTGCCCGGTAATCAGCATCCCATCTTCTCTGCTGATGCACCGTAAAAAATCTTCCCGTCTGCTCACAACAAGCAGCTACCTGTTGAAGCTCTGCCACAGACATTGCAGCTGGCTTCTCACACAACACATTTTTTCCTGAACGCATTGCCGCAATCGCATAAGGCGTATGCCATTGGTTGGGTGTAGCTATTACAACCAGTTCCACATCCGCTTTAAAAAACTCATCCAAAGATTCATATGCCTGTATTCCATCCTTTAGCGCCTCACGGCGTTTTCCTTCATCCGTATCATATATACAGGTCAGTTCTGCATTCTGGAAGCGGGCTATTTTTTCCTGGTGAAAACGTCCCATATATCCAAAACCAATGATTCCTATTTTTAACATTTTATCAACTCCTATGCTTTCCTTGTCTTATTCTTTATCAGACATATTTTCCACACATACCCAGTCCCCACCAATTTCTAAAACCTGTGCCTGCGGATTATTGATAAACCTGCGGACAGAATATTCATATGGAAAAAAATTAATATGCAGATCAAACGTATACCGATATTCCCTTTGCCTTGGTACCACAATTATCAGCCTTTGCCTGCACACACGTCTTAACTCTGCCAGAGCCAGATCAGCGTCTTTAATATGCTCCAGCGCATGGGTACAGATTACCGTATCAAACGTCTTATCTTCATATGGAAGGCTTGTCAAAGTTGCCTTTTGGTAATGGATTCCTTTTCGCCTTTTTTCCGGAATAACAATATCTATTGCCTCTATATACCCCCCCCGCATTTTTTTTGCAGCAATCCAGCAAGATAACCTCTTCCAGCTGCTGCATCCAGAATACTGCTGCCTATCGCATGATCTAAAATAAACCGGATACAACCATTATTAAGATCCGTCTTTCGATTGATAACAGCATCTGCCAAAAAGTCATAATAACCGTTGATCTCATTTTCCTGCATCGTGACCGCCTTTTCTTTAAAAGACATAAAATACCTGTATTTCGGGCCAAATGCCAAACGGACTGCCGCGCCCATCAGCCATCTACTATCTCTAATCTTCGGCGGCATCCAGTTGTCAAGAAAATAATTGATTCTATTTGTAACTGCTCGATTCATCTTATTGCCCTCCCCATTTTTAAATACACTTTTTCCATAACCTGATCCGAAACCGCAGCATATCATAAATCCCCCATATCATGTCATGAGGATGACCAAATGCCCCGCCCCGTACATTTTCAACTTCAAATTTAACCTTTTTGTTTTTCACTGTCATATGCTTTAACTTTGCCCGGAAAACCAACTCCGGCCAGACAAAGATCGGACTTCTCGCAAGAGGCATAATCTGTCGGAGCGCCTCACGCTTGTATATTTGGGTAAAATTCAGATCCGGTGTTCCCCTGCATAATCCCGGAAATAGCAGTCTCAGCAGCAAACGGTTGCCAAACGAAGTAATCTTTCTCCATATAGCTGCCCGATAAGACTTTCTCTGAAAAACAAGCACATCTATATTTTTCTTCATATGTATAACCGCATCTGTCATATCCTGCGGCGTAAGCGGAAGATCACAAGCATTGTATACAATATAGTCATACCTTGCCGCTGCAAATCCCCGCAGGACAGACGTGCCAAAATTCAGGTTTATGCCATTTTCTATCAATCTGATGTTCGGATTCTCCCTCGCAAACCGCCGCATACGCAGTCCAGTAGAATCCAGGGAACCATCATCAATCAAGATCAATTCCCATTGCAAAAATGCATTCTGTAAACTTTCTGTTAATCTTTGTATGCTTTTTTCAATTACCTTTTCTTCGTTGTATCCTGCTAAAATAACAGAAACACTTCTACCTGATTTCATCCTACACTCCCTACTTTTACTTCAGCAGCTTTTTGACTAATGTAAAGCTGTGCTTCTTAACCCGACTGCTATCTATGTTATCCTGTACTCATCATGTCTTTTAATATGTGCTCTGCCTGTTTAGTATCAGTAATCTGGTAAATCCAGACAGGAATCATGCCAAGATTTCCGCTGGTGATTATCTCGAAGCCATCCTCTAAATTCATTTCCTTTTGCATCAACATAGATTCCAGATTTTCATCTACGATCAGACAGTATTTCCGCTGACTGTTTATTTCCAGTGTTTCATCCAACATTTGACATTTCACTCCTGGATAGTAACACTCTGAAACAGTTATATGAATAAACACATGATTTGTTAATATAATATCTTCCTGCCCAATAATATTTTTCGTAGCATCTAATGTTTCCTTCAAAGATTCATTGGAAGCTTTTTCATATACATACGTATTCGTATACTCTGGAATCGTCGAAACTAAAATGCATAGAACAACAGCAACTGTATAAATGGACCTCCATTTCATTGAAGAAATACACACAGCCAAAATCAGCCACGCAATTATTAAAACCGGATATATATATCTAATTACTAGCAAAGGCCTGAATATCGCAGATACCACAATGCCTGTTACAATCGTCCCGAAAATACATATAAAACCCGCTAAAATCCATGCACATCCTGTTGTGAAATGTACATTTTTTAAGTTGATACAAATCAAAAATTTAGTTTCATTTTCTAATTGCAAAATCCCAGACTCATATAAAATTTTTATAGTCGTCATCAGAAAAAGCATAACCAGTAAAATGATTCCATATTTCGTATCAAAAATATACTCCATACAGGTTGCTATCGACGGTACTTCTGTCGCCCAAAAGCCATTAATATGCCTTCGAATCCCCGTTAATAGGAACCCCAGCCAAGGCAAATACCCAAGGATTGCACCTATACACAAAAGTGCAGTTGAAATTATTTTTTTCTTCGTTTTGCAGACAAAAGCATCACAAATCAAAATCAAATAAAAAAATGCCACTGACAGCAGACAATAATAATGTGTATACGCTGATGCCAAAGAAAATACAGTAAACAAGACATAATCTTTGCATTTTCCATCTTTCAGAATCTGATACAATCCAAGATAGCTAAGTAAAATAAACAACGCTCCCCATGAATACATCCGAACCTCCACATTGTACGTTACTGCACTTGGAAGCAAGGATGTCAATGTGATTAAAATAACTGATGCATGAGGACCAAACCATTTACATATCAAAGTAAGTGAAACAACAAGAATTACAGCATAGGGAATCAAGGATATCGTATGATACACGATACCGCTTGTCCCAGCAATACTGGAAATAAATTTGCAGATCACATAATATAATGGTGGATGAGAATCTATTTTTGCGATCATATCAATCATATCCCATAAATTTCTTCGTAATATGATAACGGTATATGCTTCATCTCCCCAAAAATTTTGATCAAAAACTCGGATCGCATTCAATCCAAAAAGTATCGCTGTATATATCCACAAGGCATACTTCCAACATTTCTTAGGAATATTGCAGTTTTTTAATTTAATCGAAATTTGTAGTTTCTGCCTAACAAATTTTTCTAAGAACAATTCTGCAACTACAATCACAAACGCACAGGACAAATACTTCCATGAAAAAACTATATATTGGTTCATCTGATCAGTCACATTTTCCCTGTGTTCACCAAAAGCAGTTAATATTGTCATCATTATGTAATTAATTGCTAATACTTCCAATGCATAATCAATGATTTCCCGTTTTAGTCCTCTGTTTGGAACAATCAGCTTCCCTCTCATTACATTCATTACCAAAGCTGGCAGAAACAGACAAATTGCAGATATCATCTTTTCTCCTCCCAATATTTTCTTTCTGCCAACTCCACTAATTCAGTAGAAAGACTAGAAAATAATATTACAAAAAAAACGTAAAACAAGAAAGATATGTTCCATGAGACATGAAAAAGCTGCGACCAGTCAATTTTTCCTAATATCATATGATTTAAAAATACAGCCATACTTATTTTCCCCATATACTTAAACAACCAATGGTTAAAAAAACGTGACCACAAACTGTTTTTTATGAACAAAGATGTAATAAGTGCTGCCATAAAAAGAACACAACTAAAATCTGATCTAGACAATCCCTGAAATCGTATGGTATACAAAATAGATATTACGCAAATTACTTCTAAAAGTGTACTCTGCCATATAAATACTTTCTTTTTGCAAAGAATCACTTCTGCAATCTTATAGCAGATACATCCTAAACCAATTTCTGCAAATCCTCTCAGCACGCCTGTTGAAATCACCGTATCGTATTGAAGCCATCTGTTCAAATGCCCAAACTGATTCATCATCCACGCAAAAATTCCCATAAAACTAAATGGAGCGACAAAATATAAATATGTTTTTTTGAATTTTGACAAAAAATAATAAATAACAAAACCAGCAATAAGCAACGCACTACAGTACCAACCTGGACCAATCATTAAATTTTCCGTCATACCGAAGGCTTCTAACATTAGTAATTCCCACATACCGTTTTGTATCCAATCCAAAACAGACAAATGGCCATCAATATAAAGAGTTAGTATTAATGCAAGAATGCAAGTAAATATGTAATGTGGTATGATTCTTTTATACCGTTCAAAGGTATATTGCATTGCTGCTTCTGCAGCACAATTATTGCTACCCTCATATCGCTCAAAATGCTTCATCAAAAAAAAACCGCTAAGTACAAAGAAAAAATCAACCCCTAAATATCCTCCGGGAGAATACCCACAATAATGATGCACTACCACACAGATACTTATGACCAAACGCATAGCCTCAATCCCGCCATTTTTAGAGCTGTCAGCTTGAAATCCTGATACATATACTCTCGCAATAACAAGAATTACTATCATAGCTAGTAATATACCAAGTAAAATTATAAAAGCAGTTCTATTTTGGTCAGATAATATTTCAGCACATTTTTCTATCATGCCCATCATTCACCTCATTAAAATAACTTAAACAGTTTTTTGATGATTCCGATATTAATTCATTCTCATTTGCAATTTAATTTCTTTATTCAACCAATTCATTCCATACCGCAATCCTGTCCACTTTTCCTCTTAGCATCTGCCTGCATCTACTCGCTTCCTTGGTATCGCACACGATCATCAAATCCACATTCGGCAGCTTATCTTGCTGCATCAACAATGGCAGCCCTGATTTATGCTCCCATATTCTTTTTACAGGATACTTAATCAAATTTTTCACCGAATACATTTTCCTATCTTCTAAATCATCCACAAGTACCAAACCATACCTACATAAAATACCTATTCTGCTCAAAACACCATACATCCACATTTCCGTTTCCCTGCTTCCATATACAGCTACCTTTTTAATGCCCTTTTTCCGTAAATTCTCCTGCATAGAATATAAAATATCATTAGGAATATCTGTTGGATAATTTTGAGAATAAATAATACTGTTCAAAATATTAATCCACTCTTTTTTCTGTTTACTGTATACTGCATTATCCTCATATAATTTCTCAGAAAAAAACTTTTTTATTTCATGTGTGAGCCATTCCTTTCCCTCACTCGTACAGCGATTTCTAAAAGTTGCATAAGCCGGAGCATCGATATCCGGAATCACCCCGGAAGTCAGCAAAACATAGGCCGCATAACAATGTGTCCACTGACAATTACAGCCAAGCGCCATAAAATGTATATCTTCTGTAATATCTTCAAATACATTTTGGATAGGAATCCCGCCAGCAAAGCAGGGTGTTATCCATCCAGAGCCAGCGTCCAGACTTATCACCCAGTCGCCTGCATAACAAAATTCCCTTCTTTTTACCATCCAATGCTTTTGCTGGAATTTAAACAACAAAGATTCAAATGTTTCCCAATATTTTTGATGCTCTTTTTCCGTAAATTTTGTCAGTCTTGAAAACCCATCATTATTGTTTCTTGCTTCGATCACATGACAATATGCATTGATCCGCTCATTACACAATTCTTTTATTTTCGGAATATCAGGAACTGTTTCATCATTCACTGTCAGCTCTACTGTAAACGAAATACCTGCTTGACTTACCGCAGCCACATTTGCAAAAAATAGATCCAACATCCCCAGTCTTTTAAGCTCCAAATAATGGAAAGAAAATTTAAAAAACAGCCTCTTTTTAAAGTCCTGCGAAAATTTCAGAAACGCCTGTATCTTTTCTGTTATTGTCCCATTTGTGACAATCGAAACAAAATGACCATTTTCTAATAATCTTTCTGCCAGTTCAGCTGCATATGGCGCAAGTAAAGTTTCTCCCAATCCGCAAATATTAAAATGACATACACCCCCCCATTCTTGAAATCGTTAACGCTCGCTGCATATGCTCTTGAGAATACTGCAGTTTACCAATCTCACCGTTAAATCGATTTTCTTGTCCTATATAGCAATAATGACACTTAAAATTGCACGCCTGTACTGGAAGGATAAAATTAATCAATCTTTTCAATTCAAGTACTCCTTGTCTTATTATATTCCATTGGGAAGTTCCAGCGATGCCCCGAATACATCATCTTTTTGCATACATATAAAATTTTATCCTGACATATTTCATCTAACGCCCATTCATGTGTAAATATTTCAAGATGTTTTCTTGGAACTATCATTTCTACCTCTTCTTCCAATGAACTTATTTTTTCCATTCGCAAATCCGTTCGTAAAAATCTCATTTCTGTACGCTTGTCATAGCAGCTGCCCCTTCTGCTTAATAACGCCTTTTGCATACAACCTAAATCATACGTTTCAAGGGCTTGATCCATACCGCATAAGCAACCTTTCAGCCCCTGTTCCCGCATTGCCCGCAGCGCAGCTATATTTGCTGCGTAACAGTGAATACGCACAAAATGATCGATTGCTTCTTCTCCAACAATCTTTCCAAGACTATGTATCACATTCGCATAATCATGCGCTGCCTTTTGGCTGCTTTCCCGATCATATCGAACCTTATCATCCGCCGCATGAAAACCAAATCTCATCCATGAAGAATTTGCTGTAAATTGTTCCTTATAATCTGTAGTCATTTGATTTAAAAACAACCCTTGAAATTCACCAAAACAGTAAAAGCTAACAGTTATACCATAAAGCTTGTGCATCCTCAGAAAGAATGACAGGACAGGCTGTTCAAATATACTTTGATATTTAAAATGCCCCAGATTCTCAAATATCCAGATTGTATCGTCCACCGATAAATGCACTGTTTTAGATCTCTTAATCATCGCAATCCTCATTTTACATTGCTTTTTTTCACCTTTGCCTACGCTTCTTCCAGCCACTCCCATATGTGCTCTGCCATATGCTGAAATTCTTCCTCTAATACCGGATACTTTGCTTCTCTTACCTGTAACGCCTGATCCACCATCTGCCCAACTGCTTCTATTTCTTTCCCACAAAAAAACACAGCATTTGATCTTACAAAATATTCATAAAACTCATCGATCTTATGGTCTGACGCACTTAAAACAATACATGGTGTCTTTGTCAAAACAGAAAAAATAAATCCATGAAGCCTGTCTGTAATCACCACCCGACGCTTTGCATAATTCCTAAGCTGGCTAAATACAGTAATTCTGCGCGTATCTTTATAAATATTAGACTCTCTGTCCTCATTGTTCCAATTCGTAGTTTTGTCATATGCTAAATTCTTTTTCTGAACCATTTCCTCAATCTGCTGTTGCTGTTCTTTTGAAAATCGTCCTTCATCCTCCCGTTCCCTTAAGCACAGTAAAACCCCTGCTCTTTGAAATTGAAAGTTTGCCTTTAACAATAACGCCATATCAATCGTACCAAAAGATTTTATGTTTGAAAAAAATCTACAGGCAGTTTGCAGGCTTTGCCGTCCTCTCGTAAATATCATCAAGTTCTGATGCCTGTTATAAATTTCCGCAGATAGACCCAATTCTTTTTGTCCCTTCTCATCCACATCAAAAGAAATTGTTTGTGGAAAAACAACAATTTTATTATTCGGAAAATTCGTAATAACATCTCTACGCAGTAGTTCTTCTTCAATATAACGGTTACCCATATTCCCGCCACCATGAAGAAAAATAATATCCTGTTCCCCAATCAACTCTGCTATCCTGGAAAACCATTTTTCATAATCATACTTTGATAATTCCACGAAATCATAACCAGGAAAATAGTTACGTATAAATTCGATTTCCCCTAATGCGATAGCTGCATCGCCAATATTGCTGTGTTCTGCTGTTCCTATTAATACAATCTTTTTACTGATCATTTTGCCGAATGATTGTATTTCCCTGATGTAGCGTAAATCGTTTTCAAAATATTTCGTATGCTCATGTATTTTACCGGATAACAGCAACCTAGTATTTTCCGTCTGTTCATACACTTTTTCAGACAGCACCTGTGTCTGTTCTTGTAGTTTGCTATTTAATGCAAATGTTTGCATTGAAATCTCCTGGAGCTGTTTTGAAGCCTCTGTCATCTGTGACTGCATGATCTCTAAAGTCTCCTGCATTTGCTCCAGTTCCCTTTGCTGTCCGGCTGTTAAAATTTCTTGAATTTTATCTAACTTAGCGATACAATCCCATATATGCCCTTCATTACGCCACACAGCCGTCTGCAGCTCCAATATCCGATCCTCATACCGATGCCGAAACGGCTGATACAACGGCTTTAACATCCTCTTCAAAATCCGCCGCAGGATACCCGGTTTTTTCATTCGATCCCTCAACTCTCCTGCAATTTCCTCCTCCTGTTTTCCCGCGCTCCAGCTCAATCCCGGCAAAACCCCCGTCTGCGCCTCCGCGAACCGCAGCTCAAACACTCTGTTCAAGCATTCCTGGTCATATAATCCCAGCCTTTGATTCTCCTTCAGCGCTTTCGCAAAGCTTTCTTTTAAGAATACAAGCGCTTCGTTATTCTGTACCTTCCCCCACCACGGGCAGAACACAGATACAAGCTCCTCCGGAATCTCTACACCTAACCTTCTGAAATTGTCCTGTACGATTTCTTTCATCCGTCTGCTGGAAGCTTCGGTCTGGCCTGCGCTCCCGTTATGCCACCGATGATACAGCAATACCTCATGAATACATCCTACTGTCATTCCCTTTTCAAACGCCCGCAGCCATAGTTCCCAGTCCTCTGCATATTTTTGTTTTTCATCATATTTAAGGTCGTGCTTGTCAAAAAAGCTTTTGCGGAACATCACCGTAGGATGGTCAAACGGACAGGTCAGAAGCGACCATGCTCTGGACATCTCGCCTTCAAACACAGTCCGCCGTTGGCTCATATCTCCAAAATATGCAAAATCCGTTGTACACAAAATTGTCCGCTCATGCTCATCCAAATACTTTTTCTGAAAATAGAGCCTTTGTGCAGATGCATGATCATCATCATCTATGCGGGCAATATATTTACCCTGCGCTTCCTGTATTCCCTTATTCAGACTCGCAGCAATCCCTAACCTTACTTTATTGAAAATCAGCCTAATCCTACGGTCGTGATAACTCTCTACAAATTCTGTAAGCTGTTTCTGATCAAAAGGTTCTGCAACAATAATAATTTCAAAATCGGAATATCTTTCCCAGTTGTTTCTCGTCTGCTTCATTAAACTATCTAAGCATTGCCTGAAAAATTTCAGATCTGGTTTATATGATGGTATCACAACGGAAATTTCCGGCTTGATATCAAACGAGAGGCTGCTTCCTCCTTCCCTTATCCATGTCTGATAGATTTTATTCCATCCGTTGTAATTCTGGTTTACATACCAGTCGTTCCAAAATTTATTAAGCCCCCAGGCGTGGATAATTCTCGCCTGACTGCAGTCACGGTTCATATAAGGATAACAACAGTAAGTTTTTCCTGATATCGGAGTAACCTGTATATGGAAATTTTGGATTGCGGCATTTATTACCCCTTGATCTGGCAAATCCAAAATATCTGCCCATTCATAGGTCCTTTTATAACACCACTCCGTAAAATGCTCCATATTCTGCAGCTTGTCAGAAAACACAATCGTTCCCGAACAATATAAATAATCATCCAGTCGAAATCCTTTGACCGGCTTGCTAAAGCAGGTACGCATCCTGTCCACTTTTTCCGCTGTCTTATGCAGCGGATCTTCCCTGATCAATGCTGCGCCTGTTTGTTTTGCCGCACAAATCAATTCGCTGATATCTCCCTGAATCAAAATATCTGTATCCAGCCAAGTAATCGTTTCAAATTCATCCAAATACCTTACCATTTCATACCGCGCAAACATAAGATGAGAAAAAAGCTGAAATCGCGGCTTCTTTTGAATCTCAGCCGGCAGCGGACACTCATATTTTATAAACCTGCATGGTATGATACTCTGCATTTTCTTTTTATCAGCATTACATATATTCGATGTATAATAAATAACAGCTTCTTCAAATAATCCCGGATTGGTATGCTGAAGCTGCATTAAAACAACGCCAACAAGCGCCGGACGCGTATCTGCCAGCATAACCGCATTTTTCTTCTTTATCATTTCCGCCATGACTTACCTACCTTATTTTCCTTCGTATCCATGTCAGCCGCCGCCCTGCACCCTTCGCTTTATACGCCGCTTTCTGCTTCGTTTCCGCTTATATGCTCCATCCCGCACAACGTCCTGTAAAAAATACTCATCATCAGATGATCCAAAAGCATATGGACATCCTCCGTCACCTGCATACTGTTCACGTCCGCACACAGGGAAACATCCGACAGCCCTTTCAGCCTGCCTCCGTCATACCCCGTCAGCCCGATCACCTGGTTTCCGCACTCCTTTGCATACGCTGCAGCAAGGAGTACATTTTCGGAGTTGCCGCTTCCTGAGATCGCAATGACCAGATCCCCTTCCTCCAGCCTGTTCGTAAGCTGAAAGCGGAACACTTCTTCAAATCCAATATCATTCGCAATAGCCATAACCGTCGGCATATTGTCGTTTAGGCAGACAAAATGAAATTTCTTTTCCAGGTGCTCGGAAATCCCCTTGTTAAAGTCGTTCTGGTAATGCGACGCTGTCGCGGAGCTGCCTCCGTTTCCAAAAATGTAAATTCTCTTACCGGCTTCATATGCACCGCCGATCAGGTTCATCGCCTGGTCGATCGCATCGACGTCCAGATTTTTTAATACCTTTCGCTCCAATTCTATGTAATCCTTGATCTGTGCTCTATAATCCATCCTTATTTCCTGCTTTCCTATCCTCTGCCCGACTGTTTCGATATCTTCCTTGTCCTTCGCGACATCTTCCTTTTCTTTCGCGATATCTTCTTTTTCCTTTGCGATATTTTCCTTATCCTTTGCAATCTGCGCGATACGTTCCGCAGTTCCGGCGTCCTTCGCGTACTCCAGCGACCAGTAGCCAAAAACGCCGCCCTGCCTGCTCTCTATGAGCGGCATCAGGATATCCTTTTCCAGATCTGTTTTCTCTGCCTTACACACACACGCGCAAAGCGAGCTGTCCAAAATATAAATTCCGGCGTTTACACAATTTTCATATGCCTGATTTTTATCTCTATGCTTAGAGACGATCTGCACGACCTGCTGATTTTCATCCAACACAACCAGATCGGAATCCTGCGGATGTGAATTTGGATGAACAAACAACGTCGCCTTCGCCTTATGCGCCAAATGAAACCGCTCCATCGCGCCCAGATCCGCTGTAAAGCAGATATCTCCAAACACGAGCAGAAAATGCTGCCCCGCAAGCCGGGATCTTAAGTAATAAAACGCCCCTGCTGTACCAAGCGGCTCTTTCTCCCTGATATAAGAGATCCGTACGCCGAACGCCGCACCATTTTGAAAATACGACTCTATTTTCTGCCCCAGGTGTCCGGTAATGATCAGGATATCCGTAACGCCATTGCGCCTTAGCTCCTCAAGCTGCCATAAAAGCAGCGGCTTTCCTGCTATCAGCGCCATCGGCTTTGGTATCTCATCCTTTGTAACAGAAACTAACCTTGTCCCTTTCCCGCCAGCCATGATTACTGCCTGCATCCTGTCTCCTCCTGTTTTCTGCCAATCCTGCCGCCGTCCTTCCTTCCCGATCAGCCGCTGTTACGCCAATATACTCTCCACTGTCAAGGCCACGGCTTCTTTGGAATCATGCGCCGCACGCCACCCCGCACAGTGGATCTTATCCAGGTTGTACTGGTAACGCGGGACGTCTCCCTTCCAGCCTGCACACCCTCCGGTATACGTATAAGGAATGCCGGACAGCCCCATTTTCTCGCATACGATATCCGCGATCTGGGTAACCGTCGTCTGTGACTCCACACCAATATTATAAAGCGTTACTCCTGGCTTTCCCGTTTCCATAAACCTTAGCACCGCATCTACAAGGTCAAGCACATAAATATATGGCTTTGACTGCTTGCCGTCCCCTAGGATACGCAGGCCGGACGGGTCTTTTTTCAGCCTGTTTACAAAATCAAAAATAACGCCGTGCGTCAGCCTTGGCCCAACGACATTCGGAAAGCGGAAAATAAGAGACTGCATATCATTCATATAGCTGTACGCATGGATCAGGCCTTCCGATCCCATCTTGCAGGCGCCATAATAAGAAATCGGCGCCAGTCCCGCACTGTCCTCCGCAGTCAGCGTACCGGTTTGTTCTCCATAAACAGCAGATGTCGACGCAAAAAACAATTTTTTAACCCCGTAAATGCGCATACATTCCAGCAGGCAAAACGTCGTCGTATACGTATTTTGATACTCAATGCCCGGATTTTCAGCGCTTGCCTGGATATCTGAGTTTGCTGCCAGATGAAATACATATTCCGGCTTTTCTTTTTCAAATACATCCTGTAACGCGTCTCTATCGCACAAATCCTGCTCATACAGACGAAAGTCCTCTGTTTTGGCCAGATGACTTAAGTTGTCCCTTGTGCCGATAAAATAATTATCAATGGCTATGACCTGATGTCCTTTCGCCAGCAGACCGTCTGTTAAATGGCTTCCGATAAAGCCGGCCGCACCTGCAACTAATACCTTCATTTCTGTTCTCCCTGCCTTTTTCTGCTCTCGATTTGTTATCTCCAGTATTTATCCCCAATATATACAACGCTTGTCCCGTCATGCTCGAAGCGGAATGGAAATTCCCGAAATCCGATGCTCTCCCGCACCTGCTTTTGATACTGCGGCTCGCAGTAAAACAGCAAAAACCCGCCTCCGCCCGCACCCAGCAGCTTACCGCCTAGCGCGCCGTTTTGCATGGCGGCTTCGTATGCCTGATCGATATCCGGATTGGTGATCCCTGCGGCAAGCGTTTTTTTCAGCAGCCAGCTCTCATGCATGATCTGTCCAAACCGCGTCAAGTCGCCGCATTCAAGCGCTTCTTTCATCGCTTCTGCCAGACGGCACATACTTTGCAGGTTTTGGTTTTTCTCATCCTGTGAAATATTTTTCTTCTGCTCACGTAAAATATCGTTTGCGCTGCGTGTCGTTCCTGTATAAAACATTAATAGATTCTGCTCCAGTGTTTTATGCGTGGACGCGCGCATCATGACCGGAGATACCGATACGGTACCGTCCTTATTGAACCTGATAAAATTCAGTCCGCCGAAAGCCGCCGCGTACTGGTCCTGCTTGCCGATCGGCGACCCAAGCTTGTCTATCTCCACCTCGCAGGCCTCTTTTGCCAGCCTTGCCTTAGAAGCAAACGTTCCTTTATAGCTGTATAACGTATGCAAAAGCCCTACCGTAAACGCGCTGGACGAGCCGAGCCCCGTGCCGCCTGGTACATCAGCCGTGCTGCTGATCTCCACGCCGGATACGTCCATATCGGCTAATACCTGGTGAAAAATGGAATGGCGGATATCCTGGATATCATCCACAAGCTCGTTTTCCGAATATTTTAAGAGCGTCTGATGCTCGTTAAAATACGGATGGATGGACAGATAGATGTATTTATTGATCGTTGTGCTAAGGACACAGCCGCCGTACCTTTCATAATATGCAGCCATGTCGCTTCCGCCGCCGCAAAAGCTGACGCGAAACGGTGTCTTTGTAATCAGCATTGCTTACTCCTTTTTGATATTTTATTTTTCTGCGTATCCGCTTAAGCCTCCACAGCAGATAGCTTACCGCCCGGATACTCTGCCTGCGGCATAAGAAAAACAGCACACGCAGCAGCCGATGATCCGGCGGAGGACAGCTCACAAACATTTTCCGGTAGCTTCGCGCTGTTTTTTCCCTGTCCACACGCGGAACCTCATAAATATCCGGAAGGCTGAGTACCAAAAGCTCTTTTAGCTTTTCCGCCAATGCCGCGCTGTTTCCTATGCGATCCGCACTGGGACGTATATATTTCTGCCTGCCGTTTTGCGCATCCTCCTGGCACAAAGAAAGCAGCTGCCGCTCCATTATCAGAAAATCCCGCACCATGCCGCGGTTTTTCGTATTGGACAAAGAATCCTCTCGTATCGGACAATATCCGTAATACGGCATATGGCAAAAAGCAAGCCGCGCGCCTCCCAGTATTGCACGAACCGCAAAATCCAAATCTTCACAGTTTCTTCCCTCTGCAAACTTTCTTTGCCCGGACAATAAATACTCCCGCCGATAAGCATACCGCCACGCGTTCCAAAACGTACCTCTGGCGCGTATCAGCCGCGCGGTATACCTATTGCCCAAAAGCCTTCCATGTGGAGCTTTAATTTGGCGGCTTTGAGAAAGCGCCTGTCCTTGTTCATTTACAAAATAAAAATCATTGACCAACGCGTCAAAATCCCTGCTTTTTGCGCTTTCCTCCAGAAAACAGCAATACCTTGCAAGCGCCCCCGGCAGTACAAAATCATCTGCGTCCAAAAACGCTACAAAATCTCCCCGCGCCGCCAGGATCCCGCAGTTTCTCGCATTGGAAAGCCCTGTCTGATCCTGCATGATGCAGATTACGTTTTCGATGTGCGCATACTGCCTGCAGATTTCATTTGTCCGGTCTGTGGATCTGCCCATTACAAGAATCAGCTCCAGCCGCTCGTATCCACAGGCCAGTACAGAGCGGATGCACCTTTGCACATATGCTTCCACCTGATAGGCAGCCGCGACCAGGCTCAGACAAATACCCTTATCTTCCATCACATCCCACCTGAAAAACGTTTGTATTCATCAATGACCTTTTCACAAGGCCCGTAGCTTTTGACCTCTCCCTGCTCCAGCCAGAGTACTTTATGACACATCTCCTGCATCTGGTCCATATCATGCGATACAAAAAATACCGTCGTACCGCCGCTCATCAGCTCCAGCATCCGGCTGCGGCTCTTTTCCTGAAAGCCCGCGTCGCCAACCGATAAGATCTCATCCACGATCAAAATCTCCGGCTCTACCAGACAGGCAATGGAAAACGCAAGCCTGGCAAGCATCCCAGAAGAATACGTACGGATCGGCGCCTCGATAAAGCTGCCAAGCTGTGAAAACTCCAGGATCTCGTCATACCTGCTCTCTAAAAATTGTTTGCTGTAGCCTAAAATGGCGCCGTTTAAATACACATTTTCCCGTCCGGACAGCTCGTTGTCAAAGCCGGAGCCAAGCTCCAGCATCGGTACAACGTTTCCGTGTACCAGAATACTTCCGCTCGTCGGCTTCATAATGCCGGAGATCACCTTAAGCAGTGTGCTCTTTCCCGCTCCGTTGCGCCCGATAATGCCGATCACATCTCCCTGTTTCACCTCAAATGAAACGTTGCGCAGCGCCCAGAAGCTTTCTGAGCCTAAATCCTTTTTCAGCCAACGCACAAAAAATTCTTTGAGCGTGTCCGCCCGGTTCTGCTGCAGCTTAAATTTCAGCGATACATTTTCCACGGATACAATCCCTGCACTCATATGCTTCTCCTGTTATAAATAAAAGATAAACTTATCCTGCGCCTTTCGAAACACCAGCCCGCCCAGCAGCAACGCGCCCAGAGTGATGACCGCGCACCGGAAAAATACGGCAGGCTGCGGCGTAATGCCCTCCATCACGATTGTCCTTACCGCATTTACAAAATACAGCATAGGATTATAGGCAAACAGATGCCGCATCCCGGCTGGAATGATCTGCAGCGGATAAAATAACGGCGTCAGGTACATCCAAAGCATACTCAGGATCCCCCATAAAAACTGGATATCCCGGAAAAACACCATCAGCGCGCCGAGCAGCATCCCCACTCCGATCGTAAAACCAACCAGACATAGGAGAAAATACGGCAGCATCAGATACGCTTTTGTAAAAGGCTCCCTCGTCAAAGCCGCGGCAAGCATCAGCGGGATCAGCGACATCAAAAGGTTGATCCCGGACGATAACACTCTCGTAACCGGATACACATATTTAGGCATATAAACCTTTGAGATTAAAGCTGCGTTGCCGACAACCGATGTGAGCGCCTGATTGACACCCTCCGTAAAAAAATTGAACACGACCAGTCCAGACAGCAAATAGACTGGATAGTTATCAATGTCTGACCGAAACAGCTGGGAAAATACAAGATACTGCACAATCATCATCAACAGCGGATTTAAAAAGCTCCAAAATATCCCTAGCACCGACCTTTTATAGCGCACCTTAAAATCCCTGGACACAAGCTGGCCGATCAAAAACCTGTATTTTTGCATCGCTGACGCTGTAGAGAACAAATATTCCCTCCTGCCGGACAGATAGCGTACCGCCGCTGTCCAAAACATCAGCGCCGCTGCCGCCGCAAAAAACAGCACCAGCTTCCAATAATTCGGCCCGGTCCATACATAATCCAAGCCCTGCACCGTAAAGCAAAGCGTCCCTGGCACATCCTCTCCCTGGATCTTAAGCTGCGCCCCGACAGCTACGCCCGGATGCTCCAGCATATTTACGGAATTATAATACACCGTTGGCGCACTTTTTGGCTCCCCGTCGCAGGACACCGTTATCTTCACCTTATGCCCGCGTCCGATCTCATATCCGCCCGCAGGCTCCACATAAAGATACTGTCCGCTTCCCAGCTCATTTACCGGAAACTCAGACTGTGCAATGACACAGGCAGCCGTCACATCCTCAAGCCGTATCCTAAGCACGGATCCCGATGTGCGTCCATAATCCGATACCATTACCCCAAGCTTTTCGATCCTGTCCATCTGTGAAGTATACAACTGCTCTACCGTCCTGCCCGCTGTCAGCTCTCCCGTATCCAAATTTCCGGAAAACGGCTCTACCGTCCCTGCGGATCGTCTGACATAAAGCCCGTCCCCACAGGCAAAATAAAAGCCTCCAAGAAAGCAGAGCAGCACCGCTTCCAACAGCAAAAACAGCCTTCCTATCCGCATCCGGTTATTTTTCTTTGCTTCCATCTATACTCATATCTCCTGAACCGTAACCGTTCCGCTGCCACCATCTGAACGATCACACATTTGCACTCCTGAATCATGTTCTTACGGTCTTTGCAGCAAAGCGCAAAGACCTGCCTGAACCATTACATTTCTTCATATATTCTTCGCATCCTTGCCAGGCTTTTCTGTAGACGATAAGCCTCTGCCTGCCTGCGTCCCTGCGCCGCATTCTGCTCCAGCAATTTCTGATCGCCCAACAGCGCCGCCGCGCGGCTTAAAAAGCTTTCCAGGCTATCCGGCACAAATCTGCCATCTTGCTGTCTGACCAGCTCTCTGTTTCCCCGGATATCCGACACTAGGCAGGCAAGTCCGCTTGCCATTGCCTGTGCCAACGCTATCGGGAGCCCTTCCTGCAGCGAAGGCAGCACAAACAGATCCACGTGCTGATATACCTCCCGCAGGTCCTCCACATATCCGGTCAGACATACGCGCTCCGCCACGCCCAGCTCTTTTGCCAATGCGAGCAGCGTCCCGCGCAGCCGGCCCCTGCCGCAGATCACATAACAAACATCTTGCGCAAGGTACGGCAGTGCTTCGATCACAAGCCTGTGATTTTTCCGACTGCTCAGCTCTCCGGCAGACAGCAAAATTCTCGCATCCGCAGGCAGACAGCATTTGCTGCAAAATTCCTCCTTTGTCATCCGCGCCTGGCCTTTTGAAAACCATGCAGACGCGATCCCAACGCCCGGAATCCATCGAATGCGCTTTGCCCTCAGATTCCGCTTCGCAAACCAAAAGTCCTCCTGGTTAACGGTAACAAGGACATCCGTCCAGTACGCCAGCAGTTTTTCCACCGGATAATAAAGCAGCCAGTTTTTCAAAGGAGCACCGCGGTAAAAATGAAATCCATGCGCCGTATAAACCGCCGGGATTCCTCTTTGGTGCGCTACGATCCTGGCCAGCGCGCCGCCTACCGGCGAATGACAGTGCATCCATGCAAAATGGCAGCATCCCGTTAGTTTCCACAGCTGCCCATATGCCTTCAGGCACTTTAACGGCGCGTCCAGTCCCCTTGGGCAATCCCACTGATGCCACACAACGCCCATCCGTACCAACAGCCCTTGCAGCTTTTGGACACGCTTCCTGCCGCAGGTACTTCCTTCTGCAAAATTGCAGGCCACATGAACCTCGTATTCCAGCTCCTGCAGGAGCCGGATATTCGGCAGATTAAACTGGTCGATCATAGACGCGACCGAAGCCGCCACAAGCACCCGCCTGCAGCCCTGTACTCTGTGATCTTTTCCCTTTGCCTTAATCTTCTGCTTCATTCATGATCTCCGCCACGGACTTCATAATCCGGATATACATCGAATAACTATTGTCATCCCTCTGTCCTCTGCTCCACATCCCCTGGATCGCCGCATCACTCGGCTGCGCTACGCCCCAGAGCAGCCCGTCCGCATCCGCCGCCAGCTCTCGGCACAAAACAGCAAACGTATCCATGCTCATCTTTTTCGTCCCCCGCTCAATATGTCCCATAAAGCTCAGGCTGATCCCGCATTTTTTTGCAAGCTCAATCTGAGACATCCCTTTCAGCTTGCGTATCTGGCAGATTCTCGCTCCCATTTTTGTATAATCCAATTCGTACATCCCGGTCCTCCTCTTTGCCAGAAGATACTTTCGCTTTTTTTGGCTGCTTGTCCAACGCATAACATTTTCTATAGAATTGTTATGTTCTATTTATGCAGTATGGTCATTGGAAACCGCTTCCAGACAGGGATTGCGAAGTTTTTCGACATTTTTCGTGAGTTCTCAAAAAAATAATGCTTCTAAGACGTTATTTTTGTATAAAAAAATATATTTTTTATCTATATTATATAATTGCACTTCGTTATTCTATATAAAATATGTGCAATATACACAAAAATAAGGATAGGGGTTGCAAAAAATAAGAAAAGCTAATAAAATACTTTTGAGCATTATTTTGAAATGTTTTGTAAACTATAAGAACTATTTTAGGGTTACAATTCTATAGATTATGTTATGCATCTGATCTTAAAAATCCAAGGAAATAAATAGCGTAGAAATGTATTGCATAGAAATATATTTCACAGAAAAGCAAAACTGACCAGCGGCTGTCAATCATTCTTCAAACAGCTCTGGTCAGTTTTAATATCTTAAATTTTATCGGCAACAAAGCAGCAGATACCGTCCCATCACAATCATACATAATATCCGTATTTCATCTGGTATCGACAACATTATATTATAAGACATTCCTCGCCAATTCATAATTTCCGCATATATCCAATGATATGATTGATGATTCTTCTAAATAGTCAGTACATTCCAATATATATTTTTTAGAAAATCTATTTGCTTTATCTTCAGACCAACTTTTAAAAGCATCCACTAATTGTGTTTTATTCTTTGGTGACCCATTTTGTACTAAATACAAAACGGTTGCAACACCTTCTAATTTTTTATCTATTCGTATCCCATTGACATATTCTGTTGCTTTCTGTACTGCTTTATGCAGTTTATTAAATTTGTTATCCACTTTTTCACTACAAATTACTTGATATATTTGTTCAAAAGTCGTTTTAGAATTATCAATTCCATAATATTCCTGATACTCTTTTATGTTTTTAGCTACAATATCAATCGAATGAGAATAGGGTCCATATTTCCATTTATCAAATTTAAAGTATTCCTCTTCTGAAAATAAATTGACAAAATAACCTGTCTTTTGCAGCCTGATCCTATTGAATTTTTTTAAATTTAAACGTATATCCAGCAAAACTAATCTAGAAACACTAATTTGCGGGGGAGTTTTAGGAATCGCTTTATACGAAGTCGAAGGTTCAAAAATAACGAAATCATATTGATCTGACAAATCCTCAATTTTGCTTTCTATTATCACCTTTACATCTGCCCATATTAATCCTCCATTGCCACATCCTAACGGAGGAATTGCAATCTTTTTTACGTTTAATTCAGGAAGTAACTCTACAAAATAGCTCATTCCCTTTTCAACATATTCTATTTTTGAGTTTTCACGCCACCTATTTTTAGTGGGAAAGTTAATGATAGTAATACCATCCTCTACATAATAATGAACTTTTCCAACTGTCAGTTCTCCGGATCTGCAAGCCTAATATATGATTTATTATTTTCTGGAAACCTCATTTTAAATTGATAAGCGACACCCTTACCCATAAATCCTTCGCAATTTACTGTATTTAATAAACAATCTGCATTACACTCAAACATATTCCCTTTCACATACTGTATCATATAATTCCCTCTTTAAAACCACTTTGACTGAATATCTACATATGGAGGTTGTTCTGTAATTCCTTTATTCTGAAACAATTCTTCGATATATTGTTTTGTTTCTTCATCAGGTACATAAACACATTGAAATAATTCTGCCGGAATACGCTTATCTGTTAAACATTCCGCCATTTTAACATTTCGAGAATATTCATCTGTTATACCAGCTTTCTCCATAGTATCCCAATCAATATGATTCATGCCCTCACTATAATCATACAAAATGCATTCCTGTTGTGATAAAGGATGACTTATCAAAATTTTAAAATTATTAAATTCTGCTAAAGCCCTTTTAATACATATATACACAAACTTTTCTGTTGAATATGTATTTTTGACAGCAACATCTCCAAAAAGCATATCTTTCTCTACTAAATATCTTCTTGGCAGCAATCCATGGTTAACTATGGCTTTCATATTATTTACTTTTGTTTAATGATATAATAATTTTTTCTCTCTAACGCCTTCTAATCCCATTTTAAATCCCTCTCTTATCCATTTGTCTGTATGCAGATAGGAAACAGATCTGTTTTCATACACAGTTATTATACCCCAAAACCAATAGTGCTACAAGCATTTGCTTATAACTTCATTCGTTTGTTTATCAACTATCCAATAACTAAAACCCTGATTTCCTATGTTCCAACTCTTACTGTAAGTTAATAAATTTGGGCATCTATTCAAAACCACACGTTTTCCAAATTGGCTAAGAGAAAAATATTAGATGATCTCCTACTTACTTTCATACCCAATACATTTACTATACAATGGTACTGCATTTCTCCATAGACAATCATCCACTTTTTGTAACAATTCTATTGCCTCATTGTATAGCTTCCTATTATATTTGCAATCTAAAAACTCATTCTGATCGTTTAAACGAATATGTATTTTATTTCTAAAATCATATAACTCTACAAGACGGTTCTTTTCCACTTCATTTATATCTAAAATGCCTAATCCAAACAGCTTGTCAGCTGCGCGTTTCATATTATCCCTATCTTTTTTACAAATGTTATTTTTACATTTACTAATATTTTGGCATTGCTTGCATAACTGATTCATACGATTTGAACTTTCCAAGATCAGCGCCTCTATTATGGAAATAACATTTATAAAAGCCTGTTTATATAACATAATTTCGATAGATCCCCATATATTAAAACGATTAACTATAAAATTATAGTAGTCTGAAAGCTGGAGCGCATAAGAAATATTTTTTCTTGTGTTATATGACTCAACTAAATCATACAAGTGATATTTATTACAAAACTCTTCTGATGTCCGAATATAACCCGCAGGAATATGGATCCGCTTACTTTTTTCAACAGTAAAATTAAAGCATGGTGGAGCATATCCTGCGCTTCTCAATATTTTTTCGTTCTCTGCAAGCCGAAAATTAATTCTTTCGTTATTTTTTATGTATTCATTTAATTTTTCATTATCCATAATGCACCTCTTCTTTAATCACGATTTTTCTTTGTATTCAACTGATGATAAACCAGAATATTGATAAGATCCAATTTGTAGCATTTAATAACTATTATATACTTTTCCCTCATGTTACGGATGCCCATAAGGGAAATATATAAAAACGATAACCTGTACAAATTATAACACAATATAAATGTGACTGGAAGAACTGATTGAAATGCGCTCTTTCTCCGACCTTTGAATACAATATCTTATTATCATATTTCCTTAAATATTCAACGTAATTATCATCCATTTCATATATACTGACCATTTTTCTCCCATATATATAAAACAAGAGAGATATTTCTATCTCTCCGTTTTAACATTCTAAAAGAACTCATTCGACTTCTTACTTTATCTTCCCCAACTTTCCAATTCGTTGACAATTCCTCTGTTTTGCTGGAAAAACGCTCAAATTCTTTTCCGATATAGCTTTTCAGCAACGTCCAGCAGCAGATACAGCCCCATTGCGATCACACATAAGATCAGTATCGATAAAATGACCCAGTCCATTTTAAATACCTGACTTCCATAAATGATCAAATATCCAAGCCCCTGTCTGGAAGCAATAAATTCACCGATGATCACCCCGACCAGACACAGCCCGATATTGACTTTCATAATGCTGAACAAATTTGGGATATTCGCGGGAAGGATAACTTTATAAAGTGCGTCCCGATCCGTACCGTTCAGCGTATGGATCAGCTTGATTTTCTCCGCGTCCACCTCCATAAATCCGTTATAAAGGCTCATCGTAGAGCCAAATACCGCAACCGACACGCCCGTTAATATAATCGTATTATAATTTGCACCAAGCCAGACGATCAATAACGGCGCCAGCGCGGATTTCGGCAGGCTGTTCAGCATAACCATATAAGGCTCAAGCACTCTGGAGAGCGTCCGGCTCTTCCATAACACAACAGCTGTCAGCAGGCTGACCGCAAGCACAAGAAAAAAACTCGCAAGCGTTTCAAATAAAGTGACTCCAATATGTCCAAGCAGCCCTTCATCCGAAAACAGCACCCGAAAGCACCGCACCAGCTTGGATGGACTGCTGAAAATAAAAGAATTGATCATCTCATAGCGCGCACAAATTTCCCAAGCAGCTAAAAACAAAATGCACAAGCAGATGCGCCAGAACCGTACCCGGTAATTCGTATGCCGCACGGACCTAACATACAACTCCTGCGCGGAAAGTGCTTTCTTCATCTTCGTTCATCTCCTTCCAAAGCGTATTAAAATAATCCTTAAATTCGTTCGTACCGCGCCTTTGCAAAGCAGTCAGATCCGGCGCAAACGCAGTCTGCAGAATACACTTAAGCCTGCCAGGGCGGGCGCTGAGCACTAAGATCCGGTCGGCAAGGCTGACCGCCTCCGACAGATCATGCGTGACTAACACCGCGCTTTTTTTCTCCCCGCGGATGATCGAACCGATATCATTGGCTGTATTCAGCCTTGTCTGGTAATCCAAAGCAGAAAACGGCTCATCCAGCAGCAAAAGCATCGGCTTTAGGACTAGCGTACGAATCAGCGCCGCACGCTGGCGCATACCGCCGGACAGCTCTGAAGGCTTTTTATGTCTAAATTCATATAAGCCGTATTTTTTAAGCAAGTGCGCAGCGTATTCCTTTGTCTGCGGCGTCAGCTTTTTTTGTATCTCCAGTCCGAGATAACTGTTTTTTTCAATGCTGCGCCAGTCAAATAAATGGTCTTTTTGCAGCATATAGCCGATCGAACAGACCGATCCCTTGGATAACTCCTCTCCCTGAAACAGGATTTTTCCCTGCTCAGGCTCGGCCAAGTGGCAGATTAAATTTAACATTGTGGATTTTCCGCAGCCGCTCGGCCCAACAATCGCAAGAAATTCACCGGCGGCAAGCGTAAAGCTGATATCAGATAAAGCAAGCGTTTCCCCGTCAATCGAATGATAGGAATACGACACGTGTTGAAATTCCAGCAGATGGCTCATATCATCCCTCCATGAAAAAATATGTACGCGTTAGCGGATCACGCTTGGAAAATGGAGATGGAAATGGTAAGCAATGTACTGTATTATATGCGAGAGTGGTTGGTTTGGTGTTTCTTTTTATTGTTTGATTGCCTGATTTCTTTGGATCGCCACTACAAACAATCGATTTTGTTGTCGCTCATGTTTCTCCTTTTGTGCGAAAAAAAGACGCATGGTTTACAATTTACTCTTCCATACGCCTTTGCGCTTTATTTTGATATCCATTTATTTATTGATTATGCTAACTGCATAATTTCAGTTTCGATTTCTTTTAATTCATCAAGTGACAGTGCAGATACACAATCTGCAATCTCTTCAAGTGTCATTTTGCCTTTTCTAATTAGTTGTTCCGCCATTGCTCTTTCTGTATCATGCCTCTCGCTCTTGATAAAAGACTTCATAATCTGTTCATCATCAAATAAACTCATCATAATCGTACTACCTCCACTTCCTTACTGCTTAGATACTGTTTTAAGATGTTCCTGTCCTTGCAAATACGGATTGTTTCTGTAACCGCCTGTTTTATCATTCCATGCTCTTTTAAGTTACAATATCCAGCGTGTCCTCTGTTGCGTCTGTATCTTCTGGATATAATATTTTATATTTCAAGATTTTTACTGTTATAGCTGATTATCTCAGCATATGCTAATTCTGAGGCGTCTTGGTTTTCTTTTTTGTACTGTTTCACTCGGATTGTAAAGTAAGTGAAACTTGTCCCATGAAGAACACACATACCACCTCTGGTGGTATATCTCATTTTCAGCATTGTTCAAAAATTCGACATAGCAAAAACCGAGAACCTGTTCAGAAGTTCCCGGCTTTCGTTAAGATCTTATTTACGCATTATGTCCTGTCTGCAAGTTCTTTACTTCATCAAGAGAGAGACCCGAAATGCTGACGATTTCTTCTAGAGCATATTTCCCCGCACACAGCATACGAAGTGCAATCTCTGCCATGGTTTCCCTCCGCTCCTGGGTACGCATATCTTCAATCACTTTACACATCTCGCTCACTCCTTTCGGATTTTCTTTTAAATATCTTGTGCGCTCTGCCATCAGTTCAAAGTTCATATCATCGGCATTGGTACAGTTGAAATCGTACATCAGCTTTCCAATGTCTGAGGCTCCTCGATACTCACCATTAACATAAAGAATATGTTCCCCATCTTCAAAGAGTTTACCCGTATCAATGTTTATACGCTCAATCGAATATACTGGTTTACCCATGCCATAAAAATCCTTTTCTACTATGAAAATCGTATAGATTTCCGGCAATTCATTAAACTCCTGCCCAGCATCCAAGTTTTCCACGTCCATCACACTAGAATGGTATCTGGCCCGGTGAGGATCTGCACCCTTGTCTTTGCGCTGGATTTCTAAATCATATTTTTTACCTGTGGTATCCGTTCCATAAGCGTCCAGACAAATTGACCGCGCCCCGGCCAGTCGTTTCATATCTTTCTGTGTCTGACAGTTGGTGATCGTCAAATCCTGCTTTCCTGTGATGATACGCAATACCAGTTCAACCAAAGGAATATTATCTTTGAACAGACAGCGCATAAAATCATCGTCTATCGGCCTCAAGCCGCGCAAACGCTTTAAATCCTCCTGGCGTTTTTGTTCTTCTGTTGTCAAAAATGTCACCTGCTTTCCGCAATAAGCCATGACATACATCTATCTGTGCTTATACTATCACAAATCACTCCACTTTTCAATAGAAGTAGCACAATCAGTGTAAACCAACAAGAATGACACCCTCTCTACTTCTACTCCTCCACCTTCGGAAGCATCCCCTTCGCTACCTCCAACTCCGCATCCGTCGGAACATAATCCTCCATCTGCCCATCATTAAATTTCTGATACGCATACATATCAAAATAACCAGTCCCAGTCAGCCCAAACACAATATTCTTTGCTTCGCCAGTTTCCTTACATTTTAAAGCCTCATCCATCGCTACCTTGATCGCATGGCTGCTTTCCGGCGCCGGAAGAATACCTTCGACTCTTGCGAACGTTTCCGCTGCCTGAAATACCTCTGTCTGCTCCACACTTCTTGCCTCCAAAAGCCCCTGCGCATACAATTCAGACACCGTAGAGCTCATACCGTGATAACGAAGCCCTCCGGCGTGGTTTGCTGACGGGATAAAGCCGCTTCCGAGCGTATACATCTTTGCAAGCGGACATACCTTTCCGGTGTCACAGTAATCATACGCATACGTTCCCCTTGTCAGGCTTGGGCAGGATGCAGGCTCGACAGCGATCATCTGATAATTTGCTTCTTTTCTTAATATCTCGCCCGCGAACGGAGAGATCAACCCGCCCAGATTAGAACCGCCTCCAGCGCAGCCAATGATCGTATCCGCCTGAATGCCATATTTATCCAGCGCAGCCTTTGTCTCCATACCGATAATGGACTGGTGCAGCAGCACTTGTGAAAGCACGGAGCCTAATACATAACGGTATCCTTCCTGGCTGGTCGCTGCTTCTACCGCTTCGGAAATCGCGCAGCCAAGGCTTCCTGTCGTGCCTGGGAACTGCTCGTTGATCTTGCGGCCTACGTTTGTCTCCATCGATGGGGAAGGCGTAACCTTCGCGCCGTAAGTACGCATGACCTCCCGTCGGAACGGCTTTTGCTCATACGAGCATTTTACCATGTACACCTGGCAGTCTAAGTCCAGATATGCGCAGGCCATCGAAAGCGCCGTGCCCCACTGTCCTGCCCCAGTCTCAGTGGTAACGCCTTTTAAACCCTGCTGCTTTGCGTAATACGCCTGTGCGATCGCAGAATTTAGCTTATGGCTTCCAGATGTGTTATTTCCCTCAAACTTGTAATAAATATGAGCCGGCGTACCCAGCTTTTCCTCCAGACAGTAGGCCCGCACAAGCGGCGACGGGCGGTACATCTTGTAAAAATCCCGAATTTCCTTTGGGATATCAAAATAGGGGGTAGTATCGTCTAATTCCTGCTTTGCAAGCTCCTTGCAGAAAACACTGGAAAGCTCTTCAACTGTGATCGGCTTTTGTGTTTCCGGGTTTAACAGCGGAGCCGGCTTTTTTTCCATATCGGCCCGTACATTGTACCATTGTCTGGGCATTTCGTGTTCTTCCAAATAAATTTTATAAGGTATTTTCTTATCCATATTTTTATCACTCTCCTGATTGCTTTTTCTCAGATCGTTTTTTATTATAGCGGATTACATAGAATGTGTAAAGGCTTTCTTACACGCTAAAAAACAGCGCCGAAAACGGTACGAAAACCATTCCCAGCGCTGCCCCTTCCTTGTGCCGCCATTTCCTATCTGACTGCATACGCACGAACCACAATTCAATCAGCTGCCAAAACATCCATTAATGGTGGTTCAGATGATGTCTTGCCCCATTCGTATGAACGGTGCGGTGTGTCTTGCAGTATTTCGAACAACTTGTTTTAGCCCGGTGCGTCGTACCATGATAAGTACAGTAATACCCAGAGCTGCTGTGATGGCTGCTGCCGTGGCCGTGTGCCAGCGCCGGTACGGTAAAGCTGCCTGTAAGCATGACCGCAGCTGCCAGAGCCGCAGCTGCCTTTTTCCAGTTTGCTAATAAATTCATTGTTGTATCCTCCTTTGATCTGCTGTTGTTTTTAACCTTCTATCCATGATACGAACCTGCCTGTAAAATCCTTGCATAAAATCATAAAATTTCTGAAATATTTTATGCTTCTACCTCCAACAGCTTTACCGCCAAAAGCAGAAGGAAATAATACGCTGCCGCCAGAACGAGGAACAAGATCTGATGCAAAAAGAATCCCATAACCACCTGCAGGACCATAATGACGACATGAACCCAAAATGGAGAATTGTTCAGGGCAGAGGCAATTACCGCTTCGATTACAACGACACAGCCAACTGTGATCAGCGAAATATGAAACACCATTGTACCCAAAAGCATCAGCGCCAGTCCTCCAGCGACCATAGCGGCAAGCGCCATACGTACAGCCCTGCTTTTTTGCTCCCTTGCCCGCCGTAAAGCCGTCCGCTCCTTCCGGCCATCATCCTCCTTGTCCGCATCCAGGTCAACAAGGCCAATTTCTTCCTCCTTACGTTTTAAACCACTCATTTTTTCACTCCTGAACCACATTTTTACAGCATACCGCTGTGATTTGCTATGCTATCTACACTATCCTATGGCTCATTATATACTGCATTTAAAAAAAGCTCAACTCTATTTTTTGATTTTCTGTAACAGTTCAGACAAGCTGACCTGGTTACCTGCAAAAATCCATGGAAAATCGCTTCGCGATGGGATTTTTGCACTCCTGAATCATATTCTTACGGTCTTTGCAGCAGGGTGCAAAGACCTGACTGAACTGTTACGATTTTCGCACGGAATACGTTTGAAATATATTTCCCATGCTTGACAATTTTGTCTAATCGTGTTAGACTTAATAAGTCTAATAACATTAGACCATTGCGATAAAACCGAGCAAACCATACGATCTACGAAAGGAACTCACTATGGACCCATACAAATTAGGTGAAATGGAACAAAAATTTGCAGATTTGATCTGGCAGCACGCTCCGATCCGCTCCGGAGAGCTGACTGTGCTGTGTGCGCAGGCGTTCGGCTGGAAGCGCACGACGACCTATACGATGCTCAAGCGGCTGTGCGAACGGCGGCTGTTTGTCAACGACAAAGGCACCGTCTCTGTGCGGATGACAAAAGAAGAATTTCAGGCCGCACAAGGCGAGCAATTTGTAAGCGAAACATTTGGAGGCTCCCTGCCCCGGTTTCTAGCTGCCTTTACAACAAGAAGAAAGTTAAGCAGCCAGGAAATACAGGAAATAAAAAAACTGATCTGTGAATATGAGGAGGATGCGCATGATGGAACAGCTTTTTAATCAAATCTTAGCAATGAGCCTGACCGGAAGCATTGTCATTGCAGCTGTTATTATACTCCGGCTGCTTTTAAAAAGAGCTCCGCGTCTATTTTCTTACTGCCTTTGGGCCGCTGTCTGGTTCCGGCTGCTCTGCCCGGATTCCTTTACCGCTGGATTTTCCCTTTTTTCCATACTGGATATTCCCTCTGTCAGCTACGAGACAACCGCATACCTTCCGCAGGCTCCGCTGACACGCCCAAGGGCCGACACCTTGCGCTCTGCCTCCCGGCAAAACGCGCAGTCTTTCCAGACATCGTCCACATCCAATAACACAGATCCAGCAGCACAAGACAATGCTGCTGTCACAGACAGTCCACGCAGCAATAACGGCGGCACATTTCCTAATAAATGGCTGCAAAAAGCAGCTCCTTATATCTGGATTTTAGGTATGGTGACGATGCTGTCGTACCACCTTTACAGACTCAAAAAATTAAAACGAAGCTTAAAAACTGCTTCATGGGATCGAGATAATCTATACCTCACGCAGTCACTTGCAGCGCCTTTTGTCATCGGTATCATCCGTCCCAAAATTTACCTGCCGCAAAACCTCAGCGAAAAAGAAAAATCCTATGTCCTGCTCCACGAACAGGTTCATATTAGGCGAAAAGACCATATGATCAAGCTCCTGAGCTTTTTTGCCCTTTGCCTGCACTGGTTTAACCCGCTCGTCTGGGCTGCGTTCCTTTTGAGCGAAAAGGATATGGAAATGTCCTGCGACGAGGCTGTCATCCGGACACTTGGGAATGAAGCAAAAAAAGAATACTCTCACTCCCTGCTGTCCATGGCGTGCAGAGCATCTGTCATAAACGGCGCGCCTCTTGGTTTTGGTGAAGGCGATATCAAAAGCCGCATTAAAAATATCCTTCGCTATCAAAAGCCTGCATCTATCGTTTCAAAATGCGCCGCCCTTTTTTGCATGACCATGATCTTACTGCTGCTTGCCAATCCGCAAAAGCAGTCCGCCGCAAACGATACCGGCACAAACCAAAACCTGCACAAAGCGCAAGCTGCAGACAGCCAAAGCAAGACAGACCAAGCACAAAATAGCCGCAGCCTATCCGGACCAGGCACACAAAGCCCTGGCAGCAAGCAGCAGAAAGACCCGGCCACAGCAAACGATCCAGACAGCCCGCCAAGCACTTATGGCCTGCAGTATCTAGATGCTTTAGACAAGCTGCTGCTGCCGGACGGCGCTGCAGCGCCCGACAGGACGTTTTATGCTCTAAATGTACGTCATATCCAAAAAAACAAACGCACGATAGACGCTTTTATCAAACCAGAAAATACGTTTCCATTTCGGGAAGATACACCGCTTCCTTTTTCGAAGCACTGTACGTTTTATATCAATTACAGTATGAATGGCATAGATTACGAAGAAGTCCGATTTCCATTTTTTGTCGAAGCGGTCAACAAAGGCGGATATTATCTGCCGAAAATGTGCCTGCTTGGCTTTACAGACGATAAAATTACGTGCGCAGTACTAAAAAGCGCTTACGAGCCTTACGGAATTACTCCCATGAACACGGTGCCCGAAGCGTATGCAGACCAGAACGATCTTGGATCCGATGCTGCAGATGAAACTGGGCAAGGCTTTTCCCTGCTTACCATAGAATCGATGGACCTCGCAGACTGCCCAGGAACGGAAACAGCCGAAGTCTACACAGACCCACAAGGCGATGCAATCCTAATGATCAAAACGGAGGACGGCAAAACACTTCATACACAAAGCGCTGGACTAGCCAGAGCTGGGTGGACAAATATCTATCTTGGGATTGAAGGGGGCATTCCCTTTATATTAAATGTAACGATCGAGGATCGGTTTAACTACGTCGCCTACGGCTATCAGGCATACCGACTGGATCAAAAAGGCAACCCAGCCCTCCTTGCGTCCTCCAGCTTCTCGTCTTATCTAGGAGAAGGCAGCAACATCATTTATGATGACCACCTGTTTTTGCAATGGATCGGACCATTGGAGCATTATCTGAAAAACAGCCATCTATTGCTAAGTACACAGGAAGGCCAGATCCGTACGGAAAAAATCTGTGAGGCAGATAAATATAACTATCAAAATCTGAACCTGATGGCACGTGCAGAAGAACTGAGCGAAATATACGGTGGTATGGTCCGCTACACTGACTGCTGGTACAGCGCGCGCAGCCTGTCGGAAGATACGCTGCAATGGCTCTCTTGGTTTAACAGCCTGCCAGAGGAGGACCAAGATGCGGTCAGCGCGGTTCCCAGTGAGCTTGCGCCTATTTACAGGCCCAATGCGGATGCTGCGGCAGATGCGGACTCCTGACGATATATATGCCAGCCTGCCGAAGCTGCTGTTTTTGCAACAGTTCAGGCAGGTCTTTGCATCCTGCTGCAAAGACCGCAACAACATGATTCAGGAGTGTAAAAATCCCATCGCGAAGCGATTTTCCATGGATTTTTGCGGGTAACAGGTCAGCTTGTCTGAACTGTCACCCGTTTTTATGTAAAAATGCTTTTTCATTGAAATAAAAGTAGGAAAATCCATCAAGATATGCTAAAATAAAGAAGTCATCTGAAAACAACCATCATCCCAATGATGATCCGGGGTAACAGTGATGCAGGTCACTGTTACGATTTCAAGAAAACAGGAGGAACATATGTCAGATTTTAATTTTACCACCGACGAAGAATGCTTAAACGTATCCGTCCGCTCAGACGGAACAGACGACAGCGGAAACTACAAATTTGTATGTAAACTGGAACATTTCGGACACCAGTCCTACGGACAGTCGTTCGGTATTTATTTTTCCCAAGAGGTCTCTGTTGTAGAAGTGCCTGGCGATGTAGAGGCTGAAGCTGAAGGCAACCATGTACATATCCGCCGCAACAATCAAATGAACGACAACGGACTTGTGGAAATCTGGATCAAGCTGTCGGCACAGGAATCACCAGAGGTTACCGGCATCACGGATATTGCCTGCCAGCCAGAAGAAAACGGGCGGGAGGTGCTTTCCATCGGCGCTGTACAGCGTACGATCTTTGCAAGAAGAAGCACGCGCAGCTATAAGCCGGATATGGTTCCAAAGGAAACGCTGGAGCGTATTTTAAAAGCGGGTACTTATGCTGCCAGTGGAATGAACCATCAGTCCCCGATCATCCTTGCCGTTACAAACCGGGATATGCGGGACAAACTCTCTGCTATGAACGCTAAAATCCTCGGAAAAGACGACGATCCGTTCTATGGCGCGCCTGTCGTACTCGTTGTACTTGCTGATAAGGATATGCCGACCTATCTGTACGACGGAAGCCTTGTGATCGGCAATATGATGCTGGCGGCTGAAGAGCTTGGCATTGCAAGCTGCTGGGTACACCGTGCAAAAGAAGAGTTTGCGTCAAATGAAGGCAAAGAAATTTTAGCATCGCTTGGTATTGAGGGTAATTATGAAGGTATCGGGCATTTAGTTCTTGGTTATGCGGATGAAGAAGCGCAGCCTGCTCCGGCGCGCAAAGAGCATTATGTTTATTATGTAGAATAGGCTGGATCATGTGGTCTTAGATTCGATGAAAAGCCCTGCACATTTGCTGTGCAGGGCATATTTTATATTTGTCGTGTATCCGCAGCTGGATGAAGCGTGCTGCCCTCTATGAAACCAGTTCTTTCACCCACACAGCCATCTCTCCAATCCCCCGGTTATTCCAATACGGGTACGGCACGGCTTTTAAGGTCACATCCTGTAACTGCAGCGGATGCGCGCCATACAGCTCGCCCTCTCCCCACTGTGTCTGCTCCATACGCTTTCCTTTGCAGACCAGCTGCGTAATCCCGCCAAACAGCTCTGACTCTGTCTCAGTTATCGCCTGGTTCGTATCCACATACAGCTGCGCCAGATTTTTTCCATTATCCGCTTCTTCCAGACAATATACCAAAGGTCCTTTTTGCAGCGCTACCTTCCCGCAGTCCGCCCGGACATTTGGATTCGCCCGGACAAAGCGGGCCGGTGATGCAAAGGAAACTGTAAGCACAGCGTCCTTTGAAAGCGTAACGACCGCATAACCTTTTTCCGTATTATAAGCAGTCATTACGCCATCTGCCAAAAGCTGAAAATGCTGGGCATATTCCGGGATCCGCACAGCCAGCTTTATCCCGGATGCCGGAACACCGCGAACCGTAAGGTCAGCTGTATTGCCGAATGGGAACTTGGTCTGCATAGAAACCTGTACTGTCTGTCCGCCAAACTCCAGCTCTGTTTGGTTTGAAATATACAGGTTCACATAAAGCTCCCGCTCTCCTACCGCGTATACATACTGTCCAAGCGACGCCAGCGTCCTTGCAATGTTTGGCGGACAGCACGCCACACCAAACCATTTCTGGCGGACTGGCTTGATATGCTCCTTGGACGTACGCTCCATACAGTTATCCGGCCACACTTCCAGCGGATTGACATAGAAAAAGCTCTTCCCGTCCAGCGCAATACCCGCAAGCACCGTATTATACAGCGCACGCTCCACGGTATCGACATAAGACGCGTCCCTTGTGATCTGCGCCATCCGGTTTCCAAACATAGCAAGCCCGATGGATGCACACGATTCCGAATAATTGCAGTCGTTCGGCAAGTCATAATCGGTCGTAAACCGCTCTAAAATACCGGATGCGCCGATGCCTCCCGTCACATACATCTGCTTTTGCACGATATTGTTCCACAGCCTCGTACAAGCATCCATCAGCTCCTTGTCGCCGTATTCGTACGCAAGGTCCGCCATTGCAGAATACATATAGACTGCCCGGACTGCATGACCCTCTGCGGCAGTCTGCTCCCGAACCGGGCGGTCAGACTGGGAGTAAGCCGGCTGATATGCCGCAAATTCCGGGAAGATCCGCTGATAATCCGGTGCGCGCATTTCCTTTAGAAAATAATTCTCGCCTACGCCTCTTTCGTCAATAAAATATTTCGCCAGATCCAAATATTTTTTCACACCAGTCAGACGATACAGCTTGATCAGGCCAATTTCCACCTCCTGATGTCCGGGGTAGCCATGGATTTTCCCTTCCTGCGCGCCAAACGTATCACAGAGCAGATCCGCAAGCTTGATCACAACATCTAAAAGCTTCCGCTTTCCAGTACCCTCATAATAAGCCGCTGCCGCTTCCATCATATGTCCCGCCGTATACAGCTCGTGGCCCTCGCACAGATTTTTCCACCGCTGCGCAGGCTCCTTGACAATAAAATATGTATCGAGATAACCGTCCTCCTGCTGCGCCTGCCCGATCAGGTCAATCACTTCGTCCGCTGTTTGTTCCAGCTCCTTATCCTGATACGACGCAAGCGTAAAACCAACTGCCTCCAGCCATTTTGCAATATCCGTATCCTGGAACACCGCACCGTAAAATTCCCCGTCCTTTTTTCCTGCAGCAATCTTAAAATTTTCCAGACAATGCGACGGCTCCGCATCCGCGACACGGTCGTTCATCGCATCCCACTGATAGGGAATAATGGCGTCCTTGACCAAACTGACGTGCTTGGACCAGAACGGGTCTTTGATCTGTATGTTTTTTAAATCCACCGAATACAATCTCATTTGTACTTCTCCTTTTCTGTTAGTTACATCCATCTTCCATTATGCCTTTACCGCGCCGTTTGTCAATCCGCTGACGATATATTTCTGCATAAAGATAAAAATTAATACGACCGGAAGGATGGCAATGATACCAAACGCCATCGTTGCGTTCCAAAGCGTCTGATACTGCTGCACATAATTATAAATGCTGGAGGTGATCGGACGTTTGATTGGATCCGTAATAAATGTAATACCATAGATCAGATCGCCCCACGCATAAACAAACGAGAATACCGCAGCCACGACAATTCCCGGCTTTGCGATTGGCAGCATTACCTTCGTAAACGACGTCACACTGTTGCACCCGTCAATCTTCGCCGCCTCGTCCAGCTCCTTTGGTATCGACAGAAAATAAGTCCGCAGGATAATAATGCTGAACGGTATGCCAAGCGTCGCGTCCGCCAGTATCGGCGCCAGATACGAATTTAACAGCCCCATTTGGGAAAACATAATGTATAAGGAAGTAAGGATCAGCGTAGAAGGAAGCATCTGCGTCATCAAAAAGTAAAGGATCAGCACCTTCCTGCCGCTAAAGCGAAACCTTGCCAGTCCATAAGCCGCCGGTATCGCCAAGGCCGTTGAGATCAGCGTAGCGCCAAGGCCGATGATCATACTGTTTTTAAATCCCCTGAGCGTATCGCTCGATGCAGACAGCTGGTTCGCAAATGCTTCGAACGTCAGATCCTTTGGCCACAGCGGCGTTGGGATCTGGAAGATCTCCACCTGTGTTTTTAAAGCCGTAACGACCATCCAGTACAACGGAAAAATAAAGATCACAAACACAATCATCCCGATAATAAAAAATTTCCAATTTCCCTTTTCATTTTTCATCTTACATCACCTCTTCCTCATCATTAATGAGCTTGATATAGAAAATACCCACAACAAATAAAATCAGGAATAAAATATTTGCCGCAGCCGCGCCCTTGCTGAACTGGAACTGATCAAATGACAGCTTGTACGCATAGGTCGAAACCAGCTCCGTCGAATTGACTGGGCCGCCCTTGGTCATTACCCAGGCCAGGTCGAATACTTTAAACGTGTAGACAAAGCCAAGCGTCAGCACGGACATGATCGCCGGACGGATCATTGGGATGGTGATCATAAAAAGCGTCTGGCGCTTGTTGGCGCCGTCCAGTCTGGAGCTTTCGTAGATTTCCTCCGGAATGGTCGTAAGCCCGGTGATCAACAGCATCATATTAAACGGGATCCCAATCCAGATATTTGCGACAATGATCGCGGCCATCGCAAGCTTTGGGTCAAGCAGCCACTCCATCGGCGCGTCGATCAGCTTGAGCGACAAAAACAGCTGGTTGATAATACCGCCCTTGCTCGCAAACATAAATTTAAACAAAAGCCCCGCAACCGTAACCGGGAGAAGCCAAGAGATCATGGTCACGCCCCTGAAAAAAGAGCTTCCTTTAAATTTTTTGCTGAATAAAAGCGCCAGCCCAAAGCCGATAAAAAACTGGAAAAAAATCGATACCACCGTAAAAACAAGTGTATTGACGATCGCAGCCGATAAGATCGAATCCTCTCCCTCAAACAGCTCGATATAATTCGCAAAGCCAACAAAGCTCTGCTGGGCGGTGTCCGCAAACGTATAGACATCCACGTTTTTAAAGCTTAAAATAAAGTTTTGTATCATCGGATAGCCAACAAAGATCAGCATATAGATTGCCGCAGGCAGCGCAAAGACAAATCCTGCCCGGATCCGTATTTTCTTATTTTTCATATTCTTTCATCCTTTCTGTATGGCAGGTACAAAAAGGACAGGACCGAAGCGTCCTGCCCCTTCTATTTATCATGTTATGCACTTTATTTTTCCGCTGCTTTTACCTTATCAACCCCTGCCTGTGTGTCCTCTGCTGCCTTTTCCGGTGTTTTCGCGGAAGTCATAACCTCCTGGAAGCCCGTCTGGATCGCATCGGAGTATGCCGGCCAAGATGCGCTCGGTCCTCTCGGAATGGAGGTATCCAACTGCTGGATAAAAGATTTCTGGATCGGATCGTCTGTCCAGTAAGAATCCTGTGCCGCTTCTGTTTTCGGAGGAAATGAGCCGTACTGCTTCATCGCATTTACCATATTTTCGGTCTGGTCATAGTATTCGATAAACGCGATCGCTCCGTCCATATTGTCCTGTTTTACCGCGCCCATATTCTCGCCGCCCAAAATAGAAGTCGCTTGACCAGACGCCGCATCCTTTTTCGGAAGAACCGTCACGCCGTAATTTAAGTCCGGTGCATCTTTTTCAATACCTGGTATCTGCCACGGCCCGTTCTGCTGCATTGCCAGATTTCCAGCTACGAAGTTATTGTTAACATCAGACTGCGTCCAGTTTACACAATCCTTTGACCAGCTGCCTTCCGCTACCATCTCCTGCATCAGCTTGTACGCGTCGATGCCAGCAGTAATGTTCTGGTAATCGCCGCCTGCTGTATACAGCCATTGTAAACACTGGAATGTACCTTCATCCGTTCCGGTCGCGGCGTTTCCAAAGCCCGTCACGCCGTCCTTTGTCAGCGTCTTTGCCATCTCGCGGAACTCCTCCCACGTCGTATTTTCGTCCGGATATGCTACGTTTGCCGCATCAAATAAATCTTTGTTGTAAAACAGCGCCGTACAGTTCGTGGCAAACGGGATACCGTAGTGCTTGCCGTCTGCCATCGTAGAGGACATCGGGCCTTCCAGATATTCCTCCCACTTGATATTCGCGTTCGATACGTCCCCGAACAAATCCATCTGGATAAACGACGCCATCCCGCAGCCATCCAAAATGACCAGATCCGGCAGCTCTCCAGAAGCCATCCCAAGTGTCAGCTGCTTCTCATAATCCGAAAACGGCACATACACATGAGACGCCTCGTATTGATCCTGCGAGCTATTAAACCCGTCGATCAAATCCTGTATCATCACCTTCTGGGCATCTGTCTCAAAATAATCCCAGATTACAACCGATTCCTTTCCCCCTGCAGACTCCTGCCCTGCGGCATCCTTGTCTCCTGCAGCATCCTTGTCCCCTTTTGCGTTAGAGCCTGTATTGCCGCAGCCTGTAAAAAGTGCTGCCGCCATTATCAGGCACAATGCCGCGCTTACGATTTTTCTTTTCATAATTGTCCCGCCTTTCTAACTTGCTTTTGTATCCTGTTACCCATACAGCCTGCTGCAACTGCCTGCTGTATAAGTAAAGTATAAGAAAAGGATCGGGCTTTTTATACTCTAAAAAATTAAACAGGGTGGATATTTTTTAACTGTCCGTCAAAAACAGCAGATACACCCCAAACCCAGCAAAATGTCATTCCTTCTGAAAACTGCGTATTTCCCTGCATACCTGCTCTGGCGTGCTTTCTCCTGTAATCACCCGGTAGATCCCGTTGGAAAGCCGTCTGGATAGCTCTGACCAGTTCTCACAGACAGCTCTTGAGACACATCCGTCCATCTGCTGTAAGATCACCTGGAACTGGGGCTTGACATTCAAATAAATTTGCGCGACATCCCTTCTTGGCGGCAGGGAATTTGCACGCAGATTAATATTCAGCATCACGTCCGCCTGACTGTAATAATTTAAAAACGCAATGCTGCCGCGCACATTCTTCCCCTTGATGACTGCCAGGTCCTCCCCGCCCAGCAGTCCCGTCTGCTCTCCGCCGCCGGGAAAGGCGGCTACGCCGTAATGAATGCCGGATTCATCCAGCTTCGGAAATACCCAGGGACCGTTTTCCATCATGGCGCATTCTCCTTTCAGAAAAATTTTTGCCACATCATTTTGCGACCAGTTGACGCATTTGCGCGACATCCAGCCATTTTCTGTCATTGTCTGGATAAACTGGAGCGCTTTTTTCGTGCCCTCCCCGCCTGCCTGTTCCAGACTGTCACCAGCCAGTACCATATGTGTGCCGAACTGGAATGCTCCCTGCTCGTCGTCAATCGCGGACATCGCAAAGCCGTACCTGCCTGCGTCCGCATCCGTCAGCTCCTTTGCCGCGTGCTTCAGCTCTGCCCGTGTCTGCGGTACACGAATACCTTTTTCCTCCAACAAGTCCTTATTATAAATGAGCGCCACATTGTTACAGCAAAGCGGCAGCCCATAATACTTTCCTTGATATTTTACAGATTCCATCACATTTGGAAAATAGTCGTCCAAATGTCCGAATTTAGAAACCGCAGACGTGATATCCTCCAGCTTTCCCATTTTAATATAAGAATGCATATCGGAGTTATCTAAAATGACAAGATCTGGCAGCTGGTTTTGCGTGATCGCGATCGCCAGGCTTTTGTTGAACTCCGTTACCGGACCATGGTATTCCCATGTCAGCTCGTATTCCTTCTGCGACTGGTTAAATCCGTTTGCAAGCTCATCCATCGATATTTTCTGGTTCTCCGTTTCATAATACGTCCAGAGCACAAGCTTTTCTTTTTTTGTCATCCTGCGCTCCTGATCCTCCTGCCCGCCGGACGCGCAGCCTGTACATACAGACAGGCAAAGGGATAGTACCATATAGATCCATGCTTTTCTGCTGCTTTTGCTTCTTCTTTTTCTCATGCCAGCTCCTTATGCTTTTACAGAATTTCCTATTTCATCTGGCGGTATTCGCCCGGCGATACGCCGATTTCTTCTTTAAATACCCGCTGAAAATATTTCGGGTCACTGTATCCGACCGCACCTGCGATCTCGTAGACCTTAAGATCCGTTCCCTTTAGCAGACGCTTCGCATGGCTGATGCGAAAACGCTTTAAAAATACTGAAAAATTAATGCCGACCTCCCTACTGAACAGGATGCTTAAATATTCCGGCGTAATATCTAACACTGTGGCAACCTGCTCCTGTGAAAGCCCTTCCTGATAATGCTCTCTGATATAATTGATCGCGCGCTTGATCACATAATTGCTGATATCCTCACGCTTTTCCTGTGTGCCAGCTGCAGCCTGCACCGCATCTTTTAGGGCGCCCTCCAGCTCCCGCCAGGTAACGGCCGCTTCGATATTGCGCAGCAGATTCCTGCTCTTCATATGCTCATACCGTCCGCTGTCCAACTCCTGCACCGTATCCGCGATCAGATAATAGGCCTTAACGCACGCCTTACGGATTTCCTCACTCTCAAAGTGACCGTTTGACAAATATGCCAGCAACGCGTCCGTGCTTTGTGCCAGTCCTTTTGCATCATCCTGGCAGACAGCGCTGCGCATCCGGTTATAGATATGTACTGGGGCTGCATACGGCTTTGGACAGTACTGATCTGCCGCCGCAGCGTCCAGCCAGCCCTGCGGCTTTAGCACAAGCGCATACGCAAGCAGGCTGTGAAGCTCTTTTGCAGCCTCCCGCACCTGTCCAAGAGACGTAAACCGCTTTTTCGTCCAGACCGCCCGCTCTTCGTTGGAGTGCTGCTTTAAGATCAAGCCATAATACGCAGCCGTTTCCAAATCCCGCAAGCGCTCACCGCCTGGTTCACCACAGCCGAGCAGATATCCCTCCTGCCTGTTTTCCAGATAAATATAATAGATCTTGAGCTGTGGATACCTTTCCTGCAGCCCTCTGGCAAACTGCTCCATATTCTCCCGGTAAGATGGCTGCGCCGACCCGATATAGCCCGCAAACAGCTCATAATCCCCGACATCTGAAAGGCCGCACAGCTCCTTTAAGATCCGGCAGTTCTCGTCCGCCTCCTGCTCTTCCCCCGCGATCAGGTTTTTTAAATACAAGGACACGGCTGCATTGGCTGTCTGCTCTTTTTGCAGCTTCTTTTCAACCTTATCCAGCATCTTTTTAATATCGTCCACGTCCAGAGGCTTGAGCAGATAATCATCCACGCCGTAATGTATCGCCTTACGGGCATATTCAAACTCCGAATACCCGCTTAATATGACCGCATGGAAGCGTACCTTTTGTTCAAAAAGGCTGCGTACCATTTCCAGTCCGTCCATTCCCGGCATTCGGATATCCGTAATCACAAGGTCCGGCTTGAACCGCAATACCATTTCCAGCCCGTCCTTCCCGTTTGCGGCCTTCCCTTGGACTACATGGGCTGTCTGCGATTCGATCAGCTTTGCCAGCCCTTCTCTTGTTTTGATCTCATCTTCAACGATTATAATTCTCATCTTCGGACTCCTCCCTAAATGCTTGTCCGTTTCCCAGCGCCGGGATCTTTAGCGTAACGACTGTCCCGACCTGCGGGATGCTGCTTACGTTCCAAGATGCGTCCGCGCCATAGTACATCCGCATTCTGGAAAACGCATTGGAAAGCCCGATGCTTCCCGCGCCATCCTGCCAAGGCGCAGCCGTATCATTCCATTTTTCGGCAATTTCCGGTTCAATTCCTTTTCCATTATCTTCTATAATAATATCAAGCTCCTTATGCGACTCAGAAAGCATGACATCCACCCTCAAAATCCCACCGTGCTCGATGCCTTTAAATCCATGTACGATTGCGTTTTCCACAAATGGCTGGATCAAAAGCTTATGTACCCTTATCTGCTCCGTTTCCGGCTGAATATAAAGCTCGCACGAAAAAGCGTCGTTAAAGCGCATACGCTGTAAACTTACATATTTTTCCAGCCAGTCTGCCATTTCCGCGACCGTCGCAAGCTTATTGCTCTTATCCACGCTGTAGCGCAGGATTACACCCAGATTGCGCACCATCCTGCTGATCTCGTACTCTTCCTTCTCGATCGCCATCCAGTTGATCGAATCTAGTGTATTATACAGAAAATGTGGATTGATCTGTGCCTCCAATGCTCGGATTTCCGCATCCTTCTGCTTATTTGTCACTTCGCGCACTTCTTCGATCAAGTGCTGCACCTTTCCTGTCATCATATTAAAATTATCCGCAATCTGCCCCATCTCATCCTTATATTCCACACTGACCTGTACATCCAGGTTGCCCTTTTGCACCTCTACAATCCCGGACACAATGTTGCGGATCGCGGCTTCGATCAACGAAACGGTATATCGTATCAGAAAAACAGACGCTAAAAGCAATGCAAGACCGATTACGATCGTAAGATACTGCATACGCCGGACTTCCCGCAGCATATAATTTTCATCATACACATTGTAAAATGTCCAGCCCAGATTTTGATTCTCATAATGATTGACGGCAATCGTTTTGCCTTCTAAAATTCTTGTTTTTTCCACAAATTCCTTAACCGAGCGCCCTGGTGCCAGCGCGATGCCTGCGTAAAATGAATCCGGATACGTCAGGATATTGCCCGCCTCATCCATGATAAAAGTAACCGTATAAACCTCTGCTCCTTCCTGCACCGTAGCGCAGACGGCATTTAAGACCGATTCGCTGACACTGATGATGACCGTTCCGATCGCGCCTTTTTGAATATCCTTAAAATCATGCAGCTGCCTGGAAATATGGAACATCCGCTCCTCTCTCCCCTCCCGCACGATCCGCTCCGTCGGCGATATCGCCATACGGGAGGGCTGCTCCTGCGCCAGCTGGTACGGTCTGCTGCTCCTTTTATCCACATAAGTCTCCCACAGATTATCTACCACGGACGCCAATCCAAAATCATAGGTAATATCCTGTCCATCCGGAAGCACGATGCTGATGCACTCTACGCCTTTTACGGAACCGCCGTACTGCATCATCCTTTCAAAAATCTCCCGGTAAGCCCTCACGCGCGTTTTCGGCTCTGTGTCCCCGATCGCTTCTATCCCAGATGCAACTGCATCGTCCGCGTAAATCTGGTAGACGAGATTTGTATAAATATCCACGGTCAGATCCATCCGCTCTGAAATCTGCACAAGCTGGCTCATCATCAGCTCATCTGCTTTTTTTCGCATATTGCCGGAAATCACAAAAAGCATTAAAACCTGCGCCGCCAGCAGAGGGATCACCGATGCCATAAGAAACGTATACACAAGCTTTTTGCCGAGCTTCTGGTTTCCGAACCACAAAAGAAACCTTTTTCTGATCTTCATATGCTCTAGCTTCCTCCTCATTTGTATTTTATACCAGCTCCCGCGTTCCGTCAATTTCATCTTGACCGTGCTTTGTAGTTAGCGTACCTGCCCCGAAAGCACCTTATCCAGCACGTCCGCCAAAGGCTCCATTGCGTTGTAAACTTCCTCGTACGTATTTGTCTGCGCTCCGACCTCCACGAGCAGCGACCGCGGAAGGTAGTGCAGGTTATAACGGTAGCCCTTTAAATAAATAAACCTGGAAAAGCCTGGATAATACTCAGCCGCCGCAAGCTGCAGCTGGAAGGAGAATGCCAAATTATCCGCAAGGTTCGGATTGTACAAATAGCTGATATCCCCCTGCGCCGTCGTATGACTCAGCCCGTTGAAAAACATGATCGAGGCCGTATCCTTTCCGTTGACCGTTTCAACCAGCCTCGTATTTTCTGCCACGCCGTCCCTGTGCAGATCGATCACAACCTGAATGCCCGGATGCTCCTTAAGCAGCTGTTCAATAGCGGGAGCTGCTCTGGAATAGGCATTGTCGCGGTCCGGCAGATCGTATTTTCCTGTGTGGTGCAATACCTTATAGCCATATGTATCCTCTAAAAGAGCTGCCAAGCGGTCGCCAAGACCTACGACAGACTCTGAAGCGTTTTTGGAATCGGCAAAACGCTCCTGGGAATGGGTATGGTAAATGAGGATCTGGGCGTCCTCCTGTTTTTTATCGATACTCATATCCTTTGCCAGCATTTTCGCCGCGTTCAGCTGGCTGCTGTTTGTCGTCGTCGTACTGTCTACCCGGTAAAAGTTCTGGAGCAGGTAGTCAAAATCGTTCAACTTTTGGCGTGAAAATTTTTTCACCTTATCCCCTGCCGCCAAAGCCTCTGCAGAAGCATCCTGATTAGATGCATCGTTGCTTTTTGAATCTTGCGCGCCTTGTACGTCCACCTTTTCCTGCGCGCTTTCCTGTTCCGTAAGCGCTGCGCTCCACACGTCCTGTTCCATTCCTGCAAAGCCTCCGCAGCTATCTTCCGCTTCTCCCGGCAGGCCCAGGCTGCCAATCGCCAGCTTTTGCTCCTGTTCTTTTGCATATCCGTAAATCGGCAGCATCTCATCCATATTTGCTGCCAAATATTCATAAATCGTTTTCTGCTCATCCTGTGCAGCGTCATACGTAAGTACCGGAATGCAGCTTTTCACCGCCTGATAGCCAAGGCTTGACTGCAGCGTTGAAACTGCCGCATCCAGTATCGTATGCTTCGTGATCCCGGCCCGCTGCATGACATACGCAGCCGCAGAGATAAAAATAAGCAGCGGAAGCGTTCCCGCCCACCACTTCCTGTTGTACCTTTTCTTAAAGCGCATGCTTCATCCTCCCATACCAAATCTGGCATAACCCGCCCCCAAGGCGCTGCTTTTTTCTTGAGGTATGTCCTTTTATCCAGACATCCGCACCAAGCAGGCGTGACCGCAAACCGCCTTCCTAACAGTATATGCCATAAATAAGCGGATTTATGTCTATTCTGCGAGACAGACCCGCTTTCCCATGCGACACTATTTTTAGGCTTTTACTGCTCCTTTTCCTCTTCCTGCAAGGCTATATTGATCCCTTCCGATACGGTAAAGCTCAGCCTTTTCACTGCATCGTCCACATCCTTTGTTGTCACATACATCGTGTTCAGCTGTGGGGATAGCAGCTCGCGCACCAGCTCGTATTTTTCCATCAGGTCCAGCTGTTCATAGGAGCTGCTGATCCGGCGCAGCTGTTCCGCCTGGCTCATCGCGTCCAGCAGGCTGCTCATCGTGTCGATTACGATCGTCGCAGCGTCTACGACCGTCGGAATGCCGATAGCAATCACTGGGATACCGATGCTTTCACTGTTTAACGCGTGACGGTGATTCCCAACGCCGGAGCCTGGATTGATCCCAGTATCCGTAATCTGTATCGTCCGGTTCAGACGCTTCGTGCTGCGGGCGGCGAGCGCATCTACGGCGATAATGACATCCGGGCCGGTTTCCTTCGTAATGCCGCGGACAATCTCCATCGATTCCATACCCGTCTGCGCCATAACGCCTGGCACGATGCTGCTGACGGACTTATGGCAGCTGTCGCCGATCACATACCTGCCAAATTCCTGTATAATATGCCTTGTCACGCATAAGTTGTCTACAACCCGCGGGCCGAGCGAGTCTGGCGTTACCGCACGGTTGCCAAGTCCTACGACGAGCGTTGTAAAATCGCTGCCCTTCGGGAGCAGACGCTTTAACACCTTGGATAACTGCAGCGATATTTCCCGATGGTATCCATCATCCTCTTCGATCATATTTGGCGCCTCCAGTGTAACGTAATTCCCTTTCGGCTTTCCCATCGCCTTCGCCCCGTTTTCTGTCTCAATGACTACGCTACTGATATGGATATCCGGCGTTGCCTGTTCTTCATCGAGCCGCACGCCTTTGATCTCTACATTGTCCTCTTCAAATTTTTCCCGCGCCTCCAGCGCCAGATCCGTACGTACCTGAAACATCTGTATAACCTCTCTCTTCTGAAATATTAAGCTGTTCCCTTTTTACGGAACTATTTATCCTTTAACGTAACAGTTCAGATACCTTCACTGTTACCCTTTAACCTAAGTTTTTACAAAAAATCTCATTTTATGTATTGACAGAACATTTCAAGTATTCTATTATAATTTAGTGTGTTCGTTAGTTTGTCCGTGTCCGCATAATGAACACCATGATTTTGAATGATCATAAATTTCATCGCAAATGGAGGTGTTTCAGTTGGCTAATATTAAATCAGCAAAAAAGAGGATTCTTGTGGCAGAGAAAAGAGCTGCCAGAAATAAATCGATTCGTTCCAAAGTAAAGACATCGATCAAAAAGGTAGATGCTGCCATCGCTGCAAGCGATAAGGAAGCTGCAAAAACAGCGCTGCGCGCTGCGACCAGCGAGCTTGCCAAGGCGGTTACGAAGGGTGTTTATCACAAAAATACTTCTTCCAGAAAGATTTCAAGATTAAACCAGGCTGTCAATAAATTGTCCTGACAACCATATGGAAAGCCACTGATTCCCTCTTAATCGGTGGTTTTTTGTTTGCTTTTATTTTTCAGACGAAAGGCATTTATGAAAACGATTGATGAAGATATCCGCACCGGACAGTTTAAAAACATCTACCTGCTTTATGGTAGTGAAAACTACCTAAAGCAGCAGTACCGTCAAAAGCTTCAAAACGCGCTTGCCGCGCCGGATGATACGATGAATATCTCCCGTTTCGAGGGCTCGAAAATAAATCCGGCCACAATTATTGACTTAGCTGAGACGCTGCCCTTTTTTGCAGATTACCGGCTGATCTTTATTGACGGCAGCGGCTTTTTTAAAAATAAATGCGACGAGCTGGCTGACTATCTGCCTGTCCTGCCGTCCACGACGATTCTGATCTTTACCGAAGAAGAAGCGGATAAGCGGGGCCGGATGTATAAAGCCGCAGGCAAAGCCGGACGGGCTGTAGAATTTGCCCGGCAAAATGAACAGCTTTTAACTCGCTGGATCTTGGGGCGCTTAAAAAAAGAAGAGAAAAAAATTACCCAGTCGGTACTCAGCCTGTTCCTTTCCAAAACAGGGACAGATATGGGGACGATTGACCGTGAGCTGGAAAAGCTGCTGTGCTATACTTTGGAAAAATATGTGATAGAAGCGGCGGACGTAGAAGCCATCTGCACCACGCAGGTAAGCAACCAGATTTTTGAGATGGTCGGAGCGATCGGAAGGCGGGAGCAGAAACGCGCGTTGGCGCTTTACTATGACTTGCTTGCGCTAAAAGAAGCGCCGCTTCGTATTTTATATTTGATCAACCGCCAGTTCCGCATTCTGCTGGACTTAAAATCGATGAAGCAGGCAGGGCTGGACGCAAAAGCAATGGCGGCAACAGCAGGGATCCCGCCGTTTGCAGTCTCACGCACACTCACGCAGGCCGGCCGCTTTACCAAGCAAGAGCTGATCCAGGCGCTGAATGACGGAACTGCACTGGAAACAGACTGTAAGACAGGAAAGATGTCCGATCAGATTGCGGTAGAGCTTTTTATTGTTCAATACAGTGGAAATAAGACAGTGGTTCAAACAGGGTGAACCGCTGTTTTTCCTTACCCTCTTTTCAGTCTCCTGTGCTGCATTTTCTTCCATATTTTTCGCGCCATTTTTAACGCCTCCGCTTCCATTTGCAGCACGTTTACAAGTATTTCCTCATCCACTAAGTCAAGCGCCCGTTCTATGTCCGTTCCGCTTCTTACAATCCGATCCACCTGCTCTAAAACCGCGCGGACCTGCTCCATTGGAACTGCGTCCAGTACAGGCAGCACAACGTTTCCAAGCTCCCCAGGCAGGATTTCCAGCACGCCGCCGCCATAGCTGCGGCCGCAGATTTCTGTAAACGCAAAGGAAATACTATTGTAATACGACAGTACGACCCGTTCCGGCTCTACACCTTCGTAAAATTTGATCCGGTGCATCGTATCTGTGGATACCGCGTCGCAGCAGTTTAACACGAACTTCGGATACAGGTTATTTCTGCGTAGAAAAAAGGCGTCCGGCACCCAGATAGACGGTACTCGGTACCAGCGTTCCCGAATCCTGCATTTATATCCGGTATGCTCTTTATTTTTTTCTCCTTTTTTAATGTACGAGCGGTGCTTCCTCGGATAAGACGGATACGGCACGTCCGGAAAATCGATCAGATACGCGGCTTTTCCATCCTGCGCGTTTTGGCTCCAGTCCTCCTTTTTAAAATACACGCTTGCAGCATGGGAGCTTCTGCCGATCAGCGGCCGCACGACGTTCGTTAGCTGGTATTCTTCCACCGTTTTTTGTGTGACAGAAAAATATTTGTTGTTTCCGGTCGTAATTCCAATATTGATCAGCGCGGTATCCGACATTTTCTGAAAGCGGCGATCTGTGCGCAGCTGCGCGATCAAATGGTTTTCCTGCGGATCCATAAAATACTTCGTCCATTTTTCATGGATATGGCCAAGCCTTTGAAAACCGCCGGCCGGAAGCTGGAAGCTGTCTAGATCCTGCGGTCCGTTTAATTCAATAATACGGATCCCCTGTTCTTCCCCGCCTTTTTCCCCGATGAAAATCACGATCTCCTGTTCAATATCCGGAAATACAAGCTCCTCAAATGTCAGCAGCGTGATCTTGGATAAATGCCCGGCCAAAAACAGACGCAGCTCCTCCGCGTATGCCACCTGCAGGATCTCTGCCGGGATAACAAACGCAAGCTTTCCATTTTCGCTTAACAAATGAACACAGGCGACAAGAAAACCGACCCAAGCATTGACCAGCTTATTCGCCTTCATTCCGTGCGCAGTCAAAAGATACGACATCTCGCTGCGCTGCAACTCATCCAAATACTGGTAACGGATATACGGCGGATTACCCACAATCAGGTCATAACGTACCTGATCCTTATGCTCTTTATAATACCGGAAAAAATCCATCGTCAGCAGCCGGACGTTTTCAGCAAACCTATTATATTTTTTCAGAGTCTTTTCTGTTTTTTGCATGGCGCATTCTTCAATTTCGATCGCCATCAGCCCGCCGTCCGGTTTCAGCAGCTTTCTGCAGACCGCGTCCACAAATACGCCGTCCCCGCAGCTTGGCTCTAAAATGGTACGGATGGAAAGATCCTCCTGAAAGAAATCCACCATCTTTTCCGCAACCTTTCGCGGCGTATAATAAGCGCCCCTTAATTTCTGCTTTGTACTGTCCTCTTTTAAAATCATAGCTTCTCCTGGAACTCAAGCTGATATATCGCGCTGATCTGCGCTTCTATCCGCCTGATCAATGTTTCCTTCTCACGCTCTGCTACTTCCTTCGTCGTACGGTCCGGCTTCCTGCGCATCATATCATTCAGCGCATAGATCCGCTTCGAACAGGAAACAACCGCATCATACGCGGCTTTCTGGGCCGGCTGCTCCATATCCAGCTCTAAAAATGGAATTTTTTTCAGCAGGTACGTGCCTCTTGCCGTAAAGCCGCCCTCAAAATCGCTTCCCATAGTACGCAGCAGCTTTTCTGTATACGGATGATTCAGCCACGCCTGTATGTAAAACAGCTCATATCTGCAGTCCGCAGGCGCCGCGATCGCGCAGTAGCCTGCAGTCCCTCCGGAAGCGATCAGCATATCCTGCGTATCATAAGCATACATCGGCTCCTTGCTCAGCACACGCACAATCAGCTTCGGCGTATTGACAAATGCCGTCAACGCCTGTGTCCTGCCATACTGATACCAGTTTTCCTGCGTTGCGTTTTTAATGTCTCGCCCTGTGCCATTGTTTAAGCATTTTGGAACAAGCAGATCGTAGCAGGAAACCAGATACGCATATGCGCCTGGATAATCCCGCTGCATCGAAGCTTTATCGATCAGCTCGCCCTGCGGGGTATAAGGAAAGATGATCCGCTTATCCGTATACAGCTGCGCATACGTACGCATCCCCTTTTCGTCTGTTCTGGTCGGTTTAAAATACGGCTTTAAAATACTTTTTTCAATCGTATGCTCCCGGCCAAATTTACAGATGCGGACAATTTCCTCTGTTTCCTCCAGCACCTCTTTTTTCGAAAACCAATAGACCGGCTCTGGGCGCTCCGCACTCGTTTGTATCCCGTTAAAAATATCCACAATCTCTCCTAACGGTTTTGCGTACTGTTCCATATGTGCGATCATTTTTAAAAATGGAATATCCGTCGATAACCGCCACGGCGCGTCTGTCAGCGACGCCGTCGCAACTGTGATCCGCCCCTGGTCCTCACCGGTCCAAAGCCCGGCCAACGAAGCGACCAGCGTATATTCCATCTGTGCGCTTCCTTCTTTTTTGCACTGTACGATCGAGCTGTAAATCGTTTTATCTGGAAACAGCTGCATATCCCCAAAATCATCCAGACGGGTCATATAAGGCGCTAATAGCTGCCGCAGCTTTTGTCCTGCGTCTATCTTAAAAAATTTGTTTGGCACAATATAGCAAAGCGTCCCGTCCTCGGTAAGCAGCTGCAGCGCACGTTCCATAAACAGGAAATACTTATCAAACTGCTTATAAGCCGTCCCGTATTTTTTCTTATAGACTGCAAATTCCTCGTCCGTCTCCAGCGTATGCATATCCTCGGTCTTTACATACGGCGGATTGCCAACAATAACAGTAAAGCCCGCCCGTGCATTACCCGTTTGCGGAAATCCATCCCAATCAAACGGGATCACGCTGCGCAAAAGCTCGATCGAACATTCTTGGTCCTCTAAATCCTCCCGCTCCACAAGCGCGTTCCCATTGCGGATGTTCCTGCTTAAATCCGGCAGCGCAGGCACGCTGTCATGGACAGACGCCGGTGTTTCCTCCTCCATCAGCTTGATCAGCAGAGAAAGACGGCTGACCCAGACCGCATGCAGATCGATATCTACTCCGTAAATGCAGCTTTTAAGGATCGCCTTTTTTTCCTCAAACGGCAGCTTTTTCTTTCCGCCGCTGCGCTCCAGCAAATGATCTGGCTGCTTTTGCAGATACCACTCCACGCAATGATCAACTAGATACTGATATGCCTCCTCTAAAAATACGCCCGACCCGCACGCGATATCCGCAATCCGAAGCATCAGGATCTCCTGCGGAGTCCTGCCCTTGCAATAGGGCTCCAGCGCGGCCTTTACCATATATTTTACAATCTCCTCCGGCGTAGACACAACGGAGCGATAGCGATACGCGCCCTTCGCCGTCAGCACCGGCTCCCCTTCCTCGATCATAAGGCATTCTGTCAAAAAAGACTCATAAATTTTCCCCAATATCCCAGGCTCTATCATATGGAACAAATACGGCGCCTTTGGATAATACAAAGAAGCAATGATCTCCGATAAAAGCTGTGTACCCAACTCCCCTACAATCGTTTCTCCAGCAAAAATACTGGAATTATACCGCTTATCCGCCTCCTGGAACACACGCAACAGCACCGGCTGCAACGTTTCCTTTTTTTCAGCCGCTTCCTGCAGGCTTTTATATAACGGCAGGCTGCGGTCCTCGCAGATACGCAGGAATATAACCTGGTTGATAAATTCCTGCACTACATCGTTCAGGACATCCGCATTGCGGTATTTCTCTGATTTTTTGTACAGCTCCTTCCCGATGCTCAGCCGCCACTCATTCATCTGCCTTAAAAAAATCTCATCGATTTGGGCGGCGTAGCGGCCGCTGCTTTGAAAATTCCCGTTCACAAACGTATCAAACGCGCCAGAATAAACACTTTCCCTAGACAGCAGCGCATAAATCTGCTCATAAGCCTGCACATACTCCGTGTAATGGTAACAGCGGTAAAGCGATGCAGACGGCGTATCCCCTTCCTGCGGCTGGTTTGTCGTATCATAAATAAGCAGATATTCAAAATTCGTCAATACGGAAAGCTTGTGTCCGGCATTCCAGCCGTAACTTCTTGCCTGCCTGGCTGGTGCAAGCTCCAGCCGGATTTCAACGGCAGGCTTTTTCGCTTCCACGAAGATTTTTGACACGCCGTTTAAGGTCAGCGTATAATCCGGCCGCTCCGTCTGGCTGGAAAATTTTTCAACAACGACTTCTTTATACTGCGGCGGCGCGCCCTTTTTATTGTGCACGTCCCAGCCGAGGCATTCTAAAAAAGGGCTGATAAATTCATCCCGGCAATCCTGCTCGTTGTATTCTTTTGCGTTTTTGTAAACTCCCGCATTCCGCTCAAATTGGCTGACAAGCCTTTGCAAATCGTTTTTATCCATGCTGCGCCACCTCATTTTCACATATTATAACGGATTATTCCCAAAAAAGCAATCATATGTTCTGATTTTTATATTAAATTTATTTTTTCATCCGTAGGACCTTGCATAAATGCGTATACGCAAATAAGGCGCATCTCCCCGGACTTACCCGGAGTTTTGCACCTTAATGTGATTACTGCTGATCCTATACAGGAATCATCCTTTTCCTTTTTGTCATTATCCGTTATCCACAGTCAGATTCCGAACCTGTTTCGCTTATTTTCACAGCACACAAGCCCCACATAAAGCTTCCGATCCTGCCAGTCTGTATACAGACGCGCAATTTCAGCAGCAGCCCAGTCTGTCGGTCTGCATACAGGTTCGCAATTCCAACGGCAGCCCAGTCTGTCGGTCTGCATAAAGATACGCAATTTCAATGGCATCCGCGACAGTGGCTGCAGTCACCGCCGCAGCCTGACCTCCCTTGCTTTTTATCCCGTACCATACCACGTATCACTAATCCGACCACAACGGCCAATCCGGCCAATACAACGATCGTGCCCATAAAACCCTCCTGTCATCACTTCGGTTTGCCTTACAATCCTGTTCCTGCTGTTTTTCTAAATCCAATACGCACAGAGCCATCCTTATCCACCGGCCGCACGAGCAGGTACAAAAATCCCGCTGCAATTCCAACAGCCACAGCCGTACCAAACCCAAACTGCCAGGTCGCAAAAAACAGTCCAAATTGATAAATACACAGCGATACTGCATAAGCCAGCCCGCACTGGTACCCAATGGCAAGCCAAAACCATTTCGCGTCGTTCATTTCCCGCTTGATCGCTCCCATTGCTGCAAAGCACGGTGCACAGAGCAGATTAAATACAAGGAAGGAATATGCCGCAGCCCCGGTCATGGAAGCTGCGAGCACGCTCCAGATCTCCTCTCCGTTTTCCGCCACCTGTGCAAAGCCAAACAAAACACCAAACGTCGCTACTACATTTTCCTTTGCGATTAGCCCGGTAACCGCCGCAACCGCCATTTTCCAGTCTCCCCAGCCAAGCGGCGCAAAGATCGGAGCCACGATACCGCCCAATGCTGCTAAAATACTATGGTCCAGCTGGCCCTCCTCTAACATACCAAAGCTGCCTTCGACCCAGCCAAAGCCCTGCAGGAACCACAAGACGATCGTAGACAATAAAATGATTGTACCAGCCTTTCGAATAAAAGACCATCCCCTTTCCCACATACTCCGCAGAACATTACCCGCGGTAGGCATATGGTAAGCAGGCAGCTCCATAACAAACGGCGACGGATCTCCCGCAAATCTACGTGTCTTTTTTAAAATCACACCGGAACTGATAATTGCCGCGATTCCTGTAAAATAGGCGCTCCACGAAACCCATCCGGCGTTGTCAAAAAACGCGCCCGCGATCAATCCAATGATCGGAAGCTTTGCCCCGCAAGGCACAAACGTCGTCGTCATAACCGTCATCCTGCGATCTCTGTCATTTTCAATCGTACGGGACGCCATGATTCCCGGCACGCTGCATCCGCTTCCGATCAGCATTGGAATAAACGATTTGCCAGATAGGCCGAATTTGCGGAATATTCGATCCATAATGAACGCCACCCGCGCCATATAGCCGCAAGCCTCTAAAAACGCGAGAAAGAAAAACAATAAAAGCATCTGCGGCACAAATCCAAGCACCGCGCCAACGCCGCCGACAATCCCATCTGCGATCAGTCCCGTCAGCCAGCCCGCGCAGCCGGCCATTTCCAGCGCCCCCGCAACGCCAGGCACAATCCATTCGCCAAACAACGTATCGTTCGTCCACCCAGTAAGCAGATCGCCTGCCGTCGAAACTGAAATATAATAAACAAAAAACATCACCGCCGCAAAGATCGGAAGCGCTAAAAACCGGTTGGTCACGATCCGGTCAATCCGGTCAGAAGCCGTCAGTCTTGCCTGCTTCCTGTTTCTGGTGCAGCACGCTTCGATAATGGAAGAAATATAGACATACCGTTCATTTGTAATAATACTCTCCACATCGTCATCAAACGCATCCTCCAACGCCTGGATCTGGGCAGTTGCATCCGGGATACCGTCAAGCTGCGCACAGATCTTTTCATCCCGCTCCAACAGCTTTATCGCATAAAAACGTTTCTGCTCTTTTGGAATGCCGTCTCCAAGCAGCGCAATGGTTTCCCCAAGGACGCGCTCCGCCTGTGATGAAAATTGATGCACTGGTATCATCTCATTTTTTTCCTGTGCAAGCAAAACCGCCCTTTCCGCCGCCTTTCGGATACCGTTCCCTTTTAACGCCGAAATCTCCACCACACCGCAGCCAAGCTTTTCACTTAACGCTTGGATATGTATCTGTTCGCCTGTTTTTGCCAGGATATCCGTCATATTGACTGCTAAAAGCAGCGGAATCCCAAGCTCCAAAAGCTGTGTCGTAAGATACAGATTGCGTTCCAAATTCGTACCATCCACAATATTTAAGATCACATCCGGCCGTTCTGTTATCAGGTAATTTCTTGCCGCCACTTCTTCTGGTGTATAAGGCGATAGGGAATAAATACCCGGCAGATCTGTTACCGTCACATCTGGATACCCTTTTAATTTTCCCTCCTTCTTCTCCACAGTCACTCCCGGCCAGTTGCCTACGAACTGATTGGAGCCTGTCAACGCATTGAACAGCGTAGTTTTCCCGCAGTTCGGGTTTCCTGCTAATGCAATTTTTACTGCCATGTTACTTCTCCTTTTCCTGTATTTTTTATAAAGCTCATTTCTTTGCAGCAGCTTCCATATTCACGCCGCTGCATAGGCAAGCTTTGTTAAAGCACTTCGATCATTTCCGCATCTGCCTTGCGCAGCGACAGCTCATATCCGCGTACCGTAATTTCCACCGGATCGCCAAGTGGCGCAACCTTCCTGACATAAATAGAAACCCCTTTTGTAATTCCCATGTCCATCATGCGACGTTTTACCGGGCCTTCTCCGGTAAGCCTTGCAGCCGTTACCGTCTGTCCTACCTGCACATCTTTTAACGTTCTCATATATTACTTCCTCCTACAAAGATTTTGTTGGCCATTTCTTTTCCAAGCGCTACTCTGGATTCCTTGACATTAACGATGATATTTCCACCAGTATCCGAAACAACCGTTACGATCGCGCCGATCACAAAGCCGAGATTTTCCAAGAATCTGCGCGTATCCTCCCTGCCGCCGATCTTTTTAACGACACCAGGCTGTCCTGTACGAATCATAGATAATGGCATATCGACTCCTCCTTCTTCTATTTCCTGTATTATTTAATAATCACTTCTTACTTTAATTAGTATAAGCTAACTTATAGTAGTTGTCAAGAATTTTATTTCATTCAAACAAACTGCTCTGTCACCTTTCCAAAGAAAAAAGCCTGAAAGCAGGCGATCCTATCCACCTGTTCCAGACCTTCTTCATTTCTTTTCATATGGAATCTTCCCAATACGCAGCAGGATTTCTCTGTCAGTCAAAATCCTCGCGCTCTCCTTGCATAGTCCAAGCGTTTTTCGTCTGCTTTTGGTTCCGACTCTGCCACTGTTAGGCTGCTCAGTCTGCTTCTGGCTTTGGTTTGAAAGCCGACAAAATGGCAAGGCTGCCGTAATAAAATCCCTTATCCAGATCCTTATTCAGCTCTTTTACCTCCAGCATTTCCTCGTACTGCTCCGCCAGCTCCTTTCTGCGCCTTGCGCGGCGCTCCCAAAAGCTGTTTTTAGCCTTTTCATTGAACAGCTTATCCCCGCTGCCGTTCAGATGTCCCGCACGCAGGCATTCCCCGCGGCTTTGCTCTTTTTCCTCGCCAAAATAGAGGATGACGTATTTGCCGCCGCACATACCGCTCCATGGATCGCGGGACATAAAACTGGATCTGATCGAACTTAGCACCCACTGTTCATATTCTGAGTCGTTTTTCATCGCTTCCAGCCCTGCCTGCGAAATCTGGATCGATACATCATCCTGCATATTCGTCGGATGTACCGGCAGCTGCGAGATCTTGTCATAAAGATACTCCTTATATTCCTCCATCGTCATATCGCGTGGTGAGAACAACACCGTATCCGCTGACTCCGCTGCTTTTCCGCTTCCCTCTGTACGCTGGCCCGCTGCGACATTTCCTTCCTGCTTTCCGGCCTGATCCGCATGATCCTTTTGCATAAGCGCCGCCATTTTTTTCAAAAACGATGGATCTGGATTCTGAAAGCCTTTGACGTCGTACGCTTTTAAAAAGCTGCGCACAGCCCTCGTTCGGTAGCTGGCATCCATTGTGTAATTCATAGGCATCTCCTTTCTTTCCTAAATAAAATTGCATAAACCGCTACTTCTTCTATATCGGCAGCAGCCAGCTATTTTTATATAGAAATGACATGAATAGCCAATAAAAACGACAAAAAAGCAGGCCATATCCCTGCCTGCCTTTCGTCCTATCTGTCAGCCGTTAAAGCACCTTTCTTTTTGCTACAGCTTGGAATATCCAAAGCCGTTTACGACAGCCTCGATTTTCGTGCCCTTTTTGCAGAACGGGCAGTCCGCCTTTGGAAACGCCTGGTAGCCAATAACGTCATTGCCGTCAAATAGTGACTGTACCTTGATATGATTAACCATACCTACTGTGCTGAATACAGAGCCAATCCCTTCGATCAATCCGCCATAATACTGAATGCCCTCTATGCTCCTTCGTATCGTCTCTCCGGTCGTCGTCGTGGCAAGTAACAGGATGACGTGCTTTCCAGCAATCATATGCTTTGTATTATCACGGAAGATCATCTGGTTATCGCGGCTTTGCTCCGGTGAAATGACATAGACTGTTTTGTGCTGGTTTGTGGATGCAATATGTTCTTTTTCAAATTCTTTGGCCAAAAATGCCCCGATCACCTCTGTCCCATCCATACATACGACCGTATCCACATAGCTTAAATGTCCGAATTTATGCGCCAGGATCTTTGCCGCTTCCTCCGCTTCGGTAATGCGCGCACGCATACCGGTTACATCAATGTAAAAATTAATATGAGAATTGCTCGTAGCGAAATGCCCTGGGATCGCATGAAGGGCAAGCAGGTTGCTTTCCTTTGAATAAAACTTTACCGTACGCTGTTCCATATATGATACTCCTTTCTGTTTTCTTCCATCTTAGACTTTTTTACCGGATAACGCAACTGATTTTTTCATTCTTTGTTGTTTTCGTTGGATTTTATGTTACTTTTCACGAGTCAGGAACGCGCACCAGCTGCGCGTTCCGTAAGAACATGATTTAGGAGTGCAAAAATCCCATCGCGAAGCGATTTTCAATGGATTTTTGCATATAACAGTTCAGCTTGCCTGAACTGTTATATCTTATTGCTTTCCGGTACTGCCAAGGCCGCCGCGGTCAGGATTGCCAAGGCAGTCTGTCTCTTCAAACACAAGCCTTGGCTGGTGTCTTAGGATACGGAATTGGCAGATACGGTCGTTTACATGGATCTGCGTATCCCGTACCGCAAGCGCAGGCATCATCCATACGTCGTTGTCACCGCAATAAGTCTCGTCAATAACGCCCATATGATTCGTCTGGATGATACCAAAGTTTTTATATGTGGAGCTTCTTGGCACAATCACCGCTTCATAGCCCCGCGGAAGCTGCATGGAAACACCAAGACTGATCAGACGGAACTCCCCTTTTTTCAAAGTCACGTTCTCTGCGCTGCGCAGGTCGATCCAGTCGCTTTTGCCCGCGATATAATCCAGCCTTTCCATTTTATCCGAATGATACCGGACCCTTAATACCTCCTGTTCCATCCTTCCTACCTCCTGTTTCATTTATCTTTCTGTTTTCCTGCTTTCATACAGCAGATTTAGCGTTTTACACCTTTGGTATCTCTGGAGCCGACCCGCAGACGGTTTAATACTACCTTCGCCGGTTCATAATCGGCTTCTATCATTTCCTCCTCGTCTCCAAGCAGATACATATGCGTCAGTCTGTCTTGTTCCGCCAGACGGATACCGCGTACGCCGATCGCCATTTTTTTCTTTTCCGGTATGGAGCCTGCTTCAATACGCAAAAACATTCCTTTTTCAGACTGCATCACAACCGTTTCCTGTTCTGCTTCCAAAGACAGCTCTTTGATAAAAACCACCTCGTCGCCATCCGACAGCTTTGTAGCGGCTGTCGTGCGTTTCGATACGTCAAACTCTTTGCCGGACACCTGCTTAACCATACCGGATGCAGTGCCGAATAGCAGCATTCGCTGTATCACGGCGCTAAGCGGCGCCAAATATACACATTGCTCCTGACTGCTGTCATAATTGCTCACATTGTCGATCGGCTGGCCCTTATCTCTGAATTTTCCATACGGAAGGTCCAATACCTTAAGCATATGCAGCTGCCCCCTGTTCGTAAAAATACAGATCCGGTCTGTATTTTTGCAATGGAAAATCTCCCTGCTCTCACTGTCCGCGGCCTCCTTATTGCGTTCATACAGCGCCACGTCCATCGTACGCGCATAACCGAAGCGGTCAATCAGCACCGTCACATCCCGCTCCTCAATCTTTTTCTCAACATAGACAGCTTCCGCTATATTATCGATCCTAGTGCGCCTTGGTCTGGCGTATTCCTTTTTAAATGCGCGCAGCTCCTTGATGATCACCTTTTTCATCGAATCACGGTTGGATAAAATATCCTCATAAAGAGCAAGCTTTTTGATCGTTTCCTCATGCTCCTTTCTAAGCGCCTCGATCTCCAGTCCGATCAAACGGTACAAGCGCATTTCCAAGATCGCGGTCGCCTGACGCTCGGTAAAATTCAGCTTTTCGGCCTGCTTTTTCGAGCGCTCGCTGCGAAAGCGGATATTCCCAGTATCACCGCTTATCAGGCAGCTTTTGGCTTCTTTTATATTTTTACTGCCGCGCAGTATCTCAATGATCAAATCGATCACGTCGCAGGCACGTATCAGCCCCTCCTGGATTTCTTTTTTCTCCTTTTCCTTTGCCAGCAGCGTATTGTATTTGCGTGTCGCAAGCTCGTACTGGAACTCTACATGATGGCGGATCATCGGCACAAGCCCCATTGTCTCCGGCCTGCCGTTCGCTACGGAAAGCATATTGACGCCAAAGGTATCCTCCAGCTTTGTTTTTTTGTACAGCAGATTACATAAATTTTCCACATCCGCGCCGCGCCGCAGTTCCAGCACGATGCGGATGCCTTCCTTAGAGGACTGGTTGGAAATATCCACGATATCGGCTGTCTTTTTTGTCTCTACAAGAGCGAACACATCATTTAAGAATTTCCCAATATTTGCGCCGATCATCGTATATGGGATCTCAGAAATGACCAGCCGATCCTTCCCGCCCTTTGCATTTTCCACATCTACCTTGCCGCGTATTTTAATCTTACCTGCACCTGTAGAATAGATGTTTTGCAGCTCATCCTGGTTCGTTACAATTCCCCCGGTCGGAAAATCCGGCCCTTTTATATATTCCATCATCTGTTCCGTATTAATATCCGGATTTTTCAGATAGGCGATCACGCCGTCAATTACCTCACCGAAGTTATGCGGCGGTATGCTTGTCGCCATGCCGACCGCAATCCCCTCCGCGCCGTTGATCAATAGATTCGGAACCTTAACAGGAAGCACCTGGGGTTCCTTATCTGTCTCGTCAAAATTCGGCACAAAGTTGACCACATCCTTGTCCAAGTCGGCAAGATAAGCTTCCTGTGTGACCTTTTCCAAACGGGCCTCCGTATAACGCATCGCCGCGGCTCCGTCACCCTCGATCGACCCAAAATTCCCATGTCCGTCCACCAGCGGCAGTCCCCGCTTAAACTCCTGCGCCATCACGACCAGCGCTTCGTAAATAGAGCTGTCGCCGTGCGGATGGTATTTACCCATTGTATCCCCAACGATACGTGCACATTTACGATACGGCCTGTCATAGCGGATACCAAGCTCATACATATCGTACAACGTACGCCGCTGCACTGGTTTTAAGCCGTCCCGCACATCTGGCAGCGCCCTAGCGATAATTACGCTCATTGCATAATCAATATAAGATTTCTGCATGATCTCCGAATATTCCGTACGGATCAGGCGGTCTTCTGTCTGCATATTCCTCTCTCCATTTCTGTTTTACTTCTCAAGCCGCAATCCTGACATACAGCGTCAGATATCCAGCTGCGCGTCCTCGGCGTGCTCATAAATAAACGCCCTGCGCGGCGGTACGTCGTTTCCCATAAGCATCTCTGTCACATCCGAGGCCATCCGCCCGTCCTCGATCTCTACTTTTTTTAGCAAACGCGTCTGCGGATCCAGTGTTGTTTCCCAAAGCTGCTGCGCGTCCATCTCTCCCAGTCCTTTGTACCTTTGCAGCGTAAACGGGCCTTTGTGCCGCTTCCGGTATTTTTTCAGCGCTTCTTCATCGTAAAGGTACTCCTCCTGCCCCTTGGACGGCATCGCCTTATAAAGAGGCGGCATCGCAATATATACATGACCTTCAAAGATCAGCTCCGGCATAAAACGATAAAACAGCGTCAGCAGCAGCGTCGAAATATGCGCACCGTCTACGTCGGCATCTGCCATAATAATGATCTTGTCATAGCGCAGCCTGTTAATATCAAAATCGTTGCCGTATCCTTCGGAAAATCCACAGCCAAAAGCATTGATCATCGTCTTGATCTCAGCGTTCGCGAGCACCTTGTCAATGCTTGCCTTTTCCACATTTAAAATTTTACCCCGGATCGGCATGATCGCCTGGTACATCCGGTTTCTCGCCATTTTCGCAGAGCCTCCGGCAGAATCTCCCTCGACAATAAATATTTCACATTGTTTCGCGTCTCTGGATTCGCAATTCGCCAGCTTTCCATTCGAATCAAACGAAAATTTCTGCTTTACAAGCAGGTTCGTCTTTGCCTTTTCTTCTGTTTTTCGTATTTTTGCAGCTTTTTCCGCACAGCTGATCACTGCTTTGAGCGATTCCAGATTTTTATCAAAATACAGCTGGATTTCCTCACTCGCTATTTTCGCCACCGCGCGCGACGCATCCTGGTTATCTAGTTTTGTCTTTGTCTGTCCCTCAAAACGCGGATCCGGATGCTTGATCGATACAACTGCCGTCATGCCGTTACGGACGTCGGCTCCGGTAAAGTTGGCGTCCTTTTCTTTTAAAATGCCAAGTTCACGCGCATACTGGTTGATTACCGTTGTAAAGATCGTTTTAAATCCGGTAATGTGCGTACCGCCCTCCGCATTGTAAATATTATTGCAAAAGCCCATCATATTTTCATGAAATTCATTCGTATACTGAAACGCTGCCTCTACGGTAATGCCGTCCGTTTCACCCTTAAAATAAACGACATCATGGATCGTCTCGCTCTTACGGTTCAAGTCCTTCACAAACCCGATAATACCGTCTGGCTCCCGGTATTCGATATGTTCGACTGCTTCCCCGCGCTGATCCTCATAAATGATCGTAAGCTGCGGATTTAAGTATGCCGTTTCATGCATCCGGCTTTTGACCTCATCCCCTTTAAACCTCGTTTTTTCAAAAATTTCCGGATCCGGCAGAAAATTGATCCTTGTCCCAGTCTGCTTGGTCCTGCCAGTTTTGGGCAGCAATCCGCCTTCCAGCGCAACGACCGGATTGCCGCGCTCATAGCGGTCGTGATGGATATAACCCTCTCTGCTGATCTCCACATCCAGATAGGTCGACAGTGCGTTCACTACAGACGAGCCTACCCCATGCAGCCCGCCGCTCGTCTTATACACAGAACTGTCAAATTTTCCGCCTGCGTGCAGTGTGGAAAATACCACGCGCGCCGCCGGGACTCCCTTCTGGTGCATTCCGACCGGGATCCCGCGGCCGTTATCCTCCACGGTGCACGACCCATCCGCTTCCAGCGTCACCCGTATCGTATCGCACGCCCCTGCCAGATGCTCGTCCACCGCATTATCCACAATTTCATATATTAAATGGTTCAGCCCCTTTCGGGACACGCTGCCGATATACATTCCCGGCCGTTTACGGACAGCCTCCAGTCCTTCTAGGACGGAAATACTGCCTTCATCATATACTTCTTTTTTCGCCATGCTCCTACTCCTTCATTGCGAACCTGTTGCAGCAAAAATCAAACATGCTATAGTATATCACATTTATTTTCAATTTGTAAAGAACTTTTTCGAATATTTGTTCGGTATTTTTTGTCGTTTTCTGTTGCATATCCCTACAAAGTATGTTAGAATGGACGAAAGCATATTTTCTTAAGCTTCACGGCCGCGGAAGCCCAGGCTTCGCCGCATCTCAAGTTCTATCATGAAAGGGCCGCCAATCCCTTATTCATTCAGAAAATTCATGCTTTACCCAAAATAAGCAGGAGATTTTCTGAGCATGAAAAGAAAATCTCCAAGTACAAGAAAAAGGAGGTTTTCTATGAACCCTGAGAAGCCAAAAACACCTCTGCTTTTATCTCATGCAGCATCCATAGCAAGCGTAGAAGCTTATAATACAGCCAAGGAACGCAACAGACGGTCCGACCAGAGTATGAAGGACCTGCTAAAAAACGCCAGATTTTCCGGCGCTTTACTGATCCCCCTCTTAAAAGAGCTGCAGGACATTTCCCTTGATGATTTCTGCAGATATACTGGAACAGACGTAGATACCGGAAACTCCCTGACCGGAGAAACCGAACTGGGAAGCACCTATACGAAAGATATCCGTCTGGATGTTATTTTCGAATATCATGCGCTTTCTCAAACACTTTTGCGTATCAACGAAGAGCCTCATACACGTCAGCAGACTTTTCGGGAATCCGATACAGCATCCTATTCCATCGTCGGACGTGCCGTCTATTACGCCGCTACAGCCATGACTACAGAGTTAAAGGATACGGAGCACTATCATCTGCTGCGCAAGGTTTACAGCGTCTGGATCTGCTACAAGCGACCGATTGCCGAGCTGACAGAGCCCATCATCAGCTACAGTCTGCAGCCGGATAAAAATTATTATTATCGGGACGGGACCCCGTTAACAAGCTGTAAACGAAAATTCGATAATGGAGACCTGCTCGGCATCATACTCATATCGGTTCCAGACGTAGAGCGGATCTACACCAGCGGAATACCGGAAAACGGATGCAGCATGGAAACGATACGGATCCTGCATTATCTGCTTACTGAACAGGTCGAAACAGAACAGAGGTTTGCATTTTATTATGAACATGAAATTATTAAGAAAGGAAGTGAGCGTGTGAGCTACGTATCAATGGTTGAAAAATATGAACGGCTGACAAGGGAATTGGAGGAACGCACCCTACAGACATGTAAAGAAGCCGAAGAAAAAGCTCAAATGGCTGAACGAATGGCTGAACAAAAGGCCAAACAAATAGCCGAACAAATAGCCGAACAAATGGCCGAACAAATGGCCAAACAAATAGCCGAACAAATGGCCGAACAAAGTATAATGAAAACTATTATAGAGCTTTGCAGCGAGCTGAATCTCGCGCATTCGGTTGCTATTTCTAAAATATCCGAAAAAATGGGGGTTTCTATGGATAAAGCACAGCTTCTATATGATGAATACAAAAATTCATGGAAAGTGTCAGAAAATCAGTAAAACTGCCCTGCAAATTGTCAAAATCCTGTAAAAGCTGCACTTGCCTTACAGGATTTTGGCAATGGACCGTATTTTAATCATGCGCATCACAGAAAGCGTATGGATAGCTCCGTCATAGACGCCAGCTGTGCATTGAGCTGCTCATAAAAATGATGCAGATGCAGTCCGTCTACAAGCGCATGATGGCACAGGATCGATACCGGCAGGAACACCCGATCATCCTTTGCCGCATATTTTCCCCAAGTGATCCGCGGATTGCTGTCAGCCGGATATGGGACTGGCTGGACGAGCGCACTGTAATGGATCCATGGCAGTGTCGAAATAAAGAACAAGGAAAGCCCATCCTCTCCATCTGAAATATTCGCATTTACGATCGCCTTTTGCTGCTCACACTCTGCGTAGGCTGGAAATCCTGAAAATGGACGGCTCGTATCCAGCGTGCAGTAACAATACGTTTCATCCGGCAGCGCAACGGTATAAGAGCTTAGACATTGTTCATACTCGATAATGCCGCCGTCTGAAATCCTCTGGCGAAGCTGTGGCACACAGTTCGCCGCGTTTGACACCGCATATAAAAAGCTGTGGAAAAATGGAAGTCGCTGGGAACGGACAACAGCCAGCCATTCTGTAATATCCACCTCTGCCGTCGTGCCCATATAAGGATAGGCTAGCTTGCTAAAATAAGCAAAATGATCTTTACGCGGATAATCTTCCATCGTTATTTTTTTATAATCCATTGTTCCCCTCCTGTTTGGATCTGACGGCAACTGTCCTTGCAGCCACAACCGCCACGCCTGTTCCTGCTACATCCGCGATCAGTACATCTCCAACCATTACCGGAGCTGCCGCCACAAGCTCCCGGATTTCTTTCATACACACAAAAATGCGGTCTTTTGGGATCTCCGTCCTTGTTTTGACTGGAACAAGCTTCTGACTGCCGCCTTCTACGCGCACTGTAGAAGTCACCATACGCATTGGGCTTTTGACTTCTTTTTCCGCATAGCTTCTGCCCTTTTGACAAGTATTCCCGGTAACCTCCAAAATCCTTCCCTGCTCCAACGTAACCGTAACCAGACAGCCCAGCGGACAGCCAATACAGGTTATTTCCCTCGTTTCCATGCCCGCATCACTCCTTTTCTATTTTTATCGTGATCTGCTTCAGACCCGGACAGGCTGCAAGCTCCTGTCTGCGCAGCGCTATCTGCTCCATCTCCGCTGGAGCCAGCACACGCTTTTTCTTATGCTGCACTCTTATTTCATCCAGATAAACACTGACATAGCAGTCCTTAAATACACCACTAACGCGAAACCGCACGGTAAGCTGCTCCTCCATCCTGTCAATACGCAAATACCCCGGCACTGTATACCGTACTCCGTCCGACGCAGCCAGCACAAGCTCCCTGCTATCTGACATACACGACGTCATATCTACTCTGTTTGGCGTTCCCTGCGCTTTAGACGTACTCGCAGCCATAGCCGCTCCGCTTTGTGCCTCTGGTGCAGCTCCCTCCGCTTTAGACGTACTCGCAGCCGCTTCGTCCTGTGTCTCCGGCGCAGCTCCTTCCGCTTTGATCATACTCGCAGCCGCTTCGGTATATGACAGTTCCCCACGAAGATATCTGGCCGCATTTGCTCCAGCGCGCTGCGCTTCCTCCGACACATAATCCACCAGGTCGTGTACATGCAGGACATTTCCGCAGGCAAACACACCTGGTATGCTTGTTTCCAGGCTTTCATTTACAAACGGGCCTGCCGTTACACGGTCCATCTTCACACCCATACTCTGCGAAAGCTCGTTTTCTGGTATCAGTCCAACGGACAGCAGCAGCGTATCACATACATAATGCTCCTGTGTGCATGGGATCGGCTTTCCTTTTTCATCGACCTTTGCCAGCGTCACACCCTCAACCCGCTCCTTTCCCTGGATATCCACCACTGTATGACTTAGCTTTAACGGAATATCATAATCGTCTAAGCATTGAACAATATTGCGCTTTAAACCGCCAGAATACGGCATCAGCTCAGCAACCGCCAAAACCCTTGCGCCCTCCAGCGTCATACGTCTTGCCATGATCAGCCCGATATCACCAGAACCAAGGATCACGACCCGCCTGCCCGGCAGATAGCCTTCGATATTTACAAGCCGCTGCGCCGTACCTGCCGAAAAGATGCCAGCCGGACGATAGCCTGGAATATTCAGCGCGCCTCGCGGACGCTCCCTGCAGCCCATTGCCAGGATCAACGCCCTAGCCTGTATCTGAAACATCCCGTCCGTACGGTTCATCCCAGTAACCTCCTTTTGCGGACTGATGTCCATGACCATCGTATCCAGCTTATACGCAATGCCAAGCTCGCATACCATATCAATATAGCGTTGTGCATATTCCGGCCCAGTCAGCTCCTCCCGAAACGTATGCAGTCCAAAGCCATTATGAATACACTGATTCAAGATACCGCCAAGCTCCCTGTCGCGCTCCAATATCAAAATGCCTTCCACTCCTGCCTTTCTGGCAGATACCGCAGCAGCAAGCCCTGCTGGCCCGCCGCCGATAATCACAAGATCATATGCTTTCAAATGCTTCCCTCCTTCCTTCCGCCTGCTGCAATTACCGAACGTCCCCCGCACTTCGTAGCCTCGTCCATACCAATGCCGAGCTCCCGCTCTAAGATTTCCATCACCCTTGGACTGCAAAAGCCCGCCTGGCACCTTCCCATACCTGCCCGTGTGCGCCGCTTGATGCCGTCCAGCGACCTGGCGCCAACAGGCCTTCTTATCGCATCTACGATCTCTCCTTCTGTCACCGATTCACAGCGACAGACGATCGTCCCATACGCTGGATGCTCTTGTATTAGCTGATTGCGCTCTTTGATCCCAAGCAGGGACGGATCTAAAATGCCCTGACGCTGCCGGATAAAGCCTTTTTTTAGAGCCAGTCCCAACCGGTCGCGCAAAAGCTGCGCCACCATCACGCCAATCGCAGGCGCGCTTGAAAGCCCTGGCGATTCAATACCTGCCACATCAATAAACTGTGCGGCATCTTCCGCTTCCCCAATCCGAAAATCATTTCCCTGCTCATGTGCACGCAGTCCCGCAAAGGAAGTGATCACCTGCCGAAACGGCAGCTGCTTTACCGTAAGCCCCGCTTTTTCCGCGAGCTGCGTCAGTCCCTCTGCTGTCGTATTCGTCCCCTCCTTATCCTCGATATCCACAGCTGTCGGTCCTACCAGCAGGTTTCCATGAACCGTCGGCGTTACAAGCACGCCCTTGCCCATTTTTGTCGGAAGCATAAACACCGTATGCTCCACATGGCCTCCAGCACTGCGATCAAGCAGACAATACTCGCCCTTTCGCGCCGTTATGTGCATTTCCTGCTGGCTAACCATATGATGGACCGCATCTGCATAAACACCCGCTGCATTAACGATATAACGGCTTTCCAGCTTTCCATGATTCGTTTCTATTTGAAAAAAGCCGTCTTTTTTCCTTATGCTTTCTACCTTTGTATCAAATATAAATTCCACACCATTTACATTCGCATTCTCCGCCAGTGCGATCGTCATCAGAAAAGGACATACGATGCCGCCTGTCGGCGCATACAGCGCGCCCACTATCTCGTCTGTCAGATTTGGCTCCATCACGCGCGCTTCTTCCCCGGAAATAATCTTAAGTCCTGGCACGCCGTTTTTCACTCCACGTTCATAAAGCTTATGGAGCTGCGGCAGATCTTCCGCATCCAGGCAAACTACCAACGAGCCGTTTCTTCTAAACGGAAAATCCAGCTCCTTCGACAGCTCGTCCATCATCGCATTGCCCTGTACATTCAGCCTTGCCATCAAAGAACCTTCTTCTGCATCAAAGCCTGCATGGATGATCGCGCTGTTTGCCTTGGATGTGCCGCAGCAGACATCCTCGCATTTTTCCACAACGCATACTTTTCCCTCGTATCTGGCTAATTCCCGCGCAACCGCACATCCACTAACACCTGCGCCTATGATACAAATATCATACATCGCTTCCGTCCTCCTTCGCCCAGCCATATGAATACCGCACCGCCTTATTCCAGCCTGCCAGACACTCTGCTCTTTTTGGCTCCTTCATCTGCGGTTCAAACACCCGGTCAATCTGCCAGTTTTTCACAACCTCCTCTTTGCCGCTCCAATATCCGACCGCAAGTCCGGCAAGATAAGCCGCGCCCATCGCTGTCGTCTCCACACAAACCGGACGATGTACCGGGGCATGGATCATATCCGATTGGAACTGCATCAAGAAATCATTGGCACTCGCGCCGCCGTCTACCTTAAGCGTACTGAGCGTAATGCCAGAATCCGCCTGCATAGCTGTGATCACGTCGTTCACTTGATACGCGATCGACTCCAGTGCTGCACGGATGATATGATATTTATTCACACCTCTGGTAATGCCGACAACGGTACCTCTTGCATATTGATCCCAGTACGGCGCACCCAGTCCGGTAAAGGCAGGCACAACATAACAGCCATTCGTATCCGCTACCTTGGACGCCATATATTCCGTATCCTCCGATGTATCCACAAGCCGCATCTCGTCGCGCAGCCATTGTACGACTGCTCCCGCCACAAAGATCGAACCCTCCAGCGCATAATTTACCTTACCATCCAGCCCCCACGCGATCGTCGTAACAAGCCCATTTTTGGAAAATACTGGCTTTTCTCCTGTATTCATCAGCAAAAAGCATCCCGTCCCGTACGTATTTTTAGCCTCCCCAGCTGCAAAACAGGTTTGTCCAAACAACGCTGCCTGCTGATCCCCGGCCGCGCCGGAAATCGGTATCGGCCCGCCAAAAAAGGATGGGTCCGCCTCTCCATAAACACAGCTGGATGGCATCGGTTTAGGCAGCATTCCTTCTGGTATATCCAGCTCCTTTAAAATATCCGCGTCCCAGGTCAGGTCACTAATATGAAACAGCATCGTCCTAGAAGCGTTGGAATAATCTGTCACGTGTACCGCTCCCCTCGTCAGCTTCCAGATCAGCCACGTTTCCACCGTACCAAACAAAAGCTTTCCTTCCTCAGCCTTTTTCCTTGCTCCTTCCACATGGTCTAAGATCCATTTTACTTTTGTCGCGGAAAAATAAGCATCGATCACCAGGCCGGTTTTTTGCCGGAACACCTCGGTAAGTCCCTTTTCCTTTAACGAGTCACAATATTCAGAGGTACGCCTGCACTGCCATACGATCGCGCGGTAGACTGGCTCTCCGGTTTCCTTGTCCCATACGATCACCGTCTCACGCTGGTTCGTAATTCCAATCGCAGCAATATCCGACGCCAAAGCTCCGATCTTTTGCATTGCTTCCACGGCAACGCCCAGCTGCGTAGACCAGATCTCATTCGCATCATGCTCCACCCAGCCAGGCTTTGGAAAATACTGCGTAAACTCCTTCTGCGCAACGCTGCACATTTCTCCTTTTTCATTAAACAGGATGCATCGGTTGCTCGTCGTTCCGGCATCCAGCGCCATTACATATTTTGCCATCTAATCTCTCCTCTCTTTGTTCCAAGGTAACACCATTCAATACCAATATCCGGATCGGCCTGCTTTTATATGCTGTATTATATCGGATAACGAAATCCTTGTCAAAAGTAAATCAAAACAGTTAAATAAAAGCTGGAGACTTCTATGGATTTCATCTTGACCAAACGCAAAACTTCCAATACAATACATATATAAAAGCAGTATAAGTTAAGATAAAAGAAAGGAAAAGACTCTGAAATATGAATATTAAATTAAAATTGATCGTATTAGAGCTTCTATCTCTTCTTGCGCTGAGTGTCATACTGATCTCCGGCAGCCTGGTACTATCCGTTGGAGAAATGAACGTGCGCATCGAAGAAACGCTGAAAGCCGCCGTATACGGATTTCATGGCGATACCTTTTACTTGAGAGACCAAGGAGAACCGATCGACATTACCGTATTTGAAGGAGATACCCGTATTGACAGCTCCATCAACGGCGCTGTCGGCACAAAAGCCAGCGACGAGGTCGTAAAAAATGTGTTGGAACAAAAAAATACATATTTTGACACAGATATCAAAATTAACGGCATCGAATACTACGGCTATTATATCCCAACAGAAACTGGAATGCTGTTTGCCGGAAAGCCGAGAGATGTTGTCACTAAATTTATCCGGGCTTCTCTTTTTCTGCTCGTCGGTATCGGCGCAGCCGCGTACGTTATCTGCGCTGTCATCTCTGCGGTCGTATCCAGCTCCATCTCCAGACGTATCCAGTACGCAGCCAGCCATCTTAAAATACTTTCAGGCGGAGATCTAAGCTGTGAGGTTCCAAAATCCAAGCCAGACAGCCGGGACGAAGTAGACATTATTACAAATGCCGTCTGTGACCTGCAGTACCAGCTGCGGGAAATTGTTACCAGTATCAGTGAGCAGAGCAGCCAGTTAAACGTAAGCAACAGCGAATTTACAGAACGCTTCGGCGTACTTGCAAAGAGTGTAGGAAACGTCAACCATGCCGTAGAAGACATTGCCGCTGGCAGTAACTCACAGGCCCAGGAAACATCTTCCGCCAGCCAGCAGATCGCACAGATGGCAGACGTTATCGAGCAAAATTCCAAAAATGTCGCAGACCTGGAGCACGCCGCAGAGCATATGAATGAGCTGTCCAGCCAGACCAATACCACACTGGCAGACCTGATCGCGATGAACGAAGCAACAACCGCAAATATCAGCACCGTCTCCCGCCAGACCGACGCGACCAATGCTTCCGCCGAAAATATCAAGCAAGCCGTACAAATGATACAAAACATTTCTGAACAGACCAACCTGCTGTCTCTAAACGCTTCCATCGAAGCAGCAAGAGCTGGAGAGGCTGGAAAAGGCTTCGCAGTCGTAGCCGAGGAGATCCGCAAGCTTGCAGAGGATTCTTCCGGCAGCGCAAATGAAATCGAAACGATCGTACAGGAGCTCTTAACAAATTCCAGCATCAGTGTACAGAAAATGAGCGAGGTAAGCCAAGCGGCCGCCATACAAAAAGAAAAGCTAGAGCAGACCAAAAATGCCTTTGAGGATCTGAATGCAGAAATTCATTCTGTATACGATGTTTCCAAAAATATCTTTGAACAGACAGAGCGCCTGGAAGACCAAAAAAATACGATCCACAATGTCATCCGCCAGCTTGCCGCCATTTCATCAGAAAATGCAGCTACCTCGCAGGCGACCAGCACAAGTATGCAGGAGCTTTCTGGAACGATCGAAGACTGCCGCCAGGAAACCGTCATATTAACCGATCTCAGTGAGCTTTTACGGCAGCAGACCAACCGGTTTCAGCTTTAATTTAACGTATGTTTTCTCTTTCATACAATGTAAAATAAAGATTGAATCTTTTTATAAAAGTGATATAATAAGTATACAGTGGACAGGACTGTCGCCAAAATAGAGATCAGACAAGATGCTGTAGCGGCACAGCGGCCTGTAAGTACCTTGACAAGCGAATATCGTATTGTATTTTTAGTATCTGGAAGCAACAAGCTATGACTACGTCCCAAAATCCTGCACAAAATCAACTTATGGGACATTCCGAAAGCAGGATGAAAAATTCGCGCGGCGCTTAGTTTTATCTGTCTGCTGCAAACAAAAAAATCAAGAGAAGGACAAAAATTATGCTGAACAAGATAAAAGATTTGAACGTAGAGAAAAAGCTGAAAACCTGCTTTACCTTCACGGTCTTAATAGCCAGTTTTGCAGGTATTCTGGGCTTAATCATCCTACTGTACAGTAATATCAGCTACAACAACGCTTTAGTCACAAACGGCTTTTCCCAAGGTGAGATCGGTATTTTCAGTACATACCTAAGTAAAGAACCTATTATTGCAAGAGAATTGATCCTTGTAAACGATGACGCTTCCTTACAAGAATGCGTGAATCAGCTGGAAGAAACCAAGGCCGCAACAGACGATGCATACGAAAGAATGAAAGTTCATTGTAAATCGAAAGAAGAGCTTGTACTGATCGAACAGATTGATACCTATCTGCCAGAATACCGCACGCTGTTTGAAGAAGAAAAAAACCTTGCGGTTGCTAACAAAAACGCTGAAGCACTGGATCTTTTGCTGAATGAAGCAAAACCAACCTACAACAAACTAATGACCGTCGTTGAAGAACTGATCGCATTAAAAGTAGAAAGCGGCAACGTCGTATCCCGTAATCTGACGATCCAGACTTATATTATGACAGCCGTCATGGTCATCATTATCATCATTGCCCTGATCATCGCGATGCGGATTTCTAAAATCGTATCCAGAATCTTCGCAGAGCCTATCATCAATATCCAAAAGGCAACGGCAGAGCTGGAGCATGGTAATCTGGATGTATATGTAGAAAAATTATATCCGGATGAAATCGGTGAGATGACAGATTCCTTTAATACCGCGATCGGCCTTTTGAAGCAATACGTTTCCGAATTAAGCCGGGTATTAAGCGAAATGGCTGCCGGAAACTTCAACGTATCGACCGATGTAGATTTCCGTGGAGAATTTCTTAAACTGAACGACGCAATCGAAACGATCTCTACATCCTTAAGCGCTACACTTGGAAATATCCACGAATCCTCCAATCAGGTTTCCCTCGGCGCCGGACAGATGGCGGAAAGTGCACAGGCGCTTGCCGAAGGCGCAACAGACCAAGCCGCGTCCGTGCAGGAATTAACCGCAACGATCCAGGATATTACAGAAACCGTAATCCACAGCTCCGAAAAAGCAGTTCAGTCACATAAAAACGCTGAAAAGTTCCGGCAAGACGCAGAAGAAAGCAGCGAAAATATCCAACTGTTAAACGAAGCTATGGACCGCATCAACGAAACTTCCAGAGAGATCGCCAATATTATCTCTGCCATTGAGGATATCGCTTCGCAGACAAATCTGCTGTCGCTGAACGCTTCCATCGAAGCTGCAAGAGCCGGAGAAGCCGGAAAAGGATTCGCCGTCGTTGCAGACCAGATTGGCAAGCTTGCTTCTGACAGCGCTGCTTCCGCTGTTGATACGAAAAACCTGATTGAAAATTCACTCCTTGAAATAGAAAAAGGAAACGAAATCGTATCCAAAGCAACCGTCGCGATTGAATCCGTCATCAAGGGAATTGCTTCCCTGGCAGAATCCACCAATGAGATCAGCGAATTATCCGAATCCCAGGCAGATGCTATGAAGCAGCTGGAATCCGGGATCGAACAAATTTCAGAGGTCATCCAGAACAATTCGGCAGCTGCACAGCAATCCTCCGCTACAAGCGAAGAATTGTCCGCGCAATCAGAAGCGCTTGAACAGCTGGTTGGCAAATTTACTTTAAAATAAGATTGCAGATTTACAATACCTGCCCATGGCAGCATATATTCGCTTAATTATTCAAAAATAACCTCCTGCAGGAATGCGCCTGCAGGAGGTTATTTTTTACACTTACGTGGAATCTGTTACATTCCCATTTTCTTCCATTCTCCAGTTATATAGCTAAACACTGTACAAAAATAATTTTCCTATAGGGGTTGGTCTATATGGATAAAAATGCTGAAAACAGCCTATTTTTGCACAGTGCTTAAAATTGCTCAGCCTTAATTATACGATAACCCGAACGTAATCGTCAATACTTTTTTGGATAAAATTGGAATGGATCGTAACAGTTCAGGCAGGTCTTTGCATCCACCACCAGTCGTATCAATGCTTCTCTCGCACAGTCAAATTTTTGAAACAGCCTTCTTTTCTCCTCCGCATTTTCATAAACCTTCCAATAACCAGCATAGATAAAATTTTTTCCTTCATTTTCCATAAATCCTCTGACATCCTCAACCGGATAGCCGAGAAACAGCCCCATTTCATGAGGAAACCCTCCATCGCCCCGCAAATAAGCCCGATAACGCCCCGCAAAAACACGCAGCAGCTTCTTTGCCTGTAGTGTCGACTCTGCTGCACATGGATACCCTTTTTGCATCAGAAGTTCCCGTACCTGCGCCTGCTTTAAAAAAGACTCCAGCGCGCACGCTTCATATAACAGCAATACTGCTTTGTACCTATCCTGGTCCAAAAGAAAGCAGGTAAAGCGCGTCGCCGTAAACAGCATACACGCAGTCCGAACCTGCCCTTTTCCTACGACCAGCAGATTTGACGGCTTCAGCCCCGCAAGAACAGGTGCGCACCGGAGCGCTATCTGCGTTTCCACAGCCCGCATATCCATGCCCTTCACCAGTTCAAATACTTCTTTCGTCATAAATTCTAGTGATTTTGCTCCTTTCACCAGCTGTTTTCCACTTATTATCTCCTCTGGTGCAGTCTTTCATACTGGAAGCTTATACCTGAAGGATAAAAAGCGCCGCAGCCTTGAACCAAATGTCCTGACTGCGGCAGCTCTTATCTGCTTCATTCACTTAAATATTTTCAATCTGCCAATCAATCGGCTCCGCCCCATGCTCCTGTAAAAACGCGTTCGCCTGGCTGAAATGCTTGCAGCCAAAAAATCCGCGGAATGCAGAAAGCGGGCTAGGATGCGGCGCCTTCAAGATCAGATGCTTCGGATTATCCAGCATCGGAATCTTACTCTGTGCAGGCTTGCCCCAGAGCAGGTAAACAACCGGACGATCCTGTTCGTTTACAGCACGGATAATGGCGTCCGTAAATTTTTCCCATCCCTTACCCTGATGAGAATTGGCCTGGTGCGCACGCACCGTCAGCACAGTATTTAACAGCAATACGCCCTGTTTTGCCCATTTTTCCAAAAAACCATTGTTAGGTATATAGCAGCCCAGATCGTCCGCCAACTCCTTGTAAATATTTTGCAAGGAAGGTGGGATATTCTTTTGGTCCGGCAGCACGGAAAAGCTCAGCCCGTGCGCCTGGCGCTCGTTATGATACGGATCCTGCCCCAAGATCAGCACCTTTACCTCAGAAAGCGGCGTTAAATGCATCGCATTGAAAATATCCTCAGATGGAGGATAAATAACGTGCGAACTGTATTCCTCTTTTACAAACTGATACAGCTGCTTATAATACGGCTTGCCGAACTCCTCTTGTATAGCCGGCTGCCAGTCATTTGCAATCATTCCCATCTACTTCATCCCTGCCTTTTTCTTTGGTTTTGTTTTCGTTTATCTTCTTACGGAAACGCCGCGATTCGCCAGATATTCCTTTAATTCCATGATTTCCAGCTCTTTATAATGAAACAGCGACGCCGCCAGCGCAGCATCTGCTTTTCCCTCCGTCAGCGCTTCATAAAAATGCTCCTTTGTCCCTGCACCGCCAGATGCAATGACCGGAATCGAGACGTGCTGCGCGATTGTACGTGTCAGCTCCAGATCATAGCCGGACTTTGTGCCATCACAATCCATACTGGTCAGCAAAATCTCACCTGCACCGAGCCGGTCCGCCTGCATCGCCCACTCTACCGCGTCAATCCCCATATCGATACGTCCGCCGTTTTTATAAATATTCCAGCCGCTTCCATCCGCCCTGCGCTTTGCATCGATCGCAAGCACAACGCACTGGCTTCCAAATTTGTCAGCCGCGTCCGCGATCAGCCGCGGCTGATCGATCGCCGCGGAATTTACAGATATTTTATCGGCTCCTTCGCGCAACAGCGCCCGGAAATCATCAACTGTACGGATACCTCCGCCTACTGTAAACGGAATAAACACACGCTCCGCAACCCTGCGCACCATCTCAATCACAGTCGCACGCGCGTCTGAAGAAGCGGTAATATCCAAAAAAACAACCTCATCCGCTCCCGCCGCGTCATAAGCAGCTGCAATCTCTACCGGATCTCCGGCATCCTTTAGATCCACAAAATTAACGCCCTTGACCACCCGGCCGTCCTTAACATCCAGGCATGGGATTATCCTCTTTGTAAACATAGACTTCCTCTTTTTCCTATATCCTATCCGACAGGCCAGCCTTTACATAGTCATAAAATTTTCTAATATCTTAAGACCGACCGCACTGCTCTTCTCTGGGTGGAACTGGCAGGCCGCCACATTTTCCCATTCCACAGATGCATGGATCGTAACCCCATACTCCGTAGAAGCTTTTACAATCTGCTCTTCTTTCGCACACAAATAATACGAATGTACGAAATACACATACGACTGGTCTGCAATATCCCGAAATAATCTGCCGTCTGCGCGCAGCGAAAGGGAATTCCAGCCAATATGCGGGATCTTAAGCCCTTCTGCATCCGGTATCCTTAAAATACTGCCGTCTAAAATGCTAAGCCCTTCCACGCCCCCACTTTCCTCGCTGCCTTCAAACAACAGCTGCAGGCCAAGGCAGATGCCTAAAAGCGGCTGCTTCTGTTCTGCCACCTCGCGTATCACTTTATCCAGTTCGTATTTTTTCAGCTGTTCCATCGCCGTCCCAAACGAACCGACACCCGGAAGGACTACCCGGTCCGCATGAAGGATTGTCTGAAAATCTCTTGTAATGACCGTCGGAACGCCCAGCTTTTGAAACGCTTTTTGTACGCTTTTTAAATTACCTGCGTCATAATCTATGATTGCAACCATCATTTGTATTCCAGCCCCAGCTTGTCCAATATTTTATGCAGCTCCAGCGTATATTGCGCACGCTTTTTAATTTTATACAGCTTTTTCGCCGTACGCTTGCTGACGTCAAATTGTTCCTTCAACAGCAGGTCAAACTTAGCCTCCAGCTCGCTGAGCTGATCAGAAACCTCCCATTCCTCTGCCTTTGCAGAATGGAGGAGACACCGATTGTAACCGCGTATCAGAGAATCCAGCGCCATTTCATACTGCTTTTGCTCCATCAAAGCATTATACGCATCCATCTCGGTCTGGATACCGGCTAATACAGATGCCGCATTTAACAGCTTTTCATCTGTCTCTCGTATCTTAATACCGCGCAGCTTCGTATAAGCGGTCACATAATCCCCGTTCTCAAACGCTTCCTTCGAAGCCTTAACTGGAACCGAATACCCAACAAACGACGTACCAAGAAATACCAGTACCATCACAGATAATGCCAGGATCCACATCATAGCAACCGGAACTTTTGGCAGCGGCGGCTCCTTTGGCGCCTTGTTTTTCTGCTTCGGCTTTTTCTCCTTCTTCGGTTTGCTCGCTTTTTTAGCTGCTTTTTCCGCCTTGGCGGCTTCCTTTTCCTGCTTCTTCTGCTCTGCTTCTTCCTTCTTCTGCTGTTTTTTCAGCGCTTTTTCTTGTTTTTTCTTTTCTTTTAATACCTTTGGATCTGTTTCCTCGCCAAGCGCCGCTTTTGCAGCCTCATATTCGGCCGCTGCCTGCGGGTCCAGCTCCTCTGGCGTACCAAACAACATTCGGGAGAGTTTTCCAAACAACCCGTTTTTATTCCGCTCTTTTTTCTTCTTGTCGCCTGCATCCGTATCGCCCAGTTCCGATTCTCCAAACGAAAAATCCGGACCGCCCATGGCAAGCGGATCTTGTTCCGTATCCTGACTGCTGTCGCTGTTATCCGCATCCAGCAGCTTATCAATCTCAGACAGCGCTTCCTCATCCGATTCGTTCAAAATTTCTGTTAGCTCTTCTGCAGATGCAGGCTGCCCGCCGCTTTCCTCAGACGGCTGCGAAATGCCTTCCTCCAGCTCCTTTATCAAGCTGTCGGCATCGCCCAGATCTCCAAAAATATCCTCCAGACCTTCCATGCCCTTTGGCGCTTCCATTGTACTATCCTGTTCGTTTGCCATCTGTGCGAACACATCCTCTCCCATATCCGCGCCCTGCGGCTTGATAGCCGCTGTTGGCGGCTCTTCGTTAAATGCCGCTGTTGGCAGCTCTTCGTCAAATGCCATCGTAGGCGGCTCTTCGTCAAATGCCATCGTAGGTGGCTCTTCATCAAATGCCGCTGTTGGCGGCTCTTCGTTCAGAGCCACTGTACCGGAGTCCTGTGAGAAGTCCGTTTCCATGCCTGCGCTGAATGCATCATCTTTGAAAAAATCCTCCAGATCCGCGTCCATTCCTGACATATCCGCGCCCTGCTCTGCCGTCGGCCCGCCAAGCGGATCGCCGAACGGCCCAGACTGCGGCGCACCAAACAGATCGTCCGCTCCTCCATTTAACTCCCGTTCAAATTCCGAGAGAAAATCATCGTCTGTTTTTCCTTTGTTGATCTCATCCTCAAATTCCCGCAGAAAATTTTCCTCCCGGATTTCATCCAGAGCACTCTGCGTTTTTGATGGAAGGTTATTCTGCGTTTGGTAAGATTCCTTTAAAGATTCCCTGTTCTGCTCAAAATCATCATCAAATTCACTTAATTTATCAGTGACCGAAGTCAGCAGATTGTCCAGATAATCTTCACTTCTGCTCATGCAAACCTCTCCTTTACCTTTACTGTGCCTTACGCCGCACACGAAAAATGAGAGTGCCGTAATTACTATGCCAACGGCCGCTCTCACCCTTCACAGCTGCCCGGACAGGCCAACCTGTTAAGCGCAGGACTGCCCCAGCTGCCAATCTTTCACAAATCAAAAATGCTACGACCTGATATTTTTATCGATCAGGCCATCGATTGCTTCTACCAGCCTGCCAATCTCCGGTTTCGTAAGCTGCGCGTCTGCACCAAGCGCCTCCCCTTTTCTCCTCATTTCGTCGTTGACAAGCGATGAGAAAATAATTAATGGAATCTGTTTTAATACATCGTCCGATTTTGACAGCTTTGTCAGACGATGGCCGTCCATGATCGGCATTTCGATATCAGTGATGATACAATGTACCTTTTCAAATAAATTACCACTGTTTTTATACTGCACCAGCTTATCCCAGGCTTCCTTACCGTTCATACACATGATAATATTCGTATAACCTGCTTTCTTTAAGCTGTCTGTGATCAGCTTGCCAAGCAGCGGAGAATCCTCTGCAACGAGAATCGGAGAATCGTTACGGTTACGCTCGCCAAGCGCTTCAATATCAGAAACCTTTAAGCCAGTCTCCGGGCTGATGTCCGTTACAATCTTTTCAAAATCCAAGATCACGACCAGCTTATCCTCCAACTTGATAACGCCTGTGGAAACGCCGCCGTTGGATTCCTCGCCCCGTTCTGTATTGATCGTAGAATCCGGCTTGATAATATCTGCCCAGGAAACACGATGTATCCCAATAACCTGATCGACATGGAATGCGATATTGAGTTTATTAAAGTTCGTAATAATAAACAATCCTTCGTTATCCGTTACCGGCAGCCCCAGGCATTTTTTCAGGCTGATAACCGTGATCATCGTGTCACGCGGCATAAAAATCCCTTCTACGCTTGTATGTGCGTTTGGGATTGGTGTGATCGGCTGATATGTAAGAATTTCACGGATTTTCGCAACGTTAATGCCGTAATGATTGCCATTCAGTGTAAATTCCAATACCTCCAGCTCGTTCGTTCCGTTCTCTAACAGAATGTTTGTATCCATAGCTAATTTCCTCCCGAAGCCATTTCTCAGATTATGCGCCAGCCCGGACAGAATTTTTTTATTCCTTTCGCCTGCCTGTGATATGCAGACCCGCCTGCGCTGTCACTCAATTATATTCAGTATACCACAATATCAGCCAAATGCACATGAATTTTTAAAAATTTTTAAAATTCATTCCTTTCCATATGAACCATCCAAAAGCTGATGTATATCCACTTAACCCAGCAGTTTCACCTGCGAAGCCTCTCCGCCCGACGTAACCTCCAGCTCCATGCTGTCTATGGACTTGACCGAGCCTTTTTTCACCTGGAAGATCAGGACGGTCTTTGCCTTTTCTCCAGCCTTGAGCCTGCCTTGGTAAGTTCCCAGATCATTCAGCAGTATGGTCGTATCCGCAGATACACGCACCTCGCCGTTTATTGTCAGCGCAAAAGACGGCATTTTAGACAGAATATCACATTCCGTCGTTTTATTTGTGTTGTTTTTAAGATTGATATGCAGTACTAAAAGCTCATTTCCGCTGTTTGCCCGGACCATATAGCTTTGTGACGCCTGATAGGCGGAAACAAGCTCATATTTGCGATAAGAAGCACTGATGCCGTTAAGACCCAGAGCACGCGTTAAGGACACATACGATGGCGTGTCCGGCTGCTGCGCATCCTGGCCGTTTTGTACGGCGGAATCCGGCTGCTTATCCGGCTTTGCCTGTTCCTGCTGCTCCTTCTGCTCTTGTTCCTGCTCCTGTTGTCTACGCTTTTCTTCGGCTTCTTCTTCCTCTTGCTTCATCATCGCCTTTAAAGCCGTGACATCCTCCACGCCCTCAGTCTGTCTTTTGTTGAACTTGGAAACAGCGTGTGCTGAATATTGCACAATTACCGCTTCTTCTTCCTTTGTCATTTCATAAACCTGATCACCGCAGCCGCAGGCTGTGACAGAAACCGCAAGCGCAAACGCGCCCGCTGCTAACCTATTCTTCTTCATCTGCTTACTCCCGTGCACAACATATGCCTGAATTTTTCTAATACTGTACGCGTCCCATGTCTAGTGTACTGGCTCGCTAGTTTTGTAAGTTACATGGACTGCTTACTATTTATGTTATCATTTTTAAATCAATTAAGCAATGATTTCTTTTGGAAATTCTTCATTTCTTGTATCCAGTTCCATCCAAAACTCTACGCCGCCGTCACGATTGATCACCCCGCACTGGCGGTTTAAAGAATCCATGATGGCCTTTACAATCGAAAGCCCTATCCCGCTGCCGCCGTATTCCCTTGTTCTAGCCTTGTCCACCTTATAAAATTTAATCCAGACTTTATCCAAATCGTCCTCTGGTATCGCATCTCCCGTATTAAACACACTCACACGTACACAATCTGCTTTTTCCGTATAAAAAATATCAATACGCTTTTCATACATCGCATAATGGATCGCATTGCTTAAAAAGTTTGTGATAACCTCTTCTATTTTGAATTCATCCGCCCACACATACATCGGACGACTGTTGTCAAACCGGACGTCAACACCGCTTTGCTGGATTAGAATCGAAGAAGCGCTGACCACGCCCTCGATCAGCTCCGTAATATCAAACCGCTCCATAGCTACGGCTTCGTCCCCAAACTCCAGGTGATTGAGCGTCAGCAGCTTTTTTACCATCTGGTTCATTTTATCTGCCTCGTCCATGATGACCTCGCAGTAAAATTCCCTGCTTTCCGCATCGTCATTGATGTATTCCTGCAGCCCCTCCGCATAGCCCTGGATCAGCGCCAGCGGCGTTTTCAGCTCGTGGGACACATTGGATAAAAATTCCTTGCGCATCTCGTCAATCTGGGTCTTTCGCTCATTATCAAGCAGCAGCTCATTGTTCGCGCTTTTCAATTCCGAGATCGTCCGCTCCAGCTTCGCAGACATCTCGTTCATATACGCACCTAACAGATCGATCTCGTTTTGATGGCTGCGCGGCGTATATTTCGCTTCAAAATCCAGCTCCGTCATACGGGAGGAAATCTCTGTCAGCTCCAGGATCGGATTGGTGATCCTATGCGTGACAATGCCAGCGATTACAGCCGCACAAACAACGGCGATCCCGCCGATCATAAACAAAAATCGGTTCGTCAGATTGCTGCTCTCATGAATGCTTTCTAGCGGCGTACGCGCGATGATCAGCTTTCCATCCGAAAGCACACCCCACATTACCAGATATTCAGACTCCATGCGCATATCCTGGCGCTTTTGGATCACATAGCTCTTTGGAGACGTCTCGCTAAAGCTGAGCAAAAGCTCTTTAAAATATTTCAGCATCGTCTGCGTATCGCTGACCGAGGAGCGCACAACGGTCAGATCCGAATTAATGATCATGACCGTCAGATTGTTGTTCACGCACAGCCGTTCAAATTCAATGTCAAACGCATCCGTATCCAACGTCCCGTGCAGCGCAGCCGCATTGATTTCGGAATAGCTGTTTGATAGTATCTTAGACTTGTTCCATACATAGTACTGCCCCAAAAACAACGTATTTAAGAGCAAACAAAGCAGCACGGTGCCAGCAGCTAACGCAAGCATGGCAAACGTAACCTGCCTGGTCAGTGAATATTTTCCAAACGGCCCATATATTTTTTTATGGATGATCTCTCTCATACCTTATCACGCCCTGTTCTCGCTTACTTCAAATTTATAGCCCATTCCCCAGATCGTTTTAATATAATCTCCTTTTTTTCCCATTTTCGACCGAAGCTTTTTGACGTGCGTGTCGATCGTCCTGGCGTCTCCAAAATAATCATAATTCCATACATGATTCAGTATTTTTTCACGCGAAAGCGCAATGCCCTGATTTTCCACAAAATATGACAATAGCTCAAACTCCTTAAAGCTTAATTCGATCCGGGAGCCGTCCACCGTAACAAGATGCGCTGCCTTGTCAATGACAATGCCGCCTGTCTCGACCGCTTGTCCCTCCTGCAGCTTATTTGACCTTCGTAAAATTGCCTCCACACGCGCTACAAGTATTTTCGGGCTAAACGGCTTGGAAATATATTCATCCACGCCCAGTTCAAAGCCAAGCAACTCATCGCTCTCATCTCCCTTAGCTGTCAGCATAATGATCGGTACAGAGGAATTTTCCCGCACCTCCTTACAGACCTCCCAGCCGTTCATTTTCGGCATCATCACATCCAGGATCATCAGCGCAATATTTTTTTCCTGGTAAAAGATGTCCAGCGCCGCTTCCCCATCGCCAGCCTCAAGCACTTCAAAATCCTGCTTTACTAAAAAATCACGCACCAGCTTGCGCATCCTGCTCTCATCATCCACTACAAGAATCTTTAATTTTTCCACTTTCCATACCTCTTTTTTATATGATCTGTATTATTTTATCTTTGTCTCATCTTAATCTTAGCACAGGATTATGAAAAAAATGTGTGCGTTACTCAAGTTCTTGCAGTTCTTCTTCTTCCTCATCGTCCAATACCGTATCAAAATCCAGCTCCAGCTCCTGCTCCTCTTCCCGGATCGCCTTTTCCCGCTCGGTCAACTGCTGCTCCCACTGGGCATAACGGTCTTGCAGCTTCTTTTCATAATTTAAGATCGTCGTCTGGCCACTAGTTGCGGTGATCAAAAAAATAAGCAGGATCGATACGACAAAAGCAAAATTGGCCACAATCGATATCTGGAGCTTTTTCTGCTCCTTTTGAAGCCTCCTGCGCCAGCGGTCCGCAATCCCCTGCGTATCGCTGACGACCATGTTTTTCGCAACCGGGATCGGACGGATGTCCTCGCCGCGGATGCCTGGGATCGTCTTTAAATAATCCTGCAGCTCCCGCAGATACGCGTAACCGACCGGGGTCTGGAACATCCGTTGCTGCAGCAGCCTGTGGTAGACGTTGAATACCTGATCAGGCTTTGACATATCCGTTCTTGCTCTGACGTATTTTACTCCTTCCGCTTCGGTACGCGCCTGCTTTGCCATATTTTCATCCGTAAAGGAATATCCTTCCACTATCATTCCGTTTCCCATAAAAACTCCTTAACATCATCCGGTTTTCTCTGTGCCCTGCACACAAAAAAGTATACCCTAATCCATCAAATAAAACGGCGTTGCCGCCACCCGGACGGCAGAGTCGTTTATCTGGTTTAGAGTATACTCTATTTTGTGGAATTTGTAAAATATTTTGACAGACTTTCCTATTGCGGCGTCTGCTCTGCTGCAGGCTGTGCTTTTGGTTCCTCTTCTGGCTGCGGCGCTGCCTCTGGCTCACGCTTTTGTACAATGTAAAAATACGCGCCGTCCTTTTCCCGGATACAAAATTCCTGCTTCAAATGCAGGTTCTCATACAAACGCAGATATTTTTTCGTCATACCGCTTTCATTATTAAATAAAAACAGCTTGCCATGCTCCGCGAGCAGCGCATTCGCTTTTTCGAAAAACAAACGGTAAAATTCGTCCTGCTCGTCCCTTGTCTTTTTCCCACGCACTGGAAAATCCGCCCAGATCTCATGGAACTGCTGCTCAAACGTAAAGTCAAAAAAGCTGCGCTGTATAAAATTGATATTCATATGCGCGATGCCCGCATTTTCCTTTGCACCCTGGATCGCGTCGCCAAAAGTATCAAGAGCGTAGGCGCTGCGTACCGGCAGGGCATAAATACGCTCCATCAAAAGCGTCCCGGTGCCGCAGAAGGCATCCAGCACACGCGCACGCTCGGTCAGCCAGCTGGAAGCAAGCTCCGTAAGCAGCGCAGCCAAGGAAGGATGCATCGATGCAGCCGTTGTATATTTACGATACGCAAACCGTTTCATCGGAATCGTAAAAAGCTTCATACACGGATAAAATCCGCCTGTACGATTTTGCACCAGCCGCAGCTCCACCTCGTAATGCTCCGTAGAATTAACTAAGAAATGATGTGTCCGCTGCTCCAGCTCAGCCGCGAGTTTCTTGGCGAATGCGCTCTTTTTGTCCAGCGGCATCGGCCCTTTGATTTCCAGCCGGAAATAAAACGGCGCTTCCCCGTCATGCATATCGCTCAGCATACGGGTCAGGTTTGACTTTGCAAGCTCCCTGGCGATCACGTTTGGCTGCGGCGGCAGGTTCTTGTCACAACGGAGCGTAAACAAAAGCTCACGGAACGTACGGATCTTTAACGCTTCCCGGATGCTTCCGCCCACAACCTGCACACCCATCGGGATCATACGCGTTGCGCCGCTCTCCACCTGTACGCCTGTCGTATCCTGATAGTTTTTGATCGTCGTCAAAATAAAGTCGCGCGGCTTGTCATACCCGGTAAACGGATGCCTGCTGATACCGCCGTCAAACTGGATAACCAGCCTGCGCAGCTCCTTTAGCTCATCCTGGATATGCTTTTTTTCCTCCTCCGCAGGCTCATAGGCAAGCAGCTTTTGATAATGCCTTTTGATCTGTGCCTCGTATGCCTTACAGTCCAGCTTCTGGATCGCGGACAAATAAGCGCCTCTGGCAAAAAGCTGCGTTTCTGACACATATGCCTCCCATATTTTATCGATGCTTTCCTGGCTTTGCACAAGTCCCAGCACAAGCGCCGCATTTTTGCGCGTCTTGGCGTCCTCGTCCTGCAAAAAGGACGCGATCAGCTCATCATCCTCGGTCATAGACAGATATTCTTCCAGCGCTCCTTCTTCCTTTAACATCTGTTTTAACTGGATCAAATTGTTTCGGACATCGCTGCCCTGCTTTAAGGCTTCGTATACTTTCTGCATATGTCTCTCCTACTTTATAAAAATTTGAATAACTCAAAATACCTCGTACGATACTAAATAATCCTGCACATCCGCAAGGAACTGCTCCCACGCTGCGGGAAACTCCACAAAATACTTTGGACACGCCTTTCCGGTCACGTCATAATGACGGATCACATCTTCCACCCGAAGTCTAAAATGCTCCACAAGCCACGCCGTTAAGTGCACCATGGAATCATAAGTCGCGGCGCCAAACCTACCGGTATCGTCCGCAATGCAGCACTCAATCGCAATCGTATCCTTATTACGCTCATTCGACGCATATGCAATCTCGCTGCTTGGAATACATTGTATGATCTCTCCGTCCAGCCCGATCACAAAATGACTGCTCGCCTTTGTCACATGAGAATCCTTAAGCCCCTCAAAATAATTCCGGTTCGCCTGCGCGCCTGTGCCGGGATTTCCTGTATAGTGGATCACGATGCCCCTGACCTTGGAAAGCGCTGTACCGGGCCTGGAATATTCATTTACAGTCAAAAGCTGGACATCCAGTTTTGGCCTTGGTATGTTTCCTTCCTGAGCCTGCTCCGGGCGCGGCACAGTGCCTCTATGCTCAAGCAGGCGGAGCAAAATAGCAGCAAGCAGGAAAACCGCCAGAAATACTGAGCCAAACAGCATCCGTTTCAGCATTCGATATGGATCTGCTTGCTGCCTGCGTATTTTCTGGGAGCGGCTGACCTTATTCGCTTTTTCCTGCGGCTGTCTGACTAATTTGTCTGGATCTTGCCTGTTATTTTGTGTGTCCATCCCATCGTCCGTTTCTTACTGCATTTCTTGATTACTCATGAATGGTAGCTACTATTTACTATAAACAACTTTGTCGAAATATGCAATGCATAATTTTCAGAAGCCCTTCCTAACAGCAAGGCAGGCTTTGCGCCTTATCTGTAAAAAATTCTTCCATAGCCGCCAGTGTTTCGTCTAACTGCTCCCTTAAATGCGCCGCAGATAAAAACATCGCTTCAAACTGCGATGGCGCAAGGTAAATGCCGCGGCTTAGCATATGCCGGAAATACGCCGCATACGCCTGTGTATCCGAAGTCACAGCGCTCTCATGATCTGTAACCTTTTGTCCTGTAAAAAACAGGCATCCAAGCGAACCGAGGTAATTTACCGCATAAGGCAGCCCAGCGTTTTTCAGCAATTTTTTCAAGCCCTCAAATAAATAAGCTCCATTATTACGCAGCGCTTCATAATAATACGGCTGTTCCTTTAAAATGCGCAGCATCGTATACCCTGCCGCCATTGCGACCGGGTTGCCGCTTAACGTTCCCGCCTGATAGACACTGCCAAGCGGCGCGACCACCTCCATCACACTTCGTTTTCCGCCGTAAGCGCCGACTGGAAGCCCTGCTCCGATGATTTTGCCAAGTACCGTAAGATCCGGAGTCACTCCAAAAAGCTGCTGTGCGCCGCCCGCGCTTAACCGGAATCCTGTGATCACCTCGTCAAAAATCAGCAGCGCGCCGTATTGGTCACACAGGCTTCTAAGCCCTTCCAAAAATCCTGGCTGCGGCAGCACAACGCCCATATTAGCAGCGACCGGTTCTACGATAACCGCCGCGATCTGCTCTCCCGCGCGCTCAAAATGCACCTTTACGCTATCCAGACTATTATATACCGCCGTAAGCGTATCGCTTGTACAGCCAGCGGGCACGCCGGCGCTGCCGGGGATCCCGTGCGTTAATACACCGGAGCCGGCTTTTACCAAAAGTCCGTCTGAATGCCCGTGATAGCAGCCTTCAAACTTTATGACCTTATCCCTGCCCGTATATCCGCGTGCTGCGCGGATGGCACTCATTGCAGCTTCCGTACCGGAATTGACCATGCGCACCATCTCGATCGAAGGGATCATTTCGCAGATCAGCTTTGCCATCTCCACCTCTGTCCAGGTCGCCGCCCCAAAGCTCAGTCCCCTGGCACAGGCATCCGTGACGCTTTTTAAAATCTCCGAGTGGTTGTGCCCTAACAGCATCGGCCCCCAGGAACCCACATAATCAAGATAGCGGCTGCCGTCCTCATCCCAGACGTATGCCGCATCCGCCCTGGCAATAAAACGCGGCACACCGCCAACCGGCCCAAAGGCGCGCACCGGAGAGTTTACGCCTCCCGGCATATATTTTTTTGCTTCTTTAAATAACTGCTCGCAATGTGTCGTCATGCTCCCGTCCTTCCCAGCTTGCCGTCCCGCAGATACTCTGCCAGTTCTTGTGCAAAATAGCTGATATAAATATCCGCGCCCGCCCGGTAAGCGCACACTGCCGTTTCGATCACCGCAGGCTCTTTTTGGATCCATCCCGCGGCTGCTGCAGCCTGGATCATCGCGTACTCTCCGCTGACACTATAAGCCGCCACTGGAACGTTCACTAAGTCACGTACCTCGCGTATCAGGTCCGCATACGCCATCGCAGGCTTGACCATTACAATATCAGCGCCTTCCTCCACGTCCAGCGCCGCTTCCTTTAGCGCCTCCCTGCGGTTGTGATAATCCATCTGGTATGACCTGCGGTCGCCGAATGCCGGAGCGGAATCCGCCGCGTCCCGGAACGGGCCGTAAAAGGACGACGCATATTTGACCGAATAAGCCATGATCGGCAGATTTTCAAATCCGTTTGCATCCAGCGCCTTGCGGACGGCAGCCACACGCCCGTCCATCATGTCCGACGGCGCTATCATATCCGCACCCGCCTGCGCCTGCGACACGGCAATGCGTGACAAATATTCCAGCGTTTTATCATTATCTACATCCTGTCCGCATAAAATCCCACAATGTCCATGAGAGGTATATTCGCACATACACAGATCCGTCACAAACATCATCCGCGGAAAATCCCGCTTTGCAGTACGAAGCGCCTGTTGAATAATACCTTGTGGGTCATAGGCTCCGCTTCCCGTCTCATCCTTATGCGCCGGAATGCCGAACAGCAGCACGCTGCCCACCCCCGCATCCTGCAGCCGCTGCAGCTGCTCACCCATGCGATCCGGGCTGTAACGATACTGGCCAGGCATCGACGGGATCTCCTCTTTCCTGTTTTCTCCCTCTGCAATAAACATCGGATAAATTAGGGACGATGCGTCCATATGTGTCTCCCGCACCATTCTGCGCAAAGCGGGACTCGTGCGCAGGCGTCTCGGCCGCTTAATCAATTCCATCCTGCATTCCCTTCCTTCCTTAATTTTCGCTTTCTTTTTCCATTCCTTACCTGCCATCTGACCATCATACCCTATCTGGACAGAAGATTGGCCTGCTGCACCTGCACAGCTGCCTGCACCATGCTTTCAACCGTCTCCTTCTGCGCCTGGTACACCTGCATCCCATACACGCACGCCTGCGCGGCTGTCATGCTGCCGATACATACTGCACGCACATTCGAAACGTCCAAGCCAGCCGCCAGCCGCATAAATCCACGCACTGTCGACGCACTCGTAAACATCACCATATCGATCTGGCCGCTCTCCAGCAAGGCTTTTTCATACAATCCGTCATCAGCATCCGTCTCGCCATAAGTATAGACCGTATCATACACCGCAAGATCCGTAATTTCCACCCGACTGCTTTGCGTACCTGCCTCCTGATATGCCTTTTGGATCTCATCCACTAATTCCTGACCTGCCATCGACGAGCGGAGCAGCAAAAGCTTTCCGCCAGCCGGCACAGACTGGCCGAGCAGCCTTCCAAGCGCGGTGCTGTTATAACGCTCTGGCACAAGCTCCGGCCGGAGCCCCCGTTTTTTTAACGCTGCGCCGGTAGCATTTCCAATGACTGCCAGCTTTACCGTCCCGATACAACGCACATCCAGCTCCATCTCATCCAGCAGCTCAAAAAAGCAGTCCACACCTGCCGCAGAAGTAAATACCAGATACTCGTAATCCTGGATTGCAGACAACGCCTGCGCAAGCTGCTTTTTGCAATCCCGCAGCCGCGTGCCTATCGTAGGAAGCTCCATGACCTCCGCACCCTGCTCCCGCAAAAGCTCCGTCAGCCGTTCGCTGCGTGAAGCCGGCCGGGTGACCGCGATACGACAGCCCGCCAGCGGCAGCCGTTCCCGCCAGGACAGCCGTTCGCCAAGTAAGGCCGCTTCTCCGATCACGATCACCGCAGGCGCCTGTAAGCCCTGCCTGCAGACCTCCTGCTCCAAAGACGCTAACTGTGCGATCACGCTGCGCTGTCCCGCACCTGTTCCTTGTGCGATCACCGCCGCCGGCATCTCAGGCGCCATGCCTGCCTGTAAAAATCCTGTAGTAATTTCATGCAGCGCAGACATTCCCATTAAAAACACATAGGTACCCTCAGCACGCAGCAGCGCTGCAAAATCCAGATCCAGCGCTTCGTCCTCTTTTTTATGCCCGGTCAGGATATGCACGCTGGATGAAACGCCCCTGCAGGTAACCGGAATGCCCGCATAAGCGGGAACTGCAAGCGCCGCGGTGACACCCGGCACGATCTCATACGCAATCCCATGCGACTCCAATAGCTCCAGCTCCTCTGCGCCCCTGCCGAACAAAAACGGATCTCCTCCCTTTAAACGCACAACGATCCTGCCCAGTAAAGCCTGCTCTAAGATCAAGCGGCTGATCTGCTCCTGCCTAAGCGAATGCCTTCCCGCGCGCTTACCGACAAATATTTTTTCGGTGCTCTGCGGAATCAGGCTGTAAACGCCAGGGCCGATCAGCGCGTCATAAATAACGACCTGTGCCCGCTGCAGCACTTTCAGCCCTTTTATCGTCAAAAGCCCCGGATCGGACGGGCCTGCGCCGACCAGATAGACCTTTCCCGCTGTTGTTGCCTCTTTCTGCATAACCTGTTCCTTTTCCACAAAAAAATGATATAATTGAAAACCGGACTTTCCGTATTTCAAATTATATCATTTTTTTGTATCAATTCAAGAATTTTCTATTTTGTTTAACAGCCTGACTGCCTGACAGCGGGAAAAATTAAAGCTGCGCAGCCCCAGATTTTTTTCCGCATCGTACACTCGCTGCATAAAACTAACAAAGCAGTACCTTTTGATCGGGGACTCTTCTCCAACTTCCCACTCTTGTCCTCCCCCTATTCCATCTGATAGCTGCTTTGCCAGCTGTGCGCTGCACTCCATCTCCTCCCGCACCTGCCAGGGCGCCTGCGTATAGTAATCTGCTACAGCCGCAGCCGCGTCCAGAGACAGCCGTGACAAATATTCCCAGTCCATTTGCGCCGCATCTCCCATATGAGACAAATTGTAAGACGCGATCAGGCCGTCCACCCGCGCAAAGGACAACATAAGATAACTAACGCTGACGACTGCTGTCATATAACGAAACAGCGGAAACTGTGCCTTTATAATGTAAAGCATCACACCCACCAGCAAAAGTGCCAGAACAGCCAAAGCCGCCAGCACGAGCACACGCAGAAACGTCAGCTGATAAGCATGGATATACAGGCACATCCGGTAGGCGCTGGATGCCAGCATCACATACGTACACACGCAAAGAAGCAGCAGCATCGCATTCAACAGCTGATGCGGCGCAAAATATTTACGCAGCAGCATGACCAGCACTACATTTACAACACAGACAAACAGCAGCATATAAAATCCCCGCTGCGCGTACTGCGCATAGCTCATTCCCTGCGGCAGCCTTCCGCTGCCTGCAAACAAATACCAGACTTGTATCCCGCTAAACACCAGATACATGACCAAGATCAGCCCTACAAAAGCCATAGCAGCGGCCGGATGAAAAGCCGTACGATGCACCTTTGCTGCCACACGGCTGCGGCAGGCCAGATACCGCAGCCCGCAGTACGAGGAAAAATACCCGAACAACAGCATGACCAGCACCCGAAACACCCGCACCGGAACCCACACTCCCGCCAGCAAGCGAGTCACCATCGCATCAAACACCGCGTCCGCAGACATCAGGCAAAATCCCAATAACAAAACTCCCGGCACCGCAAATAAAAGTCCAAGCAAAGCTGCCCACAGCGCATGGTTCTTTTTGCCTCCTTTTTCCTGCCAGCACGCAAAGCCATCTGTAAACGGCGTCAGCATACAGCCAACCGCCCCAAAAACCGCGACGATCATCTCCGCCAGTCTTTTCGACAAATCCCACTGTCTGTCGTCACAAAAATTGTGCAGCAAAAATAAAAGCAGCATCCCCAAAAATCCAAAATAATCAAATAGAATCATATACGGCTGATCCGTCATACACACCGAAACCCCAAGCAGCAGCATCACCACAATATAAAAAAGACTACCAGGCCGCAGCCTGCCTATACCACCAGGAATCCGCTTCATTGCCGCACAGGAATACCATACTGCCGCCGCAACCCAGACCGGCATCGTAATGCCGCTGCTGTTTTGATACATACACACCGTATATACGATCGCGTACAGCAGGCTTGACAAGCCAAGCACCCGGAAATACCCTGCCGCCGCAGCTGGTGTCTCCTGTGTGAACAGCGCATTTGCATACGCGTCTCCTGTCAGATCCCTATTCCTGTTTTCGTCCTTTCTTATTTCTTCTGTGGCGAATATTTCCTTCGGCCCGCTATCTGCTTTTTGATATTCCTCGATCATTTACTCCACACCCTTTTCTAATTTTATCCCAGTACACTAGTGTGGTGACCTGCTGGTATTTATGGCAATCGCACTGCCTATTTCGCCATCTGCCGCGTTGGATTTTCTAGCCGTAGGAACCACTACGCCGTCGAAAATCCGCCTTGCAGAGTGACAAAATATGCAGCACGCTTACCATAAATACCAACGGGTCACCACACTAGACTAAGATTGGTTAAATTTTAGGGTGTCAATTTTCAGCTTTTTTGTTATAATAAAAAAACATTGAAAAGTTTACTCTTTTTGCAAATATAAAATTTAGTGTACTGGCCGGAAGGAGTGTTTTTATGTATAAAAAGATCAAGCTTTGCATAGAAGAAGTATGGAAAAAGAAAGCTTAAAGCTTGCAGGCCGTGATTCACTATTAGGAATTATAACTGGTTTTATAATAGCATCAGCTGGAATCGCAGGAGGAATTTTTATAGTATACCTAAACCCTTCATCTGCGGCCAATGCGATTGCTGGTAGTGCCGTAAGTGGTTCTTCTCTCATAGGTTTAGTCAAGACCTTCGTAAACGGATCTAAAAATCAAACTAAGAACCAAGCTAATACAAATGATAAGGACCAAGAATAAAAGAACCCACCCCTTGAATGTGGCATTCCTCTTATTCTTGGCCTATTTTTATTTCTCCTTTTCTTGATTACCGCGAAACGGCAGCTGCGCAAACAAAACCGCCCCAAAGATCAGCACACATCCAAACACTTCTCTTCCCTGCAGCTGTTCTCCCAAAACCGCCCAGCCCGCCAACACGGAAAACACAGATTCCAGGCTGAGCAGCAGCGACGCGATCGTAGGGTTTACGCCCTGCTGGCCGACAATCTGCAGCGTATACCCCACACCGCAAGAAAGCACCCCGGCATATAAAATCGGGATCCATGCATCCAAACCAGCCAGCGCCGACACCCATACTCCAAGCCCTCCGTCTGCCCAGCAGCTGCGCAGATCCGAAAAGCACATCGGCACGGCGGAAATCAGCCCGCATACAAGAAACTGTATACACGACATCCGCACCCCGTCAACCCGCTCTGCAAAATAATCTATCACTAAAATATGTATGGCAAATACAACCGCGCATAAAAGCAGCAGCAAATCGGAAAATTGTATGGAAAAATCCCCTTTGATGCACAAAAGGTACAATCCCACTACGGCAGCAGCAATGCCCACCCATACGTTCCAGCCGCATTTCTTATGAAACAAAAGCCCTAACACCGGAACAAGCAGCATATAGCACGCCGTCAAAAATCCCGCCTTTCCCGCAGACGACCCAAGATACAGACCCATTTGCTGCAAATTACTCCCTGCCGCCAGCGCAGCTCCGCAAGCAGCTCCTCCGACAAGCAGCGTTCGCCAGTCCTTGCTGCTTACTGGGCGGTTTTTGCTAAGCTGCAAGCGGTCTGAGAACTGTATCACCGGCAGCAGCACAACCGCGCCGATCAGGGAACGGATACAATTAAACGTATACGGCCCCACCGTATCCCCTCCGGCACTCTGCGCCGTAAATGCGGTTCCCCAAATCAAAGCCGTCAGCACCAGCAGCAGCGAATGACGTCTTGCTTGTTTTCTATTTGCAGCTTCCATGATTTTCTCCTTTTCGTAGCGATCAGTCTTTCGATATCACGGCATATCGTACCACACTTGCCTGCCGACTGCAAGACACAAAAGACATTGCAAAAAAATACGCTGCGGCCTATAATAAAATAAAAAAGGAAAAACCAATGAAGCAGGATACAAAACCTACAAACAAGTATTTTCAGGACGCCCTGTCCGATTTCGTTTATGACGCTGCAAGCGGCCGGGCGATCCGCCATCTGACAGACGCAGGCTATACAGCCTCGCAGATCGTACAAAACCTCGATTACCCGACACCTATTTCCAAAGTCCGACATACAATAACAAGATATTTAAAAGAATCCAGCATTTTGCTAGAAAAGCTTCCGATACCAACCGAAAGCCTTACAGCCATTTCACCAAACTGCGGCACACCTGAAGAGCTTTTCGCCTTCCTTGCACCATATGTAAACAGCGATGGCATTGAAAATTCTTACCTTTCCTGCCCCTTCGCCGCCGGATGCAGCAAAACAGACCGGAAGCTGGCACAGGCGCTTTCCATGCTGACAGCTAGGGAACGGGAATATTTAGAAGGAATCGAATGGGATCAAGCGCCTATGTACCACAGGCTCGACCGCCGGATGCTGGAAATCGGCGTGCAGACTGCTTTGTATGCGGATGGGATCCATTTTTATTTTATTAGAAGCAGGAAGATGTTTAGACCGGATTTGATATCCGCAAATATGAACTATAAACCATAAAAAACAACCATATTTCCTTAATCTAAGGATACTATTACAGCAATGCAAGAGCAACCTTGCGGCCAATACCTGCTATTCTCGCCTCGCCGCATTATCTTTCATTACGAATCCCTCATTTTTGAGTTTTATCAAGTTTTAAAAAATTAACTCCTGACATATTTAGCAATGCTTTTATTCATAAATACGCATCTTTCAATCATGCATATGTTTCTATTAATAAAAAAATAAAATTAGGGTATTGCAAATTTTGTCAATTATGATATACTAGACCCATGGGGCATTAGCGCAGTTGGGAGCGCGTAACATTCGCATTGTTAAGGCCACGGGTTCGAATCCCGTATGCTCCATTTCTTATAAGCTTCTATAGGATTTATTTCTAACCATCAATTACTCATAAATCATTTTTATTTTTCCTACTTGTTACCATTTATTCCTTCATCCAGCAGCCTGCTATATTCTTCCCAAGAAAGAAACCTTCCGCCCATACTTGCAAGATGCTCCGTATAAAACTGACAGTCCATAAACAAAAACCCTTCCTGCTCCAGCAGACGTGCAAATGCAATCAGCGCGGTTTTCGACCCGTTTTCTTTTTCTGAGAACATACTTTCTCCAAAAAAGCATCTGCCAATCGCAACACCGTAAAATCCGCCCGCAAGCACATCGTCCTCAAGCACCTCCACGCTAAGTGCGTACCCAGCCTGATGCAGACGGCTGTATGCAGCTTCCATTTCATCCGTGATCCAGGTTCCCTCCGCAAACTCCCGCTTGATGCGGCAGCGATGCATCGTGTCTGCAAAATCACGATTTAACATTATTTTCAGTTCATGCTTTTTCATATATTTTTTCATGGAACGCGAAACGTGTATTTCCTTCGGAAAAATAACAAACCGATCCTTTGGGCACCACCAAAGGATTTCCTCTCCCGGATTGTACCACGGAAATATGCCGTGCGTATAAGCAAGCAGCAGACGTTCCACACATAGATCCCCGCCGACTGCCAACAGGCCGTCAGACCGCGCCAGCGTCGGGTCAGGGAACGATACTTCATTTTCATTTAAACAAAATACAGGCATATCTGCTGCTCCTTTTCCAATATTAGTTATTCTTTTCCGGCTGGATCTGGATTCGAAACTGTCCCTGCTCAGCCGTCAGGCTGCATATTCCGCCTTCCTGAAGTGCTCCAAATAAAATTTCGTCCACAAAAAGCGGCTTGATCTCGCTGCGGATCACCCGCTCGATCTCTCTTGCACCATACTCCGCGCTGACGCCTTTCTTTTGGATCAGCGCCCTTGCCTTCTCATCCGTTATAAGCTCTACCTGCTTTTGGCTTAATAGCTGCTGCAGCTCGCCCAGCTTCTTTTCCACTATCCGTTCAGCCATTTGCCCATTTATGCCGCAAAAGGCAACAATACGGTTCAGGCGGTTGCGAAATTCCGGCTGAAAGGTACGCCGTACCTCCTCAAATACGACATCAGCGGAAGTATCCTCTGCCTGAAAACCAATGCCTGGCTTTCCGATCCGGCTTGCTCCCGCATTAGACGTCATAATAATAATGACGTTGCGAAAATCGGCTTTTCTGCCCTGATTATCTGTCAGTGTCGCGTAATCCATCACCTGCAGCAAAATATTGAAAATATCCGGATGCGCCTTTTCAATTTCATCCAAAAGCAGCACCGCGTGCGGGTGCCTGCGGATCTCCTCTGTTAAAAGGCCGCCTTCCTCGTAGCCCACATATCCGGCAGGTGCGCCGATCAGCTTTGCTACAGAATGTTTTTCTTCGTATTCGCTCATGTCAAAACGGACCAGACGGATGCCGAGCTCTTTTGCAAGACTTTTTGCAATCTCTGTCTTTCCAACTCCGGTCGGCCCTACAAACAGCAGGCTTGCCAAAGGCTTGTCTGGCTCCAGCAGTCCCGCTCTTGCAAGCTTTACCGTATGAACTACCTGTGAAACTGCCTCATCCTGTCCAAATACCCGCTGCTTCATTCTCTGCTCCAGCGTCGCCAGAGACTCTGTCTCTGCACTTTCCACCGCCTGTTTTGGTATATGGCAGGTCTTTGCGATAATTTCATCCACCAGCTCCCTGCTGACCGTCTGTACCTCCTGCTCCAGCGGATACATCCTGCGGTACGCGCCCGCCTCATCTATCAGATCGATTGCTTTATCCGGCAAAAAACGCTCCTGGATATATTTCGCACTCATAGAAACAGCATACGCTAACACGTCGTCATCATAAACAACACCATGAAACGCCTCATAACTTTGCCGCAGCCCTTCCAGAATGCGCAGAGCATCTTGCTCATCCGGCTCCTTGATCTCCACATTCTGGAAACGGCGTACCAGGCTTTTGCTCTTTTCAAAGTGCTTTTTGTATTCCTCAAACGTTGTCGCTCCGATAAACCGGATATGTCCCGCCGACAAGTACGGCTTGAGCAGATTGGAAATATCCAGGCTGCCGCCGTTAACAGCGCCAGCTCCTACGATATTGTGTATCTCATCAATATACACGATTGGCTTTTCCTCACGGCTTAAACTGTCCATGACCTTTTTCAGGCGCTTTTCAAAATCTCCGCGGTACTGTGTGCCCGCCAGAAGGCTTCCCAGATCAAAAGAAAAAATCCTTGCTCCAAGCAGAGGCTTTGGAACCTTCTGTTCATTTAAGAGCCTTGCAAATCCATATACGACCGCCGTTTTTCCGACTCCCGGCTCTCCGATATGCAAAGGATTGTTCTTTTCCTTACGGCATAAGATCTGCATTGTACGCTCCAGCTCCGCCTGTCTGCCGATCAGTGGATTGCAGCCCTCCAGCGCATCATTTAAACAAACCGCATACCGCTTCCAGTATTTGTCCTTCTTACTGGAGCGGTTCTTCGAATCCGGCGTATCCTGCCCATTCGCATCGTCCTGACTGTCCGCGTTATCCTCCTGCCCAGTGCCGCTGGCTGCGTATTCTTCGTCCTTTAGCAAAAGCATTTCCTGTAAAAGCTCCGCCTGCTCTACACCTTGTACACGCAGATAATAGACCGCATAGCTTTCCTCCAGCTCGTACAACGCATGGATCAAATGCGTCAGCTCCACAGCTGTCCGGCCGCTGTTTTGCGCCGATTCCCAAGCGCACGCCAATAACAGCCCTGCACCCTGCGACAGCTGCGGCGTACACGCGGCCTTCTCCGGCTCCATATATTCCTCCAGATACGTCTTTAGGCTGCTGTCCAGCTCCTGAAGAGACCCACCGCAGTTTTCAAACGCTTGGACAAACACAGGATTCTGGCAGGCCGCATACAACATCAGCTCTGGCGTTACAAACGCAAAATGCGCCTTCCCTGCCATCAGGAATACCACGTCTATCAATTCCGCTACTTCACCTGATACCTGCATACTACGCCTCCTCCACTGTCATACGGAACGGAAAGCCCTCCTGCTTTGCCCGCTCGGACGCAGCCTGCACCTTCGAAACCGCAAGGTCATACGGATAAGTACCTACCGTAGCCTGCCCGCTTTGATGTACCAAAAGCATCAAGCGCTCCGCCTCTGTCTGAGCCTTATGAAAAATACCTATCAAAATATCCACAACAAATTCCATCGAAGTAAAATCATCATTGTGCATCAAAACCTTGTAATGTTTTGGCTCCCGTATTTTTATTTTCGTAAATTCTCTTGTTTGTCCCTGTAAAGACATCCCCGTGCCTCCTGCCCTGTATTTAAACTGCCTGCGGCAGCTTCGTTTCCGAAAGTCTGCCTGCCTACTGACAATATATCCAATCGCATATCTGTTGTCAATGGCCTTCTAAGAAAAAACTGCCCGCTCTTATTTAAAAGAACAGACAGCCTTTAATTTTTTGATCAGCACGCAGCCTACTGCATATGCTGATGCGTAAATAGATGCTCCTGGCAATATTCGTAATTTCCTGCGCATTTGGAGCAAAAACGAAATTCCAGCGATGGATCATCCAGCTCGGTTCTGCCACAAACAGCACATTTATGCTTTGTGATCCCCGTATTCTGCGGCCGCCTTACCGCCTGGCGATACGCCTGCCTGCGATGCACCTCCTTTGGTGAATAACGGCGCAGATCCCTTGTTGACAAAAAGAAGATCACAAAATTCAAAAGCGACATTACCATCACGATCCTGCGCGGCCAAGTACTCTGTACCAGATCCAACAGCATTAAAGCAGCATAAACATAAGCCATCCACTTCATTTTGATCGGAATGATAAAATACAGCAAGATCTGCATATCCGGATAGCAAGCGGCAAATGCAAGGAAGATCGACATACAAATGTAGTAAGTGCTGACCTGCGTCCCGACCAGCATTCCCATCACCCCTGCATTTCCATAAGCAGCTGACATGATCACCCATGTTATAGCCACCCCGATGATCGTATAGAGCATACCGCCGAAAATATAAACATTATATCGAAAAGCACCCCATGTACGCTCCAGGTTCGAGCCAAGCTGATAATAAAACAGCATCATGATCACATAAAAAAAGGTACCCTGCATGGACGGCGGTATGAGCACCCAGGTAACAAGCCGCCATACCTGCCCATGCAACACCTGGTACGGATCTAGCATCAGGTAATTAAGCATTTGCGGTGAGAACCTGCCCAGCACGTAGCCAGCCACATAACCGAAAACCAGATACATCGTCAGATTCGAAACCGCATATTTCGAAAATTTACGCTCCAGCTTATTCATAAAGTTCATTAGGACCTCCATCCGACTGCCATACGAAAAACAAGGCAGCAAAGTATTTTCGTATATTTCTTTTCAAGAATTATATAAATACAGGCATATTTTGTCAATCAAACGGGTGTTTCTTTCCTGAAAATTTATAAAAAATTCATATCTGAGAGCGACAGCCTATCACACGGCCAAAGCCCAGACGAAGGAAAACCTGCTTATCTACGCTCACTTTGCAAATATTCCTGCATCATCTGCGGCGTGACCTCTGTCCGATACCATGGAGATCTTCTTTGCCTTTCCAAAGATGTGCCTGCCATTGAATGCTCTTTACCGCCCTCCTGCATATCCGCAGACATCTGGGCATTGTCCACGTCCACAGGCATTTGCTCATTCTCGGAATCCACAGGCATTTGTACATGGTCTATGTCTTCTGGCATAGCCGCTCCTTCTGCTCCTTCTGGCATCCATGCATTTTCCATATCCGCACGCTGCTGTTCATTTTCTGCATCCGTGTACATTTGTGCATCTGCCATATCCATACGCTGCTGCATCTCCTCTTCGTTCATGCGCAGATGCGTTTCATCCATCTCCGACCGCAGCTGCCGGCCTTCTATATCCGTGTAGACCTGCCCCTGCATCGCACTATCTGCTTCTTCCGCCATTCCTTTCCAGCCCGTTTCCCATGCTCCTCTGTTTTCCTCATTCCAAGCGGTTCCCATCCCCATATACTTTTCATCCACTGAATTGACCCCGCCATCGTTACCCGTTTCCATGGCCGGAACCTGCGAAAAACCCATACCATTCCTGTCTGCTTGTGACATCTGACCTTCTGTACAGTTTCCTGTCTGCATTGGCATTGGGCCGCCCATTTCATCTCCCGGCTGCACTGGCATTGGATTTCCCATTCCGACTCCCGGCTGCATTGACATCCGACCACCCATTCCAGTTCCGGTCTGACCCGGCATTGGGCCGCCCATCCCATTCCGTGACCGCTTCGGCATCGGCTCTCCCATCCCGACTCCCGGCATCGGCCCTGGCATCCTTCCGGGCACTTCGTTTTCTCCCAGCGGCACACGCGGTGCCATAAGAGGGACGCAGATTTCGTCTCCGGGCTGCAGATTGTAAATATTTACATACGGATTCGCATACATCACCCTCGATACCGGAACCCCATACTTTTTTCCGATCTTATAAAGCGTATCCCCGGCCTCCACGATATGAAGGACACCCCGGCACTGTATCTGTTCGTCATTCCTGCCAAGAACATGATCCATGATTATCATACCTCTTCTGATTCTTCTTATACCAATGTATTCCGTTTTCTAAAAAAAGTGCAGATCGGCAGCCTGCAATTTTTTGCTCCTATTATTTTCTACGATTTTCCTATGAAAGATGAAAAGATTATAAATTTCAAAATTTGGAATTGTCTTTTTCGCGAGTGTGTCGTATAATGTAGAATGTTTTCAGAAAACAATCATATTTTTAATAGGAAGAAACAGGAATTTTCTTTTTTAAATATCATAGAAATGGGTGAGAATATGAGTAAGGACAGAAAAAACAAACGATTTTGCAGACTCGGCATCGATATTGGATCTACTACTGTAAAAATAGCCATTTTAGATGCATCTGACCAGCTACTCTTTGCAGATTACCAAAGACATTACGCAAATATCCGCGAAACCTTGGTCAGCCTGCTCCGGCAGGCTTGTGACGAGCTTGGGAATATGAAGGCAGCTCCGATCATTACTGGATCCGGCGGGCTCACGCTGGCAAAGCATCTGGAAATCCCGTTTGTGCAGGAGGTAATTTCGGTAGCCTCTGCTCTGGAGCATACTGTACCGCAGACAGATGTCGCGATCGAGCTTGGTGGTGAGGACGCAAAGATCATCTACTTCGAGGGCGGAAATGTCGAGCAGCGCATGAACGGCATCTGTGCAGGAGGCACTGGCTCGTTCATCGACCAGATGGCTTCACTCATTCAAACGAATGCCGAAGGCTTAAATGAATATGCCAAAGGCTATCAGGAGATTTATCCGATCGCTGCCCGCTGCGGCGTGTTTGCCAAAACAGATATCCAGCCGCTGATCAATGAAGGCGCCACAAAGGAGGATCTGTCAGCCTCTATTTTCCAGGCGGTCGTCAACCAGACGATCAGCGGCCTTGCTTGCGGGAAGCCGATCCGAGGCCATGTAGCATTTTTGGGCGGCCCGCTTCACTTCTTATCCGAGCTTCGTGCCGCGTTTATCCGTACGCTAAAGCTGGACGAGGAGCACGCGCTGCTGCCGAAGCATTCACACTTGTTTGCCGCTATCGGTTCTGCGCTGAATGCTAAGGATACACCGGTACTGACGCTGCAGGCTATCCTGTCAAAATTAAATGCCAAGATGCAGATGGAGTTTGAAGTAGAACGTTTAGAGCCGCTGTTTACCTCTAAGGAAGATTATGACGCGTTTTGTAAAAGCCACAGCGGCAGTCAGGTGCCTTCCCGCAGCCTTGCAGATTACGAGGGCGATTGCTATCTCGGCATCGACGCCGGATCCACGACGACCAAAACGGCGCTGATCGCACAGGACGGCTCCCTGCTGTATTCTTTTTATTCCAATAACAATGGAAGCCCTCTTACCGCTTGCATCCGCTCTATTCAGGAAATCTACAGGATGCTGCCAAAAAACGCGCGCATTGTGCACTCCTGCTCGACCGGATACGGAGAAGCGCTGATCAAAGCTGCCTTGATGCTAGACGACGGAGAGGTGGAGACGGTTTCGCACTATTATGCGGCTGCCTTTTTTGACCCGGATGTGGACTGCATCCTGGATATCGGCGGACAGGATATGAAATGCATTAAGATCAAAAACCAAACGGTAGACAGCGTACAGCTGAACGAAGCCTGTTCCTCCGGCTGCGGCTCCTTTATCGAAACATTCGCAAAATCCTTGAATTATTCCGTCCAGGACTTCGCTGCCGAGGCTTTATTTGCCAAGCATCCGATCGACCTTGGCACCCGCTGCACCGTGTTTATGAACTCCAAGGTCAAGCAGGCGCAAAAAGAAGGTGCGTCCGTTGCGGATATTTCTGCCGGGCTTGCCTACTCCGTCATAAAAAACGCGCTGTTTAAGGTGATCAAGCTAACCGACGCCGCGCAGCTTGGTAAAAAAATTGTCGTACAGGGAGGGACCTTTTATAACAACGCCGTGCTGCGAAGCTTTGAAAAAATCTCCGGCGTCCATGCCGTAAGACCAGATATCGCCGGGATTATGGGGGCGTTCGGTGCTGCCCTGATCGCAAGAGAACGGCATGAGCCAGGCAAAGCATCGTCCATGCTTTCTATAGAAGCAATCAACGCGCTAACTTTTGATACCAAGCTGGCCCGCTGCCAGCATTGTGCCAACCACTGTCTGCTGACCATCAACCAGTTTTCCGGAAACCGTCACTTTATTACCGGAAACCGCTGCGAACGCGGACTTGGCAAGGAAAAGAGCAAGCAGCACATCCCAAATCTATATGCATATAAAAACAAACGCATTTTTGACTACGAGCCTTTAGGCGAAGCAGATGGTATCCGTGGCACCGTCGGCATACCAAGAGTGCTGAATATGTATGAAAATTTTCCGTTTTGGGCAGTCTTTTTCAAAAAACTGCATTTTCGGGTACTGCTCTCGCCGCAGTCCTCGCGCCAGATCTATGAGCTTGGCATTGACAGTATCCCCAGCGAATCGGAATGCTACCCAGCTAAGCTGGTGCACGGGCATATCGCATGGCTGCTGCGGCAAAAGCCGGATTTTATCTTTTATCCGTGCATTCCGTTTGAACGAGACGAATTTCCAGAGGCAAACAACCATTACAACTGCCCGATCGTCACCTCCTACGCGGAAAATATCAAAAATAACGTAGACGAGATCGCAACTGGTCAAATGGAATTTTTAAACCCATTTTTGTCCTTTAAGGATCTTGACACACTGCTAAAGGGACTGCAAAAAGCGTTCTGCCCGCGTTTTAAAATTCTGGAGCCAGAGCTGATCACGGCTGCCCAGGATGCTTGGGAAGAACTGGAGCGTACCCGTGCGGAAATGCAAAAACAGGGTGAGGAAGTGCTTGCATGGCTCAACGCCACTGGTAAGCGCGGTATCGTACTCGCCGGACGGCCATACCATATCGACCCAGAGATCCACCACGGCATCCCGGAGTTATTGACATCTTATGGCATCGCCGTACTGACCGAGGATTCCATATCCCACCTGCAGAAGGTGGAACGTCCGCTGATCGTTATGGACCAGTGGATGTACCATTCCCGCCTGTATGCGGCAGCCAACTATGTAAAGACAACGGAAAACCTGGACCTGATCCAGCTCAATTCCTTTGGCTGCGGGCTGGATGCGATCACAACCGATTGTGTCAATGATATTTTAACCAACTCCGGCAAAATCTATACTTGCTTAAAGATTGATGAAGTAAATAACCTGGGCGCTGCCAGAATCCGGATTCGCTCCCTGCTTGCCGCTATCCGCGTACGGGAGCGCAACCCGAAGGAGCGCAGCATTGTGCCGTCTAATTTTAAGCGTACCGTATTCACCGAAGAAATGCGCAGTACGTATACGATACTATGCCCGCAAATGTCTCCGGTTCATTTTGAACTGTTAGAGCCAGCCTTTATTGCAGCCGGATACAAACTGGCTGTATTAGGCAACGACAACCGGAACGCCGTAAACGTCGGGTTAAAATACGTGAACAACGACGCCTGCTTTCCTTCGCTGATGGTCGTCGGACAGATCATGGAGGCAGTCACATCCGGCAAATACGATATGACTCGTACTGCCATCATCGTATCGCAGACCGGAGGCGGCTGCCGCGCTTCCAATTATATCGGCTTTATCCGGCGTGCACTGGAAAAGGCAGGCTATGAAAACGTACCCGTTATTTCCATCAATTTGAGCGGTCTGGAAAAAAATCCCGGCTTTTCATTGACGCCGGCACTACTCCAGCGCGGTATGTATGCTTTGGAATTTGGCGATATCTTTTTGCGCTGCCTGTATGCCACAAGGCCGTATGAAGCAGAACCAGGCTCCGCGGACGCGCTGCACGAAAAATGGAAAAAACAGGTCATCCAGTTTGTATCCCAGAACCGGATACTCTCCCACCGCAAATTCAAACGGCTTTGCCGCAGCATTATCCGGGATTTTGATAACCTGCCGAGAACAAATGAAAAAAAGCCGCGTGTTGGCATCGTTGGCGAGATTTTAGTCAAATTTCTGCCTGCAGCCAACAATTACCTTGTAGACCTTTTAGAAGCGGAAGGCGCAGAAGCGGTCGTACCAGATCTGATGGATTTTCTGCTTTATACCTTTTATAACCAGAATTTTAAGTCAGAACTTTTAAACCGACCGAAAAAAGACGTGCGGCTGGCCCGCCTTGGTATCCGCCTTTTAGAATGGCTGCGTGCTGGCGCAAGAGAAGAATTTCAAAAGAGCAAGCATTTCGAACCCCCGGTACGCATCGAAAAGCTTGCGGAATATGCCTCACCGATCGTCTCCGAAGGCAACCAGACCGGGGAAGGCTGGTTTTTAACCGGAGAAATGCTGGAACTGATCCATTCCGGCACAAACAACATTATCTGTGCGCAGCCATTTGCCTGCCTGCCGAACCATATCGTCGGCAAAGGCGTGATCAAAGAGCTGCGGCGGCGTTACCCGCTGTCGAACATCGTCGCCATCGACTATGACCCTGGCGCGAGCGAAGTCAACCAGCTGAACCGGATCAAGCTGATGCTGTCTACTGCACAGAAAAACCTGGCAAAGGACTGCGATCCTGCGCCTGCTAATGAATTTTAAAAAAAATCCGTCATATAATAAACAAAAGCATTTTTATGCAGGAGACAACTATGCCGGAATACTGCAAATTTGTAAATGAGCCGCTGCCCTATCCTTTTGAAGCAATGGAGCCATACATTGATATCCAGACGATGTATCTGCACCACGACAAGCATCTGCAGGCATACATTGACAAATTAAACAGCCTGATCCACGAATGCACGTCGCTGCAGGCGTTCACTTATTCAGACAGCCCCGTTTGCGGCTTTGACAGATTAAAACAAATCTTATGCAATCCGGACGCTTTTCCGGACTATTTAAAAACAGCCATTAAAAATAACGCCGGAGGTGTGTTTAACCACTGGTTTTATTTTAACGGCCTGTCCCCGCAGCCAGATCAAAGGCCGCAGGGGACGCTTGCAGAAAATATCCATTGGAAATTCGGCAGCTATTCCGGTTTTCAAAAAGAATTTACAAAGGCGGCAATGGCTGTGTTTGGTTCCGGCTATGCATGGCTAACCGCAGACGCCCAGGGAAATCTGGAGATCATACAAACTGCCAACCAAGATACGCCGCTTGCGCAAAACCTCGTTCCCGTCGTATGCGTGGACGTATGGGAGCACGCTTATTACTTAAAACATAAAAATCTGCGGGACCATTACCTGGCAGACTGGTTCAGCGTCGTCAACTGGGACTGGGCGCAATGGTGTTATGAAAATCCAAAAATGTTTCTGGAACAGGATGACTGACGCGAGCTTTCCTAGTTTGTAAAGCTTTCACACAAGCACCCGCTCCAATCTGGCCCCCATACGGCTCAATATTTCATTTGTGATCGTCCCCGCCTGACTCGCAATATCACAGACTGAAATCTGAAGCTGCCCACAGCGCCCAATTAATACTGCTTCCTCTCCGGCCTGTACGGATGGGATATTACTGATATCCACGGTCGTCTGGTCCATACAGACCCGCCCGATCACAGGCGCATACACCCCATGCACCAGCGCGCCGCCGACACCGCAGGACAGCGCGCGCGGCAGGCCGTCGGCGTAGCCGATAGTAAGCGTGGCGATCCGCATCGTACGCCTAGCCGTAAACTGTATCCCGTAGCCAGCGGATTCCCCCTCATACAGTGTTTTTACTGTGGCAATCCTTGCTTTCAATGACAAAACCGGCTGCAGCTCCTTCCATTTTTCCGTATCCTCCTTTGTGCTCAGCACACCGTACAGCGCAATGCCGACTCTTGCATAGTCGCCAGCCAGCTGCGGATAGTTCCATACGCCGTAGCTGGCCTGTATATGCAGGTTCGGACACGGATACCCCATACTCTGAAGCTGTCCGATCAGATCGTAAAACGCCTCTGCCTGTGCCTTCGTATAGCTGCATTCCCGTTCCGCCATTGTATCTGACGCACACAAATGCGTAAACAGCCCATCCACGCACAAGTGCTCCAGCTCATAAACAGCCCGTATCTCATCCAGCATACTGCTGCGTATCCCTAGACGATGCATCCCGGTATCAATGCCGATATGCACATGGATACATTCCCCATAGTCATTCAGCTGCTTTGCATATGCTGCGTCAATAACCGTCTGTGTCAGCTGATATGCGCATAGCAAGGGAAACTGCTTTGGATGTGTATAGCCAAGGACCAAGATCAAGCCACGGATCCCATTTCTGCGCAGCTGGACCCCTTCCCGCACGCCTGCGACGCAAAACGCCTGAACGCCTTCCTTTTGCAGCTCCTTTGCAATCAGCACCGCGCCATGTCCATAAGCGTCCGCTTTCACCACCGGCATCAGTCTGCAGCCATCCGGCAAACGTTTTTGCAGCAGCCTGATATTTTCACGCAGCGCCGCGGCGTCCAGCTCCAGCCATGCCCGCCCGCGGCAAAATTCCAAACAATCGTCCGTATCAGCCATTCCCACTCACCGCCAATTCTATGATCTGCTCCAATACTTGTGCAAACGAATACCCTGCCGCCTGCATCATGCCCGGATAACGGCTGTGCTCCGTAAATCCCGGTATCGTATTGACCTCATTAAAGACAATCTCTCCATCCGGCGTCAAAAACGAATCCACTCTTGCAAACCCGCTGCAGCCAAGCGCACGGTAAATCGTAACCGCCGTCTGCTTCACCGCCTCCGCCTGATAGGGGCTGATCCTGGCCGGAACATGGATAGCGGATGTTTTCAGCGTATATTTTTCCGTAAAATCAAAAAATCCGCCAGAAAGCTCAATCTCGTCCACCTCACCCGTTACAAGCTCGTCTGTTCCAAGCACCGCGCAGCCGACCTCAAAGCCTTCTATCGCTTCCTCCATGATCACCTCGTCATCATAATGAAACGCCAGCGTAACCGCGTGATCCAGCTGCTCCGGCTCGCACACTCTTGTAATCCCATAAGACGATCCCGCCTTTACCGGCTTGACAAACAACGGATATCCGATCAGCTGTGCAAGCTGCTGCACCTTTTGGGACTGTGCGCCCGCCTGAAGCACATAGGAGCGCGGAACGCGTACACCTGCCGCAGCCACCAGACGATGCGCCCGTTCCTTATCCATGCAAAGCGCGGAAGCCAGCACACCGCAGCCTGCCAACGGAATATCCGCCAGTGCCAGTATCCCCTGTATCGTACCATCCTCTCCATTTTTTCCATGCAGCACCGGAAACGCTACGTCCAGCGGAAGCTTTTGCACCCCTTGCGAAAACAGCAGCAGACAACGCTCGCTCCGGTTCGGAGAAATTGCCGCCGGGATACAGCTTGCTTTGTCATCCTTCCAAGTGTCATCCAAGATCCGTTCTGTTTCTCCTGTATAATAAAACCAATCTCCGTTCTTCGTAATGCCGACCGGAACCGGATGGTATTTTGCCGTATCCAGATTTTTTATAACCGCACTGGCAGATTCCAGCGATACACTGTATTCGGGAGAACAACCGCCAAAGAAAACCGCAACCTCTAATCTTTTCATGTCTTATCATCCTTTCCCGCAGCCGCCAGTCTGTGCGGACAGCTGCCCTTTTCTCAATTTGCACAGCAGCTCAGGCAATGGTAATTATATTTTGTCCAGCTTGCCTGATATTATAACGCCTACGAATGTTCATGCTATCCATAGATATCCGCCGCGTGTATTGTATGTATCAAGTGTATTATTTGTACTAATACATAATAAAACATTTTGCCCAAATTGTCAATAAACAAAAGCTTATGATTTTCTTAACATTTTCATACGAAGGATAACAGAAACCCTTCGCATTGTGCAAACTGCGGAACTAAACAACAAAACCGCATGAATTTACATAATTTTACCGTTTTGCATTGCTTTCTTCTCACATCTCGTATAAACTATAAATTAGAGTTGCAAAAAACAACACGAGGAGGAGATCAAAAATGGAACCACTGCATTTAAATCGCTTTATCGACGCACACCTGCGCGACTACCCGAACGCACTGTCTGAAATTAAAAACGGACGCAAACAAAGCCATTGGATGTGGTATATTTTCCCGCAGATCGCCGGGCTTGGCACGACGGAAATCAGTAATTATTACTCGATCCAAGACCTGGACGAAGCAAAAGCCTATATGGAAGAGCCGCTGCTGCGCTCACATCTGCTGGAGATCAGCGAAGCTCTGCTGGCACTGGAATCCTGTGACGCAAACCACATTTTCGGATTTCCGGACGATATGAAATTAAAATCTTCCATAACGCTTTTTTCCGAAGCCTGTCCGGATATCGATACTTTTCAAAAAGTGCTGGATAAATTTTTTAATGGAAAGAAAGACCAGAAAACGATCGATCTGTTACAAAGATCATAAAGAAGATACCTAACTATATAAATAAATAACGGGGCACATAGCCTCTGCAGGCCATGTACCCCTTATTTTTGATATCGGAGCGTTTTACAGCATCTTAACGCACGGCATCCGCGTCATATTTTTGCCGGAAATACCCCATCAGCCGCTCCAAAGCCTGCCGCAGCACCTTGCTTTCTTCGTCGCTGACCTGCTCTAAAATAAACGCGATCATATCTTGATGGAATTTTTCATGATGCCGAAAGGCAAGTACGCCGCACTCGGTCAGACGAATATAGACGACCCGTTTATCCTGCCTGCTGCGCTCGCGCTGTACATATCCTTTTTTCTCCAACGCGTCGATGGCTCTCGTCAGCGTCCCTGTTGTCACAGACATGGTTTTTGCAATCTCAGACATTTTTTTTGGCTGATCAAGTCCGATCGCTTCAATAATATGCATATCATTGTACGTAAGCCCCTTAAATTCATCCGTGATCAGCTTACGCTCCTCAATCTCCATAATATATTTAAAAAACTGCACCAGAAGCCTGTTCAATGTCCACTCTGTATTCATTTTCATTACTCCTCTTCCGCCAGACTGCAGGCACACGCTAACTGCTGCCCCGCGCTTACCAGGTAAACGCAGCCGCGCCCCAGGTAAGACCTGCGCCGAAGCCTGCCAATACAATCCTGTCTCCTCGCTTCAGCCTGCCCTCCTGATTCACCCGGTCTAATAAGATTGGTACACTTGCGGCGGAAATATTCCCGCATTCCTCCAGACAAACCGGAAATCTCTCCATCGGCTGTTTGAGGCGTTTTGCTACTGCTTCGATAATGCGCTGGTTTGCCTGATGCAGCAAAAACAGCGAGACATCCCCAGGCTGCCATCCCACCTGCTCCAACGCCTGACTGATGCATTTGGGCACAGTACGGACAGCGAATTTATAGACCTCCTGCCCGTTCATCTGTACATAAGGATGCTCCGGCGCACGGCTTGCAAACGGATTCTGCAAATGCCTGCCGCCGCAGGAAAGCGCCTCTCCTTTTGCGCCGTCGCTGCCCAACACACCTGCAAACACACCTGTATCCTCCGCCGTAACGACAGCAGCGCCCGCGCCGTCACCAAACAAGACGCAAGTCGAGCGGTCGGTCCAGTCCATCAGCTTTGACAGCGTTTCCGCCCCGATGATCAAAATCTTTCGGTACATTCCGCTTTGGATATAAGCCTGTGCCGTATTTAACGCAAAAACAAACCCAGAACAGGCCGCGCCCAAGTCATAAGCAGCCGCATGGACCGCGCCCAGACCGCTTTGTACCTCACACGAAAGAGGCGGCAGCACATGATCCGGCGACAGTGTCGCGGCAATGATCAGATCCAGCTCCTCCGCCTGCATTCCTGCCTCATCAAGAGCCTGCTTCGCGGCTTCGATGGACATCGAGGCTGTCGTTTCCTCTGTGGCAAGATGCCTTGACCCAATCCCGGTACGGCTGCGTATCCACGCATCCGATGTGTCCATAATGTTACTCAGATCGTCATTTGTCACGCGTAAAAGCGGCAGGCAGCTGCCCGTTCCAGCTATTTTCGCTCTCATTGCATTTCCTCCCTTGTCTGGTGCCTTGGTGCTTAAAATTTACGGAACCGCTCATACCGCTCCTTCGCAAAATCCTCGCCGCTTTTTTCCGCCTGGGAAGACAGATAGGTCTTTAGCTGCTGCTTCATATACAGCGAGATCGTATCTACCGTCACTTCGTCTGCGCCGCCGTACTCTGGTATCACCTTTTCCACAACATCCAGATCATAAAGATCCTGCGCGGTGATCCTCATCACGCCCGCCGCTTCCTGCGCCCGGCCGCTGTCCTTCCATAAGATCGACGCAAAGCCTTCTGGAGAAAGCACAGAATAGGTCGCATTTTCCATCATCCATACCTGATTGCCGACCGCAAGCGCCAGTGCGCCGCCGCTGCCGCCCTCGCCGATCATCATACAGATGACAGGCACTCGCAGGGCCGACATTTCATACAGGTTTCTGGCGATCGCCTCGCCCTGTCCCAGCTCTTCTGCTTCCATGCCGCAGAACGCCCCAGATGTATTGACAAACGTCACAACCGGACGGTGGAACTTTTCCGCCTGCTTCATCAAGCGCAGCGCCTTGCGGTATCCTTCCGGAGAGGACATACCAAAATTACGCTGCTTGCATTCTTCGATCGTCGTCCCTTTTTGAATACCGATCACCGTAACCGGCTGCCCATCTAAAAGCGCAACGCCGCCGACTACCGCCGGGTCGTCCCGATACTGCCTGTCACCATGGAACTCCAAAAATCCGTCAAAGATCCGGTTAATATAATCCATTGCAGACGGACGTGTCACCTGGCGCGCCGCTTTTACCTTATCCCAGACGGATTTTACCTGCGCCTTTTCCAAATGCTCGCGGCATCGTTCATCCGGCGTTACCGTAATGCTGCCCGCCTTTGTAAAGGCATGGAAGCTCTGGCTGCCGTGATGGTATTTTAAAATACACGCCAACGTCTGCTTTAAGTCCTTACGCTCCACGACCGCATCCACAAAACCATGCTCCAGCTGAAACTCCGCGCGCTGGAACCCTTCCGGCAGCTTTTCTCCGATCGTCTGTTCAATGACCCTTGGCCCCGCAAAGCCGATCAAGGCACCTGGCTCTGCCAGTATGATATCGCCAAGCATAGCAAAGCTCGCAGTCACTCCCCCGGTCGTCGGATCGGTCAGCACCGGAACATAAAGAAGGCCGGTTTCGCTATGCTTTTTTAACGCCGCAGACGTCTTTGCCATCTGCATCAGAGAAATAATACCCTCCTGCATCCTGGCGCCGCCAGAACAGCAAAATAAAATGACCGGAAGCCGCATTGCGGTCGCTTTTTCTACCGCGCAGGCGATTTTTTCACCGACTACATGGCCCATACTGCCCATTAAAAACCGCGCGTCGCAGACACCGACTACAACAGGCTCCCCTTCGATCCTTGCGTAGCCGATCGTAACGCCTTCCTGCAGCTTCGTTTTTTCCTGGATCTGCACAAGCTTATCCTCATACCCCGGAAAATGCAGCGGATTTGTCTGCGCTACATCCTCCAGCCACGGCTCGAACGTACCTGAATCCACAACCATCCGGATACGGTTTTTCGTACGGATACGGAAATAATAGCCGCATTCCCGGCAAACATATTTATTAGCAACCGTTTCCGCTTTGGAAATCTTCGCCCCGCACTTTTTGCATTCAAACATATCATGCTCCGGCTTTTGCTCTTTTTTTTCCGCCGCCTTGGAATTTCTGAAAAACGGCTGCTTCTGCTCCATATGTCCAAAAGCCGCATCGTCGGCTTCCGTATTCTTTTCTTCCGCTAAAAGCTGCCCCGCATCCATAATGCCCTCATCCAGCTGCGGCATATTTCTCTTTTTAAAAATAGAACGCTTCTTTTTCCACATTACGAATCCGCCCCGCTTCCTATCGCAAACATGATTTCCGCAGACGCTGCCAGCTTTCCGTCTACCGATGCCGTACCCTTTCCGATTCCTACCGGGCCCTTAACCTTGACAATCTCTACCTCCAGCTCCAGCATATCGCCTGGTACGACCTTCCGCTTAAATTTTGCAGACTGGATGCCTGCAAAATAAGCCGTCTTTCCTTTCATTTCCGGCTGCGAGAGCATAGCCACCGCACCCGCCTGCGCCATCGCCTCCACAATGAGCACGCCAGGCATTACTGGCTCAGCCGGGAAATGCCCGGCAAAGTAAGGCTCGTTATAGCTGACGCATTTGCGCGCCTTTACCCGCTTGCCTGCTTCCATCTCCTCTACGGTATCCAACAGCATAAACGGCTGTCGGTGCGGAATGATTTCCATAATCTGGGATGCATTTAATAAGGACATATTGTCTCCTCCATCTGCTGATTGTAAACCGTTCTTGTGCGACTGAACTGTTACTCGATTACGGCTCATATTTTGCGACTGCCAGCGTCGCGTTGTGTCCGCCGAAACCAAGCGAATTGCTCAGCGCGTGGCGGATCTCTTCCTGATACGGCGTTTTGCAGTAATCCAGGTCAATTTCCTCGTCCGGTGTCGTATAGCCTACGGTCGCATGAATGTAACTTTCCTGGATCTGCTTGACACAGGCTACAAATTCTACTGCTCCGGCTGCACCGAGCAGATGCCCGATCATGGATTTTGTGGAATTAATACGAAGCTTTGCCGCATGATCGCCAAATGTCATCTTGATTGCCCTTGTTTCAAACAGGTCGTTATGATGTGTCGCCGTCCCGTGCGCATTAATATACGTCACGTCCTGCGGCTGTATCCCAGCATCCGCGATCGCGTTCGTCATCGCCTTCGCCGCGCCTGCACCGTCCTCAGCCGGAGAAGTAATATGGTACGCATCCGAGGTACAGCCATATCCGGTCACTTCCGCGTAAATTTTCGCGCCTCGCTTTTTCGCGTGCTCCAGCTCTTCCAAAATAACGATGCCCGCACCCTCTCCCATAACAAAACCGCTGCGGTCTTTATCAAACGGAAGGGAACAGCGCGCCGGGTCGTCGCTTGTCGACAGCGCGGTCAGCGCCGTAAAGCCCGCAATCCCGATCGGCGTAACTCCGGCTTCACATCCGCCTGCCGCCATCACGTCCGCGTCGCCGTACTGAATCGTACGGAACGCTTCACCGATACTATTTGTCCCGCTCGCGCACGCAGTCACGACATTGATGCTTTTTCCCTTTAAGCCAAATGCGATCGATACATTGCCCGCCGCCATATTGGAGATCATCATTGGTACAAACAAAGGATTGACTCTGGATGGTCCTTTTTGAAGTATCTTCTGGTATTCGCGTTCAATCGCCTGCAGGCTTCCGATGCCGGAGCTGATCGAACAGCCGACGCGGTAAGCATCCTCCTGCTCCATATCAAGCGCCGCATCCGCAAACGCTTCCTTTGCAGCCGCCATCGCGTACTGGCTGAACAGCTCCATACGCTTTGCCGACTTAAAATCCATATAATTTTTTCCTTCGAAGCCTTTGACTTCAGCCGCCAGATGGCATTTATAGTCTGACGCGTCAAAATGGGTAATCGGTGCAAACCCGATTTTTTGCTCCTTTATGGACTCCCAAAATTCATCCACACTTAATCCGATCGGCGTAATCGCGCCCATACCTGTTACCACTACTCTGCGTTTCATTTACTTCCTCCTGTTTTTTCCATTACCAGCTACATCGCCATACCGCCGTCCACGCACAACACCTGTCCGGTCATATAAGCCGACTGCTCTGACGCCAAAAAAAGCACCACGCCCGCGATCTCCTCTGGCTTGGCCGCACGCCCAAGCGGGATCTGGGACAACATTTGCTCTTTCACCTGATCAGGCAGCGCGTCGGTCATATCCGTCTTTACATAGCCCGGTGCGACCGCGTTGACGCAGATACCGCGCGACGCCAGCTCTCTTGCCGCGCTCTTTGTAAGGCCGATAACACCTGCCTTGGACGCACTGTAATTTGCCTGCCCTGCGTTTCCCAATACACCGGATACCGATGTAATATTAATGATCCTGCCGCTGCGCTGCTTTAACAAATACCGGGAGGCATGGCGTATCGTATGAAATGTCCCTTTTAAATTAATGTCCAGTACCTTATCATAATCCTCTTCCGACATTTTCATCAACAGCCCGTCTCTCGTGATCCCTGCATTATTTACGAGAATATCCAGCCTGCCGCTTTTTTGTATGATCATCTGGATCATTTCACCGCAGGCTTTAAAATCAGACACATCGCACTGAACCGCCTCCGCTTTGCCGCCGCTTTTTAAAATCTCGGCAACTGCCTCCTGCGCTGCAGCCTCAGAGCCATGATAATTCAAATACACATAAGCGCCCTGCGATGCGAGCATCTTTGCCACCGCGCGGCCAATACCGCGTCCAGCCCCGGTTACGAGCGCAATCTTATCGGTTAACATACGTTTTCAAATCCTCCGGTTTTTCTATATGATACACGTTCACATCACGGCTGATCTTTTTCATAAATCCACTCAGCGTACGGCCTGGCCCGATCTCCACAAACTCATCTGCGCCTGCCGCAAGCAGACGTTCGATGCTTTGCTGCCATCGGACAGAGGACGATACCTGGCGGACAAGCAGCCCCTTGATCTGATCCTCATCCGTCACAAGATCGGCCGTTACATTTGTTACATACGGGACGTCGATGCTGCGCAGCTGCACAGGCTCCAGCTCTCTTCCAAGTCTTTCGCCGGCCCCTTCGAGCATTTTCGAATGGAACGGCCCGCTTACCTTAAGCGGCATGATACGCTTTGCGCCGGCTGCCCTGCACGCTTCCCCGGCCTTTTCCACCGCCGCCTGTTCTCCGGTAATGACAATCTGCCCCGGACAGTTATAATTTGCAACGGATACAATGCCTTCCGTCTGTGCGCAGGCGTTTTCCACCGCTGCTGCGTCCAGTCCTAATACTGCCGCCATCGCGCCGCCTGTCGGAACGGCCTCCTGCATAAAAATACCGCGCTTTCTGATGATCCGCAGCGCATCCGCCGGATCAAGCGCTTTTGATACGACAAGCGCGCCGTATTCTCCCAGGCTCAGCCCAGCGGCATAGTCCGGCTTTAAGCCAGCCTGCTCCATTGCCAGATAGATCGCGGTTTCTACTGTCAGCATCGCAATCTGCGTATATTCTGTAATATGTATATTTTCATTTTCCTCAAAGCAGAGTGCGGCAATATCCAGGCCCGTCACATTGGAAGCCAAGTCAAATACCGCTTTACAGACATTGTAGTTCTCATAAAACTCTTTTCCCATTCCTACATACTGTGCTCCCTGCCCAGGAAACATATAGACTGTCTTTCCCATCGTAAGCTATCCTTTCTTAATCCATATGAAGCAGCTGCTTTGCTCCGAGGATCATCTCATCCATGATCTGCGCGCACGTTTTTTCCTGCTTGATCAGCCCCGCGATCTGGCCGGCCATCAGGCTTCCGCCTTTTACATCGCCATCCATGACCGCCTTACGCAAAGAACCAAGCGTCAGCGTCTCCAGCTCTTCCAAAGAAGCGCCTGCCTGCTCCATTTTCAGATACGCGCGGCTCATCTGGTTGCGCAAAACACGGATCGGGTGTCCGGTTGAGCGTCCGGTTACCTCAGAGTCAATATCCTTGGCTTTGATGATCCGTTCCTTGAAATTTTCATGTACGATCGATTCTTTTGCCGCCACAAACCGGGTGCCCATCTGCACACCCTCCGCGCCCAGCATCAAAGCTGCCGCAAAGCCTCTGGCATCCGCGATCCCGCCTGCGGCAATGACCGGGATCTGTACAGCGTCCGCCACCTGCGGCACAAGCACCATCGTCGTCTGCTCGCCAATATGGCCGCCTGCTTCCATACCTTCCGCCACAACCGCATCCGCGCCCGCGCGTTCCATCATTTTTGCCATTGCAACGCTCGCCACGACTGGTATGACCTTGATCCCTGCTTCCTTCCAGTCAGGTATAAATTTGCCCGGATTTCCCGCGCCCGTCGTTACAACCGGAACCCCTTCTTCTATGATTACCTGTGCTACCTCGGATGCGTTCGGATTCATCAGCATCACATTCACACCAAACGGCTGATCCGTAAGCCTTTTTGCTTCCTGGATCTGTGTGCGCACAACCTCCGGCGGCGCGCTGGCAGCTCCGATAATGCCGAGTCCGCCTGCATTGGATACAGCGGCAGCCAGATGATATTCCGCTACCCATGCCATACCTCCCTGTACGATCGGGTAACGGATACCCAAAAGTTCTGTAATTCTGGTTTTCATTTTTCTTCCGCCTTATTCTGCTGCATCATGCTCTTTTAAATAGTTGATCACATCTCCGACCGTATTGACATTTTCCAGATCCTCCGACGGGATTTCCACGCCAAATTCTTCTTCCAAAGCCATCACAAGCTCAAAAATATCCAAAGAATCCGCACCAAGGTCGTCCTTAAAAGAAGTCGCTTCGGTAATATCCACATCTGTATTTAACTGCTCTTTTACAATTTCTGCGATTTTTTCTAACATTGTCTGATTCTCCCTTATCCTACTTTTTTAACATCACTATTTATTTGCTTTACAAAATATTTGAGATTCAAATATTTTGGATCTCAAAGCATAATAGTACTTATGGAAAGATTTGTCAAGACCTTCTTTCGGACGAAATGCACTGTCAGCTATCTGATGCTTGTAATGAATGGACGCCCCATTTCTCCCGGCTTTGGTTAATTATTTCCCAACATTTTCCGATAACTTTTTTATACAAGGATTGTAATCGATACTTAGGCCACGGACGGTTTTACTTACCAACGGGGAGGTACTTATTTATGATCATTTCATCCAGTGCTGTAAAAATGCAGTCTCAAAGAAGCTTCCGCTCCTCAGCGTTTGCGGGCGGCAGTACAAGGTTCATCGGGCAGCTTTCACGGACAGCTTCATCTTCCATGAACCAAAAGGTAGACAAAGACCCAGACAACAAACACGATCAGCAGAACCTGACAGATTCTCAGGACGATCTTATGGCGCGCTTTTCACAGAGCCGCGGCGTGTTTTCCTCCAGATTTGGAAACGGCCGCGATCTGCAGATCCTGCACACCATACGCAGCCAGTCGATCGGATATATCCTGCACCAGCTGCTGTGGGGAACGGGCAATCGCGCACTCGATCCGCTTTCCGCCTTGTTTGGCAGCCGTACCAGCGGACAGTTTATCTCATTTGCGCAAAAGAGCTATTTTGAAGAAGAAAAGACAGATTTTTCTACCGAAGGCAAGGTCATCACCGCTTCAGGCAAAGAAATCTCTTTCAATGTTGAAGTATCGATGTCCCGCTCCTTTTATGAACAAACAAGCGCTATTATCGGAATGGGAACCATACAGCTGACCGATCCGCTCGTCATTAACCTGAATGCGGAAACCGCCTCGGTATCCGACCAGAAATTTTATTTTGACCTTGATGCGGACGGCCATCAGGAACAGATTTCCCGTTTAAACGCCGGTAGCGGATTTTTAGCGCTTGATAAAAACGGCGACGGCGTGATCAACGATGGCTCCGAGCTGTTCGGCACAACGAGCGGCAACGGATTCGCCGATCTGGCGAAGTACGATCAGGATGGAAACGGATGGATTGATGAAGCCGACGAGATTTTTGACAAGCTGCTCATCTGGCAAAAAGATGAAAACGGAAACGACGTACTGCGCGGACTTGGCGCGGCTGGCGTCGGAGCTATTTATCTGGGAAATGTCAATACAGAATTTTCGCTGAACTCTAAAAACGACAATCAAACAAACGCCGTTGTCAGACAGACCGGAATGTTTCTATACGAGGACGGGCAGGCCGGAACCATGCAGCAGATCGACTTAGCACGCTGAATTTAATGCTTGGACTGCTTTAATGCTTTGGCCAAACGCAGTCCAAGCTGCTCCGCCTCATGCTTTGGCCCTGACAGCGTCATCCTTCGTACTCCGCTGCCGCCCTCCAGCGCGGCAAGACCTGTCAGCATCAGTTCTCCCTGCTCCAGCCTGGCATATGCCGCTGTCGGCGACGCACACCCGCCGCCAAGCGCGCGGACAAAGCTGCGTTCCGCAAGCGCCTGCCACTGGGCATCCTCATCAAAAAAACCTTCAAGAAGGCTCTGGTCAAAATCCCTTCTACCCTGCACCGCCAGGATCCCCTGTCCAGCAGCAGGCACCATCTGTGAAACCGGAAGCAAGCTGCTGATACGTCCGGCAAGCCCAAGCCGCTTTAACCCCGCGGCCGCAAGGACAAGCGCCCCATAATCGCCTTGGTCAAGCTTCTTAAGGCGGGTCAGCACATTGCCGCGCACAGGCTGTACCTGACAGCCCGGATACATCTGCTCCAGCTGTATGCGGCGCCTTGGGCTGGAAGTTCCAAAGGGCCTGCCAAGATCCAGCTGTTTACAGCCATACGGCAGCACAAGCGCATCCTGCGGATCCTCTCGTTTTGAATACCCAAAGACCGGAAGCTTCGGGGACACCTCCATCGGCAGGTCTTTCAAGGAATGTACCGACAGATCCGTACGTCCTTCCAATAACGAGGCGTCCAGCTCCTTGACAAAGAGCCCTTTTCCGCCGATCGCTTCCAAGCTCCTGTCTAAGATCCGGTCGCCGGTCGTTTTCATTTTTACAAGCACGGCCTGATATTTGGGATGGTTCTTTTCTATGTAAAGCTTTAACATCTGTGCCTGAGCAACTGCCAACAAGCTCTCTCTTGTCCCGATCCGTATCACGCCTCCCATAAAACTATCCTCCCATTCTTTTTGTAGTTACACATCGCTTGCTTCCTGCCGCAGCCTGTCACAAAACTGCGCAACCGTACGGTGGCTGCCGTCGGTACTAGTCACGCCGATCACCAGATTGTCCCTTTCTACAAGCGCTGGAAAATAAAAGTCACACTGGCCGCGGTCCGAAGCATTGTTGACCGGGATCCCCTTATGGCGGCATTCCCGAAAGATCAGCGCGTTGACCTCTTTATCGTCTGTCGCGGCCAGCACAAAATCCGCAGATCCATCTTGTATCTCGCTGCGTCGGTAAGCCCTCTGCTCAATCGCAAGCTGCTTTGGATAGCGTATGCAAAGTCCCTGAACCTCCCGCGAAATACACGGCGCTACCGCCGTTACGACGGCTCCGTATCGCAGCAGCCCTTCCATCCGGCGTGCCGCAACCTGTCCGGCACCAAACATTAAAAATCTTTTTTCCCTTAAATCCAGAAACAACGGAAAATAAGCCGTCATTACAAATACCTCCTTAATATCTGATACGCTCCAGCACATCCAGACAGCGCAGCAGCTCTTCGCCAGAAAGCCCGTCCCGCAGCGTATACAGCAGCTTGTCAACAACCTTATGTCCGCATTCCAACAGCACCGCATGAAACATCTCCTGCTGCTCCTTTGAAAGCTGCCCGGTCGCACGCCCCATACGCCAGCAGATCTCCTCGGCGGCCTGTCTCCCGATCTGCTGCATCCGCGGTATCAGGTCCCGGCATTCATACCACTCTTTAAATTCCGCAGCCTTACCCATCAGGATATCCCCAACCGCCTCCCGATGCGCCGCAAGCTCCGTATCAGGCGCGCCGCTCTGGAAATCATCGATATCGTAAAGCGTCACACCTTCCAGCTGTGCGATTGTTTCTTCCATATCGCGCGGTACAGCCAGATCGATAAAGATCTGCTCCCTGCACAGATCCCCTCTTGTCTCGTTAAGCGCTTTGTATCGGATCGTCAGATTTGGGCTGACCGTCGCGGATAGAACGAGGTCGCAGGATGGAATCTTCTCATAACGCTCTCCATAGTGGATCCTTTGGCATCCCTTTGGAATTTCAACCATCCCGCTGCGGTACTGGCGCACCGTTACTGTAACAAAAGCTCCCAAATCCCGCAGCGCTTCAGCTGCAAGCCTGCCCATCTGTCCGTTGCCGATCACCAGACACTGTTTGCCCTCTGGTAAAAACCCTTTCTGTCTGACAGCTGCAAGTGCACAATGCACCGTGGAAGCGTCGGTATGCGCCAGCATTCCCCTGGCTCTGACTTCCTTACCGGCTGTTACTGCATGGCGAAACAGCACTTCCAGCAGCGCATCCGTACAGCCAAGCTCCCGCGCCCGCTGTACCGCATCCTTTACTTGCGCTAAAATCTGGTCCTCTCCAAAAATCCTAGAACACAGCCCCGCCGTTAAATAAAACAAATGCTGGACGGTTTCCTCAAAGCTGCGTATTGTAAAATACTGCTTAAATTCCGATACTGGAACAGAAAACGGCCCTGCCTGTTCCAACAATGCAAACAGACAAACGCCGTTTTCCTGCGTACTCACATACAGCTCCATACGGTTGCAGGTCGACAGCAGAACGCACCCGCAAACACCTGGCTGGCTGCAGATCCTCTGCATCGCGCGCGCCGCCTGTGTTGCCGTGAGCGAAAACTGCTCCCGTATTTTTACCTCCGCCGTATTGTGGTCAATCCCTATCATTTGAATATGCATGATCCCTCGCACACTCCTGTTTATTCCTGGTTCTGCCATTGTTCCAGCACCTCGGTCAGCTTTTGATTTTCTTCCCGGCTGCGGACGCTGACCCGGTAATATCCCTGCGGCATCCCTTCCAGATTGCTGCAGTCGCGCAGCATGATCCCATGCATCATCCCAAACGCATGAAGCCCCGGACGACTCTTAAAGAAAATCAGATTCGCTTCGCCCCTTGCTTTCGCAATGCCGATACGTGCAAGCTCCTGCAGCAGCCACGTTCGCTCCCGCGCCGTCTCTTCCACCGTTTGTTGTACAAACCCACGTTCCTTTGTACAAGCAATCCCGGCTTTTTGAGCAACCGCTGACACGCTCCATGGCTGCACCGTTCCCTGAAGCTTTTCGATCAGCTCGGTATCTGTACAAAGCGCATAGCCAAGCCGGATACCCGGCATCGCAAACATTTTTGTAAAATCCTTAACGATAAACAAATGCTTATCCGCATCCTTCGCGTGCATGGACAAAGTCTGTGCGTCTTCCGCAAAATCCAGACTGCACTCATCCAATACCAAGATCGAATCTGTCTGCGCACAACGTTCCAGCACCCGCCCACAAGCTGTATGGTCATATAGTACTGCCGTCGGATTGTTTGGATTACATAGAAATACAAGCTTCGTATCCGGTGTAATACGCGTCAGAAAATCATCCAACGGAATACGGAACCCATCCTCTTCCTTTGTATAATAATACTCTATCTCACACTTCGCCATAGAAAGCGAACGCATATATTCTTCAAATCCCGGCGCCGGAATCAGCGCCTTCTTTGGCTGCAGCACAGTAAGCAGGCTTCTTACTATCTCCGAAGAACCGCTGCCATAAAAAATATGCTCCGGCTCCACGCCCTCCCATGCAGCAATATGCTCCTGCAGCGTGCCGCTTTCCTGCGCCGGCTTTTGCGCCGCCGCCATAAGCCCGCTGCGCGCCGCCTGCATCACAGTGTCCGGAATGCCCAGAAAATTAATATTTGCTGAAAAATCAATACAGGTATTTTGAAAAAAAACATTTCCTCCGTACTGAAACATCATCTGCTCCTTTCTGTGTGAACCTGCCTGGCATCATCCTGCTGCCTGGTCCTGAGTCTCCAGGAAATCTGAAAGCGTCGCACAAAGCTGCTGCGGGTCGATCGGCTTTGCCACGTGTGCATCCATACCCGCCTCTAACGCCTCTTTTACATCCTCCGCAAACGCGTTCGCGGTCATCGCAATGATCGGGATCCGCGCCGCATCCGGTCTGGCGGAGCTTCGGATCTGCCTAGTCGCATCATATCCATTCATGACCGGCATCTGGACATCCATCAAGATCGCGTCATACAGATCCGGCTCGGAACGTTCAAATTCCTCAACCGCAAGCTTCCCGTTTTCCACGACCTTGCAAGACGCCTCCTGCATCGAAAGGATCTCGCTTAGGATCTCCGCGTTCAGATCTACATCTTCAGCCACCAGAAAATGCCTGCCCGCCAGTGCCTCTGGCACGCATCCCGTCTGCGTATCTTCCTTATTAAGATCTTCCCAAATCTGCATTAACCGCTCCCTGAAGTTCGCGACAAAAAACGGCTTCGGCAAAAAACCGTCAATCCCACCCTCCAGCGCCTGGTCTTCAATTTCCGACCATTCATAGGCGGTTAGCACCAAGATCGGTACCTCCCGCGGCACAAGACCTCGGATTTTTCTGGCCGTATCCAGCCCATTCATCTGCGGCATCCGCCAGTCGATCAAGATCACATGGTACTCTCTGTGCTTTAAAACTGCTTGCTGTACCATCTCTACCGCCTGCGCACCTTGCAGCGCATAGTCGATCTGTACTCCGGTGCCCGCCATCAGATCCAAGATACTCTGGCACACCTCCCGCTCATCGTCCACGATCAGGATCCGTGAAACGCCATTCTGCTTCCAGAATTTAGCATCCAGATTTTCATCTGGAATACGCAGGTTCAGATGAACCGTAAACGTACTCCCACAGCCCAGTTCGCTTTCCACTACGATAGAGCCGCCCATCATATCCACAATATTTTTCGTGATCGCCATACCAAGCCCAGTACCCTGCACAGTACGCGTCGTATCATTATCGGCACGGGTAAACGCGTCAAAGATCTTCTCGCAGTATTCTTTTGTCATGCCATAGCCATTATCCCTTACTATGATCGTCAGACGTTGGAACTGGCTGGATGCCTGCGGCACGCCTTCGACCCGGAACTCAATATGCCCGCCCTCCTGCGTATATTTCACCGCATTGGACAAAAGATTGATCAGCACTTGGTTGATCCGCACCTCGTCTCCGAGCAGCTGCTCATGCTGCAGCCCGCTCACATGGACGTCAAACGTCTGATTTCTCGCGCTTGTCTGTGGACGGATCACCGTATCGACGGCAGCTACCGTATCAGCCAGCTCAAACTCACTGATATTCAGGACCATTTTACCGCTTTCAATCTTGCTGATATCCAAAACATCGTTGATCAGGCTCAATAAATGCTGGCTGGATGCTGTGACCTTGCGTGTATATTCCCTAACCTTCGCCGGTTTTTCTGCATCCCGCATCAGTAGAGAGGAAAACCCAATGATCGCATTCATCGGCGTACGAATATCATGACTCATATTTGACAAAAACATAGATTTTGCTTTATTTGCAGCTTCCGCGGAATTTATCGCATCCCGCATCTTTTGGACACAATCCTCTCGTTCCAAAAGCCGTGCCTCCAAGCGCTCTTCCTGTTCCCGAAGCTGTCTTTGAAAACTCTCCTCGCACTCTGTCAGACGCCTTTGCATCGTCTTGCATATTTCCTGTATATAAAGAGCACAGAAAGCCGCACCAAAGCAACTGGCAGTTATTAGCACGATACGTATTTCCGTCTGGATTTTTTGGGATAAAAAAAAGATTCCTGCTGTCGCAATGAAAAAAAAGACAAGAGCAGTAAAGATTTTTCCTGTTTTATTCTTCATATCGTTCCCCCGACATTGATACTGCATATGTATATATAAATTCATCCATAAAATAACAGACTAATTATAACATTCCTGTTCCGCAATATCAAGCCGCTGAACTTGATTTTTTATTTTACAGATGCTATGATGTAACAGTTCAGACAGGTCTTTGCATCCTGCTGCAAAGACCGTAACAACATGATTCAGGAGTGTAAAAATCCCATCGCGAAGCGATTTTCAATGGATTTTTGCAGGTAACAGGTCAGCTTATCTGAACTGTTACGCTATGATGGTAACCGTTCAGATACCATCAACATTACATATCATAAATAACGAATCGCAAAAAGGAGATGCAAGATGAATCAGAAAGAAAAAGCCATTCAGATGCATAAGGAATGGAACGGAAAGCTGGAAACCGTCTCAAAAACCCCGGTAAAAACAAGCGCAGACCTCGCCGTCGCCTACACCCCAGGCGTCGCGGAGCCTTGCAAACTGATTGCCGAGGATCCTTCTCTCGCCTATACGTACACCATAAAATCCAATACTGTCGCTGTCGTATCAGATGGAAGCGCCGTACTTGGTCTTGGCAATATCGGCCCGTATGCCGCGATGCCTGTAATGGAAGGCAAATGCGTACTGTTTAAAGAGTTTGCAAACGTAAACGCCATGCCGATCTGCCTGGATACGCAGGATACCGAAGAAATTATACGTACGGTCGTCAATATCGCGCCCGGCTTCGGCGGCATCAACCTAGAAGATATCGCAGCGCCACGCTGCTTCGAGATCGAAGCCCGTTTAAAAGAGCTTTTGGACATCCCGGTCTTTCATGACGACCAGCACGGTACCGCGATCGTTGTACTGGCAGGCATTATCAACAGCCTGAAAGTAACTGGGAAAAAGAAGGAATCCTGTAAAGTCGTCGTAAACGGCGCCGGTTCTGCCGGTATCGCTATAACAAAGCTATTGCTGTCTTATGGATTTTTACATATTACAATGTGCGACCGTTATGGGATCATCGGAGCGGATTACCCTGAACTGAACTGGATGCAGCAGGAAATGACGAAATGCACCAATCTCTCCCATGAAAGCGGCACACTGACGGACGCATTAAAAGGCGCGGATATTTTTATCGGCGTCTCTGCCGGAGGCATTGTTACACAGGAAATGGCCGCTTCCATGAATACGGACGCCATACTGTTCGCAATGGCAAACCCAGTACCGGAAATCATGCCGGATATCGCAAAGGCAGCCGGGGTCAGGATCGTCGGCACCGGACGCAGCGATTTCCCAAACCAGGTCAACAATGTCGCAGCGTTCCCTGGTATTTTCAAAGGAGCGCTGGAAGGCCACGCAAAGCAGATTACCGAAGAAATGAAGCTTGCTGCCGCGGAAGCGATCGCCGGACTTGTATCCGAAAGCGAGCTGCATGACGAACATATTATGCCGGAAGCATTTGATCCGCGGATGGCAAAGGTGGTAAGCACAGCTGTAAAGGCTCATATCAAATAAATATTTGAAATCGCTTCGCGATGGAATAACGGTCTGCGCAAGAAATGCCCAATGGGACAGATGATGCGCAGACCTTTCTGAATTATGACAAGGTAACACATCTATTTTCACAATCCTTTCGGAAATCATTGACAATTTTCCCTCAATTTGTTATATTGTTTTTAGCCATAATTTACAGACAATTTTATATCTGCAATTTTTATATCAGGCATTTTGCCTATTTTCTATAAAAATTCCAACAAAAAAGGAGGCAATGTTATGTTATTCCAGACTACACCAGAACAAGAAGAGCTGCGGGCAAGGATACGTGCCTTTGCGGAAGAAGAGATCAAACCGATCGCCTTTTCCTTAGACCAGGAAAACCGTTTTCCGGATGAAGCTGTAAAAAAGCTTGGAGAAATGGGCCTGATGGGCATTCCATATCCAAAGGAGTACGGCGGCGCCGGGCTGGATGTCGGCAGCTATGCAATCGCTGTTGAGGAGCTTTCCAGAGTAGACGGAGGTTCCGGCGTTATTTTATCCGCCCATGTATCCTTAGGATCGTTCCCGATCTTTGCATTCGGCAACGAAGCGCAGAAGCAGAAATACCTAGTACCGCTTGCGAAAGGTGAAAAGATCGGCGCCTTTGGCCTGACCGAGCCGAACGCTGGCTCAGACGCCGGCGGTACGGAAACGACAGCGCTTGACAAGGGCGATTATTATCTGTTAAACGGCGGCAAGATTTTTATTACAAACGCACCAAAGGCTGATACCTATGTTGTATTTGCCGTAACGACACCAGATATCGGTACGCGCGGCATTTCTGCGTTTATCGTGGAAAAAGGCTGGGACGGCTTTGAATTTGGCGACCATTATGACAAGATGGGCATCCGCTCTTCTACAACTGCAGAGCTGATCTTTAACGATGTCAAGGTTCCGAAGGAAAATCTGCTTGGTAAGGAAGGGGAAGGATTTAAGATCGCAATGGCGACGCTGGACGGCGGTCGTATCGGTATTGCCGCACAAGCGCTCGGTATTGCGCAGGGTGCCTTTGAACAGGCGCTTACCTATTCGAAAGAGCGTATCCAGTTCGGCAAACCGATCGCCGCGCAGCAAGGCATTTCCTTTAAGCTGGCAGATATGGCGACCAAGCTGCGCTGCGCGCGCTTTTTAGTATATTCCGCTGCAGAATTAAAGGAACATCATGATCCATACGCAATGGAAGCAGCTATGGCCAAAATGTACGCATCCGATATCGCTTTGGAAGTAACGAACAGCGCACTGCAGATTTTCGGCGGAACCGGCTTCTTAAAGGGCATGGAAGTAGAAAGAATGTACCGTGACGCCAAGATCACAACCATTTATGAAGGCACAAATGAAATCCAGCGCGTCGTTATCGCAGCCAATCTGATCGGAAAAATGCCGAAGGATTCCGGCGGCGGCAGCCGTTCCGCAGCAAAAAAGCCAGCTCCCATAACCGGCGTACGCAAAGGACATATTTTCCGTGACGGCGCAGCAGGCGACAAGGTAACCGCACTGGTCGAGGCTCTGAAAAAGGACGGACATGACTTTACGGTCGGCATCGCTGCCGATACACCGATCGCGCAGGCGGAGCGTGTTGTTTCCGCTGGAAAAGGAATCGGCTCCAAAGAAAATATGAAGCTGATCGAAGATCTGGCAAAGGCTGCCGGAGCAGCGATCGGCTCTTCCCGTCCGGTTGCCGAGACACTCAAATATGTGCCGCTCAGCCGCTATGTCGGTATGTCTGGCCAGAAATTTACCGGAAACTTGTATATTGCCTGCGGTATTTCCGGCGCTACCCAGCATTTAAAGGGCATTAAAGACGCTTCCACGATCGTTGCGATCAACAAAAACGGCAATGCGCCGATCTTTAAAAACTGCGACTATGGCATTATCGGTGATGTGAACGAAATACTGCCGCTCTTAGCAGAAGCCTTGGATACCGGAGAAAAACAGCCGGCTCCGCCAATGGTAAAAATGAAACGTCCGCCTGTTCCAAAGCCGGCTCCAATCGGTAAACGCTACGTATGCGGCGGCTGCGGTTATGAATATATTCCGGAAAACGGAGATGAGGATGCACAGATCGCACCTGGTACATTATTTGAAAAGCTGCCGGAGGACTGGGTATGTCCGGAATGTGCAGAAGGCAAGGACCAGTTTATTGAAGCTTAGTAACGGAACATACAAAAAAATTTAGAAAGGAAAAACTATTATGTATTGTGTACGTAATATTACGAAGGATCTGTACTGGGTCGGCGCCAATGACCACAGACTCCATTTATTTGAAAATATACACCCGATCCCATACGGGGTAAGTTATAACGCTTATTTGCTTTTAGATAAAGAAACCGTACTGTTTGATACAGTAGACTGGTCTGCCTGCCGCCAGCTTTTGGAAAATCTGGATTACCTGCTGGACGGGCGTCCGCTGGACTGGCTTGTAGTCAACCATATGGAACCTGACCACGGCGCTTGTGTCGAACAGATCTTGCTGCGCTATCCTGAGGTAAAAGTCATTTCCACGGAAAAATCTTTTATGCTGATGCGCCAGTTCGGCTTCCATCCGGACCAGCACGAATGCGTTACCGTCGCAGAAGGCGATACGCACTGTTTTGGTGGCCATACAGTAACTTTTGTGGCAGCGCCGATGGTACACTGGCCGGAAGCTATGGTTACCTTTGACCTGACCAACGGTGTGCTGTTTTCCGCTGATGCATTTGGCTCCTTTATCGCACTGGACGGCAAGCTGTTTGCGGATGAAGTGGACTTTGACCGCGACTGGCTGGATGAGGCCCGCCGCTATCTTGTCAATATCGTAGGCAAATACGGCCCGCATATCCAGCTGTTATTAAAAAAAGCCGGCGGTATCGTTGACAAGATCCAATATATCTGCCCGCTCCATGGCCCGGTATGGCGTGAGAACTTTGGATACTTTATTGATAAATATGACAAATGGAGCCGCTACGAGCCTGAAGAAAAGGGCGTCATGATCGCCTATGCTTCCATGTACGGCAACACAGAGGCCGCTGCACAAGCGCTTGCCAGCAAGCTGTGTGAAAAGGGCTGCACAAACGTAAGGGTACACGACGTATCCAATACCCACGTTTCCTACTTAATTTCCGACGCGTTTAAATACAGCCATATCGTACTCGCATCGGTAACCTATAACCTGGGCATTTATCCGGTTATGCACAATTTCCTGATGGATATGAAAGCGCTGAATATGCAAAACCGCACGTTTGCTTTGATCGAAAACGGCTCGTGGGCGTGCAAATCAGGCGATCTGATGCAGAAGTTTATCGATGAAGAATTAAAGAACATGACCATCTTAAATGAGCGTCTGAGCATTGCTTCTTCCATGGGTGCAGATAAGACAATCGAGCTGGATGCACTGGCTGATGCGATCATTGATTCTATGAAAGAAGCGGAATAAGAAACAGAATAAAAAACGGAATAAAAAAACTGGTTACCGCAAGCGAACGTTTATGGTAACCAGTTTTTTATCTTTCCTGCAGCAATGCCTGCACAAGCAGCCGTTGGTTTCCCCATCCGGTGCAAGTGGACATTGTAAGAATCCGCTCTTTGCCATCGCAAGACTCCTCCAGATCAAGGATCGGATAAATAGAAGCTGCCGCTGCCTGCCGGATATACCGCTTACGGGCAGCGCTATCTTCCAGATCCAACGTATAGGCGCTGCTGTCTGCTTCCACACGGCGCACGGAAAATATATGGCAGACATACTGCACATCTGCAAAAGCTAAGATCACATCCGGATGCTTTCGATAATAATCCTGCGACGCATAATTTTTCAGCAGTCCCAGCATTCTGCCGCCGGAGCCGTTATGCCCATAAATAACCAGATGCCCACTGTCTACGCTGCAGCGATAATCTAAAAATAGGCTGCCCAGCACATTGCTGCTTCCATCCGGCAGATGATCCAGATAATACTGGTTGTCGCTCCCCTGCATGACCGGGTAATCCAAGGAAGTATCTGGTATCCGTATCCATGCGGCTGCGCCAGGATACCACCTGGGCAGCTCCTCGGTCTGTTGTTTATCTGGACTATCCGCCACACGATCTGACGTAACTGACTTGTTTGATGTAGCTGACGTAGCTGATGTGTCTAATGTAGCTGACGTGACTAACGTGTCTGACGTGTCTAACGTAGCTGACGTGTCTGATGGCTCGTGCGGCAAATGCTGGTCTGCTGGCCTGCTTCCCGCAGCGCCGATCTGCCTGTAAAACCCCGCTGCGTTGTGCAACATTTCGATCTGCACAGCCAACGCTGCGCCCGTAGTAAGAAAGACAGCCAGAACAATCCGATAGAGCCAGCGAAACAAGCTACCTGACTTTCTTTTCATTTCCTGACCGGAAGCGGAAAAAGGACATTGCCGCCAGTGCGGCTCCTGACAACAGGAACAGCCCAAGCAGCAGCACAGTCCTGTCGCCTGTTTTTGGTATCTTTGGATCAGAAAGCTGATCTTCTCCGTTTTCCAGCCTGTTATAATTCATGCTACCATCCGACATACCAAAGCTGCCACCGCCCATACTGCCGTCTGCACTGGCGCTGCTGTCTTGATTTTTCGGACCGCTGCCGTCTGCGCTAGAGCTGCCGCCCTTAGCTTTTTCGCCATTGCCTCCTTTCTTTCCAGCAGTACCACCAGGGCGGCTGTTTTGTGTTTTACCGCTGTTTTTTCCTTCTGTTCCTGCTCCGGCGATATCCTTACTGCCTGTACCGCTGTTGTTTTCCGTATCGCCACTAGGATCGCTATGGTTCTCTTTCTGATCGTCGCTGCTTTCGTTATGATTGTCGTCATTCTCTACTGTGATATTGTCTACATCTAAGGTATCGGAGGAATCCGCGTCGCTGCCCGCTGCTATATCGTTGTCAGAGGCGATACTATCGTCGGATCCGGAATTAGCGTTTCCGCTGCCTGTACTGCTGTCAGAACCGCCGCTGCCAACGGAACCTGTATTGCTGCTATTACTACCGCTGCCATTGCCAGTGTTAGCATTGCCGCTGCCATCTCCGTTACCATTACCTATCCCGCTGCTATTGCTACCGCTATCATTGCCGCTGCCATTGCCGCCATCACCTGTACCATTCCCGTTACCTGTACCATCTCCATTACTGCCATTGCCTGCATTATTGTCATTGCCTGCATTACTGTCATTGCCTATGCCGTTGCCATTACCTACATCTCCGCTGCCTGTACCGCTGCCGTTACCGCTACTGGTATCTCCATCATTGCCGCCGTCTCCTGTACCGCTGCCATTACTGGCATCTCCGTCATTACTGCCGCCATCGGTGCCGTTGCCGCTACCAGCATCTCCATCATTGCCGCCGTCTCCTGTACCGCTGCCGTTACCGGTATCTCCATCATCGCCGCCGTCACCAGAGCCATCTGGCCCTTCCGTTTTATCCGGCTGATTGGTCAGCTCCAGCTGCACAGTTGACTTTGCTGCTCCTGCTGTAATGCGCAGTATTCCGTTCTCTGCCGGGACTGCTTCTGCCGGAAGTGCCGTCCAGCCAGGTATAGGATCATATCCCGAAAGCCCGGCTGTTTCTTCCAGCTCGTAAATCGCGTTCGGTTTGACCTGAAATACTGCCCTGCCTGATCCGTCTGTCTCCGCCCGCGCTACCGCAAGCCCACGCTCCTGCTTGGCATCGTCCCATTGAAACAGCGTGAAAGCGACCCCTTTCAATGGTTGTCCTGTTTCGCTGTCTTTTTTTGTAACGGCAATCCCAGCCTTGCGGGCAGCAACTCCGCCGCCCCCTCCACCGCCGCCTCCGGCAACGCTGACGCTGTTATTTTTACTGCCGCCCAATAAAACAGAGCTGCCGTCAAAGCTGACGCTGTTGCCGTAGCTGCCTTTCTCCAGCTTTATGATATCCGCTGTATAAGCCAGTACATAAGTACCCGTATCATCCTTTGCAACCGGAAGCCGTACACGAAAGCTGTTTTTCTCCAGATCATATGTCTCTGCCTGTAATATCTGGCCTTCTCCCGTTTTCTTATATTCCGGCTTCTGTGCGGCAGCGGCGGCTGTTCCTGATACCTGCGCCGGATAAAACCGCAGCGTATCCATATCCAGCTGCAGCCGCCTATCCAGTGTATCGACCAGCGCCGCGTCCTGCGGCAGCTTAAGCCCATACGGATTGATCAGCACCTCATACGCAATCAATTCCTGATCCAGCTGCGGCTTACTGTTTTTCACAAGCCCATGATTCGTAAAGCTTTTCGATACGGTATGCGAAACCTCCTGAAATTCCGCACCATCAGCCTTTCCTGTCATCCGCACCGTATTTGTGACCGTGACTGTACCGCTGTCATTGTTAAAAATCTGCGGATCTACCTGCGTCGTAAACATCACATTTGTTTTCTGTCTGACCTCTCCTAATGCAAGTGTAAGCTGCTGCCCGACAACCGTTTCCGTCGCTCCTGGAAGTTCCGGGCTGGTCCGCAGGGAGCCAGGTTCATAACGAAGCCCCTGCGGCAGCACATCCGTCAGACAGATATCCTCCATCGCAAGGCCGGATGCATTTACATCAACCGTCCATTCCATACTGCCGTCCGCATAATGATAAACTGGCTCTTTTTTTGCGAGGACTGCCGCACTAATCTCTGCAGTCGCAGAAGCGCTGGCGCTGCGCGGCTCTGCGGACTGTCCGATCACCATATTATCGGAAGCTATCGTATTCTTAAATACTGTCTTTGGCGTATTTGCCGCAAAAATACACGGATCACTGATTTTCGTCGTATAGGTAAGTGTCAGGATACTGCGGCCGATATTTCCAACTGTCACGGTCAGCCTGCCGTTATCGTAATCCAGCTTGACCAGCTTATCATCCGCAGGTTTCTGCCCATCCAGCTGCACCGCAACAGCATCCACGCCGCCCGCAAGCTCCATACCGCCCGAATGTCCCAAAATGCCGCAGTCCTTGCTGCCTGCCTTTAGATCATCGACAAAGGTACCGCTTTTAAAATCGGCTTTGTGCGGATTTACCGTCACCGTCCACGATATCGAACGACTAGGCGCGTCATAGCCGCGGCTGCTTTTTAAAAGCGTTGCCGTACCGGAGCTTCCGCTGCCATCACCGCTGTTTACCGGAGCTTTCACCTCCGGCGTCTGATAATCTCCGCCGTCATATCGAAAGGTAAACCATGCCCGGTTGTCTCCAAGGTTCGTACCACTGTCATACATTTCCTCTGGTACAACTGTCCGGTAAGTAACGCTGACAGGCTGGCTTCCCGCCGCAGAAAGCCCGGATACCGTAAACCCGTTACTCCCTGTATCCATCTGCAGCTGTGCCTGCCCCTGACTGACCTTGACCGAATCTTCCACTAGCGTACTGCCCGCCGGGAGCTTGTCGCAGAGTGTCAGGCCGTTCTCATCTCCAAACGTAAATCCATTCGGAAAAAACGTAACCGTCCATTCTGTTTCGGAGCCTGTTCCATCGGGATGCCGTGTCGTTGTCCCTTTCTTTTCCAGCCACTTTGGTTTTGGGATCTGTATCGTCTTTGCTGCTTTTACATCCAACGCCTGGAACTCGCCGTCCTTTTGTGCAAACAGCCCGATTTCATTTTGAATGCTCTGTCCGCCGCTGTTTCCAGGCAGCAGGATCTCATCCACGATTTCTGTTTCGTAAGTGATGCGAAGCGGCTTTGCCGGATTTTTGCCCGTTGCCTGCCCAGCACATAGCTTGGTACCCCCAAAGCTTAAGATCTGATCCTCGTCCACAGTCTCAAGGAGTACATACGCCTCCGCCTGCTGCGGAATACTGCTGCGGTCTGTGTAAGCTGCGGCCGTTACACCGTCTATTTTGGCGCTTCCTGCCGCATAGCGGTGTTTTGCACCTTCTATCGTATCCCGAAGCTCAAACGGCATATCGGCTGACACGCCGTCCTCCGGCTTTGGATTCTGCCAAGGCGTGTAATCTATCGTCCAAGTAATGCTTTTATTTGAAACGCTCCCGTTTTTTGCAAGCTTCGCCTTTGACCATACCGGCTCATCTTCTGCGTAGCCAAAGGAAAGCGCTTCCCCGTTCTCAAATTTCATCACATAACGGTTGCACGCCTGCTCGGCCGGCGGCTCATCCTCCGGCGGCTCAGGCGCCCTGCCGCAGTCCAGATAAAAATATGCGCCCAAAAGCTCGTCATATTCTGCCAGAACCGTTCCATTACCCTCACGATTTGCCAAAAACTCAATCCAAGCGCTTTTCCCGTCAGCATACAACCGGGCAAATTCCACCTTGCCCTGGCCCTCCTCCTCAATAGCCAGTTCCCTTCCGTCCTTTAGATCCGGCAGAACCAAATGCGGCGATATTTGAAGCTCATACCGTACGCCCGGCTCGATCTGTAATATTTTCTCCTTTGTTGTAATCTCATAAGTATAATATAGCATCATCCGGCTGTCTTTGCTAAGCAGCGCATTTTCTTCAATCTGCGCGCCCGGCTTTCCATCCGCATTCTCATACAGCCGAATGCTTATAAAATTCACAATATCCCCAAACCTCCTCCGCTGCGTATCCGTCGCCGCCGCAGGCATTGGGAACAAGCCTGCCAGCAAGGAAATACACAAAAAGAGCGCAACCGCCCCTGCCTTTTTCTGTAACTGTATCATACTGCATCCCCCTGTTATCCTAATTATCCGGCTATCGCTCTGCCGTATGCAGACCATTATAATATAACAGGAAAAAACATTCCGAGCCTGTTTCGTGCAATCTATATCCTATTTTTCACATCGGCGTATCACCCGCCTTGCGCCAGTCATTTTTATAAAACTAAAATCAGCCTGTATAAAACCCGGATTCCGGCGCATCCTATCCTTATGAAAAAATTACAAAGCTTTATGATCTGCGGCCTGACTGGTTGGTGCATGGAAATTTTATTTACTTCAACCGGAAGCATATACAAACGAGACAAACGGCTGATGGGACAGACCTCCCTGTGGATGTTCCCGATCTACGGCATGGCTGCGGTAATCGCCCCAGTATCGCGCCATCTCACAAACTGTCCCGCCCTCCTGCGCGGAGCCATCTACAGCATCGGCATCTTTACCGGAGAATACGTTAGCGGGAGCTTCTTAAAAAAGCATAAGATGTGTCCATGGGATTACAGCAAGGCAAAAGCAAATATCAATGGTATCATCCGTCTGGATTATGCGCCGTTATGGATGTGCGCAGGACTTGCGTTTGAAAAGATCTTGATGATCTCGGATGGCGGTTAACGTCCTTTCCTAGCAAAAAGAACTGCCCCGCAGCCATTTCCGGCTGCCGGGCAGTTCTTTTTTATCCGCAGCGTCCACTTTACAGACACTATTTCTTGTTTTTCTTTTTCGCCGCGGCAAAAACCGCCTGCAATACGATAAAGAAGCAAAGCAGCGCCGAGAGCGTGATCCGAACCCACCAGCTCGACAGCGTCCCCTGTGTCGTGATCAGGCTTGTGATCGTTCCCTTGATCAGCACCCCGAACAACGTACCGATAACCGTTCCGACACCGCCGCTTAAGAGCGTACCGCCGATCACGGCCGACGATATCGCATCCATTTCCAGTCCTTTCGCCTGCTCCACAAATCCGGCGCAGCTGTTCAAGCAAAACAAAAATCCACCTAATCCTGCTAAAAATCCATCCAGTACATACGCCTGCATTTTTGTCCGCTTAACATTTAAACCCATCATTACCGCGCTCTGCTGGTTGCCTCCGATCGCGTACAGCTTGCGGCCAAATTTGGAATATTTGAGCATGATGGATATAATGATCACAACGATCAGCGCGATAACAACTGTTGGATAAATATATGCCGCGATAAATCTGCCCTTTTTATTAACCGAGCCAAACGGCATATTGATCCGGTAATTCGCCCATTTTAAAAACAGCTCGTTTTTGATCGAAATCATTTCCGTGCTGACCATCGCAGTCATACCGCGGCCAAAAAACATTCCGGCCAGAGTAACGATAAACGGCTGGATCTCCAGATAGGTCACAAGGTATCCCTGCACCAAGCCAAAGCAGGTGCCGATCATGAGTGACAAGCCTACGGCTGCCCATGCGCTCATGCCTTTATTTTCCATAACATAGGCAGACACCATACATACAAGAGCCGTGACCGAGCCGACGGAAATATCGATGCCCCCGGTGATCATAACAAGTGTCATGCCGCAGCCGATGACGATTAATCCGGCATTGGAAATGAACAGATTTAAAAACATCTGCGGCTTTGCAAAGCCCTGTGCGCTGAATATGATCATTCCGGCTATGTACATAACCGCAAATAATACGATTGTTATGAGCAGCAAAAATGTATTGCTGTTTATCTTTTTCTTTTCCATGCTTAACGACCACCTTCCGCTTAGATTGTTGAAGCCCGCCTTGCCTTTGCACTGGCAAGGTATTTCTTAAATACCGGGCTTTGGAGTACAACGATGATAACGACAACGACAGCCTTATAGACCGGAAGCCTGTCAGATGAAACGCTCATGGCATAAAGTGTGGTCGTAAGCGCCTGGATCGTATAAGCGCCGATGACAGAGCCCATCAGGCTAAACTTGCCGCCGCCAAGCGCGTTGCCGCCGAGCGCTACCGCAAGGATCGCGTCCATTTCCAGATTCAGCCCAATATTGTTCGCGTCCGCGGAGTAAATACGGCTGGACGCTACAATCCCAGCGATACCTGCCAGCACGCCGCAGATCACATACGTCAAAAACTTGATCATCGTGGAATTTAAACCGACCAGACGGGAAGCGGAGCCGTTGATGCCGACGCTTTCGATATATAAGCCAAGCGCTGTTTTTTTCAAGATCAGATTGACGATAACAACCATAATGATCGCAAAAAAGATCGGCGTTGGTATCGGACAACCGCTGATATAGCCGCCCATGATCTTGTATGACTCCACACGCACGTACGTCGTCTGTCCTTTTGTGATCAGCTGCGCGATGCCGCGTCCCGCCGTAAACAGGATCAGCGTCGCGACCATCGGCTGAATACCCAGCCGCGCGACTAAAAAACCATTAAAAATACCACATAACGCTGCCGCGCCGAGCGCTGCGAGTACCGCTAGGATGAATGGGTTGGCAAACGCATTCGCAGATACCTCGCCGCCTGTCAAAATCTGGCAGCAGGCCGCTGCCGCAACCGCCATCACCGCGCCGACGCTGATATCCTGCCCGCCTGAAGCCGCCGTAACAAGCGTCATGCCGATCGCCAGAATCACAAGCTCCGACGCACGGTTGATCACGTCGATAATATATCCGTTTAATACGCCGTTTGTAAGCGACACCTTAAAAAAGTCTGGTGTTTTGATCAGATTCGCCAAAAGCACAACGATCAGGCACACAATCGGCAGGAACAGACGTTTTTTCGTCAGATCCTTAAAATTAAATTCTGTTTTTATATTTTCCTTCGCCATAACTATTTTTCACCTCCGGCAATCGTCTGCATGATCTTCTCCTGCGTTAAATCATCGCCCTCGATCTCCCCGACCTTCCTGCCGTCACGCAGGACTGCCATCCTTGAACAAGTACGCAGCATCTCTTCTACTTCTGAAGAAATAAAGGTAATCGATTTGCCCTCATCCGCCAGCTTTAATACCAGCTTTTGGATCTCGGTTTTCGTCCCAATATCGATCCCTCTCGTCGGTTCGTCCAGTATGAGATAATCCGGGTTCGTCAGCAGCCAGCGGCCAATGATCACCTTCTGCTGGTTTCCGCCCGATAAGCTCTTGATCGGCGTCTCTCTGCTGGCAGTTTTTACCTGCAGTATTTTAATATAGTCGTCCGCGAAGTCTTCCATTTCCTTACGGCTAAGCGGCTTAAACATCCCGCGCTTTGCCTGCAGCGCGATAATGATATTTTCCCTTACGGAAAGGTCTGCCAAAATACCGTCCTTTTTCCTGTCCTCTGGCAGATACGCCATGCCTGCCTGCATTGCATCCAGCGGTGTATTGATCTTAACCTCCCTGCCTTTTACCTTGAGCGTACCGGAATCCGCTTTATCCGCGCCGTAGATCGCACGTACCATCTCGGAGCGCCCGGAGCCTAACAACCCGGTCAGTCCGACAACCTCTCCAGCATGAAACGCCATATCAAACGGCCGTATCGTTCCTTGGTGGCCGATTCCTTTTGCTTCAACGACCGGCTGGGATTTTTTCGCCTGCGTCTTACGGCCGCCCTTGATATCCGCCAGATCGTCAAAGTCTTTGCCCATCATCTTTGCCACAAGCATCACGCGCGGCAGCTTTTCTGTCTCAAACTCACCGACCAGCTCTCCGTTGCGGAATACCGTAATACGGTCACAGATCTCATACACTTGTTCCAAAAAATGCGTGACGAAGATAATGCCGACGCCCTCGCTTTTCAGGCGGCGCATCAGCACAAACAGCTTTTCAACCTCACTGTCGTCCAGAGAAGAGGTCGGCTCATCCAAAATGAGCACCTTGCACTTCATATCTACCGCACGCGCGATCGCGATCATCTGCTGGATCGCGATCGAGCATTCGTCCAGCATCGTTGTAGGGGATACGGCAATATCCAGATTTTTTAACAGCTCTTGGGATCTGCTGTTCATCGTTTTCCAGTCGATCATGCCGAATTTCCTTGGTTCGCGTCCGATAAACAGATTTTCCGCTACCGTCAGGTTCGGACACAGGTTCACCTCTTGGTACACGGTACTGATGCCGTTTTCCTGCGCTTCCTGCGGGGAATGGTTGATAATTGCCGCGCTGCTTCCATCCATACGGATCTCGCCTGTTTCAAATTCATGCACGCCTGTAAGCACCTTGATCAAAGTCGATTTTCCGGCCCCGTTCTCTCCCATCAGCGCATGAACCTCACCCCTTCGAAGCGTAAAATCCACATGAGACAGCGCCTTGACGCCTGGAAACGTCTTGCTGATATCCCGCATCGTCAATACTACATTTGAATCCATACTTTCACCTGCTTTCTTATGAAATGCCAGTTTCTTATTTTAGGGCGCAGAAAACACGCGATACAGCTGTTTTGTTTATTTCTATACCGCGTGCCCCTTTCTCATTTATGTATTTATCAGTACCTAAATTTCCTTTTCAGTCTGCTGCTTTTCCTGCAAAGCCTTTATCCTTCGTACTGATTAATATGCACGTCCGTCAATGACCTCCTGCGTAACAGTAGTCACCGGATATTCTGTCTCTGTTCCATCTGCGCCGACAACTTTGATCGAGGTCACATCCTCTGTGCCCGCAAAGATTTCTTCCTCTACGAACTGCTGTTTTTCTACTTCCTCGCCTGCTTCCAGCTTCTTGATGATCTCTTCTACACGAGGTCCATGCAGCGGATTGCATTCCGTATTGCAGATGATCTTGCCGTTTAACACGTCGGTCAGACCTGCATTGGTAGAGTCAAACGACATTACAAGAATATCCTTGCCGATTTCCTTGCCTACGGTCTTTCCTGCCTGCTCGATCGCATCGATCGCGCCGAACGCCTCGTTGTCATTTTCACAGTAAACAACATCAATATCATCATACTGCTTTAACAGGGATTCCATAACCTCCTGTCCCTTTGCCTGCGTAAACTCACCGCTCTGCGCTTCTAACAGCGTCCAGTTGTCATGTGCTTCGATCGCTGCTTCCAGACCAGCGGTACGTCCGATCTGTGCAGATGCGCCGATCGTACCTTGGATATCGATAATATTCAGCTTCTCGCCTTCTTTTCCTGTCGCCTTCGCATAAGCATCCAGCCATGCACACGCTTTTTCACCCTCAAGCTGGAAGTTGGAGCCTACCCATGCAGTATACAGCTCTTCGTTTGAAATATTCACCATACGGTCTACGATAATAACAGGAATCCCTGCATCATAAGCCTCCTGCAGCACGGTATCCCATCCTGTCTCTGTAACAGGCGCAAGTACGATGTAATCTACCTCCTGCTGGATAAAGTTACGGATCGCCGCAATCTGGTTTTCCTGTTTTTGCTGTGCGTCGTCAAAGATCAGATTATAGCCGTTTGCTTCGGAAAATGTTTCTTTCATAGAAGCGGAGTTTGCCGTTCTCCAGTCAGATTCTGCGCCTACCTGCGAAAAGCCTACTGTAAGCATTCCGCCAGCCGCGTCATCGCCTGCCGCATTGTCATCACCTGCCGCGTCGTCACCTGCCGCGTCATCGCCTGCCGCACTGTCATCACCTGCCGCGTCGTCACCTGCCGCGTCATTATTGGCTGCGGTGTCCTTGTTCGTATCATCTGCTTGACCGCAGGCCGTTATTGATACTGCCATACAGGCTGTCAAAAATAATGCCACTACTTTCCTTTTCATATAAAATCCTCCTTTTCAAGCAAGCCATCGGCTTATTTTCTTGTCAGTATTTATTATAGATAATTTTTCTAAAAATTCCATAAAGATTCTTCATTGATTTGTTTATTATTTTACGTTTTTATAATAAACGGTTTGTTTTTTTACGATTTTTGTTCAATTTTTTCCAAATCTATACCATTCTTCGCATATGGAAGCCGTATCTCCACACTTGTACCCTTGCCATATTCTGAACAAACCGACATCCCATATGGCTCCCCGTAAAACAAAAGCAGCCGCTCTTGTACCGCGGACATCCCAAACCCGATACGCTGCCTGCTGTTTAACGCTTCTTTTAATTCCTGCAGACGTTCCTTTGAAATGCCGATGCCGTTATCACGCACCTCAAGCACGACCGTCTCTCCCTCCAGACGGCAGCTGATCCAGATCTTGCTTTTGCCCCGTTTTTCCTTGACTCCATGATAAAGCGCGTTTTCCGCAAGCGGCTGCAGCGTCAGCTTGGGCAGACAGACCTCCTCCAGATCGGCTGGCAGCACGATCTCAAAGTCCAGAATATCCCGGTAACGCACCTGCTGGATGTCCAGATAGCTGCGTGTATGCGTCACCTCTTCCCGCAGGGTAATGATATCCTCGCCCTTGGACAGCGTCGTACGGAAAAAAACCGACAGATCGCCGAGCATCTTGACCGCTTCCTCATTCATGCCGCATTCCACCAGCCAGACGATCGTATCGAGCGTATTGTATAAAAAATGCGGGTTGATCTGTGCCTGAAGCAGCTGCAGCTGCATTTTGTGATGCAGCATCTCCTCTTGCTTGACATTTTCCAGCAGACGGCTGATCCGGTGCGCCATATTCCGAATGCCGGAATCCAGCTTCGCGATCTCATAATCGTCCACCTCTACCGCAGCAACCGCAAACTGTCCCTCCCCGATCAGCCGGACATTCTCGCACAAACCGCTGATCGGCTGGGTAATGCCTCTGGAAAAGGATAGCGACCGCTTTAATACGGTAAAAACGACCAGCAGCATCACGCCTCCAATACAAAAAATCGCAGCTGTAATGCTGCGCATCATCTCTTTCCCGATCTGTGATAAATATCCTGCCTCATAATAAATATAATCCAACATTTTTCCTTGGATCAGATTCGTCAGCACATAAATATTGTTTTCCAGCTGCGCCTGACGGCTGTCGTAGCTTTCCGTCTTTTCCAGCATATACATCTTCGTTTTCAGGTTATCACAATAATCCAGCACGTTAAACAAAGCCTCGCGGCTCTCCTTGTAGCTGGTCGTATCCTTCAAAGAACGTGCGATCCGTACCGCCTCCTCCACGTCCCCAACCGGAAGCTCCGCCTGCTGCCTGCTGGAAACGGAATAATGGTACATTTTCAGATCCAGGTTTTCTTTAAAATTCAAATTGAAGCTGCTGCCGATCGTAACGTTGTGCGTGACCTTGCGGTACTGCCACGCATACCCGGCAAAAACGCCAAGCGCCGCAATCATGCACAAAACAAGCGGAAGCGCGAGGCTTAAAATAATATAGCGCTGCTTCTGGTACAGACTCATATTTTGGTATTTTTCAAAAAAACGTCTCCTCATCCCGTCTCTGCCTCCCTGGATCTTTATCGACTCTTACTGCGGTATCCGCTCGGTGTACAGCCTTGTGTTTTTTTAAATAGAAAACTGAAATAATGCGCATCCTTATATCCCACCTCCAGCGCGATCTCTCCAGAGCGTTTGTCCGTGCAGCGCAATAGCTCCTTAGCCCTGCGCATCCGAAGCCCTGTCAGGTATTCGATAAATGTCTGCTTCATTTCCTGCGAAAACAGCGCGCTAAAATGATTGGCGCTCACATTTGCCGCACAAGCCACCTTATTCAGGTTCAGCGATTCGTCTGCGTAATGCTCCTCCATAAACTGCACGGCTGTCTGGATCATCGTCTGATATCTTCCCCTCGTGCTCTCCTCCCGCATCTCGATCGCACAGGTAAGAATTTTCGTAATCTTCTCCCGCATCCCGGCAGGCCCGCCCGGATTTTCTATCCGGATATCCGGCGTCTGTTCCTGCAGCCGCATTTTATCTATGCCAAACCCCTGTATAAACGAAACCGCACAAAAATACACATTCAGCAAAATATACTGGCAGAACATCTGTGATTGTAAGGCTTCCTCTCCGATCAAATGAAAATAATTACTGACAAAGCTCTCTACCTCTTCCGGAAGCGCCTGGCATAAAAAGTTGCGTATCATATCCGGATTGACCGCATCCGTATCGATCGCACGCAGGTCTACATCCGTATGCCTTTGCTGCGGGTCTGCAGCCTGCACCGATATCACATGGGAATAGCCGACATAACGCAGTGCAAACGTTTTCATCGCCTCCTGATAGCATTCCGGCAGCAGGCTTAAGCGGTCGACCCAAGACGCGTGGCAGATAAACCAGTCAATCCGGTCCTTTTCCTGCTCAAACATCCACGTCAAAAGGCTCATACACGTTTCCGTACAGCCTTCGATCTCATCCCGTCCAGCCTTTACAAGCACCGCGTAGCTGAACATCTGGTTTCGGAATAACAGATAATGGTCGTCCTTTTGGATAAAGCTGTCAATTTGTGTCAGCAGATTTCCCATTTCCGGCGTATAAGCGTCCACGATCTCCCGCTGCTTTTCCCCGGAGGATACGGAAAACAAGATCAGGTTATAGCATTCAGACAAAATATCGATCTGGAGCTGGTCTGCCCTTTCATAAATATCAGCCAGCTCCGCCTTGCCGGATACGAGCATTTCAAAAAAATCCCGGCGTGTATTTTTCTCGTATTCGCGGATGTCCTTTTGGAATTTTTCAATATAATCCTTTTGTTCTATTTCTTTTTCGTATTTTCCCCGGATCTTTTCCAACACCTCGATAAACGCGGATCTGGAAACCGGCTTTAACAAATACTGCTCCACTCCAAGCGAAATCGCCTGCCTAGCATATTCAAAGTCGTCATATCCGCTGACGATCACGATCTTCGTATCCGGCAGCTCCTTTAACACAAGCCTGCTTAACGCAAGACCATCCATAAACGGCATCTTAATATCTGTGATCAATACATCCGGCCGGATGCTGCGGATGGCCGGCAGCGCCATTTCCCCGTCCTTCGCCTCCCCGGCAAATACAAACCCGTACTCTTCCCACGGTATCATTTTGTGGATGGCTTCACGGATAATGATCTCATCCTCTACTAAAAATATTTTTATCACGGCAAACACTCCTCTTTCTGACCATATCAGACCGTTTTTTATCCTGTCAACAGCATAGGCAAAGTCAAAGCTTGACTTCATTATACTAAAGAAGTATAGATTTTTCAAGCATATCAGATCCAGGGGCTATTACAATAATCTGACGATTCATCGGAAAACTCATTTTTTTCAGTCTTGAATTTTTCCCTTCTTTATTATATGATTGTAAAAATGCCCATGTATTGAAATTCCAAAATTCAAGGAGGACAACCTATGAAGCACTTACTTAATCCATTGGATTTTTCCGTAACAGAATTGGACGACCTGCTGCGCTTAGCAAACGCGATCGAAGCAGATCCGCAAAAATACGCGCACGCCTGCGAAGGAAAAAAGCTTGCGACCTGCTTTTATGAGCCGAGCACACGTACCAGGCTGAGCTTTGAAGCCGCCATGCTGAATCTGGGCGGCAGCGTCATTGGCTTTGCCAGCAGCGACAACAGCTCTGCAGCCAAGGGAGAAAGCGTATCTGATACGATACGTGTCATTTCCTGTTACGCAGATATTTGTGCCATCCGCCATCCGAAGGAAGGCGCTGCCCTTGTTGCCAGCAGCCGCTCCTCCATCCCGGTAATCAATGCAGGCGACGGCGGCCACCAGCACCCGACGCAGACATTGACTGATTTATTAACGATCTATTCTCTCAAGGGCCGTTTGGATCATATCAAGGTAGGTCTTTGTGGAGATCTGAAATTCGGCCGTACTGTCCATTCTCTGATCCATGCCCTGATACGCTATCCTGCTGTTGAATTTGTATTAATCTCTCCGGAAGAGCTGCGTGTACCTGGCTATATCCGCGAGGACGTGCTGGATGCGAACCACATCCCATATAAGGAAGTCGAGCGTCTGGAGGACGCAATGTCTGACCTTGACCTTTTATACATGACTCGTGTGCAGAAGGAACGCTTTTTTAACGAAGAAGACTATATCCGCATGAAGGATTTCTACATTTTAGACAAGGCAAAGATGAAGCTTGCCCCAAAGGATATGCTTGTGCTCCATCCGCTTCCGCGTGTCAACGAAATATCTGTGGAGGTCGATGATGATCCAAGGGCCGTTTATTTTCGGCAGGCGCAGTATGGTGTGTATGTCCGTATGGCACTGATACTGACGCTGCTTGACATCCGGATTGATTAAAGAACAGGAGGACAGATTATGCTTAATATCAGCGGAATACAGGAAGGCTTTGTATTAGACCATATCCAGGCAGGCATGAGCTTTCAGGTTTATCATGACCTAAAGCTGGACCGGCTGGACTGCTGCGTCGCGATTATTAAAAATGCGCGCAGTAATAAAATGGGGAAAAAGGATATTATTAAGGTGGAATGCCCGATCGATGCGCTCGACTTGGATATTCTTGGATTTATTGATCGTAATATTACGGTAAATATTATTAAAAATGAAAAGATTGTGGAAAAGAGAGAGGTGTCTCTTCCGAGGGAGATCAAGAATGTGATCCAGTGTAAAAATCCGCGGTGCATTACTTCGATTGAGCAGGAGTTGGAGCAGATCTTTGTGTTGACGGATCAGGAAAAGCAGGTGTATCGGTGTAAGTATTGTGAGGCGAAGTTTAAGGGGAAGAGGAAGATTACGTTTGGGTAAAATTTAGTAAAAAAAGTGGGGGATGGCCTTTCGGACGCTGGTGGAGAATTGCTGCGGGTCTTATTCTTCCGGTTTCCAGAATGTAAGAATAAGACCCGCAGCAATTCTCCACCGGCTGTTTTTTGAGTGGTTTCCATTTTTTTGAAATGTATGTGCTGATGATTTTTGTAGAATGACAAGTATTTTTTCGTTAGCATCCCCCAGTTTTAATAAATTCGATCAACCTTTCTACATCATCAAATGCATCATAATCACCAATAATTCCATCACGATGATATACAATCCCATTTTTCTCATTACGTTCCAAACAGTCTAATAGCGTATCTTCCCCATATCTTTTGGCAAACTGTGTGAAGCCATACGGCTTTATTTTTGACAGCAAGCCTTTTTTACAATCCGCACTACAGGTATAACAATGCGTGTGACCTTTTTCTAAGGAACATTTCCTATTTTCGCACCAGTCTTTATCAGGACATTGCCCTGAATTGCACCCCTGACAGCTTATGTTCTCTGAACACAAACAACACGCAAGTCCACACCTTGCAATCCCTAATTCTCGTTTCATAACAAACCTCCGGTTTTCGATATGTTTATTTTCAGTTTTCAGCGCTAAGTTCATCCTTCAAAATAATCTGCAGCTGTTTTTTCAGACATGGATACTCATCATGAACTGTCAAATATACATCTTCCATACGCAATGTCTGGTATCTATGTGCTGTAATATCCCTCATCCCAGCAACTGCTCTCCAAGGAAACGTACGATATTTGTGTCTTAAATCATCTGTAATAGCTTTTACTAATTCTCCAATATTAATGCATGTCATCCCTAATGCCCGCTTCAACATCTCATTCTCCAAAAACTGTTCCAATGAAAATGTCCCCAAAAGCTCAATTCCTATATCTATTTCATCAATAATCTTCAATATAGTAATTTTATCCCTATGCTGCATATAATACCACTTCCTTGCGAATTTCTATTAAGTCACCCGGCATAACTGGCCCATGAATCACATCCACTTTTACTCCCAACATTCCTTCTAATTCAATCTGCACCATGGACAAGGTAATTAATGAAACAGGTTTTTCAAATTCTATAATCAAATCCACATCACTGCTGTCATTATTTGTTCCATCTGCTCTTGAACCAAACAGTGTTACTTTTTTAATCGAATATTTCGTAATGATTTTTATTACTGCATTAGAAATTTCACCGATCATCATATTCCACCCTCCTTTTTCCATATCAAACGGTAATAAAAATGATAGCTTTTCGTATTTCTTGCAATTTATCAGATAAATCGCCACCTCTTTCCTCGTTTCATTATAACATAAAATTTATGAATATACAAAAATATATACAGATACCTTCCCACCTAAAAAGGGACACCTCCCTCATTCAGAAAGTGCCCCTCAAAAATCCATCTTCTATCACCCCAGCTGCCTATTTCACAACCCCTTTTTGCAGCATAATATTCGCATACACCGCCGATTCTCCAGTCGCGACAATCGCATAAGCTGTCTTTGCTTCTTCATAAAACGCAAACCGCTCAATATTTCCAACACACTGTGCCCCGCGTTCATCATGCTTTGCAATGATCTGCTTATACTCATCCCAGATCGGCGTTTCCACCGGGTCGCCTGGCATGACCTCCATGAGCGCTGCTGGATGCTCTACATACGTATCCAGTGGAAACACCTGCAGGATAGCATCCAAAAGCTCTGGTACACCATGACCATCGCAGCGGATCACGATCGCGTCTTTTCCCATAGATTCGGCTGGAAAGTTCCCGTCTGCGATCACGATGCGGTCACTGTGTCCCATCTCGCACAGCACCTTTAAAAGCTGCGGGGACAAGATTTTTGGTATTCCTTTTAACATGATTGCCTCCTTCTAACTTCTAACGAAACAGCAGACGTTTATCTGATTGTTTTATACAACGGGCCGTATGCCTGGCACGCTCTAAAGTCAGCGCCCTCTTTATCCATACCAAACGCGTTCCAGGATGCCGGACGGAAAATCTTTTCTTCTGGTACGTTGTGCATGGCAACCGGAATACGCAGTATCGAGCACAGAGTGATCAGATCCGCGCCGATATGGCCGTAGCTGATCGCGCCGTGATTCGCGCCCCAGTTATTCATTACGTCATAGGCTGTTGCAAACGCGCCTGTTCCTGTTGTTCTTGGAGCAAACCAAGTACAAGGCCATGTATAATCCGTACGCTTCCATAAAATATCGTTTACCTCATCTGGAAGATGCACGGTCCAGCCTTCTGCAATCTGCAGCATCGGTCCTAAGCCCTTCACCAGATTTAAACGGATCATCGTAACCGGCATTTCCGCTTCCGTAACAAACCGGGAGGAATAGCCGCCGCCGCGGAAGTAGCCGATATCGGCATAGTTCCATGTCGTAGCCTTGAGGATCGCTTCCTGATCGTCCTTTGTCACCTCATACCATGGCTTGATCACAGCATTTCCGGCTTCGTCCTTTGCCTGTCCGTTTGCATCCAGACAAGCCGCGCCTGAATTGATCAGATGGATAAATCCGCCTGCTTCTTTTGCCTTTCCTTCCAGCTCATAGCCGGCAGCTTTTTTAACCGCCTGCGGGCTCCAGTAAGTGCGTACATCTGCGAAAATCTGGGCTGTATTGGTCAAAAGCTTATTAAACAGCATCCCAAGTCCGTTTAATACGTCGTTTTCTGTCGCCAGTACGTACGGCTCTCTTGCCCCGTTCCAGTCAAAGGATGTATTTAACAGCGCTTCCGGATAGTCGCAGTTTGGATAAAAATCTGTCCACTGTCTCTGTCCCTGGAAACCGGCCGCAATCGCATTGTGTCCAACCTTTTCTTCCTCGCATCCGTCCGGAAGGTTGTCGTTTCCGTTCATCAGGTCTTTGATAATGCACATCATCTTTACAACAAATTCCCAGTCAGAATCCTTTTGTTCTCTTGTCTTTTGCAGGTTTTCCGGATTTTTATCAAAGCCCTCGATACATTTTTCCTTTGTCCATGCAAGCGCCTTTTCATATTCAGCCTTGTCGTAAATCCCTTCGGTCATACGGCGGATAATTTCCACCTCGTCAACAGATTCCACACGCATTCCCAAATATTCCTCGATAAATGCCGGGTCGATGATCGAACCGCCGATCCCCATACAAATCGAGCCAATCTGAAGATAAGATTTTCCGCGCATCGAAGCCGCCGCAACTGCCGCGCGTGCAAATCTTAAAAGCTTTTCCTTTACATCTTCCGGGATTGACGTGTCAGTCGCCTCACACACGTCATGACCATAAATACCAAAGGCCGGAAGCCCCTTCTGCGCATGGGTCGCAAGTACGGATGCCAGATAAACAGCTCCCGGACGCTCCGTTCCGTTGAATCCCCATACTGCCTTGATCGTCATTGGATCCATATCCATTGTTTCCGCACCATAACACCAGCAAGGCGTTACCGTCAGCGTAATGTCCACGCCTGCTTTTTTAAATTTGTCCGCGCAGGCAGCCGCTTCTGCAACACGTCCGATCGTCGTATCGGCGATCACAACCTTGACCGGCTCGCCGTTTGTATATTTGAGATTTTCCTCCAGCAATTTTGCAGCAGCCTTTGCCATATTCATTGTCTGGTCTTCCAGGGATTCACGTACCTTTAACGCTCCTCTTCTTCCATCAATCGTAGGTCTGATTCCGATCACTGGATAATCGCCGATTAATCTTGATTTTGCCATAGCAGCATTCCTCCTTATTTCCTATCAATTCTCTGTGATATATGTCTGAAATTTTTCATATGCCGCATCCCACGCATTCACATCCTGCGGGAGATAATCATATGTTGTTTCTGATCTTGCAATCATGCTTCTAGCCTGCGCCACATCCTGGATCATGCCAAGCGCGATCATCTGCATGACGATATTGCCAAGCGCCGTCGCCTCTACCGGGCCCGCGATCACCCTGCGTCCGTTTGCTCCGGCTGTCATCTGGCACAGCAGCTTGCTTTGGATGCCGCCGCCGATCATATGAATGACCTCATAATGCTTTCCGGTACAAGACTCGATCTGCTCTAACGCATAACGGTATTTCAGCGCAAGGCTCTGGTTGATGCAGCGCATCACCTCTCCTACGCTCTCTGGTACTTTCTGTCCGGTTCTTTCGCAGAACTCGCGAATACGCTTTGGAATATCCCCTGCTGTGACAAATTCCGGCGCATCCGGGTCAATAAAGCTTACAAACGGCTTCGCCTGCAGCGCCAGCTGCTCCAGCTCTCCGTAGGAATACTCTCTGCCTTCCCGCATCCACTGTCTGCGGCTCTCCTGCACCAGCCACAGGCCGATAATATTTTTCAATAACGTCGTCGTATTTCCATGTCCGCCTTCGTTGCTTACATTGCATTTTAACGACTGCTCTCCAATGATCGGAGCATCCAGCTCCGTTCCAAACAAGCTCCATGTCCCGCAGCTGATAAAAATAAAATCCTTCTCCTGTGTCGGTACTGCCACAACCGCGCTTTGCGTATCATGCCCCGCCACTGCGATCACCTCAGCAGGCGCAAGGCCCAGCTCTTTTTGGATCTCTTCTGTCAGCGTACCGATCACCGTACCGCTTGGCACAATATCTGGAAAGATTCTCTTAGGGATAGCAAGCGCCTCCAAGATCCGATCCGACCATATTTTATGCTCAGCGTCCAACAGCTGTGTCGTAGATGCCATCGTATACTCCGCCCGCTTTTCACCAGTCAGAAAATAATGAAATAGATCCGGCGTCAAAAGCAGCGTATCCGCCCGCTCTAACAGCCACGGCCGATGCTTTACCAAAGAATACAGCTGGAAGATCGTATTAAAATTTTCAAACTGGTTCCCTGTAATCTCATAGATCTCTTTTTTCGAAAGCTCCTGAAATACTTCCTCCTGCATCCCAACCGTCCGGTCATCCCGGTAATGCACCGCGCTCTCCAATAACGACCCATGCGCATCGATCAAGCCAAAATCTACACCCCATGTATCAATGCCAACACTGTCAAATCCGCCCTTTTGCTTTGCATACAGCATCCCCTGCTTGATCTCAAAAAACTGCCGCAGCGTGTCCCAATACATTGTCCCGTTAATCGTCACTGGGTCGTTGGAAAAACGGTATACCTCCTCCATACGGATATTTCCATCCTTTAGGCTTCCCAAAATGGCCCTGCCGCTTCCTCCGCCAAAATCAAAGGCAAGAACCTGTCCCTTTTTCTCCATGATACTCCTCCCTCTCCTTAAGCCTCCCAGCCGGGCGCATCGTTAAAAGATCCCCAAAATCTTATCATGAAACGACTGGTAAAGCGTGTCATAATCCGTATAGCCTATTTTATTGCCCGGAAAGCTTTTTGCCCATGCTGCGCAAATTCCCTGTACGATCTGCTCCGCATCCGGATGCCCTGTCTTTAACAACGCTGGAAAGACATAATAGATCAAAAACAGGTTCAGATCCGCCTGTACATAAGACGGTATCTTTTTTTTGCCGGACGCAAACCCCCTTAGCGCCCCGTCTGTAAACCACGTCCCGATCTCCGCAGCCGCCGCCTGCTTATCCAAGGCATTCGCGGCATATGCCGTAATTTCCTCCAGCTGCTTAGCATACGCCGTCTGAAACTGTGCAAAATAGGTTTCATAAGTCTGTTTTTTCAAACGCTTGAGCATCTTGCCTTTATTCTCAAACATCCGCTCTGTTTCTACCGGCATAAAACCTCTCCTTACTTTTCGAAAAAGGAACCGGGCTGCCCGGTTCCTTTTTTCAGGCAGTCCGGCGCTTCCGTCTGCCTGTCGGCGCTGTCAGTCAGCCGCCTCTTTGCGTCTATGAACAAATTGTTTAGTCGTAAAGGTTCTGTGAAATCTCTTCACTATCAATATTTTCAGCTGTATACCACTGGCATCCGGTATCTACATCTTTTACTTCCTCGCCAGTCGCAGCGTTTACGCAAAGCTGTACCACAGCTTCGCCCATCGCAACCGGAGCCTGTGTGATCGCACCGATGAATTTGCCGTTCTTTACTGCGTCTTTGATAACCTTTCCGGAATCAAATGCAATACCGATCACCTGGTCGTCGCCTGTACCAAACTTGTTCAGATTTTCATCACCTGTTACCATCGCATCACCAGAATGCTGATTCGAACCATAGATTGCGATAATATCTGGCTTATTTAACAATGTCTGGCAATCGACTGCTGACAGTTCGCTTGTAACAGAAGCCGGTACTACGATCTCAAGGATCACGTCTGCGCCGTCTTTTGTCTCGCCTGTAGAATCTGTCACATATTTATCATTGCCTTCTACGGATACTGTTTTATTGTCGCCTTCCGCCAGCTCGATCATTTTATCTACAAATCCAAGCCCGCGGCTGATAATAGATTCAGAAGTAGCGTCCTGTCCCATGACACCGATACGTACCGGGCCGGAAGCATTTGCAATCCTATCCTTCAACGCTGCCTTATAAGCTTCTTCTGCAGCCATTGCGCCTGCGTTATAATTATCCGTTGCCGCATTTGCAACAATCGCTCCATCCGGAGCGCCCGGAACACCAGAGTCAAAGCCTACGATCGGAATATTTGCTGACTGTGCTTGAGAAATCGCATCCAGACAAGCATCCGTATCCAAAGCTGCCAATGCGATCGCGCTTGGAGCCGCATTGATCGCGTTCGTCAACATCTGTACCTGGTCTGCGATATCTGATTCAGAGTTCGGGCCAACAAAATTGATCTTTACGCCAAGCTCTTTCGCTCTTTTTTCTGCACCCTTTAATACTGACTGCCAGAACTGATGCTGGAAACCCTTGGATACGATCTCGATCGTCAGATCGCCTGCCGGCTTTGCATCGCCGTCTGCATCCGCATCTGCATCTGCGTCCGCGCCGTTATCCGCCTGCTGGCTGTCGTCCGTCTTTTCGGTATCTTCTGTTTTTGAATTGTCAGCGGTAGACGGAGCGCTGCCGCATCCTACCAGCATGGTTCCAAGCATTGCTGCTGATAACAATACGCCTAATAATTTTTTCTTCATAGTTTGTTTCCTCCCTGTTTAAAAATATTGTTTTTCGTACTGCCGCTCGATTGCGGCAGCCCTTTATTAAAACCGCCCTTCCGGGACAGTGTTAATCCTTCCTGCACGTTGCTTTTATGCCCTTTTTGCATTCTTTAATACATCGATAAATACCGCTACGATCAATACGATGCCCGTTACGATCTGCTGCCAGTTTGGCTGCAGGCCAATAAACGGAAGCCCGGTCTTTAACAGTGACATTACAAATACGCCAAGCAGCGTACCTGCGATCGTTCCATAACCGCCGTTCATAGAAGTACCGCCGATAATAGCCCCTGCGATCGCATCCAGCTCCAGTCCTGCGCCCGTTCCCGGCGCGATCGTTTGAAATGTCGCCGCATACGCGATTCCCGCAAGACCCGTAAATAACCCGGAAATAATATAAGCAAGCGACTGCCATTTCACAACATTAATACCAGATAACCTGGCTGCTTCCTTGTTGCTGCCCAAAGCGATGATATAGCGCCCCGGCCTTGTCTTATTTAAAACCGTCGACATCAGCACGACGGAAAGTATGACAAGGATAAAACCAACCGGAATATTTTTCCCTCCGATATTCATCTTAAAAATACTGCGGAACTTTCCTAATGGATCCGAAGCCGGAGGCCAGGCAACCGCCATACCGCCTGTCAGGATCGAACCAAGCCCTCTTGCTACCATCATACTGCCAAGCGTTGCAATAAACGGCGGCAGCTCCAGTTTTGCAGCTAAAAACGCGTTCAGGCATCCCAATACCAGCCCAACACAAAGCGTGATCACCATTCCCACAGGAGCCGGAACACCTTGATAGGTAACAAAATATCCGCCGACAAGCGCTGCCGACACCATCCCGGTACCGATGGACAGATCCACGCCTCCTGTGATCAGCGGAAACGTCACGCCGATCGCCATAAAGCTGATATAATAGGAATAATCAAAAATACTGATAACCGTTGAATACTGGCGGAATGCCGGACTCATCACACTGAATAAGGCCGCGAGCAGCAGGATCACCATGACAACCACGATCTTCTGCGTGCCGATCGCACGGACCAGCGGATGATTGGTAAACGCATTCCCCTTTTTTCCGTTATTTTCCATTTCCCATCTCCTCCTAATCTCGCAGCGTTGCGGCATGCATGATAACTTCCTGCGTAGCCCCGGCAATATCAAGCTCTCCGGTCTTTCTGCCCTCACACATTACCACAATTCGGTCACTCATTCTGAGAATCTCTGTCATTTCGGAAGAAATCATAATGATCGATTTTCCCTGTGCTGCCAGCTCATTCATCAGATGGTAAATCTCACTCTTTGCCCCTACGTCAATCCCTCTTGTAGGCTCGTCGAAAATCAGGATATCGCAGTTTCGGATCAGCCATTTCGCAATTACGACCTTCTGCTGGTTGCCGCCAGACAGATTTACGACAAGCTGGTCTACCGACGGCGTCTTTGTTTTCAGTGACTTTACATATTTTAAGGCTACTTCATTTTCCTTCTTTTTGTTAATAAAAATACCGCTGACATAATTGTCCAAATCTACCATCGTAGAATTTTCCGCGACTGACTTTTGCACGACGATACCATACCGTTTTCTGTCCTCTGAAAGATAGCCTATCCCGCATTTTACCGCGTCCATCGGACTTTTGATCGTCACCTTCTTGCCATTTACATAAATATCGCCGCTGTCCATCGGATCCGCCCCAAACAGCGCTCTGGCTGTTTCCGTACGTCCCGCGCCCATCAGCCCGGAAAATCCGAGGATCTCACCCTTATGCAGCTCAAAGCTCACGTCCCGCACCATTTTTCCGGCATTCAGATGCTCAACCTTTAACACAACCGGAGCATCCTTCGACACATTGCTCTGCGTCTTTGGGTCCTCATAAATCACGCGGCCTACCATCATATTGATAATGTCGTCCTTTGTACATTCCTTTGTGATCAGCGTTCCGACATAGCCCCCGTCACGCATGACCGTTACCCGGTCCGTAATCACCTTGATCTCATCCATACGATGGGAAATATATACAATGCCAAGCTGCTTTTCCCGCAGGTCGCGGATAATCTTAAACAGCTCCTCTATCTCGGCCTCGGTCAGCGCCGCTGATGGTTCGTCGAATACGATCACCTTCGCATCATGGGAAATCGCTTTCGCGATCTCACACATCTGCTGCTTTCCTACGGTCAGATTGCCCATCTTTTCCGTCGGGTCGATCTTAATGTTTAATTTTTCAAAGAGCTTTTCCGCCTCTTCATTCATTTTTTTATCGTTGATCAGCTTGCCGGACATTGCCTCACGCCCGATAAAAATATTCTGCGCTACCGTCAGATGGTTCATCATATTTAATTCCTGATGTACGATCACAATCCCCGCCTCCTGGGCGTCTTTTGGATTCGTAAATTCTACTTCTTTTCCTTCATATACGATCGAGCCTTCATCCTTTTTATAAATACCCGTCAGCACCTTCATCAGCGTTGATTTTCCGGCTCCATTCTCTCCCATGAGCGCAAGCACCTCTCCTTTGCGGACCTCCAGATCTACATGGTCCAGCGCGTGTACACCAGGAAAGGATTTATCGATTCCGTTCATTTTTAAAATGATATCTCCCACACTCTCACCTTCCTATTCTATTAATTGGCTCTCTTGCGGCTGCGTACATCTGCGTACACGGCTGCGATCACTATCAGTCCGGTAATTACATACTGCCAGTCCTTTTGAAAGCCCATGGCAAGGATCCCTTCCTGGAGCAGAGAGATGATCATGATCCCGATAAATGTACCTCCAATGGATGCTGTACCGCCTGTCATCGACGTACCGCCCATCACACATCCTGCGATCGCTTCATTGTTAAACGTATCGCCCATACCTGGCTGAACCGTAGAGTAAGCTCCTACATAAGCGATTGCCGCCATGCCTGCCAGCATTCCGCAGATAATATAAGCAAGCATTTCCCATTTCTTTACGTTTACACCGGATAAGCGCACAGCTTCTTTATTGCTGCCCAAACAAAGAATGTATCTTCCAATCTTCGTCTTGTTGAGCACGATCGCACAAATAATAGAAACAACGACCAGCACGACCAGTCCTGCCGGGATCTGTGTGCCGTCCGAGGTTGTGATCTTTACAAGCATACGGAAGCTTCCGTTTTCCTGCGACGCCTGCGGCCAGCTGACAGACTGTGTTTTTGTAAACACAGAGCCGATCCCCTTTGCAAGCATCATGCTCGCCATAGACGTAATAAACGACGGTAAATTCCAGTACGCTACAAGATATCCGTTCATGCAGCCAAACGCCGCCCCGGTCAGTATCGATACCAAAAGCGCCAAAGGCAGCGGCACGCCTGACTTCGTGAGCAGAAATCCCGCAATCAGAGCGGAACAAAACATCACCGGCCCGATGGAAAAATCAATCCCACCCGTCGCAATGACGAACGTAACGCCCAGAGCTAAGAATCCAAGAAAATACGCATAATTCAATGCACTCAGGATTCGATTATAATTAAGAAATGTCGGACTTAATATTGCAAATGTGATATACATCAAAAGCAGTACGCAAAACAATACAAGCCTGTTAAACCCAACCTTCTTAACCAGCGCGTTGTTTTTAATCTTTTCCAATTTCCTTTCCTCCCATTCCTTTGTATTTCTAATTTGCAGCTGTTATAGCCAGTATACAGAAGGGGGTATTATAAGAAAATCGAATATTTTACTGAAAAAGGTAAAAAAAATCCATTTTCTGAAATTTATACATAGATAAATAAAAATTTTGAATAATATAAAAATTCCCCAAAAAAGTATAGGCAATTAATTTGTTATATAGTACAATCTTAACATGAATGAAATCATATTCCATAATGAAAGGGGATGATTGCAATGTGGAAATTATCTATGCCAAAATAAATTTTTCAAATTCAAAGAAAGAGGTGTTTCAGATTTGTATCGATATATTTATGTAGAAGCAAAGGTTGGAGGAATGATAAGTAAAGAGGAACATAGAGAGCTTATTGATAAATACAGTTTTGAAGGCTGGAGGTTTGTTACGGCTATTCCTAAATGCAGCGGCGGATATGGCCAGCTCAAAGAAGTTGATCTAGTGTTTGAAAAATATGAAGAATAAAAATGAAAAGCAGGTGTGCCAAATCACCTGTAAATGATACAGACGATTTGACACACCCTGACGCAGAACGTTTTACTGCTGCCCGGAAAATGGATACAGCAGCCTTTGGTTTTCTTCCTCATACATATTGTCCCTCGTGATCAGCCTGGATCCGACAGACAGGTTTTTTTCCACCGCAGCGCCTTCCAAAAGGCGTACTGCCTGTTCAACGCCCAGATAACCGATATTGAACGGCTTTTGAATCACAATCCCCTGAAATACGCCGGCTTCCAACAGCTGGATCTCCTCGATCAGGCTGTCAAAGCCGATCAGCCGCACCTTTCCTGCCAGCTTCATATCTTTTAACGCCCGCGCCGCGCCGACGGCTGCGTATTCATTGGTCCCAATCAAAAGGTCTATGTCCGGAAACTTGGTCATCAGTCTTACCGTAAGTGTGTAAGCCTTATCATACGACGAATCGCAAAATACCACGTCCTGGATCGCATCCGCATTACTGCCGAGGCCGTCTCTAATGCCCCGTTCGCGTTCCATCGCTGTCGACGCCCCCTGTACATGGGCTACAATGCCAATCTTTGGATTTTGATCGTTTTCTAACAATGATCCGGCATATTTGCCAAGCTTCCTGCCGGCTTCAAAGTTATCTGTCGCGATCACGCACTGGGCAACGTCCCGATCCACTACAGAGTCCAGCAGGATCAGCTTGATCCCCTGTACTACCGCTTCCTCCAGCACATCCGCCGTCCGGATATAATCGCACGGGGCAACCAGCATGGCGTCCGGCTTTTGTTCGATGCATTTTCGGATATTCGCAATCTGCCCTTCAATATCCTCCTCCGTCGTCTCTCCCATGACTTCCAGCTGCGCGCCGTACTCCTTTGCACCCAGCTGCGCGCCGTCGATCAGGGAGGTCCAAAAGCCGTTCGTCGGGTCGATGGTCTTTGGCACGAAGATCAGCTTCCACGGCTCCTTTTTCTCGCCCTGCGTATGCAAAAACAGCATCAGCAGTACAAAAGCAGCCAGGCCGGCGCCTGCGATAAGAAACGTATAGATTGTTTTATTTTCCCGGTTTTTCATCCACTTTTTCATTTCTGCCTCCGGACAGCGGAATCGAAACAAGCGCGCATGTCCCCACCCCAGCCTTACTTGTATACGAAATGCCGTATTCCTCTCCATAATAAAGCCGCAGCCTTTTTTGCACATTGGATACGCCGACCCCGCCGCCCTTGCGCGTATGCGCGGCTTCTTCCCGATCGGCCTCCTCTAAGAGCTTGCGCACCTGCTGCTCGTCCATGCCTGCGCCGTCGTCCTCGACTGCCAGATATGCCGTCTTTCCTTCGACAAAGCCGCGGACACGCACCTTGCCCTTTGTTTCTTTATATTTGATGCCATGGTAAATGGCGTTTTCTACCAATGGCTGGAGTGTAAATTTGACAATGCTCACGGGCAGTATCTCGGACGATACCTCGATCTCATATTCCAGCTTGTCCTGATAGCGCATTTTCTGGATCGTCAGGTAGCTCCTTACATAGTCGATCTCCTGCGCTACCGTAACCTGCTCCTGCTCGTTGCTGATGCTCTGGCGCAGCAGCCTTGCCAGCGCCGCTGTCATAACGACGACCTCTTCGTTTTTTTCATCCTCCGCCATCCATATGATCGAATCCAGCGTATTGTATAAAAAGTGCGGGTTGATCTGCGACTGCAGCGCCCGCAGCTCGCTTTTACGCTTTTGCTCCTGCTCATAGCGGTTTTGCTCAATCAGCGCGCGGATGCGGTCTGTCATCATATTAAAGGACCGCGAAAGGCTGCCGATCTCATTTGCAACCGCAATGTCCACGCTTGCTTCAAAATTCCCCTCCTCTACCGTACTCATACAGTCCCGAAGCTGGCGGATCGGTCTGGTCAGATCTTGGGAAAGCCTGTTAGACAGCACCAGCACGCCGAGTAAAAGCCCTGCCGCCACGAGCAGATACATCGCCTGCGCCTGCTTTGTATTTTTTAAAAGCTCAAAGCTGTACGCGACGCCTACGGCGTACCATCCGGTCTTTTTTGAACGGGATATCGTATACAGCCTGCGCTGCTCCCCCTGATCCGTAAAAAAATAATCGGAGTCGCAGCGCATGACATCATCAATCTTTTCCGTTAACAGTCCGCCGTACAAAAGCTGCTGCTTTGGATGATAAATAACATTCCCGTTCGCATCGACCAAAAAGATATACCCCTTGTTGCCGATATGGTTGCTGTTACATAGATTGCTGATCGCACTGTAGTTAAGATCTACGAAAAAAAGACCTTCCTTTTTCCCGGTCTGATTATTGACAAGCGCACGGCTCAGCGTAATCACCCACTGATAGCTGCTTTGGATCGCATTTTGTACGTGTGAGGAGGACACCACGATCGCACCGGACGCTTGCATTGTTTTCTGATACCAGTCAAGGCTTTTGATATCAATATATTCTGTCAGCTTGTCCGTTCCGCTGTTTACAATATACTTTCCATTATCCGCCACGATCGCGATATTATAAATATCGCTGCGGCTTTCCATGATCGTATGGAACTGGGTCAGGATCCGTTCTCTTTCCTCCGCATACTGCTCCTGCGTCTGGTTTTCATCAAACAGATACCGGGAGACATCGCTGCTTTTGGCGATCACAGACGAAATATTTTCCATATAATCGATATAAGCATCTATATCGCGGTTGACCTGCCGGATGATCTGCGTCGTATAATGAATGGAATTTTCATAGATGGCTTTATTTGTATAATTAACAGCGATTAAAAGAAACGTAAGTCCCGCAAAAATGATAAGCAGCGAAAACGAAGCCATCATAGCGCTCTGAATGCTTTTAAATTTACCAAACAAGGACACGGACGTTCCTTTTTGCTTCATTCTGTATTCTCCCTGGCATATTCTTTCGGCGTTTTTCCTGTCATTTTCTTAAATACATGACTAAAATAATGCGGATCGCTAAAGCCGACCTTTTCTGCGATCTCATAATTTCTTAGACTTGTCTGACGCAATAGGCGCTTTGCATTCCGGATACGTACCTCTATAAGTACCTCGGTAAACGTCCGCCCAGTCGCTTCTTTAAAAATACTGGAAAAACGGCTTGTACTCATATTTAAATATTCGCAGATCTGGTTCAGTCCCAGATTTTGGTTTCCGTAATTTTCACGGATATAATTGATCGCCTTTGCCGCCTGCCGCTTGCTGCCCGGCTGTCCAATACTTTCTAAAGCGGAAAATCCCTGCCCCGCATATTCCCGCACCAAATCCATCGCTGCTTCAATACTGTTTGCGTCTGCGATCGCAGCCATGACCGTTTCCGGCAGCGCAAAGCCATCGTCCGCCTGCGATACATTTTCGTAGATCATCTGTACCATCTGCTGAAAATAGGCGGAGGCTACGCTGCGGTTGACATATCTTGCCTTCATCCATGCTTCAATCCCGCGCATGATTTCTTCAAACCTGCTTTGGTCAAAGCCCTTGACCGCCTCGTCCGCAGCCTTTAACTCTTTTTTCAAGGTCATCGGGTTTTCTTCGCACTGTTTGTCTGCGCAGTCCAAAATAACGCCGGTTCCTTTTGCATAACGATAACGCAGCATTTCTGACGCTGATTCATAAGAATACGGAAGCTCCTCCAAGGAGGTCACGCAGCACCCAATACCCATGGATATGCTTAGGCACGCGGCTTTGTGGACATTTTCCTGGATTTCTGCGCATATTTCACGGATATGCTTTGTATTTTCCTGTTTCGCGTGCTTCCAGATCAGCAGGCAGACACAATGATCGGAATCCCGGTAAGCAATTCCCAAGTCATCACGCCTTAAGATCTCATCACTGATATTTTCCACAACAAACGACATCAGGCTGCTTCCTTTTTTCATATCCTTTTCCATATCGCCGTATTCAGAATAGACGTCCAGTTCGGCAGCTACGACCCGAAATGCGTTTCCGCGTATTTCCACACCCAGCTCTTCCAGCTCCCGCAAGCTTTTTTCAATTCCCTGCGTGCCGCTTACAAGCCTGGAAAGCGTCTTGGATATGATCAGCGATTCATTTTTTGTATATTTATGGTAAATCTCATTAAGCTGGTCTATTTTGCGCTCCTGTGTGCGCTTACAGTCCAGCTTTTCCCGTACGGACACAAGAACTTTGGACAGCTCCTTTGCCGTAACCGGCTTTAATATATATTCGGACACTTGGTACTGCAGCGCCTGTTTCGCATATTCAAATTCTCCATAGCCGCTGAAAATAATGATCTCTGTCTGCGGATAATTCTCATATAAATATTTACTCAGCTCCATACCATCCAAATACGGCATATAAATATCCGTCAGCACAATGTCCACCGGATTTTCTTTTATAAACGCAACTGCCTGCCGCCCGTTTTCACATAACCCCGCCAGCTCTAATCCCAATTCTTTCCATTGGATCTTTGCACTGACTGCCTCCCTGATCAGAATTTCATCATCCACCAACAATACCTTGTACATAAAAACACCCCTTGGAAAATCAAACCATGATTGCTTTCTGTGGAGGCAGATTTTAAATATATCAGATTCCTTTACTCTGGATAAACACAGTCCACACCTGCTGCCTGAAATGCCTGCAGCCACTCGTCGTCCGGCTTTTTATCGGTTACAACGACATTGATATCTGCCAATGCTCCGATCGAAACAAACGCCGTTTCCCCAAATTTGCTCGAATCCACGACCAAAATTTTCTCTTTTGCCGCATCCAGCATCGTCTTTTTATTATTTGCATGAAGTTCATCTGAATCTGTAAAACCTGCATCCAGATCAAAGCCCTTACACGATACAAACGCCCTGTCCACATGATAATCCCGCAGCATTTTATCCGTCTGCGGGCCTACGAGCGCATAAGAGCTGACCCGTGACGCTCCTCCGGTGGAAAGTACCTTCCAGTCTGTCATATCTAATAGCTCAATAATGATTTCAATAGAATTAGTGATTACGATAAGGTTCTTTTTTTCCTTTAACGCCCTCGCGATATAAACCGCTGTAGAGCTTGCGTCCAGCATCAGGCTTTCGCCGTCATGCACCATCCGGCTGACCAGCCTTGCGATCAGCTGCTTGCCCGCGATATTCCGGTTCTTTCTGACATTAAAAGAAAAATCCAGGCTTGCGTTTTCATTGATCACAGCTCCGCCGTAGCTTTTGATCGCATAGCCTTCGTTCTCCAGCTTTTCCAGATCTCTCCTTATCGTTTCTTCTGATACGCCATATCTTTGACTTAACTCGCTGACTACGACACGATGTTCTGCCTGCAGCTTTTCCAGTATTTCTTTCCGCCTTTCGATTGCGAGCATCACGATTCTCCCCCTTTGAATTATAAGATTGCGTTTCGAATCTGGGCATCCGGATGCGCAATCACGGAGGAATCCAAATACATCCCCTCTGCTGCCGCCGCGGATCTTGCCCTTTCAATCGCAGCTTCCACGGCTGCCACCTCGCCGGTAAGCATCAGGTACGATTTCCCGCACATTCCTCTTGCCACGCGAAGCTCGATCAGATCGACGATCGCGGTTTTTGCCGCCGCGTCCGCCGCTACAATAATGGAAGCTGCGTCATACGTTTCCATTATACCAAGCGCCTGAATATTTTCAACCACAGCCGCTCCATAAATCGCCGGAAAAATCGAAGCATGGGGATTACCAAGCACAAAGCTGCCGATCAGCTGTGCGCCGTGCTGCGTCCTTGCCGTCTCTACGGCTGCGTTAACCGCACTAAGACGCCCGCAGATCAACACGATATATTTTCCTGGACATACAGTCTGCGCTTCTATGATCGTGACATCTGCAGCCTTTACCATAGCGTCCGCTGCCAAAACGCCTGCCGAAACCGTCTTATATTCCGCCATTCCGATTGCCTTACTCATTTTGCGCACTTCCTTTCTGCTTATTGTCACCATTTTCTATGATGATATACTTTTGCGTCACCGCACTTACCACGCCGTCTATCGAAGCGTGGATGCCGACGCTTAAGCCCTGTGCCGGATGCGCGATCATCTGTCCCGTCTGCACCGTATCTCCCACATGGACAGACGCGGATGCAGGAGCGCCGATATGCTGGCTTAGCAGAAGCTTAACCTTGGAAACCGCTGCCACCTCATCCTGAAGCGGCGCTTTCTTATTGTACTGCACAAGATTCAGACGAGCCATCAAGCGTGCCATCGGTACCTTGCGGTATTCCCGTTCTTCTCCTACCATAGCTGGCTCCACCTTCGGCGGCTTTAAGCCATTCGCACGCAGTCCCGCCTTATAATCCGCCAGCAGCGATCTCGGAGAAAGTCCCTGCATACACGAATACATCTCGCACAGGCCGCAGGAAGAGCAAAACAAGCTATTTACAAAAATACCCGGCTCTTGCATATCCTGAAAAGCTGCAGCACGCATAAACAAATGCGGCACGATCGGATGGCCGAGACGGTTTCTCGGACACAGGTCCGTACACATCGTACACTGGCAGCAGCTTGCCGCGGCGCGTTTTAGATCGATCGAAGCTTTTCTGCGTTTTTTTTGCACGATCAGATGGTCCTGCGGCAGCACAAGCACCGCGTTTGTCGTCTTTGTCACCGGCTGGGAACCGCTTCCGATCCATCCCATCATCGGCCCGCCGATAAAATAGACCGTATCCGGGTGCGTGACAGCGCCCGCCAGACGTACCGTTTCTTCGATGGATGTCCCAATCGGGACCCGTACCGTAACGGGGTGTTCCACTTCCCCGACAACAGACACCAGCTTGTCTACAACTGGGATATTTTTTTCGACTGCACGGTATACGTTATACACCGTTTCTACATTAAAGACCGCAACGCCGCAGTCAATCGGAAGTCCGCCTGGCTTTACGACCTTTTTCGTCACCTCGTAGATCAAGACAACCTCGTCCCCGGCCGGATACACTTCGTCCAAAAGTCCGAGCCGCACGCCTGGATATTCATCAAGCACAGCGTTTAACGCGTCGATCGTTTTTATATAGGATTTTTTTATGCCGATGATCATTTCCTTTGCGCCTACGGTCTGCCCAATCTGATAAAACGCAGCTGTGATCTCAGCTGCATATTTTTCAAGCAGCTGGCGGTGCAGCTTTAGCAGCGGCTCACATTCGGCGCAGTTTAAGATCAGCGTTTCTGTCTTTTCATTCAGCTTCGCATAGGAAGGGAAGCCTGCGCCGCCTGCTCCCACAATTCCGCTTTCCTGCATCACCCTGCTTAATTCCCTGATATCCATCCTGACCCCCTCTGCTTCCTTCTCCTATTCCGCCGCCTGCTCTAGGCCTGCGCCATCGTCAATAATGCCTACAACCGCCGCATCCACAGAGGAATGCTCCAGCCCGTTTCCAATCCTTGCCGCGCTCCCAAGCGCCACAAGTACGTATTCCCCGATGCCTGCGCCGATCTTATCTACGGCGACGAGCTGTTTTTGCCCGCCGCCCATAGGCTTTAGCACATCGATGATCATAAACTTGCTGCCGACGAGATTATCGCTTTTACGCGTGGAAACGACACTTCCTGTTACCTTTCCAATCAGCATAGCTGCCTCCTTACCGGATGATACGCACACAATCCCCGGTTATGATCCCGGCTGCGTTTGCCTCGTCCGTATCTATGTGCATTTCTAATGTAAACTGCTCGTCCACACGGATCTGTACATGGTTAAAGACCGTCCCGCGTTCATTTTCGGCTTTTACCGATACGACGTCGCCGTCATGTACGCCGGCTGCTGCCGCGTCCTTTGGCGCCATATGGATATGGCGCTTTGCAACAATGCAGCCCTCATCCAAGTAAATAGCTCCCTTCGGACCTACGACTGCAAGCGGTGCGGAGCCTTCGGTGCGCCCGGATTCTCTGACCGGTGCCTTCACGCCAAGCCGCAGCGCGTCTGTCGCAGAGATTTCTACCTGTGATCTGCTTCTGACCGGGCCAAGTACGCGGACATTTTCGATCGCCCGCAGCTTTAGCCCGACAATGGTAACCATTTCATTTGACGCGAACTGTCCGCCCATCAGCTCCTTTTTCTTTGTCAGATGATAACCCTCACCAAACAGTGCTTCCACATGATCCTGTGTCAAATGGATGTGCCTGGCGGAAACGCCGACCGGAACGAGAAACCCGCTGCCGGCCGATGCGCTTTTCTGCTGCAGTACGTCCAATACCATTTTTGTAATTAATGTTACCTCATGTTGTTCCATATGCATTTCCCCGCGCGATTACAAGATTGCCGGAAGGATCTTTTCCACATCCGTATGCGGTCTTGGGATTACATGGGACGCTACCAGCTCGCCCAGCCGTCCTGCCGCGTCTGAGCCGGATTCTACCGCTGATTTTACCGCTCCGACATCGCCGCGTACCATAACGGTTACAAGACCGGAGCCGATTTTTTCGGTCCCTACGAGCGATACGTTTGCTGCCTTTAACATCGTATCCGCTGCTTCGATCGCCGCTGTGAGTCCTCTCGTTTCGATCATTCCCAATGCTTCCTGTGCCATTCTTTTTTCCTCCTTTACCGTCTGACTCTGCGTACCTGCAGCAGCCTCGTTTTCTGTTATTTTATCCGTGTCGGCAGGCGTCGTTTTGTCTGCTTTTCGTTTGGATGCCTTTTTTGACGTGCCAGCAGTTTTTTTCGCCTTCTGCTGCGTCTCCTGGCCCGTATCTGTCTCCTGGTCCGGCGTCCGGTTTTCCTGCGCCATAAAACTGCCTCCTTTTCCGGCTTTTGCGCTAAGAGATGACCCGGTTCGCGCTTTGCCAAATAAGCTTTATTATTTCTTCATGCGGATTTGGAAGGACTACCTGCGCGACTGGTTGTTTGATCCCGCCCTCTGCCGCAGCCTCCATCGCCTGCTTTACCGCGGATACGTCTCCGCGGATGATGATCGTTACAAGCCTTCCGCCCAGCTTTTTCTCCCAAGTAACCATCTCTACTTCTGCAGTCTTGCACATAATGTCAAGCGCCGCAACCGCCGCCGTTACACTTGGAATTTCAAAAAATCCGTATGCCTTTCCCATAAAAGCGCTCCTTAAATTTTCGGCAGAATCTTCTCTACGTCGTCATGCGGTCTTGGAATGACATGAGCCGCAACGAGCTCGCCCAGCCGTCCTGCCGCGTCAGCTCCCGTTTCAACCGCTGCCTTGACTGCTCCTACATCGCCGCGTACCATAACGGTTACAAGGCCGGAGCCGATTTTTTCTGTCCCTACAAGCGTTACCTCTGCTGCCTTTGTCATTGCGTCGCCTGCTTCGATCGCTGCTGTCAGTCCTCTTGTTTCGATCATTCCTAATGCCTGCTGTGCCATTTTATTTTCCTCCTAGACTTCTTTGATATATTTTTTATTCGGTTCGCCTTTATCCATACCGCTTAATTTCATCATCTTTTCCGTATCCTCTGTCGGCCCTGCGATCGCGTATTCCGCTACCACGCCGGCAAGCTCCTCTGCTTTTGCCCTGGCTGCCGCAAGCGCTGCTTTTACGTCGGATACGCTGCCCCGGAATTTGACCATTACGATCAGGGGAACCGGAAGCGCGTCCGCATTCGCGGGTTTATTTTTATCGAACGTTTCCAGACGGACATTTCCCGCCTTGCATCCGGCGTCCGCCGCCGCAAAAGCGGTTGCCAGCCCGAATACCTCCAGCATTCCTGCCGCTTCACCCATGCTTTACTCCTTTACCGATTGACAATCGCAATCTTTAAGCCTTCCTGCTTCAGATTCGTTACCAGCGCTTCGTTGATCTGTTCCAGCGGAAATTCATGCGTGATCAGCTCGTCCATCGGAAGGCCGATCGCCTTTGCGCGCTTTAAGAAATCAAACGTCGTCGCATAATCTCTGAGCGTATATACCCAAGAGCCAACGAGTGTAATTTCCTTAGAGCAAAGATCAAAATGCGGATTGATCACCGCGTCCCCGCCGTTAATAAAAAATCCAAGCTCACATAACCCGCCGCCGTTTCGAATGAATTTGTAAATATTCGCGTGTGCTGCCGGAGAGCCTGTACACTGGAACGCAAAGTCCGCCGCATAGCCGCCGAACGCGTCTGTAACACCCTTGGTAAGCGCTTCGATGCCTTTATGCTGCATAAAATTCACCGTCTGCTCCGCGCCCATCCGCTTCGCGAAATCCAAACGCTGCTCGTTGCCGTCTACCGCTACGATGTGCTCGATCCCCATCGTACGCAGTACAGAGATACAAATTAAGCCGATCGGCCCGCATCCCTGTACGACAACCTTGCTGTTAAACCGCAGGATCCCGGTCGTTTTCGCACGCTCTGCCGCGTGAACAAGTACGGCGCACGGCTCGATCAAAATGCGGGATTTCAGATCCAGATCGCTTACATTAAATACCGTAGAGCCTTCTCTTACTAATATGTAATCCGAAAACCATCCGTTTAAGTGAATATCATCATCCTCTAACAGACCGTACACATCCGCGCCGCCGACATTCTGTTTATTCAGATCAAACATCGTAATATCCGGATTATCCTTAAAAATCATGCAGGTCACGACCTTATCGCCGACCTTTAACGGCTTTCCTGCACTATCCAGCTTTACGTTTTTGCCCATTTTTACAATTTCCCCGGTTCCTTCGTGTCCCAGCGCAACTGGGATCAGTCCGAACGGGTCGTTTTTAAACTCATGCGCATCCGTACCGCATACCCCGCAGCCTTCTACTTTTACAAGAATATCGCCGTCGCCGACCTCCGGCATTGGATATTCCTTGACTTCAAAATTCTCCAGCGACGTCAGCATTGCAACGTGCGCCGTCTTTGGGATACTGACAGCCGACGGCTGCGTGCCTGCTGCAGGCGTCTGGCCCATCATACTTTCGAGTACCTGCCTTACAACGGCCTGCACATCTGCAGAATTAAGTTCTATGTCCATTTTTATTTCCTCGCTTTCATATGTTGTTGCTGCTTATGCCAGCAACCGCCTTAGCGGATACACAGGCTGTCGCACATGACGCAGCGTCGTCTTTTTGTAAAAGCGGACGCGCTGGTCAGTCCTTCTCCCGTACGGCTTGCGATCGTAAAGGTACAATATCCCTCTCCGCCGAATCCAAGCGCCGCGTAGGACGGCCCGTTTTTCACAAGGATCGCCGTGTCGACCGCCTTTGCATAGGCTGTGATATGGTCTACGTTTTTGGAATGGATATGCGCCGAATGGCGATTGCCATGCTCCAGCCAGACCGCTTTTTGTACCGCATCCTCAAATCCATCCGCACGGACAACGCCCAGAATCGGCATCATCAGCTCTTCAGATATCAGCGGATGCTCCTTCGGTCCTTCAAACGTAATACAGCGGATATTGTCCGGCGCGTCCACGCCGATCATGCCAAGCAGCGTCTTCGCATCCCTGCCGACACAATCCCGGTTAAGCTGCCCGCCCTTTAGCACAACCGCCGTCAATGCATCCTGCTCCTGCTTCGATGCCAGATAACAGCCCTGCTCCGTAATCATATAATGCAGCAGCTCATCCGCAACGCTGCCTACCGCTACAATTTCTTTTTCTGCAATACAAGGCAGGTTGTTGTCAAACGTACATCCGTTTACAATGTCCTCTGCCGCTTTTCGGATATCTGCTGTTTCATCTACGAGCGCCGGCGGATTTCCTGCTCCTGCTCCGATGCCCCGCTTACCAGAGGACAATACTGCCGTTACGACTCCTGGACCGCCGGTCGCCGCGATCAGCGGGATATCCTTGTGCTTCATCATAATGGCGCTTGTATCCAGTGTCGGATGCTCCACCGTACACGCGATATTATCCGGCCCTCCGGCTTCGAGTGAAGCTTCGTTTATTAGATTTACCGCAAAGATTGATGTTTTGATCGCTGCCGGATGCGGGTTGAATACGACTGTATTTCCGCCTGCAATCATACCGATCGCATTACACAAGATCGTCTCGCTAGGATTCGTACAAGGCGTGATCGCCCCGATCACACCAAACGGCCCCATCTCGATCAACGTCAGCCCCCGGTCGCCGGACCAAGCCCTCGTAGTGATATCCTCTGTTCCTGGTGTCTTTTCCGCCACCAGCTGATGCTTTAATATTTTATGCCCGACATTGCCCATGCCGGTTTCTTTTACGCCCATTCGTGCCAATAGCTCGGCGTTTTCTATGATCTTCGCCCGGATGCAGGAAATGATCTTTTCTCTATGGTCCATAGGCATTCTGCCAACGACTGCCTGTGCTTTTTTTGCAGCCTCCACAGCCTCGTTCATATCCTTAAATACGCCGCGGCTGCCAGAGGCATCGGAAGAAATCCGCATATTTGCCAGCACCTGCTGCACGATATCCTGAACCATCTGTTCGTTTACAGACACGCTGCTACCTCCTCAAAAATTGTTTTGCCATAGGCCGCAAGCTTGGTATCTTCCTGCGCCGTACCGCCGCTTACTCCAAGCGCTCCTATGATCATACCCCTTAGCATTAATACCTCTCCACCGCCAAAAATCACAATCCGCCCTCCATTGGTGAACTGGATACCGTACAGCGGCTGCCCTGGCTGGCTTAGCTCGCCCAGTTCACGCGTAGACATTTTAAGGCTCGCGGAGGTATAAGTTTTATTTAACGCAATGTCAAAGCTTGCGATGTAAGCATCATCCATACAGTGGACCGCTACCGGACGCGCAGAAGCGTCCGATACCGCAACAACCGCGCGCACCCCCATCTGCGCCGCTTTCTGCTCTACCTTGTCGATCAGCGCTTTGGCTAACGCAAGCGTCATTTTGCCCGGTGCGCCGCCCTGCTTTGTACTTGGGCAGGCAGCATCCTGATGCATACGCTCCATCACTGATCTTACCGCATGGATCACATCTTCTTCGTTGATTGCTTTTTCATAAATCGCTTTTTCGTTTATCACCTTTTCATCACTTCTTTTTATTATGTATTACCATTTGCTCTTGGATCTATGAAATACCAAGCTGTGACATTACCTTTTCCGTGATCGCTGCAACCAGATCCTTGTCCGCCTGCGGCGCAGCGCCGGCTGTAGCACAATGTCCGCCGCAGCTGTGGCAGCTTGGTTTTCCTGCCTTTGCATTCGGGCATACATTTGCAGGATGCTTTCCTGGCATTCCCATCTGTCTGCGCAGCTCGTACAGCTTTTCTACCTGTTCTTTGTTCAGCTCCTGCGGTCCGCCAATCTGCATTGTCTGCCAGAGCAGGCGCGCATAAAATTCCAGCGACTCCATCTTGTGATAAGCGTTCAGCAAAGAATCGGAATACGCAAGCGCTCCGTGGTTTTCCAAAAGAACCGCGTCAAAGTACTGCAGGTGCTCAGATACTGCTTCTGGGATTTCCATCGTAGAAGGTGTACCGTACTTCGCGATCGGAACACACCCAAGCGCAATGACTGCTTCAGGCATGATCGGCTGTGTCAGCGGGATGCCTGCGATCGCAAACGTCGTCGCATACAGCGGATGTGCGTGTACGACAGATGTTACGTCTGGTCTTTCCTTGTATACACGCATATGCATTTTAATTTCCGAGGACGGACGAAAGCCCTTGTTTGCCTGGATCACATTTCCCTGCGCGTCTACCTTGCAGATATATTCTGGTGTCATAAAGCCCTTGCTGACCCCGGTCGGCGTACATAAAAACTCATTGTCGTTAAGCTTTACAGAAAAATTGCCGTCATTTGCAGCCACCATACCACGGTTGTATACGCGTCTGCCGATCTCGCACATTTCTTTTTTCAGTTCGTATTCGTTTTGCATTTCTTTATCCTCCTTGGAGTGAAATTGTGTTGATTTTTGTTGGTTTTTGTTGTTCTTATTTTATACTAGCACACAATTCAACAATAGTCAACGTGTTTATTGTTTGTTTTGTGTTGTTTTTTGTTGGATTGTAACCGTTTTCACAGAGCATCGCTCTGCAGCAGACCGCGATAGGCAAGGGCTGGCGGTGTGCTGTCAGGTCCGGGTGATCTCACACACAGAAAATCCCATCTTATCCTGTACATAGTCTAAAACCGCCCGGACTGCTGCTTCTGTTTCAGACACAGCCCCGGTCACAAGCAGCGTACCGTGCACCCGGTCTACAACCTCAAGCGCAACCCCTGCAGCCTTAGCCGCCACATCTGCCGCGATAACTGCTGTTTCCGGCGGACTTACGTTGAGTATGCCGATCGCTGCTTTGCCGCTGCTTTCTGCGTTCTTAAGCCCCAGCCTTTCATAAAGGCTGCTGTCAGGGCCGGCAATAATATGCGCGATCGATATCTCCTTGCCAGGTACAAGCTCTTGTACGATCCTTTCTGGTATCCATTCAAAATTGTGCTGCAAGCTACCCTCCAATCTGGCATTCGATGCCGGATGCCTGCATGGCCGTCTGTAAAAGCGTCTGCATGGCTTCCTTTGACGGCGGCTTTACATCCCCCATCGGATAATCCCTGTTAAGTCCGGTGTATTTATCCTGTCCAAGCCGGTGATACGGCAGCAGATGAATACGTTTGACCTGCTCCAGCTGCCCGGCGAACGCGGCAATCTCCCGAATTTCCTGCTCTGTATCATTGAATCCTGGTATCACCGGAACCCGGATGCTTAATTCTACGTTATATTTTTTTTGCATCTTTGCTATTTTTTCCGCGTTTTCCAGCATCAGCGCATTACTCTTGCCTGTAAATTCCCGATGCTTTGACGCGTTCATATGCTTGATATCCAGAAGGTACTGGTCCAGCCACGGCAGGACCTTCTCGATCACTTCCCATTTTGCGCAGCCCATACTTTCAATGGCCGTGGATATGCCGGCTTCCTTTGCACCCCGCAGCAGCGCCGCTGCAAATTCAGGCTGGCAAAGGCTTTCTCCTCCGGAAAGCGTCATACCGCCCCCGGTCCTGCGGTAATATGCCCGGTCCTTTTCCACTGTCGCAAGCACCTTTCGTACCGTAACATCTTGTCCGATGATCTTTGGCTCTCCCTGGACAAACATTGTCTGTATCTCGTAATCCTGCGATTCCGGATTGCAGCACCAACGGCACCGCAGTACACAGCCTTTTAAAAATACGATCGTCCGTATCCCGTATCCGTCATGGATGGAATAGCGCTGGATATCAAAAATACGGCCCTTCGTCATCTGATAATCTTCCATATCCGTTTCCTTCCATAAATAAAGCATTAAAAGCCCTGCTGCGTCCGTCTGATAATATCATCCTGCAAGGATCTTGACAGCGTTGTGAACAGCGCGCTGTAGCCTGCGACCCGCACAACGAGATGCTTGTACTGCTCCGGGTGCTTTTGCGCGTCCAAAAGCGTCTCCCTGCTGACGACATTAAACTGCATATGGCTGCCCTTCTGATCGAAATACGCGCGTATCAGACCCGTAAAATTCTCTAAGCCCTGCATACCGCTGAGCGCGGACGGATGGAATTTTTGATTGAACAGCGTACCGTTGCTTGCAATATAATGATCCAGCCTTGCGACAGAATTGGCTGCCGCGGTCGGGCCGTTGACGTCCCTGCCTGCCGACGGGGAAACACCGTCAGCCACAGGCGTATGCGCCAAGCGTCCGTCCGGCGTCGCCCCAGTCTGCGCACCGAGCGGCACGTTTGCAGATACCGGATACAAGCCTGCCTGGAAAATACCGCCGCGTGGATTTTTATAGTTCTGCAGCGGCCTTGTATATGTATAAGCCACGTCTCTTGCAAATGCGTCCACCTGCTCGATATCGTTTCCAAACTTTGGCGCTTCTTCCAGCAGCTTTAAAATACGCGCGCCGCTTTCGACTACCTGCGGTGCCTGCGCTGCTGCTGCAACCGCCTGCAGGATCGCCTTAATCTCCTTTTCGCCTACCTGCTCCCCTGCTTCCTGCATACATTTTGCCGTATTTGCCGCAAGCGCTGCGATATCCTCGCTCGTTAAGCCCTTGCCGTAATTCGTCATAAGCGCACGCTTTAATTCTTTCATCGTCAGCTGCTTTTTTTCAAAGACCAGCTTTTTGACCGCGTATAAGGAATCTGCCATATTCGCGACACCAAACCCCTGCGGGCCGGTAAAGTTATAAACAGCTCCGCCTTCCTGCACCGACTTTCCCCGCTTCATACAATCGTCTACCATACTGGATAAAAACGGCAGCGGGCAGCGCTGTGCATGGGCCATATCGATCGCGTTGTCCGCGTTGACAAGCAGCTGGATCGCATATTCCATCTGGGCTTTATAAGCGTCATAAAACTGCTCAAAGCTTCGCATCTGCTCCACTTCTCCGGTTTTTAAGCCAACCTGAACGCCAGCGTCCATCCCGTTTGTAAAGACAAGCTCCAGCGGACGGCACATATTGAAAAACGCCGCGTCGTGCCAGCCCTCGGTCTTTCCTGCCTTCTGCGGCTCCACGCAGCCGATGATATTGTATTCCCTCGCATCCTGCAGCGAAAGTCCTCTGCTGATCAGCGAAGGGATGATCACCTCATCATTGTAATAAGCCGGCAGTCCGATACCCGTTCTTGTAAGCTCCGCCGCCCGGATCATAAACTCATGCGGCGTACCGTTCCATACGCGTATGGATAACGACGGCTGCGGTAAAAATACGTGCATGGACGCTTGTATACTCATAAACGACAGGTCGTTTGTCACGTCCATGCCCTCTGCATTCTGCCCGCCCGCGATCAGGTTTTGAAACAGGCTGTAGCCCGCAAATCCTTCGGCTGACGCAGCGTCCCTGCACTTGTTCAGATCGTTGAGCTTTACCCAGATACAATCCATAAGCTCCTGCGCAAACGCGCGGGTGATCGCCCCGCTTTCCAGATCCTTCTGATAATAAGGATACATATACTGGTCAAACCGCCCTGGAGAGATCGAATGCCCGCTCGACTCAATCTGTAAAAGCTGCTGCACAAACCAAAACGACTGACAAGCTTCGTAAAAACCGTTCGCACCATTTTCCGGCACGTTCGCGCAGTTTTGCGCAATAACAAGAAGCTCCTGCCTGCGTACCGGATCCTGGCATTCCTTCGCTTTTTCAAGCGCCAGCTTCGCATAACGCTGCGCATATAAGATCGCGGCATCGCAGCTTATCATAACAGCCTGTAAAAATCTGGATTTTTTCTGATAATTGCCGTCCGCAAGGCTGATCGACGAAAGCTCCTCCTGTGCCTTTTGCCGGATACCTGCAAATCCGATCGCAAGCACTTCTTCATATTTGACCGTTACATGGCCGACCCCGTTGTAAAAATAGTTGCCTGGCGTAAACAGATTGTGCGCGATCGCAGCCAGCGTCTCCGGCTCCATATAAGACGTCGCCAGCTCACTCGTCGTCTTGCCCTTCCAATAAGCATTTGCCTCCCGCAGCTCCTTTTTCGTCTGCTCCGCTATGTAAAACGGATCCGCCGCACGGGTCTGTACCGTATCAAATTCTTCCTCCAGCCATTCGTATGAAAACTCCGGATAGGTCTGGCAGCCTCTCGGCGCGATCGTAGTACTCCCAACAATCAGCTCCATATCCCGGACGATGATCGGAATATGCTCCAAAATATGCCGGAATGCCTTGGCCCTGCGAATCACTATCGGCTCATGCTCCGTCTGTTTATAAGATTCCGTGATCAAAACCGCCCGCGCCGATTCGATCTCCGGCATTTTCGCATACAAATGCTCTACCAGCTTCGGAATCCTGTCCGATTTCGGAATCGGCGTACTGTCATAGCTATATAATCCCATTTGCTTCTTCTCCTTTCTATCGCAAACCATCAGGAATATCTGTATTATACGCTATTTGGACTGCAAAGGCAACATAAATCCACATATTTTATTATAAATTTCACATAATACAACATTTTATATTAGAATTAATGTTTGTTTTTCTTTGTTTTTGTCATACAAAAATGGAGCAGACTTGTTTCTTTGCAACAAATCTGCTCCAGTCATTTTACTTCTTAAGTTTTTCTTTAATTTTTTATCAAAAGTAATAACGTCGACTCCCCGTTCCATTTCTTATCCATACAACAGGCAATCTACAAAATCAAGCTTGGGAGGTTCATCAAAGATCTCCAGCGCACGCAAAAATACATCAGCATTCAAAATAACCACATCAAAATTCAGTCTGCGGAAATTATCTACGATGTCTTTTCGTGAAACCTGATACAGCCCTTCCAGCACATAGCATACTTCTGCCATTACTTCAAGCGTCACATAACATTTACCCATTCTGACCGCGTTCTTTACCTGTTGGAACAAAGACAGATTTGCATATTTATGAAGCCCTCCCGCACCTTCATCATAACATCCATGCATATCCAGTGCAATATCAAAATTTCTAAGACACCATTGCCTCCATACCTAAAATACGCTATAGTATACATTAGACACAAAATTATCCGAGTGTCCCGCACTCCCACACCATCAAAAAAGGACCCAATCATATGAACCCTACGACTTACCAAGCAGACCTTCACACACACACAATCGCAAGCGGCCACGGCTCCAGCGCCACCATTACGGATATGGCAAAGGCCGCGGCCGCCAAAGGACTCCAGTTACTCGGCATTTCCGACCACGGCCCAGCCACACCAGGCGGCACAACCCCTTCTTATTTCCGCAGCCTGACACAAGCTCCGAAAAATCGCTTGGGCGTTTCCATACTCTACGGCGCCGAGGCAAACATCCTGGACTGCTCAGGAACACTGGATCTTAGCGAGGATATTTTAAAGCGCCTGGACTATACCATCGCCAGTATGCATCCAGCCATTACAAAGCCTGGGACGAAAGAAGAAAATACAAATGCTTATCTTGCCGCCATAAAAAATCCATATGTACAGATCATCGGCCATTGTGACGACAGCCGCTATCCGGTCGATTATCCGGCACTGGTCAGCGCTGCGGCCAGCCACCGCACAATCTTTGAGATCAACGCCGCTTCGCTGCGGCCGGACGGATACCGAGGCGACACGCGTCAAAACAACCTGATGCTGCTGCATTTATGCAAGCACTACGATCACCCGGTCCTGCTTTCCAGCGATAGCCACGGAACCGCACACATCGGCGATTTTTCCAGTACCCTTGCGCTGCTGCAGCTGGCCGAAATGCCAAAACGGCTGATCTTGAACGATTCCATAGAAAAGCTGCGGATGTTTCTTGCTTAATTAAAAACTAGTTATAACATACTCTGGTGCAGCAGCCTCAGCACAGCTGCCAACTCCTGCGCCTGCACTTGTCCAGGCGCGGATACTTTTCCAACCGCGCCAAACGTAACGGCGCATCCCGTCAGCTCTCCGCAGAGGCGGCTCAGCACGCCATCCGAACCCATCGACATCGTAATCACTGGGCAGCGCGCATATTCTCTGCACATCTCCTCTGTAGCCGCAAGCAGCATCAATACATCTGCCCTGCTTTCCGGCATCACAGCGATCTTCACAATATCCACCCCAAGCTCCTGCATCCGGCACAGCCTTTTTATGATCTCGTCCTTCGCAGGCGTCTTTTGAAAGTCATGATTCGAAGCAACTACCTTTACGCCATACGAATGTGACGTCTCCACCAGTCGTTTTACACATTCATCTCCCGCAAACAGCTCGATATCCACAAGATCCACAAGCCCCGAACGCGCCGCCGCTTCATTCAGCGCAAGATACGCATTCAAAGAAAGCTCACGCTCTCCGCCTTCCCTTTTCGTACGGAAAGTAAATAAAAGCGGCAGCTCTCCAAGCGTACCCCGCAGCTCCTTTAAGACCTCCGCAACGCTTTGCGGCTCACACACGTCCGCAAACCAGTCCGCACGCCATTCGACAAGGTCCGCCCCGGATTGCTTGGCAAGCTCCGCCTGCTCTTTGATCTCTTTTTTTGTAATACCGACAACCGGTACACAGATTTTTGGAATCCCCTCACCGATTGTCACATTTCTGACTGTAACCGTATGCATTTTCGCCCTCCTCTAGCCTGTGCATCAGCTCTTCGCAGATCGACGCCTGGTCCAGGCCGTCTGTCTGGATCACCACATCCGCAGCCGCCTCGTATCTGGTCCTGCGCTGCTCCATCAGACCCTCGATATAAGAAACATCCATATGCCCTTCTAAAAGAGGCCGGTCGTGGCTGTCCTTTACACGCTCGTAAATCGTCTGCGGACTTGCCGCAAGCAGCACGATCTTTCCGTTTTTCTTCATCAGCTCCACATTACATTCCCGCATCGCTGTTCCGCCGCCGCAGGATACTACAACATTCCCTTTGCTCTGCAGCTCCTTTAATACATCCGTTTCCAGATTGCGGAAATATTCCTCCCCATGCGTCTGAAAAATCTCTGAAATGCTCATGCCTTCCTGCTGCGCGATCATCTGGTCCATTTCCATCTTCTCCATCGCGTAATGCTGGCTCAGATAGTCAGATATCGTTGACTTGCCGCTTCCCATAAAACCAATCAGAAAAATATTGTGCTCCATCGTGTCAAACTCCTTTCATGCGCAAAAAGGCAGCCTGCCACGCAGACTACCCCTCTCCATTTCCGATCCATGTTTGATTATAGCAGGAAAAAAAGCTTCTGTAAAGCAAATATTAAGCTACCACTCCACCTCATGATCCGCCAGATTCGCACAGCTGTTGCTCAAACGGTCCAGCGCGTTCAGCACCTTATAAAACGGCTTCGTAAGCTTCCCGCTGCACTTGCCTTTATCCACACGCTCCAAATGCGCCTTGCGCATACGCAGGCTGACGTCAAGCAGCTTTTCCTTTTTTTTGCGGATTTTTTTCATCTTGTCCCGGTCGCCGCTTCGAAGCATCCCAAACGCTTCCCGATACATCTCCCCGACCAGCTCCAGACTATGCTCCAGATCCCTTCTGGCTTCCTTCGAAAATTTAGCGCTCTTATATTTATTGTCCTTATCTACGATCATCTCCAATAACTCCTGGCACAGCAGCACGATCCGGTCATAATCGCCCAACAGGTATAAAATGCCCGCGGCCTCGTTCGCCTGCTCCTCACTCATACTTCCGGCGGCAAGCAGATCGGATACGTATTCCGTTACTGTTTCATATAAGGTGCGCACCTGACCAGCCTTTTGAATCGTCAGTCCCGACAGGCTTTTATCCTCCGTCCGAACAGAAGCCGTCACATCCGCTAACAGCTCCTCGGCAGCCACTCCACAGCGGATCGTCTCTTTTTCTACAAGGCGCAGTGCCGCGGCTGGCTGCGCAGTCAGCTTGCTGTCCAGATACATCGGCACGGAAATGTCCTTTGCTACGGCCTTCCCGTCTCGTATGAACCCGGTCACAAGCTTTACCATATAAGGCAAAAGCGGCGTCCAGATCAGCGTCATGATCAGGTTAAACAGCGTATGGGCATTTGCGATCTGTCTGGATATCACCGCAACCTCCGGCCCCGCTGGAGAAATATAGCGTATCAGCGCCGCAAACGGCTGGATAAACCAGATAAATAGCAAACAGCCGGATAAATTAAAGATACAATGTGCAAGCGCTGTCCGTTTGGCGTCCTTCGCCTGTCCGATGCAGGCGATCAGCGCCGTGATCGTCGTACCGACATTATCTCCAAGCAAAATCGGTATCGCCCCGGCCAGCCCTAAAATACTCGTCACGCCGTCCGGCCCTGCCTGCTGCGCAAAATTCTGCAAAACCGCGATCGTAGCGGAGCTGCTTTGCACGACAAGCGTCATAAACGTACCCGTCAGCACGCCGAGCACCGGAATATCCCCTACCCGCTCGATCATATTTAAAAAGAACGGACTGCCCGCCAGCGGCTTCATCACGCTGCCCATTGTCTCAATACCCAAAAACAGCAGACCAAACGCAAACACCGTCTGGCCTATATTTCTCGCCTTCTCCGATTTTGCGGCATAAGACACCGCAAAACCCAAAAATATAAACAGGTAAATATAATCGCTGATCTTAAACGCAATGATCTGCGCGGTCATTGTCGTACCGATATTTGCGCCCAATATGATCGAAATCGACTGCGGCAGGCTCATCAGTCCTGCGCTGACAAAGCCGATTGCCATTACCGTCGTCGCGCTGGAGCTTTGCAGCACCGCCGTCGTCAAAGCGCCCGCTAACACGCCCATCACCGGATTTTTCGTCAAAAGCGCCAGGATGCTTTTCATTTTTTCACCTGCGGCCTTCTGCAGGCATTCGCTCATCATATTCATGCCAAAAATAAATACTGCCAGGCCGCCCAGTAAACCGAATAGAATCTGCAACGTATCTTTCATAAGTATGCTCCTCTTTCTTGTTTACAAATAGCAGCAGCTTCGGTATCCCGATCTGCCGCCATTTTAGTTCTGACAGTATTTTATTATGCCCAGGTAAAATCCAGGTTATCCAAATGTAAAGTTCCTGTAAAATTTAAATTTAGGAAAGATTCGACGCACCCCAGTAATTATCCTTAAATACAATGCTCCTGTATTTTTCAAACTGCAGCCAGCGGTTATAAAACTGCGCAGCGCCGTCCTTTTGCGTCCTGTCAAATTCATATATAAACTGCTCCACCTGCGCCTGGCTTTCCGCACGCACATAGCAGCCACGGCCGTTTACGATCGGATAGCCTTCGTACGTATAATCGTTTGTGGAAACAATTTTTGTGATTCTGCTGTCCCGGATGCAGACTGCCATATGCTCATGCAAAATGATCATATCCAGATACGCCGGGTAGTGATAGCTCTCTCCTTTGACCGGCACCTCGTCGCCGACTGTAAAGCGGCCGTTGTGCGGGCTTTCCTTCGTGATCGTATCTAAAAACAGATTCAGGTAATATTCCTTGAAAATACCGGCTCCTGCCTTTAACTCTCCGTACTCAAACGTCGTCATCTTATCCCGCTCGCCTCTGCCCCTCGTACTGTCTACTACACCGCACGCGGATGTCATATGGCTTACCCGGTCGATCAAAATAAGCTCACCCATCGTCTTATGTCTGGCAAACTCGTCCACCGCGATATTTTCCGAAAGCACAATGTCACATACCGCAATCTCATTTTTCTGAAGCGAAACCGCAGGCAGATGCTTTCCGGTATTGACATCGATCTTGTAATGGATGCTGCTGATCATCGCAGGCATCTGCTTCGTGCCAATCTTGATCAGATAATCCTGGTCTGTATGCAGACTGGCGTCGTCCATCCACAAAATTGTCGCCGTCACTTTTTTCGACAGAGTGATCGGCGCGTCCTTTACTATTACGCTGCCGCGTGAAATATCGATCTCGCGGTCAAGCTGAATCGTCGCCGGCTGGCCTTTGCAGACAGATTCCGACGGCTGATCCCCGATCAGTACCGATCGGATCTTCGCCCTCTGGCTGCCTGGCAGCGCTTCAATCTCGTCCCCAACGTGAAATTCCCCGGCTTCTACCTGCCCCTGGAATCCGCGGAACTCATGGTTTGGACGGCACACCCGCTGTACCGGCATATAAGCGCCTGTCTCCATCGTCTTTTCCGACGTATCGATATTTTCCAGATAATCCAGCAAGGCTTCTTCGCCGTACCAAGGCATATTTGCGCTCTTCGTTGTAATATTGTCGCCCTCCGTCGCAGATACTGGAATAATCTTGACGCTGCCGAGCGAAAGCTCGTCCGAAAGCTCCTGGATCTGCGCTTCAATTTCATGGAACCGTTCTTCGCTGTAGCCTGCCAGATCCATCTTGTTTACTGCAAATACAAAGTACTTGATGCCCATCAGCGCACAGATCCTTGCATGACGCCTTGTCTGGACAAGCACGCCTGCCTTCGCGTCAATTAAAATGACAGCAAGCTCCGCAAACGAAGCCCCGACCGCCATATTTCTCGTATACTCCTCGTGGCCCGGCGTATCCGCCACGATAAAGCTGCGGTTGTCCGTTGTAAAATAACGGTAGGCTACGTCGATCGTGATGCCCTGCTCCCGCTCCGCCATCAGCCCGTCCAGCAGCAGGGAATAATCAATCGCGCCCTCTCTGCTGCCGACCTTGCTGTCTAACTCCAGCGCGCGCTCCTGATCTGCGTAAAGCAGCTTTGCATCATACAGAATATGCCCGATCAGCGTGGATTTTCCGTCGTCAACACTTCCGCATGTGATAAATTTTAATAACCCCTTCATTTAGAAATATCCCTCCCGCTTTCTTCTTTCCATGCTTCCCGCCGCTTCATGGTCAATGACACGCGACGTACGCTCAGACTCTACCGCGCTCAGCGTCTCTTCAATGATCGCATCCAGCGTATCGGCCTGCGACTCACAGCCTCCAGTCAGCGGATAACAGCCAAGCGTACGGAACCGTACTTTTTTATGCTCGATCGTTTCCCCGTCACGCAGCTTCATCCGGTCGTCGTCTACCATAATGATATTACCGTCACGATATACAACCGGGCGCTCCTTAGCAAAATACAGCGGCACGATCTCAATGTTTTCCCGCTTGATATACTGCCAGATATCCTTTTCCGTCCAGTTGGAGATCGGAAATACACGAATGCTCTCCCCTTGGTGGATCATCGTATTAAACAGCTTCCACATCTCCGGCCGCTGGTTTTTCGGGTCCCAGGCATGGTTTTCATTGCGGAATGAAAAAATCCGCTCCTTGGCCCTGGATTTTTCCTCGTCACGCCGTCCGCCCCCGAACGCCGCTGTAAATCCGTATTTGTTCAACGCCTGCTTTAACGCCTGCGTTTTCATAATATCTGTATACGCCGCGCCATGGTCGAACGGGTTGATCCCTCTTGCCACGCCGTCCTCATTAATATATTCCAGCATCTCGATCCCCAGCTTATCTGCCATCCGGTCACGAAACGCGATCATCTCCCGAAACTTCCACGTCGTATTCACATGTAAAAACGGAAACGGCGGCTTCTCCGGATAAAACGCCTTCATCGCAAGATGCAGCATTACAGAGCTGTCCTTACCGATGGAATACAGCATCACCGGCTTTTCACACTCCGCCGCCACTTCACGGATAATGTATATGGCTTCCGCCTCCAGCTCATCCAAATGGGATAATTCACTCATTTTATTCCTCCTCATCATCTGATCCTGCCGTCCTGTCCGCACAGCCTGCTGCCGCTTTGGCAAACGGCACACTCCGGCAATAGCATATGCTTTTTTTCTTAAAATAACCTTAAAATACTACCTATCACAGCCAACTATTGAAAAAAACGCTCCTTGACCTCCTGCACCGGCATATCCTGTCCGGTATAAAGCTTAAAGGCAGCCGCACCTTGCCAAAGCAGCATCCCCTCGCCGGAAATACACGCACAGCCCGCCTGGCCTGCCTCGCGCAGCAGCCTTGTTTCCTTCGGGTTATACACCGCGTCACACACGACAAGCCCAGGCCGGAACGCCGACGTATCCTGTACCACACTTTCTTTCTCCATCGGCTTCATGCCCACGATCGTCGCATTGGCAAAAATATCGCTGGATGCTATCTCCTGCGTCATTTTCTCTGTATCCGCAATATCAAACACCTGTACGATACAATCCGGCCGTTCCTTCCTTATTTTCTCCGCTATTTCCAGTGTACGTGCAAAAAACGCGTCTTTCATATTAAAAATCGAAATCTCCCGCGCCCCGTCCAGCGCGCACTGTACCTGTATCGCCGTCGCAGCTCCGCCGCCGCCTGCGACCGTAATCTTCTTTCCCGCAATCTCCACGCCATGGTCACGCAGGTTATTCACAAATCCCTCTCCGTCGGTCATATATCCTGTCAGCCTGCCGCCGTCATTCACGATCGTATTCACCGCCCCGATCACACGCGCCGCATCAGACAGCTCGTCCATATATTTGACCGCCTCGGTCTTATCCGGCATCGTTACGTTTAAGCCGCGCATCCCAAATGTACGCATCGCCCCGATCGCCTGACCGACCTGTTCCACCGGCACATCAAACGCCACGTAGACATAATCAAGCCCAAGCTTTTGAAAGCTATAATTATACATCGCCGGCGAGCCGGAATGCCCAACGGGCGAACCGATCAGCGCCAACAGACCTGTTGTTCCTGAAATCCTGTTTTCCATTTCTATACTCCTTTTGTGTAATTCACTTCTTTCGTTCCGAGCTTCCCTGCTCCAATCTTCCAAAAGCAGCCGGCCGCAGCGGCCGGCTGCTGCTGACAAAACTCTTTAAACAGCTTAACACAGGGGGTTTTTATCGTCAACTCTTTCTGTAAATTTAAAAGAGCTGCCACAGCGCGCGACAGCTCTTTCCAATCTTTGCAGACTTAGTTATATTTACGTTTTCTTGCAGCTTCGGATTTCTTTTTGCGACGAACACTTGGCTTTTCATAATGTTCTCTTTTGCGAATCTCCTGCTGGATTCCTGCTTTTGCGCAGTTTCTCTTGAATCTGCGTAATGCGGAATCTAAAGTCTCGTTCTCTTTTACGATCACATTTGACATATTCTCACACCTAACCTCCCTCCAGTTGCGTATTGTGCGTTCAACTGTTAGGTAATATTTTAGCACTAGAAACTATTATAGCATATTTTTTCCATTCGTCAAGAGGGTTGCAAAAATTTTTTCACTTCCCTTTCTGTGTATATCTCTCCTGCGTTCCTGCGAATACCATTCTCTTTTGTATCACATAATTAAAGAAAAACAACCCTGCTTCCACAATCGCTTTTACTGCAAGATTCAATCCTTTTCCCAAACAGGCATTGATCACTTTCTGCAGCAGCGCTGAAGCAGTTCCCGACACTAAGGCTAATATGGCATATTTTAAAAATGCAGGCAGCGCAGCGTTTTTGTGACGGAATACAAGCTTACGGTTGAGTACAAAATTAGCTGTCGCAGACAACGCCCTGCCCAGATACGTTATAAACCATACATTAGAAGTTCTTTGCGCCAGAAAATGGAATAACGCAAAATCCAGAAATGCACATAAAAAAGAAACTGCCGCATACAATAAAATCGTCCGATAAATGCGAACAGAATCATGCAACGGACGAAAATGCGTTTTATGCTCTGTTTTTGAATCATAAATCGTACAAATTTCCACTTCTCTGATATTTCTGCTATTCTTACATTTTAAAAGCATATTTGTTTCAAATTCAAACCTCTCCCCCGGTGTATCAAGCAGTTCCCGCATAAAATCCCCAGGAATTACACGAAGCCCCGTCTGCGTATCGGATAAATTTATGCCGCACAAAAACCGGAAAGCCTTTTTTGTTAATTCATTGCCAAGCCTGCTTTTCCAAGGCACTCCGGCTCCGTCAAATGTTCTGCATCCTAATATAAGGTCATTTGGATGCTCCGCAAAAGCAGCTATGCATTTCCCAATATCAAAAACCGTATGCTGGCCATCCGAATCCGCTGTAGCAGCGCCTATTATTTCAGGAAATTCCTGCAGTATGTACGAAAAAGCAGCTTTTAGCGCCCTTCCCTTTCCCATATTTTTCTCATGTTCCAATACTATAATATTTTGTGCGCGGATACTATCAAAAATTTCGCGATACTGCGCTCCGCTTCCATCATCCACGACAACTAAAGCATATCCCACCTCCGTCAGCTCCTTACAAAAGCAGACAAACGAGCGATCCGGTTCGTATGCAGGAATCACAACCGGAACCGCAGACAGCACTTCCTCAGATACCTTTTCAAGCATTTCCTCTGTCCTCACTTTTCACGTAACAATTTTGATTAATAAACCCGTCTAAGCTTGCCATCTGTTCTATCCAGCCTGAATAACGATGTATCTGCTATCTCATCCGGTTTTACAAACAGACCAGAATAATTTTCGCAAAAATAAGTGTTCGAATGCTGGATTGCAACAAAATCGTAATTTCCTTCTAATAAAAGCTTTTGCCATTCCTCTGCAGTAATCTGGATTGCAGAAACGTCTGTACTGCAGAAAGGTCCTCCTAGATTCCATCCTCCATAAGTATCGTTTGCAACCAGATTCGGTCTGGCATTATAAAATGTAATATGAAAATCCAGTCCATTACTCTCCTGAGAAACAAAGTAAATTTTATCATCCCCATCACAATGCTGATCGATCAGCTTTTTTAGAGGTTCATACGCCGAACGGATACGGATAGAGGAACGCACCCGTTCACGGCATACCCATCTTACGACATTGCCGTGCGGTATAAAGCACAGCACAAATAAAAGGACGGCTACAAAACGGTTATTTCTACCTTCTCCTGGCGCCATATCGCCGATCACCTGAAGCACACCAGCTATTATTACCAGAAAGACCGCCGATTGAAGTGGTATACTAAAACTGGACACGGAGGGGGTAGATTTTGGACAGGATATATGCTAAGATTTAACACTGTCTATATAGTGCATAAACATTGTTCCCCCATTAAATGAACAGGAGGTTTACCAAATGAGTTACACAAGACAAGAACGGCTGGACATTGGAAAACAGATTTACAACAATGAAATAAGTAAAACTGACGCAGCCATAAAATACAGTATCAGCGAGGGAACAGCCAGGGATTATATGAGGCTGTACAGGGACGTAAACGGCCTTCCGCCAAAAAACAGAATACAAAAAGAAGAAAGCACTGTACAAATCAGTATGCACTCTTCTGAACCAGATCTGTCTGAATATGAATCCATGACAAAGAATGAACTGATTAAGGAACTGGTAAAATCCCGGATCAGTGAGGCGCGGTTAAAAAAAGGATACGAAGTGAAAGGGGATGGTGCAGCGAAGACCGTCACAATCTTCGACAA